>NZ_JBEZYG010000002.1:82849-629720 GCF_040638385.1 Streptomyces sp. NPDC026589
GCGCTGAGGGGCCTTACGCCCGTGCAGCTCCTGCGCTGAGGTGCCTCAGGCCGTGCAGTTCCTGCGCGCTGAGGGGCCTTACGCCCGTGCAGCTCCTGCGCTGAGGTGCCTCAGGCCGTGCAGTTCCTGCGCGCTGAGGGGCCTTACGCCCGTGCAGCTCCCGCTCTCAGGGGTCTCACGCCGTGGAGCTCCCGCACTGAGGGGGCTCCTCAGGTTCGTGGGATCACGCGCCGAGCGCCGCCGCCTCGGCCGCCAGCCGGGCCACCCGGTCCCAGTCCTTCGCCGCCACCGCGTCGCCCGGCACCATCCAGCTGCCGCCCACGCAGCCGACGTTGGGCAGCGCGAGGTACGACGGCGCGGAGGCGAGCGAGATGCCGCCGGTCGGGCAGAACCGGGCCTGGGGGAGCGGCGCGGACAGAGCCTTGAGGTAGGCCGTGCCGCCCGCCGCCTCGGCCGGGAAGAACTTCATCTCCCGCACCCCGCGCTCCAGCAGGGCCACCACCTCGGAGGTGGTCGAGACGCCCGGCAGGAACGGCACCCCGGACGCCTTCATCGCCTCCAGCAGCGCGTCCGTCCACCCCGGGCTGACCAGGAACCGGGCCCCGGCGTCGACGGTGTCCCGTACGTGCTCCGGCGAGATCACCGTGCCCGCCCCGACCACCGCGCCCGGGACCTCGGCGGCCATGGCCCGGATCGACTCCAGCGCGGCGGGTGTCCGCAGCGTCACCTCGATCGCCGGGAGCCCACCCGCCACCAGAGCCCGCGCCAACGGCACCGCGTCAGCCGCGTCGTGCAGGACGACGACGGGGACGACGGGCGCGAGATCCAGTACGGAGGCGTCGGACGGGGCGGCGGGCGTGGCAGAGGAGGTCATGGGGTCATCCTGCCGCGCCCAAGGCAATATCTGCAACGAGCGTTGCGCAGGGCGCAACAACAGTCCATCGAGGAGTGCCGCTGAGCCGCCCGCGAGGGCACGAGGGCATCCCCTCGGTGCCGGTCAGTGGATGTCCGTCACCACCACGTCCAGCGACCACGGCCGCCCGGCCCGCGCGGGGGCCTCGGCCTCCACCACGTACCCGAGGTCCCGCAACACGTCCACCAACTGCGCCGGGCCCTTCGGCCGCGCACCCGCCACCAGCAGATCGCGCACCAGTCGGCCCTTGGTCGCCTTGTTGAAGTGGCTCACCACGGACCGCTTCTCCACCCCGCCCACCAGCTGGGAGTGCAGCACCCGCACGCTCGCCGTACGCGACGCCACCTCACCCGCCGGCTTCCACGCCGCCGCGTACGCCGAGGAGCGCAGGTCCAGGACGAGCCCGTTCCCGGCGGCCTCGGGCAGCACGGTCTCCATCGGGGTACGCCAGTACGCGCCGAGCGCGCCGAGACCGGGCAGCTTCACCCCCATCGAGCAGCGGTACGGCGGAATCCGGTCGCCGATCCGGACCGCGCCCCACAGCCCGGAGAAGACCAGCAGCGACTTCGCCGCCCGCCGCCGTGCGTCCGCCTCCAGCGAGGCCAGATCGAGGGCGTCGTACAGCACGCCGGTGTACAGCTCCCCGGCCGGACGGGTCCCGGCGGTGCGCAGCCCGGTGTTCTTGCCGACCTCGCCCCGCAGCCCCACGCTCAGCCCCAGCACCTCACGGGCCTTCTCCTCGTCCGCCTGGCACAGCTCGACCAGCTCGTCCAGCACCGCGGCACGGGCCGGGGCGAGCCCCGGCAGCGACAGCGACTCCGGCTTCAGCGAAGCCCCGCGCCCCGAGGCGGCCTTTCCTTCGGAGGGCGGCAACAGCACGAGCACGGCGGTTCTCCTTCGTACGTACGGCGCAAGCGCGGACCCGGTCGACGTGCGGGCTCTCCGGGTCCTCGGCA
This sequence comes from Streptomyces sp. NPDC026589, assembly GCF_040638385.1. Taxonomy (NCBI): domain Bacteria; kingdom Bacillati; phylum Actinomycetota; class Actinomycetes; order Kitasatosporales; family Streptomycetaceae; genus Streptomyces; species Streptomyces sp. NPDC026589. Next base: position 84,719 of record NZ_JBEZYG010000002.1, read on the forward strand.
AGGGTACGGGGACGGGGCGCCGCCTCCCGTACGGCGACGGCCGCGCCCTCCCGTACGGCGACGGCCGCGCCGCCTGTGCGCGCGGGGCCGGCGAGCGCCCCGGATGCCGCCTGCCCCCGCCCGGCCTACGCTCGGGCCATGCCCCGCCGCCACCTGCGTATGACCGGTGCAGCCGACTGCTCGCTCGGGGCCGCCCTGCGGGCGCTGCGCACCGAGCTCGACCTGCCCGGAGCCTTCCCGCCCGAGGTGCTCGCGAAGGCGGCCGAGGCGGCGCGGGCCCCGGACCTGTCGGCCCACGAGGACGCCACGGACCTGCCGTTCCTCACCATCGACCCGCCCGCCTCCACCGACCTCGACCAGGCGATGCACCTGGAGCGCCGCCCCCACGGCTTCCGGGTGCACTACGCCATCGCGGACGTCGCCGCGTTTCTCCGGCCGGGCGGCGCGCTCGACGCCGAGGCCCACCGCCGGGTCACCACCCTCTACTTCCCCGACGGCCGGATCCCCCTCCACCCACCGGTCCTCTCCGAGGGCGCCGCCAGCCTCCTCCCCGGCGAGACCCGCCCGGCCGCGCTGTGGCGGATCGACCTGGACGGCGACGGGCGGGCCGTCCACGCCGACGTGACCCGCGCCCTGGTCCGCAGCCGCGCGAAGCTCGACTACGCGGGCGTCCAACGCCAGATCGACGCGGGCACGGCCGAGGAGCCCCTCGCCCTGCTGCGGGACATCGGGCGGCTGCGCGAGGAACAGGAACGGGCCCGGGGCGGCATCTCGCTGAACGTCCCCGAACAGGAGATCGTCCAACGGGACGGCTCCTACGGCCTGGCCTACCGCGCCACGCTCCCCGCCGAGGGCTGGAACGCCCAGATCTCCCTGCTCACCGGCGCGGCCGCCGCCCGCCTCATGGCCGACACGGGCGCCGGCATCCTGCGCACCCTGCCGATCGCCCCGGACGGAGCTGTCGCCCGGCTGCGGCGCTCCGCCCACGCCCTGGGCGTCGACTGGCCGCACCACGTCCCCTACGCCGAGGTCGTCCGCTCCCTCGACCCGACGAGGAGCGACCACGCGGCGTTCCTCCAGGAGTGCACCACCCTGCTGCGCGGCGCGGGCTACACGGCGTTCGACGGCGGGGAACTCCCCGACCCCGCCGTGCACGCGGCGGTCGCCGACCTCTACACGCACTGCACCGCGCCGCTGCGCCGCCTCGTCGACCGGTACGCGTCCGAACTCTGCCTCGCCGCGACCGCCGGGACGGAACCCCCCGAGTGGGTACGGGAGGCACTCCCCGCCCTCCCGAAGGAGATGGTCGAGGGGACGCGGCGCGCGGGCGCCGTGGAGCGGGCCTGCGTCGACCTGGTCGAGGCGGCGCTGCTGGAGGGGCGCGTGGGCGAGCTCTTCGACGCGTACGTCGTCGACGTCCAGGACCGCGACCCCGCCGCCGGCACGGTCCACCTCCGGGACCCGGCGATCGTCGGCCGGATCGAGGGCGGCACGGCCCCGCTCCCGCTGGGGGAGCGGCTGCGGGTCCGGCTCACCCAGGCGGGTCCGGCGTCGAGGACAGTGCTGTTCGCTCCGGCGTGAGGGCAGCCTGTGCTGTTCGCTCCGGCGTGAGCGGGCAGGACACTGCCCGGCCCTTCGCGTCCTTCACGCCCTTCACGCCCTTCGCGCCCGTGAGCGCCGCGACCGCCGCCCGTGGGTCGTCGGCGTGGAAGCGGAGCGTCCGGGCGCTCCCGCGCCGGCCGAACGGCCGCACGAACTCCACCGGCTCCGTCAGCTCCACCGTCACCGTCGTCTGGCTCCCCACCGCCAGATCGAGCGTCCCGTCCGCGTCCACCCGGACCAGACCCCCGTCCGGGAAGCGCCGGTCCACCCGGGCGGCGGCGATCACGGCGGCGGGCGCCCGCAGGTCGAACAGGGCGCCGTAGCGCAGCCGCAGCGAACCGTCGGCCTCCACGAGATGCGGCCGGGTCACACAGGCCGCCTGAAGAGCGACGATGATGACGATCCCGTACACGTCCACCACGAGCAGGATCGCGTGGACGAGCGGCCAGGGGATCACCAGGGCCAGCACCACGGTCTCCACGACGGAGACGAAGACAAACGTCCACATGATCCCGGTCTGCGGTTCGGTGTACGAGAACGGCCGGGCCCCCGCCGGAATCCGGTGGCGGCGGCGCAGGACCCACAGCCCGAGACTGTGCAACGCCCGGAGTTCGTGCACCACCAGCCGCCGCACGGCCACCGGCACCACGGCCCGCATCGCGGACAGCCCGGCCTCCCGGCGCCTGTCCCCGGCCCGCCGCCGCGCCGTGTACAGCGGCCACATCACGTACGCCTCCAGCGCGAGGACGCCCACCACCAGCGCCTCGGCCACCAGCAGAACGGCACCGGGTATCCGGACCCCGGCCACCAGACAGACCGCCAGCGCGACCTCCCCGGGCAGCACCGCCCACATTCCGACCCGCGCCACCCGCAGGCCCACCGCCCTCCCGGTACTCATGCGTTCCTCCCCCGCACCCGCTCGGCCAGCGCCTCCATCACCCGGCGCACCACCGCGCGCTGCGCGGGCGGGTAGTCGTCGAGCAGCACCCGCCCCATCCCCGTCGTCGACGGCTCGCCGTCGGGGATCACCGCCAGGACCTCGTCCGGTACGGCGGCGACCAGCTCGGCCGCAAGCGGCGCGATGCGCGGGTCGTCCACCCCGGCCCCGGCCAGCTCGTCGAGCCGCTCGTACAGCGCGAGAACGCCCGGATCCTCGGCCAGCGGACGCAGCGCGGCGAACACCTCGGCCCCCGCGCCATCGCCCGCCGCGTCCAGCAACGACAGATGCTCGCGGTCCTTCGCCGCGGCCGGGGACGTGGTGGCGGGCGCGTGCTCCAACAGCGCGGCGAGGGCGGGGGAGAGCGGCCCGTCCGAGGTGAGCGGCGCCTCCAGGAGCGCGGCCAGCACCTGCCGCCGCTCGTGGATCTCCCGCTCCTGCCGCGCCAGATCGGCGTCCAGCTCCCCGAGCACCTCGGCCAGCTCCCGCCCCGCGTCGTCGGCGAGCACGTCCCGTACCTCGTCCAGGGAGAGCCCGATCTCCGTCAGCCGCCTGATCCTGGCCAGCAGCACGGCATCGCGGACGGTGTACGACCGATAGCCGTTGGCCTGCCGGGCGGGCTCGGGCAGGAGGCCGATGTGGTGGTAGTGCCGGACGGCCCGGGAAGTGACTCCCACGAGCGCGGCGATCTCTCCGATACGCATGCGGCCAGTAGAAACGTTGACGCCGCGACAAGGTCAAGCACCGCTCTCCTTGCCCCGCTTCCGTCCACGCCGTGTCGGCCTGTGCCACGATCGGGGGAAGAACTCCGATCTCATGGACGGCTGGTCCCCCCGATGCCCCAGTCTGGCGAGCGACCGAGGAAGGAGCGTGACATGACTGCCATGGCGCACGAGCCGCTCACGCAGGCAGAAGTCCTTCTGGAGGGCTTCCTGGCCCTGGACACGCCGGAAGGCTTCCGGGCGGAACTGATCGAGGGGGAGATTGTCGTGACGCCGCCGCCGGACGGGGACCACGAGGACTACATCGGCCTGATCGTCGACCAAGTGGCAAGGCGCGCCCGAACGCGCATGCAGTTCTCCGGAAACAAGGGGCTGAGACTTCGCAGCGGTGGTGGCTGTCCCAAGAACCACGCCATCCCCGACGGCACCTTCGCCCCTCTGGAACTCCGCCTTTTCCGCGGCGCCGAATCCTGGATGGCCCCCGAAGGCGTAGCCCTGGTGGTCGAGGTGACCTCCACCAAGCCGCAGGCCGACCGCGAGGCCAAGCGCCGCTGCTATGCCCGTGGCGGCATCCCGCTCTACCTGCTCATCGACCGGGACGACAGTTCGGTGACGCTGTTCAGCGATCCGGAGAACGACGACTACCGCCAGCTCCTCACCATCCCGTACGGGAAACCGTTGCCGCTGCCCGAGCCCTTCGCCTTCGATCTGGAGACCGGCGACTTCGGCTGAGGGAGACCGACAGGGCCCCCGGCCCGCAGGGCCCGGTAGGATGGCGATCACGGCAGACGAGCCGGGCGGACGGCCGCGTGAGGATCCTTCGGGGTTCTCCCGAGGAACGTCCGGGCTCCACAGGGCAGGGTGGTGGCTAACGGCCACCCGGGGTGACCCGCGGGACAGTGCCACAGAAAACAGACCGCCCGGGACCTCGGTCCCGGGTAAGGGTGAAACGGTGGTGTAAGAGACCACCAGCGCCTGAGGTGACTCAGGCGGCTAGGTAAACCCCACCCGGAGCAAGGTCAAGAGGGGGCGCCCCAGGAACGGGACGGCTCTGCGTGAACGTTCGAGGGCTGCTCGCCCGAGTTCACGGGTAGACCGCACGAGGCCGGCAGCAATGCCGGCCCTAGATGGATGGCCGTCTCCCCGGCCGCCGCGAGGCGACCGGGAGACAGAACCCGGCGTACAGCCCGACTCGTCTGCCGTCTCACCCGTCCCGGGCCGGCGCGCGCCCCAGCACGCTCACGGCGCGGCGCGGCGCGTTGTTCCGTCGCGCGTTTATTCCACCTGCGCGGAAGGCTCCCGGCGTGTTCTGATCACCGCTGATCGAGGGTCGGCCGAAACCGGCGGGCGCCGAGTCGACGGAAACGGGGAACAGGGCGATGAGCGTTGCGGAAAGCACCGGAGCCGCGCGGCCGGACCAGCAGGGCGTACGGCTGCGCCCGGCCACGCCGGAGGACGCCGAGGCCGTCACCCGGGTCTTCCTGGCCTCCCGGGCCGCCGCCATGCCGTATCTGCCCCGGGTCCACAGCGACGAGGACACCCTCGCGTGGATCACCCATGTCGTGCTGCCCACCAGCACCGCGGTGTGGGTGGCCGAGGGGGCGGGGGAGGGCGGGGAGCTGCTCGGGTTCGCCGTGCTCGCCGGGGGCGACGAGCTCGATCATCTCTATCTGCGGCCCGACGCGCTGCGGCGGGGGATCGGGAGCCGGCTGCTGGCGGAGGTGCGCGGCGCGGCGGAGGGGGCCCTGAAGCTGTACGTGTTCCAGCGCAACGCCGCCGCCCGCGCCTTCTACGAGCGGCACGGGTTCACCGCCGTCGCGTTCGACGACGGTGCCCGCAACGAGGAGAACGAGCCGGACGTGCTCTACCGCTGGGCCGCCGGGGATCGCTGAGCCGCCGGGGGCCGCTGAGCCCCGGGGATCGCTGAGCCCCGGGGGCCGCTGGGCCCGCGGGCGGCGGGTCAGATGACCGGAGGCCGGCCCAGCCGGGTCATCTGCCACACCGTGGACCAGCGCATCGGGCGCCGCTCGCCGCACGGGGTGCGGACGCCCTCGGCGAAGCCGCCCGCCCAGGCGCGCAGGCCCTTCGGGTCGCGGGTGCGGGCGAGGGTGAGCAGGGTCCAGGTGCCGAGGTAGGCGGGGACCAGGGGGAGGGGCAGGTTGCGGCGGGCCAGCCAGACGCGGTTGCGGGCCGTCATCCGGTAGTAGACCGCGTGCCGGGCCGGGGACGTCTTGGGGTGCTGGAGCAGCAGTTCGGGCTCGTACAGCACCTTCCAGCCCGCGTCGAGCGCGCGCCAGGCGAGGTCGGTCTCCTCGTGGGTGAAGAAGAACTCGGCGGGCCACGGCCCGGTCTGCTCCAGCATCTTCATGGAGAACGCGTGGCCGCCGCCGAGGAAGGCCGTGACCGGGCCGCCGCGCATCGGGTCGCCCGCCCGGAGCCGGGGCACGTGGCGCCGCTGGGTCTCGCCGTGCTCGTCGGCGATCCGGAAGCCGACGATGCCGAGCCGGTCGTCGGCCGCGAAGAGGTCCCGCACCCGGCGGAAGACGTCCTTCTCGACCAGCAGCCCGTCGTCGTCCAGCTCGATCACCACGTCCACGTCGCCGATCTCGGCGAGCCTGCGCAGACCGGCGTTCCGGCCGCCCGGGCAGCCGAGGTTCTCCGGCAGCTCGATCGTGGTCACCCCGCCGTCGAGGTTCTCCAGGCCGGGGAAGGCGGTGAAGTCCGGGAGCGCCGTCCCGTTGCCGATGATCACGAGCCGGGTGGGCCGGACGTCCTGCATGGCGACCGACGCCAGCAGCGCCTCGACCGCCTGCGGGCGGTCCCCCATGGTCACGATGGATACGCCGATGCGTGGTGCGGACAAGTTCGGTACTCCTGGGCTCGGCTGCCGTGCGGCTGCTGGTCGGCTGCGGTGCCCGCGATCGTAACGCCTCGGTGTTCAGTGTGCGGTTACCGCCCGGCCATCCACGGGCCCGTCGGTGTTCAGCAGGGCGTACACGGTCATGTCCCGCCGCCGGTCGCCCACCTGCTGCCAGCCGCGCAGCAGCCCCTCCCGCCGGAAACCGACGTCCTCGGCGATCCGGGCGGAGGCAGTGTTCCACGGCTCGATGAAGAGCTGGAGGCGCTGGACGCCGAGGTCGCGCACGGCCCACCCTGTCACCGTACGCAGGGCGGCGCGGGCGACGCCCTGGCCGCGGGCCGGTGCGGTGAGCCAGTAGCCGAGCGATCCACGGCCCTCGGGCAGGTCGCGGAGCCAGAGCCCGATCGCGCCGACCGGGCGCCGGTCCCGGGAGCGGACGATGGCGAACGGGTATCCGGCGCCGGTGGCCGCGCGCTCCCACTGCCTGCGGACGAACGCCTCGGCGGCCGCGTCCGAGTAGCGGGACGGGACCGTGGTGATGAGCGGGATGTACGGGTCGAGCGAGGCCTCCCGGACCAGCGGGAGGTCGCTCATCTCCCAGGGGCGCAGGACGAAGTCCGGTCCGGCGGACAGGCTCGGAACGGTCAGCGGCTCGGGCTCGGGCATGTCCGTATCCTCCCGCTGTCGACACTGTTCCGCCCCCGGGGGCCGGTGTCGGCTCCCGGGGGCGGGCAGGTGCGGTCCCTGGGCGCGGTCCCGCTCCGCTCACCCCGCCGCCGCTGCTGTCCGGTTCCTTTCGGTCAGGAAGTACCCGGCGAGCAGGGCGCCGGCCAGGACCAGTGCGGAGTTGACGAGGATGGCGATGGAGACGCCGGACAGTACGGCCTCCGACCCCGTCGCGGCCCCCGTCCGGGCGGTGACGATCGCGCTCATCACCGGGATGCCGAGGGTGATGCCGACCTGCTGGGTCATCGTCGCCAGCCCGGTGGCCCGGCCCTGCTCCTCGTCGGGCAGTCCGGAGGTGGCCGTGACCATGAACCCGACGATCATCAGCATGTTGCCCACACCGCCGACGAAGGTGGCCGCCAGCAGGAGCCAGATCCAGGAGCCGGACGTGCCGAGCGCGACGAGCGAGAGCGTGGCGACGGCCTGGACGGCCCCGCCCAGCACGATGGCGCGCCGGTTGCCGAACCGGCCCACCGCCCGTCCACCGAGCATCCCGCCGACGACCGTGCCGACGCCCAGCACGCCGAACGCCAGGCCGGTGGCCAGCGCGGAGTAACCGAGGACCTCCTGGAGGTACAGGGTGAGCAGGAACACCAGCGAGGTCTCGGTGACGAAGGCGATCAGCCCGGCGGCGTTGCCCCAGACGACGCTGCGCCGCTTCAGGATGTGCATCGGGACGAGCGGTGCGGCGGCCCGCCGCTCGATGCGGACGAACGCGATCAGGAGGGCGACGCCGGCGGCCAGGGAGGCCAGCGTGGTCGGGGTGGTCCAGCCGGTCTCACCGGCCTGGGTGAGCCCGAGGACGAGCAGCAGCAGCCCGCCGGTGACGGTGACCGCGCCGGGCACGTCCAGCCGGGGCCGTCGCTCCGGCCGGGAGTCGGTGATCACGGAGGGCGCCAGGATCACGACCAGGGCCGCGACCGGTACGTTGATGAAGAAGGCCCAGCGCCAGGAGAGCAGGTCGGTCAGGAGGCCGCCGAGGATCGCTCCGGCGGTGAACCCGGCAGACATCAGGGCGCCGTTGAGCCCCAGCGCCCGTTCGCGCAGCGGCCCCTCCTTGAACGCGGTGGTCAGCAGCGCGAGTCCGGCGGGCGTGACGGCCGCGGTGGCCAGGCCCTGGAGCACGCGGGCGGCGAGGAGGACCTCGGGCGAGGTGGCGAGGCCACCGAGCGCGGAGGAGAGCCCGAGAACGACCATGCCGCCGATGAACAGGTTCTTGCGGCCGACGAGGTCGGCGACGCGTCCGAAGAGCAGGGTGAAGCCGGCGGCGGCGAGCGCGAAGGACGTGGCGATCCACTGGAGGTGGGCGAGGGAGAAGCCGAGCCCCTCCCCGACGACGGGCAGCGCCACGTTCAGGATCGAGAAGTCCACCGCGATCATGAACTGGGAGCCGAGCAGCAGAGCCAGTACGAGCCTCTGGCGTCTCGTCATGCGTGGGCCGGCGGCGCGGGGGGCGATCGTCGGTCCGGTGGGTGTGGGAGAGGGTGCGGGTGCGGTACGGGACATGGCAGGGCGCCTTCCTGGGCGGCGAATAGCTTAACGGTCCTGTGGTTCCGTTAAGGTGGGTGTCACCGTAGCAGGAGGGGCGTTGCTAATGGAACTGGAGACCCGTTATGAATTCTGAAAGCGCTGAAGACTCTGAAAGCGCTGAGCACTCTGGAGGCGCTGAAAGCTCCGGAGGCGTCGACGTCGACGGAGGGGAGCCCGGCACCGTGCGTCCCGGCGGCCGCACCGCCCGGGTGCGGGACGCGGTGCTGCGTGCCGCCGGGGACGCGCTGGTCGAGCACGGCTTCGACGGGCTCGACCTGGCCGATGTCGCCCGGCGGGCGGGGGTCGGCAAGACGACCGTCTACCGGCGCTGGTCCGTGCCCGCCGGGCTGGTGGCCGATCTGCTCTCGGACATGGCGGAGCAGTCGCTGCCGCGCGCGGACACCGGGTCGCTGGCCGAGGACCTCCGGGCCAACGCCCGGCTCGTGGTCCGGGCGCTGACCGATTCCCGGCAGGGCGCCCTCTTCGCGGCCGTCATCGCCGCCGCCACCTGTGATCCGCGGACCGCCGAGGCCCTGCACCGCTTCTACGCGGTGCGGATCGGGGAGTGGTCCGGCTGTGTCGAGGCGGCGGTCGACCGCGGCGAACTGCCCGCCGGTACGGACCCGGGCGAGGTGATCGCCGCGGTGTCGGCGCCCCTGTACTACCGGCTGCTGGCCAGCGGCGCCCCGCTGGACGAGGCGGCCGCCGACCGGGCCGCCGCCGCCGCGGTCGCCGCCGCGCGGGAAGGGGTCTACGTGCGGTGAGGGGCCCGGGCGGCGACCGGCTTCGTGGTGCCCGACGGCACGTCGTTAAAGTGCTGGAATGATATTCGGTAAAGCCGGGTTCGGGGGAGCCGTCGCCGACTTCGAGGCGGCGGTGACCGGCCAGGACACCAAGCGCTCCGGCAAGGCGTTCGTCCGGTTGCAGGAGACCTTCGGGCAGGCCAGGGAGGCGGAGCTGCTGGACAGCGGGCCGCGGCTCGCCGCCGTGCTGGAGCAGGTGCCGCCCGGCCCCCGTGCCGTCGTCGCCGTGCTCGTCGGGGCCTGTGTAGAGCGCGGCGCGGACGCCGAGCGCTGCGCGCCGGGAGTCCTGGCCGGGCTGCGACGGGCGCTGGAGCAGGCTCTGGTGTTCTGCGAAGCGTGGGCCGGGACCGGGGGCGGCGCGTTCCCCGTTCCGGGCGGAGGCGAGCCGGGCCCCGCCGTGGTGGAGCGGGCCGGCGCCGACGCGGCCGCCGGCTGGTGGACCCTTCCCCAGTGGGAGATGGCCGCCGTCGCGCTGCTGAACCACCCCGGGGTGCGGCGGGCGGCCGGCTTCCGGGGCGAGGCGCTGCGGCTGCTCGGTGCGGTGGAGCGGGCCTCCGGCACGGAGTTGAAGTCCCTCGCCTACGCGCTCCTCGTGCTGGACGACGAACCGCTCGTCGCCCTCCACCGGTCGAGCGGCACCGGTTACCTCCTGCGGCTCTCCGGCATCGGGGACAACTTCCAGCTGCACACCCTGCTCGCCGACGCGCTCATAGGCGGCGGCCATGTGGAGGGCCACGCGCCGTCGGCGCAGGAGGCGGCCGTCTGCCGGGAGACGCCCGGCCAGGTGGACACCGTGGGCTCCTTCGACCTGGTGGCCCCGGACGGCGAACTCATCTGGAACGAGGGCGCCCCCGCCGACATCCCCGTCGTCGACGGCGTCCGGCTGCTGGTCCTGGACGAGCCGTCCTACCGGCGGACCTGGCCCGCGGGCCGCTTCTTCCCCGGCATGCGCGGCGACGCCCTGCTGGAGCGCGCGCTGGACCCGGAGGAGACGGAGCGCTGGTACGCCCACGTCTCCCCGGCCAAGGAGACCACCGGCTGAACCGCCGCCCCGGAAGGCGGTTCAGCCGATCCGGGCGCCCGTTCCGCTGACCCGGACCCTGGCGTCCCCCGCGCGCAGTTCGACGGTGAGGGTGCCGGGCCGGCCCATGTCGGCCCCCTGGTGCAGCGTCAGCACGGCCGCGTCCGGTACGAGCCCCAGCTCCCGTGCGTACGCGCCGAAGGCCGCAGCCGCCGCGCCCGTCGCCGGATCCTCGACGACCCCGCCCACCGGGAACGGGTCCCGGACGTGGAAGACCTCTGGCCCCTCGCGCCACACCAGTTGCAGCGTGGTCAGGTCGAGCCGGTGCATCAGCGCTTCGAGGCGCGCGAAGTCGTACTCCAGGTCGGCCAGCCGCTCCCGGGTGGCGGCGGCCAGCACCAGGTGCCGGGCCCCCGCGTAGGCGATCCGGGGCGGCAGGGCCGGGTCGAGGTCGTCGGCCGCCCAGTCCAGGGCGGTCAGTGCCTCCGCCAGGTCGGCCGGCGCGGTCTCCTCGACGCGGGGGGCCACGCTGGTGAGGGTGGCGCGGAGTTCGCCGCCCTCCCGTACCACGGTCACCGGCACCGGACCCGCGGCCGTGGCGAACTCCAGCTCGCCCGGCCCGTCCCGTTCGGCCAGGGCGAGCGCCGTGGCGACCGTGGCGTGACCGCAGAAGGGCACCTCGGCCTTCGGGCTGAAGTAGCGGATCGTGTACGCGCCTTCGCCGGTCCGCTCCGTCAGGAACGCCGACTCGCTGTAGCCCAGCTCCGCCGCGACGGCGAGCATCGCCTCCTCGTCCATTCCGGAGGCGTCCAGGACGACCCCGGCGGGATTCCCGCCCGCGGGGTCGGCGGAGAAGGCGGTGTAGCGCAGGACTTCGGGCGCACGATCAGGTGTCATGCAGGGGTCCAACCGCGCCGCCGCTCCCGGCATTCCCCGCCCGGTGCGGCGGTACGGCGTCCGGGAGGGCCGGTCGCGGCCCCCCGTTCCGCGACCGGCCCTCCCGGGGCGGGTCAGTGGCAGTTCTTGACGCCCTTGTTCGCCTTGGTGGACTTCTTCCAGGAGCAGGAGTCCTGGAGCTTCCCGTTCGGCTTGATCAGCCGCGCCTTGTCACCGGTGTTGTTCCAGACGTACGAGCCCCGGTTCCAGTGCACGGTGCCCGAGACGTTCTTGCCCTTGCCGGTGCGGAGCTTGACCGTCTTGCCCGCACCGATCGTGTAGCTGCCGAAGGTGTAGGTGTAGCCGGTGTTGTCCTTCACCTTGAAGCCCTTGAGCTGGACCTTCTTCTTGCCGTTGTTGTGGATGTTCACCCACTCGGCGTTCAGCGACTTCGTGGTCCGGTTGTCCTTGCCGGGGCCGTCGTACTGCACGGTCCCGAAGTGCAGCCCGCCCTGGTGGGGGGCGGCCGCGGCCGGTGCCGCCGTGGCGAGGAGCGAGCCGGCCAGTGCGGTGGCGGCGGCCAGGGCGATCGGCGCAGCGGTGCGTATGCGCATGCGGTGTTCCTTCTGTGTCGTTCTGGTGAAGGCGTAACAGCATGCGATCATACGGTCAGTACGCGCTTGCTCGGTCGGGCGCGGAGAAATCCGCAAATTCGGCCATTTAATGGCTAGTTCGAGCGAACCTGATCACATTCGGGCGCAACTTCAATCTCAACCTCGCCCGACGTACGGCATGTTCGTCGCCAGGACCGTGGCGAACTGGACGTTCGCCTCCAGCGGCAGCTCCGCCATGTGCGCCACCGTCCGCGCCACGTCGGACGCCGCCATCACCGGCTCCGCCGCCAGCGCCCCGTTGGCCTGGAGGATCCCGGTCGACATCCGCTCGGTCATCTCCGTCGCCGCGTTGCCGATGTCGATCTGCCCGCAGGCGATCCGGTAGGCCCGGCCGTCCAGCGACAGCGACTTCGTCAGTCCCGTCATCGCGTGCTTGGTCGCGGTGTACGCGATCGAGTGCGGGCGCGGCGCGTGGGCGGAGATCGAACCGTTGTTGATGATCCGACCGCCCTGCGGGTCCTGCTCCTTCATCAGCCGGTACGCCGCCTGCGCGCACAGGAACGCGCCCGTCAGGTTCACGTCGACGACCGCCCGCCAGTCCTCGACGGCCAGGTCCTCCAGCGGTACGCCGCCGGGGCCGAACGTGCCCGCGTTGTTGAACAGGAGGTCCAGCCGGCCGAACCGCTCCCGTACGGCGGTGAAGAGTGCGCCGACCTCGTCGGCGTCGGTCACGTCCGTGGTGACGCACAGTGCCTCGGTGTCCCCGGCGGCGGCGGCCGTCCCCGCCAGCGGCTCGGCCCGCCGGCCGGCGAGCGCGAGCGACCAGCCCGCGCTCGCGAGGGCGAGCGCGACGGCCCGCCCGATCCCTGATCCCGCACCCGTGACGACGGCGATTTTCCGGCCGGTCTGCTCAGTGTTCATGGCCCGGCAGCGTACGGGACGGGTCGGTGCACGGGGCACGCGGTGCTCATCGACCCGCCATGCGGATGTTGTGCACGCGACAACGGTGCGTCGTCGCGTGCGGCTGGCATGAACCCCGACAGCATCCGGGCTGAGGAGGGGCATATGACAGCCGCACAGACCATCATGACGCCCGATCAGGACACACGGGCGATCGAGCTCCGCACCGCCGCACGTCTGCTCGAACCGGGCGTGGGACGCAGACGCTTCCTTACCGTCACCGGAGCCGCCGCCGCGCTCGCCTTCGCCGTGAACCTGCCCGCCGCCGGCACGGCCAGCGCCGCCGAAGTCGACGCCCGCCGGATCACCGAGGACCCGTTCACCCTCGGCGTCGCCTCCGGCGACCCGCACCCCGCGTCCGTCCTCATCTGGACCCGGCTCGCGCCCCGCCCCTACGAGCCGGGCGGCGGACTCCCGCGCGGCCGGGTCGAGGTGCGCTGGGAGGTGGCCCGCGACGAGGGCTTCCGCCGTGTCGAGCGGCGCGGCTCGGCCACCGCCCACCCCGAGTTCGCCCACAGCGTCCGCGCCGAGGTCCAGGGCCTCGACTCCGGCCGGGTCTACTACTACCGCTTCCGCACCGGCAGTTGGACCAGCCCGGTCGGCCGCACCCGCACCGCCCCGGCCCCCGGGGCCCGCAACAGCTCCCTGGCCCTGGCCGCCGTCTCCTGCCAGGCGTACCACGACGGCTACTTCACCGCCTACCGCCACCTCGCCGCCGAGGACGTCGACGTCGTCTTCCACCTCGGCGACTACCTCTACGAGTACGCCGTCACCGCCACCGGCGGAGCCCGCGACTACACCGACCGCAGACTCCCCGCGCACTACAACCGCGAGACGGTCACCCTGGAGGACTACCGGCTGCGCTACGCCCTCTACAAGTCCGACCCGGACCTGCGCGCCGCCCACGCCGCCCACCCCTTCGTCGTCACCTGGGACGACCACGAGACCGAGAACAACTACGCGGGCGGCACCCCCGAGAACGACGTGCCTCCCGAGGAGTTCCTGCTGCGCCGGGCCGCCGCGTACCGCGCGTACTGGGAGAACCAGCCGCTGCGCACCCCGCAGCGCCCCACCGGGCCCGACATGCGGCTCTACCGCCGCCTGAAGTTCGGGCGGCTCGCCCAGTTCGACATCCTCGACACCCGCCAGTACCGCAGCGACCAGGCGTACGGCGACGGCTGGCGCACCCCGGGACCCGAGTCGGAGGACCCCGCGCGCACCATGACCGGGGCCGCCCAGGAGCGCTGGCTGACCGACGGCTGGCGGGCCTCGAACGCCACCTGGAACGTCGTCCCGCAGCAGGTCACCTTCGCGCAGCGGCGCGATGTGCCCACCGACGCCTTCAAGCTCTCCATGGACTCCTGGGACGGCTACCCGGCCTCCCGGCAGCGGGTGCTGGCCGGGGCCGAGGCCGCCGGGGTGGACAACCTCATGGTCCTCACCGGCGACGTCCACGTCTCCTACGCCTTCGACCTGAAGAAGGACTTCGACGACCCCGCCTCGCGGACCGTCGGCACGGAGATCGTCACCACGTCCATCAGCAGCGGCAAGAACGGCGCGGACCGGCCCGCCAACTGGGAGAACCAGACCCGCGCCAACCCGCACCTCAAGCACTACAACGGGCGGCGCGGCTACGCGCTCGTCACCCTCGGAACGAAGGAGGCCCGCGCCGACTTCCGTACGGTGGCGGCCGTCACGACCCCCGGCGCGCCCCTCACCACAGCGGCCTCCTTCGTCACCGAGGCCGGGAACCCGGGGCTCACCCCCGCGTAGGGCGTGTCCGGCGGATCTTGACCGGGTCCGCGACGCCTGGCACGGCACCTCGCGGCGTTGCCGAAACGTCCGAATCGCTCCGCGATGAGGACGTTCCAGCGCCTTGCGATGCACCGCACCAGACGCCGCGGCCTATCCGGCCCTGATCCGCCGGACACGCCCTAACGCCACACGCCCGCACCGGAAGCCTCACGCACGCTCCGGGCTCAGCGGTCCGCCGGGTAGCGGACGCCGATACGGTCCCGTACCGCGTCGAGCGTCCGCATCACCGCCAGCGAACCCTCCAGCGGGACGAGCGGGGACTCCAGCTCGCCCGCCCGCACCGCCCGCGCCACCTCGACGGCCTCGTACTGCATGCCCGAGAGCCCCTCGGGTCCCGGACCCGAGGTGATCGTCTGCGGCTCCGCGCCCGCCCGTCGCAGGACGAAGTGGTCCGGGTGGAAGAAGTCGCGCGGCAGATCGATCCGCCCGGCCGTGCCGATGACGGTGGCCGCCGTCGGATGGTGGCCGACGATCGAGCAGGACAGCAGCGCGGTCGCACCGGAGTCCCAGCCGAGCAGCATCCCCGTGTTCAGGTCGACGCCCTCCGGGGACAGCAGCGCGTCGGCCCGGACCCGGTCCGGCTCGCCCAGCAGCAGGTGGGCGAAGGAGACCGGGTAGACGCCGAGGTCCAGCAGTGCCCCGCCGCCCAGGTCCGGATCGCGCAGCCGGTGCCCGGGAGCGAAGTCGCCCGCGAAGCCGAAATCCGCCTGTACGGTACGGATCTCGCCGATCGCCCCGTCCCGGACCAGCTCGGTGAGGCGGCGGACCACCGGGTTGAGATAGGTCCACATGGCCTCCATCAGGAAGAGGCCGCGCTCCCGGGCCAGCGCCACCAGCTCCTCCGCCTCCCGGCTGTTGAGCGTGAACGCCTTCTCACACAGCACATGCTTTCCGGCCCGCAGCGCGAGCGAGGCCGCCGCGTGGTGCGCCGAGTGCGGGGTGGCCACGTACACCACGTCCACCTCGTCGTCGGCGACCAGCTCCGCCCAGCTGCCGTAGGCCCGCCCGATCCCGTGCCGCTCGGCGAACTCCCGCGCCGAGCCCTCCGTGCGCGAGGCCACCGCCACCACCTCGGCGTCGGGGAGCCCCTGTACGTCCGCCGTGAACCTCGCGGCTATGCCGCCCGTCGCCAGCACACCCCAACGCACCGTCCCGCCCATGCCCGCCACCCCAGCCCGCCCGAAAAAGGTATCGACCACTCCGGCCGAGCTGAGAGCATAGATGCGTATTCAACGATGTGGAGAAGAGAATGCCGGACAGCGGCGGCAGCCGGGCCCAGCGAGCACACATACCCACCACCGGGACCGGGACCCGGGCGGACGACCGGCAGATACCGCACGGCGACGCGGGGGCCCTCTCCGTCGACCCCGCCGCCCCGCAGGTCACCGCCCCGGCCGGCCTTCCCGGCCCGGCGGCGAAGACCGCCCGGCGCACCGGCCTCCTGGTCACCATGGTCCTCGGCGGACTCACCGCGCTGCCGCCGCTGTCGATGGACATGTACCTCCCCGCGCTCCCCGCCGTCACCGACTCCCTGAGCGCTCCCGCAGCCACCATCCAGCTCACGCTGACCGCGTGCCTGGCCGGAATGGCGCTCGGCCAGCTCGTCGTCGGCCCCATGAGCGACCGCTGGGGCCGCCGGAAGCCGCTGCTCCTCGGCATGGTCGTCTACGTCCTCGCCACCGCCATCTGCGCCCTGGCCCCCACCGCCGAACTCCTCATCGGCTTCCGCCTCCTCCAGGGGCTCGCGGGCGCGGCCGGCATCGTCATCGCCCGGGCCGTGGTGCGCGACCTCTACGACGGCGTGGAGATGGCCCGGTTCTTCTCCACCCTGATGCTGATCTCCGGCGTCGCCCCGGTCATCGCCCCGGTGATCGGCGGGCAGGTCCTGCGGATCACCGACTGGCGAGGCATCTTCGTCGTGCTGACCGTCGTCGGCATCGTGCTCACCCTGGTCGTCTGGAAGTGGCTGCACGAGACGCTGCCGCCCGCCGACCGCCACACCGGTGGGGTCGCCGAAGCCCTGCGCACCATGCGCGGGCTCCTCGCCGACCGGGTCTTCACCGGCTACATGGTCGCGGGCGGGCTCGCCTTCGCCGTCCTGTTCGCGTACATCGCCGCCTCCCCGTTCGTCGTGCAGGAGATCTACGGGGCCTCGCCCCAGACCTTCAGCCTGCTCTTCGGGATCAACTCGATCGGCCTGATCACCGTCGGGCAGATCAACGGCAAACTGCTCGTGGGCCGGGTCAGCCTCGACAAGGTGCTCGGCTTCGGCCTCGCGGTGATCGTGCTGGCCGCCGTCGCGCTGCTCCTCATGACGGCCGGCGTCTTCGGCGAGGTCGGCCTCGTGCCGGTCGCGGCAGGGCTCTTCGTGCTGATGTCGGCGATGGGCCTCGCGATGCCGAACACCAACGCCCAGGCCCTGATGCGCACCAAGCACGCGGCGGGCTCCGCCTCGGCGCTGCTCGGCACGTCCTCGTTCCTCATCGGCGCCGTCGCCTCCCCGCTGGTCGGCATCGCCGGCGAGGACACGGCCGTCCCGATGGCCGTGGTCCAGGTCGTGTGCGCGGTGGCGGCGGTGGCCTGCTTCCTGCTCCTGTGCCGCCCCTGGCAGCGAGCGGGCCGCGAGGCCGGCGGCCTCTGAGCCACCGCGGCCCGCCGCGGTCTCCGAGCCGCCACCGCCCGCCGCGGGACCGGTGTAGGTCGCGGAGGGCTCAGCCGGTCCGCGGGTAGCCGATCAGATGCGTACGTTCCTGCCGGTCGGTCCAGCGGAACACCCCGACCCCGGTCGTCTCCGTCCCCGGCAGCCGCGCGTTGCGCGACAGCCGCTCGGTGCTCCAGGTGGCGAAGTCCATCGCGACCGGGAGCCCGCCGCCCGACAGCGCCTCCGAGGCGTCGCGCGCGTTCTCGGCCCCGTACGCGATGCCGTCGTCCGTCACCGTGGCCAGGGTCAGATGGGCGGCGCCGCCCTCGTCCTCGAAGCAGCGGCCCTGCTTCGCCTCCAGATCGAAGGCCAGGTTCCCGGCGATCAGGTAATCGCCCGAGGGGGAGAGGACCGCCTGCGGGAAACGCCCCGGCTTTATGGCGGGCTTGTGGCACTCCACCGAGGTGAGGACCTCACCGGTCGCCGCGTCGTGCACCGCCCACAGCTCGTGGGTCGCCGCCCGCTTGGTCTTCTTCGCGGGCGCCCACTTCGCCAGCACCTGGTCCGGGGTCGTCGACGTCACCACACCGCTGCCCCTGTCGGCGCCCTTGGGCGCGACGTTCCGGCTGAACCAGCCGCCGCGCACCCAGAACTCCCGTGCTCCGCCCAGCAGCAGGCCCTCGGCGGTCTGCCCGTGCACCTCGGTGAGCTGCTTGCAGGCCGGGCAGCCCTTGGGGTACTTCAACTTGTCCGCGCCCAGCTCGGACACCTCGCCCGTGACCGGGTCCACCAGGGTGCTGTTCGCCTTCGCGTCGCTGATCACGATGGACGGCCCGGTCGTGTCGACGTCCGGGGCGCCGGACCACGGCACCTCGACGCGCTGCCGGTTCCCGTTCGTCACGTCGTACAGATCGAGCGCGATGAAGGTGTTCGACGGCGACAGCCCGTCGCCGACCTTCCCGTAGGACCAGGTCACGAAGAACTGCCGGTCGCCCTTGGCCACCGTGGCGAGCCTCGGATAGTGGAGCGGGTCCGGCTGCCGCCAGGCCTTGCCGCGCCAGCCCAGCTCGCCGGTGGCCGTGTCGACCGTACGCAGCCGGTAGCGGTTGTCCTTCGACCGCTCCAGATAGGCCAGCAGGCCCGTCGCGTGGGAGACGGCCACGTCGGGGGAGGAGCCGATGATCTCCCAGCCCCGGTCCGTCGTGTACTGCGGCGGAACGGTCAGCCGGGTCACCGGCCCGGCTGCCGGCACCACCGGTTTCGCCGTCCCGGTGGCCGCGCCGCTCTTCCGGTCGTCCTCGTCGGGGCTGCCGCCGCAGGTGGCCAGCAGCAGGAGCAGGGCGAGAAAGACCACCCCGCCGACGAGCGTCAACCGCACGATCTTCTGCCTCATGGCTCCCCTGCTGGACCATCTTGACCCGGTGCCGTCCACGCGCGGGCCAGCGTAGCAACAGGCCCACGGCGGTGTGGAGTTCGCCGGATACCCGTTCCGTACCGGTTACGTGAAGTCCTGGTGCGGACCCGTCGCGGTCCCATGCCGCCCGCGCACACATCCCTCCGTACCCCTCCGGGCCCCGGCGAAGCGGAATGCGTCCACCGGGTCGCCTCCGCCTACAATTCGGCGGTGAACGTCACCCTCCCCACCGCACAGTCCCTGCGCGCGGCGCTGGCCGGACTGCTCGACGGACTGCCGCCCAAGCAGGCCGCGCAGGCCGTCGACCGGCTGATCGCCAGCTACCGGGGGGAGACCCCGACGGACGCCCCGATCCTGCGGGACCGCTCCGACGTCGCCGCGTACGCCGCGTACCGGATGCCCGCCACCTACGAAGCCGTACGGTCCGCCCTCGACGCCCTGGCCGGGGCCGCCCCCGACTGGACGCCCGCCACCCACACCGACGTCGGGGGCGGCACGGGCGCGGCGAGCTGGGCGGTGGCCGGGGTCTGGGCGGGCCCGGCCACGACCGTCCTGGACTGGGCCGAACCGGCCCTCGCACTCGGCCGCGAACTCGCCGAGGCGTCCGGGGTCCCGGGGCTCCGCGACGCGCGCTGGGAGAAGGCGCGGATCGGAGCGGCGCTGGAGCTGGCCCCGGTGGACCTGGTGACCGTCAGCTATGTGCTCAAGGAGTTGACCGCCGGGGCCAGGACCGAACTGGTCGACGCGGCGGCGGCGGCCGGACAGGCGGTGGTGATCGTGGAGCCCGGCACCCCCGACGGCTACGCCCGGATCATCGAGGCCCGCGACCGGCTGATCGCCGCCGGGATGGGCGTCGCGGCCCCCTGCCCGCACAGCGACGCCTGCCCGATCACCCCCGGGGCCGACTGGTGCCACTTCTCGGCCCGGGTCAGCCGCTCCTCGCTGCACCGGCAGGTCAAGGGCGGCTCGCTGAGCCACGAGGACGAGAAGTTCAGTTACGTGGTCGCCACCCGCTTCCCCACCGACCCGGCGCCCGCCCGGGTCACCCGCAGGCCGCAGATCCGCAAGGGCCAGGTACTGCTGGAGCTGTGCACCCGCGACGACGGGCTGGCCCGCTCCACGGTCACCAAGCGCCACGGCGAGCTGTACCGGGCGGCCAGGGACGTCGCCTGGGGCGATCCCTGGCCGCCGGAGAGCACGGAGTGACGGTCAGCGGCTGATCAGGCCCGCAGCTCCTGCGTGCAGCACTTCACGCTGCCGCCGCCCTTGAGCAGCTCGCCCAGGTCCATCGGGACCGGCTCGAACCCCCGGTCCCGCAGCGGGTCCAGGAGCCCTGTCGCCCCCTGCGGCAGCAGGACGTGGCGCCCGTCGCTGACCGAGTTGAGGCCGAACGCCGCCGCGTCCGCCTCCCGCGCGAGCAGCGCGTCCGGGAACAGCCGGCGCAGCACCGCCCGGCTGCCGGGGGAGAACGCGTCCGGGTAGTACATGATCTCGTCGGCCGCCGCGTCCAGCACGCACAGCGCGGTGTCCAGGTGGTAGTAGCGGGGATCCACCAGATCGAGCCCGATGACCGGCAGCCCGAAGAACTCCTGGGCCTCCATGTGCGAGAGCGGACTGGACCGGAAGCCGCGCCCGGCCAGCAGGTAGGACGCGGTGACGGCGAAGTCCCCCTCGCCCTCGTTGACGTGCTCCGGCTCATGGACCTCGGTGAAGCCGTGCTCCCGGAACCAGTCCCGGTGGGCTCCGGCCTCCGCGTACCGCTCCCGGTACGCGAACAGCGCGCCGAGCACCCGGCCGCCGATCACCGTGGCGCCGTTGGCGGCGAAGACCATGTCGGGCAGGTCGGGACGGGGGGCGATCAGCTCGACGGTGTGGCCGAGGGCGCGGTAGCGGTCGCGCAGGTCCTCCCACTGGGTCCGGGCCAGCGGCAGGTCGACGGGTTTGGACGGGTCCATCCACGGGTTGATGGAGTAGGTGACCCGGAAGTGCGCC
Organism: Streptomyces sp. NPDC026589; assembly: GCF_040638385.1. Taxonomy (NCBI): domain Bacteria; kingdom Bacillati; phylum Actinomycetota; class Actinomycetes; order Kitasatosporales; family Streptomycetaceae; genus Streptomyces; species Streptomyces sp. NPDC026589. The sequence continues at coordinate 105,232 of NZ_JBEZYG010000002.1, forward strand.
GGGGCGCACATCAGGTAGCGACGAGGGGTGGCGTCACGGTTCAACTCTGGCTCCTCGCGAACGGCGGCCGGGGCCGCGGAACGGTGGGATGCGCACGGTCTGTGCGTGAGCCCATGGTGCGCCGTGCGCGCCGGATCCGCAGTCGATCGATCGGGTGGTTCACCGGACCCCCCGATCGCGGCCACCGCCGGGATGCCCCGCGCTGCCCGGTTGCCTCGCGCCGCCCGGATCTCCGGCGTCGCCCCGCTGCCCATCACACGCACGCCCCGTGGCCCCCGCAAGACGATACGTATCGGTTCGGCCGGCGTTAGATTGGGCGCATGACACCCACCAAGGCACCCGACTCCAGCCGCCGCAGCGACCGCTCCCGCCGCGCGATCCACGACGCCGCCCTCGCCCTCGTCGGAGAGGTGGGGTACCAGCGCACGACGATCGAGGGTATCGCCGCCCGTGCCGGGGTCGGCAAGCAGACCATCTACCGCTGGTGGCCCTCCAAGGCCGCCGTGCTGATGGAAGCCTTCCTCGACCTGGCGGGCCGGGCCGCCGAGGAGGCCGGACCGCAGTCCGGCGACGCCGCGCAGGGCATCCCCGACACCGGCGATCTGACCGCCGACCTCAAGCTCGTCCTGCGGGCCACCGTCGACGAGCTGAACGACCCGGCGCTGGCGGTCCCCACCCGCGCGCTGACCGCCGAGGGCATCGTCGACGCGAAACTGGGCGCCGAATTCGTCACGAAGTTGCTCGAACCGCAGCTCGCGCTGTACGTCACGCGCCTGCGGGCCGCCCAGGAGGCCGGGGACCTGCGCGCCGACGCCGACCCCCGGATCGCCCTGGAGCTGCTCATCGGCCCGCTGATGCACCGCTGGCTGCTGCGGACCCTGCCGCTCACGCACACGTACGCCGACGCGATCGTCGACTACGCCCTCGGCGGGCTCACCCCGCGCCCTTGACACCCCGAGGACCCGGCGGGGGCCCCAGGATCCACCGGCAAGGGTGCGAGACGTCCGGTATGGGGTGACATCGGGCGTGATGGTGCTCACTCGGTGCGGTGGTACCCGGCCCCGCTGATGAACTCTGGCCACCCGAACCGCAGGATGGTGCGACGATGGAGAGGCAACGCTGAGGTGAACTGCTGAGGTGAGGGGATAGATGGGCGCCGATTCCGGCCGTTTCCGCGGCACAGAGAGCAGGTTCTCCCAGTGGCTGCGGCGACGTCCCAAATCACCGGGGGCCGAGGCCGACGAGTCGGCCAGGGTCGCGCTGCTCCTGGCGGTCGCCGACGCGGGTATGCCCATCGCCCCCGCCGCCCACCCCCTCGGATACCGGTGTTCGTGCGAACGCATCGGCTGTCCCACCCCCGCCCGGCATCCCATCTCCTTCGCCTGGCAGACCCAGTCGACCACCGACCGCGCCCAGATCGAGCGCTGGGCCGGCAGCCAGCCGCTGGCCAACTTCATCACCGCGACCGGCATGATCCACGACGTGCTGGACGTGCCGCTCACCGCGGGTCGCGGCGCCCTGGAGCGCCTTCTCGACGCCGGCATCGACGTCGGCCCGGTCGCCCAGTCCGGCGAGGACCGGATGCTCTTTTTCACCGCCACCCGCGGTACCCCCGAGGACGAGGACGAGTGGTGGCCCTGCGAGCTGGACTGTCACCCCGAGACCATGGACGCCCACCCGGGCCTGCGCTGGCACTGCCGGGGCAGCTACGTCCTGCTGCCGCCCGCCCGGCTCCCCGGTGAGCTCGACGTCCACTGGGTGCGGGGCCCCGAGCACGAGCTGCCCGATCCGCTGACCCTGCTGGAGACGCTCACCGATGCCTGCGCGCGGTACGCGGGCAGTGCCGAGCAGAGCGAGCTGGACCACGACTCGATCGCCTGGCCCTTGAGCCGCTGAGCCGCCGGCCCACCGGCCCGGTGGGCGACCGCCCGGCCGCAGGGCCGGGCGTTGTCGTCGGATGCCGCCGGGCCGCCCGGCGGCCCGAGCCGCTGCCCTGCCTACTCGCCCTTCGCCGCGACCAGACCCGGCAGCCGGTTCAGCATCCGCACCTTGCCGTCGGATCCGGATCCGGACTCGGAGCCGGCCGCCCCCTCGCGCGGCGGGACGTGCACCAGCTGGCTGGAGACCCGCTCCTTGGTGAGACTGCTGCTCACCTCGCCGGTGAGCAGCGCCTTCACATCCGCGTTGACCTCGGGGCGCAGCCCCTTCGCCGCGGTCTGCCGCTCGAAGTGCTTGCTGCTGAAGAAGACCAGCGCCCCGCCGTCCTCGGTGCGCAGCCCGAGCGGCGCGAAGGCCGCACGCGTCAGCGGCTGGTCGACGTACTGGTACGAGAACCCCGCCCGCCGTGTGGTGCGGCGCGTCTCGCGCCAGCCCGAGGTCGCCGTGGAGGGCGCGAACACATCCGGGGCGCCGCTCTGCAGATACCCGGTGTACGAGGCGCTCAGCTCCGCGGGCGCCACGGCCAGGCCGTCGTCGTCGGGCTCCACCGGAGTGGCGAACCCGTCCTCGTCCAGGGCGAACTCCGGCACCTGGGACGACGGGACCACCGCGAGATACGACGCCTTCCACAGCGCGTCGGGGCCCGACCGTACGAACACCACCAGCCAGCGGGTGTCCAGCTTCCCGCCGTCCCGGTCCCGGTTGGAGTCGGTGTCCGCGAGGAACCAGCGCGGCCACCCCGCCTTCTTGGGGACGACGTACGTCGCGTCCTCCAGCACCAGCGGCTTGTGCGCCTTGTTGCCCTCGGGGTTGTACGTCTGCCGCGCCTTCAGCCCGGCCTGGTTGATCGCGCCCAGCGAACCTGTCACCCGGTCCGCGTCCAGCGCCGGATCGAACGCCTTGTCCGCCGCGTTGTAGGCGTCGGTGAAGTCCTTCAGCGCCTGCACGGCCTCCGGCTTCTTCGCCCCGGGCAGCACTTCCAGCTCCCCGTGCACCGTCACACAGCCGCTCGCCGTCACGCACAGCACCGTCGCCGTCGCGAGCCCCGCCGTCAGCCGGCCCAGCCCAGGGTGTCTCGTCATCCGCTGCTTCCGCGCCTTCTGATCCGTCGCCCGCACTGACCGTCGAAACCCTACCGGGGCGGCGGACGGCGTGCGGCCGGGGACCGGATACAGCGCCCGCACCGTGACCCAGGGCCTCGCGGCACAGGCCGCCTCAGACCCCGCGCACCGGTACGATCAGCGGCCTGCCCGTACGGGGGTGGGGGAAGACCTCCACCGGCTGCCGGTAGACCTCGCCGAGCAGCTCACCGCTGAACACCTCGTCCGGCGGGCCCAGTTCCGCGATCCGCCCCTCGTGCAGGACGGCCGCCCGGTCCGCGTACGCCGCGGCGAGGCCGAGGTCGTGCAGCACGACCACCACCGCGTCCCCGGCGGCGGCCCGGTCCCGGCAGATCCGCAGCACCAGCTCCTGGTGGCGCAGGTCCAGGGCGGCGGTCGGCTCGTCGAGCAGCATCAGCGGGGCCCGCTGCGCCAGCACCCGGGCCAGCGCCACCCGGGCCTTCTCGCCGCCCGAAAGCGCCGAGAACGGGCGGCCCGCGAACCGGGTCACCTCGGTGGCCGCCATCGCCGCGGCCACCGCCGCGTCGTCCTCGTCCTCCCGCTCCGTACCGGCCCAGGGCGCCCGCCCCATCCGTACGACGTCCTCCACCGGGAACGGGAAGGACAGCGCGGCGGACTGCGGCAGCACCGAGCGGCGCAGCGCCAGTTCGGGCGCGGACCAGGCGGTGGCCGGACGCCCGTCGATCCGCACCTCGCCGCTCGCGGCGGGCAGATCGGCGGCCAGCGCCGCCAGCAGCGTCGACTTGCCCGCGCCGTTCGGCCCGACCAGGGCGACCACCTCGCCGGCGTGCGCGGTCAGACCGACGGAGTCCAGCACCTGCCGCTGCCCGAGGCGGACCGTAAGACCGACCGCCTCGACGGCGGGGGAGCCGGGGGCCACGGGCGAGGGAAGCTCCCGGGGGCGTACCGCGAACAGGTCTCTCAGCGTCCTCATGCCCAACCACCTTGCTTACGACGGGTCCTGCGCAGCAGCCAGAAGAAGAACGGGCTGCCGAAGAGCGCGGTCAGCACCCCGAGCGGCAGCTCGGCGGGGGCCGCCACCGTACGGGCCGCGAGGTCGCCCGCCACCAGGACCAGGGCGCCGCCGAGCGCGCTGCCCGGGACGAGGAAACGGTGACCGGGGCCGTTGGCCATCCGCAGCAGATGCGGGACGAGCAGCCCGACGAAGGAGATGATCCCGGCGACGGCGACCGCGGCGGCCGTCAGCAGCGCCACCACCAGCACCAGCACGATCCGCAGCCGCTCCACGTCCACGCCCAGGTGCCGGGCGGGCCGCTCCCCGAGCGCCAGCAGGTCCAGCTTGCGGGCGTAGAAGGGGGCGATGAGGAGCCCGGCCAGCGCGCACGGCAGCACGGCGAGCACCTTGGGCCAGGTGGCCTGGGAGAGCGAACCGAGCTGCCAGAAGGTGATCTGGGTGATCTGCGCGTTGTCCGCGAAGAAGATGAACAGGCCGATCAGCGCGCCCGCGAACGCGTTGACGGCGATACCGGTGAGGATCAGCGTCACCACTTCGGTCCGGCCGCCGGACCGCGAGAGCGTGTAGACGAGCAGCACCGTGACCAGGCCGGCGATGAACGCGCAGACGGTGATGGTCCAGTTGCCGAAGAAGGTCAGGCCGAGCGCGATCGAGGCGACCGCACCCACGGCCGCGCCCGCCGAGATGCCGATCACGCCGGGCTCGGCGAGCGGGTTGCCGAACACACCCTGCATCAGCGCGCCCGCACAGCCGAGGGACGCGCCGACGAGCAGGGCGAGGACGACCCGGGGGAGCCGTACGTTCCACAGGACGCTCTCGCCGACCCGGTCCAACTCCTGGCCGCCGAGCCCGATCCGGTGCTGCACGGAGGACAGCACGTCGCCGAGCGGGATGGAGTACGCGCCGATCGCCGCGGAGAGCAGACAGCCGACGAGCAGGGCGAGGGAGAGCACGACGGTGAGCAGATACGCCCTGCTCCGGGGGGACTTGGGGGCGGCGACGCCGTCCGCTCCCTCGCCCGGGGCCTTCGGATCGGCCCCGGTGCGTTCCTCGTACGCGGTGGTCACCGGCCCGTGCCGCCCTTCGCGTACAGCTGCTCGACGATCTCGGCGAGCACCCGGTCGGTGCGCGGCCCGTAGTTGAGCAGCACCCCGTCGTCGACGGTGACGATCCGGCGGTCCATCCCGGCCGGGGTCTCCGCGATACCGGGGATCTTCACCAGACCGTCCATGCCGCCGACCGACTCGAACCCCTTGGTCATCAGGAGGATCGCGTCCGGCGCGGCCTTGGCGAGCGCCTCGCTGGTGATGGCGGTGAAGTCCTTGTCCAGGCCCGACTCCTTGCCGGCGTCGACCGCGCCCGCCGCCTCCAGCAGCGAACCTGCCCCGGACTCCGCGCCGCCCAGCAGATAGACGGAGGCCGAGCCGCGCAGGTAGAGGAAGGCGACCCGGGGCTTCTCGCCGTCCGCGCGGTCCGGGATGGACTTCTGGACGGCGGCGATCCGGGACTCGGTCCGCTCCTTGAGCTCCGTGCCGGCGGACGGTACGCCGAGGGCCTCGGCGACGGTGTCGATGCGGCGGCCGACGTCGGCGAGCTCCTTGGCCGGTTCGACGACGAGCAGCGGGATACCGGCGTCGCGGATCTGGTCGATCGCCTCGGCCGGTCCGGTGGTGGTGTCGGCGAGGACGATCGTCGGCTTCAGCGAGAGCACGCTCTCCGCCGACACGTCGTGGGCGCGGGTCACCACCGGGAGTTTCTCGGCCTGTTCGAAGGTGGCGGTGATGTCCCGGGCTACCACCTGCTTCCCGAAACCGAGGGTGAAGACGATCTCGCTCAGCGACCCGGTCAGCGGCACGATCCGGTCGGTGGAACCGATCGTGACCTTCGTGCCGTCCGCCGAGCCGACCGTCACCGGCAGTTTCGGCGCGGGCGGGGTGGCCAGCGGCTCGACCCGGTCGGCGTCGGCGGTGCTCCCGGCGGACTTCGGCGCGGAGTTGCCGCTTCCGCTTCCGCTTCCGCCGCAGCCGGTCAGGACCAGGGCGAGGGTGACAGCGGCGGTGAGGGCGGCGGCCGCCCTGCCCCGGGCCGGGCGACGGGGAAAGGCCCGTCCGGCGTCCGGGCCCTCGGAGCCCCGGGGGCTCCTCGTGGCGAAGGCCTGCGAGATGTGCACGGGGCACCGTCCTGTCGTTCTGCGGCGTGCGGTCGGCCGTTCGCCGGTAACGGCGTGACCGGAGGGGGTTCCGGCCCGGGCTGGGAATACCTTAGGTTAGCCTTACCTGAGTATCCAGTCCTCGGAGGGGCCCCATGCCGTCGTCCAGATCCACCCGCGCGCTCGCCGTCGCGCTCCTCGCGGTACTGCTGGGGGCTCTGCTCCCCGCTGCCACCGCGCAAGCGGCCGGCCGTACGGTGCAGGGCGGCCGGCTGGACTGGGGCATCAAGTCCTCCTTCCAGAGCTATGTCACCGGCCCCATCGCGAGCGGCAGTTGGAGCCTGACCGGCGGAGCGGCCACGGTCGGCGGCAGTCAGTTCCGCTTCCACTCGGCGACCGGCTCCTACGACCCGGACACCGGAGCGCTCGACTCCGGCTTCTCCGGCGGCGTGCACTTCACCGGCCACAAGAAGCCCGACGGCACCAACGAGCTGGACCTCACGATCAGCCGCCCCACCGTCCGGATCAGCGGCGGCAGCGGCATGCTCCACGCGGACATGGTGAGCAAGGAACGGGGGACCGGCAAGGTCTCCAACCGCTCCCAGGTGCCGCTGGCCAGGCTCGGCCTCGGCGGGATCGACATGAAGGGCGGTTCCACCCCCATCGCCCTCACCGACGTCCCCACCACGCTGACGGCCGAGGGAGCCTCCGCCTTCGCCGGTTACTACACCGCGGGCACCCCGCTCGACCCGATCAGCCTCTCCGTCGACACCAAGGGCGCGGCCGCCCAGCCGAAGCCGTCCGCCCCGGCGAAGGAGAAGGACGAGAAGGAGAAGGAGAAGGCGGAGAAGAAGGACGAGGCGAAGGCGGGCCGCGTCGAGGACGCCGCCGTCGACTGGGGCGTACGCCGCACCTTCCGCGAGTACGTCACCGGCTCCATCGGCCAGGGCAAGTGGACGCTCGCCGACGGTGCCCAGGACGGCGGGGCCCTGTTCCGCTTCCCGCAGGGCAAGGGGACGTACGACGCGAAGAAGCAGACGCTGGACGCGGACTTCGGCGGCAGCATCCGCTTCACCGGCGCCCACGACCTCGACCTGAAGTTCGCCGGCGTCACCGTCGCCGTCGCCCAGGGCGAGGGCACCCTGTCGGCCGACGTCACCAGCGCGGGCACGACCACCGAGGACGTCCCGCTCATCACCTTCGCCGCCGAGGACTTCGCGCCGAAGGACGGCCTCGCCGCCCTCACCGAGGCTCCCGCCACCCTCACCGCCGACGGCGCCAAGGCGTTCGGCTCCCTGTACAGCGCGGGCACCGCGATGGACCCGGTCTCGCTCGCCGTGGCCGTCGACGAGAAGGCCGAACTGCCCGCACTGCCGGACCTCGGCAGTGAGCCGACAGCGGCCGCCGAGCCCACGGAGAAGGCCGCCGAGGAGCCCTCCGCCGCACCGGCGGCCGCCTCCTCCGACTCCGGCCCGGGGGCCGGCACCTGGGCGGGAATCGGCGGCGGTGCGCTGCTGCTCGTCGCGGCCGGGGCGTTCTTCGCCCTGCGGCGCCGCAGTTCCGCTCAGGGACCCGACGCCGACGCCACCACGGGCCATGACGCCCCCAAGACCTCCTGACCCGGTACCCATGAGCGCCTTATGGGTCGTCACCCCCTCCCCCCACGCCTCTCTTCCCCCTCCCCCTGTTCCGCAAGGAGACCCACCGACATGGCAGCAACCCGCCGCCCCATAACTCTTGCCGCGGCCGTCGCCACGGCCGCCGTCCTGGGCGCGACCTTCGCCCTTCCCGCCCTCGCCGCCGACGGCTCCTCCGAGGCCGCGCCCGCCGCCCCGAAGCTGGAACTGGTCGACGGCACGCTGGACTGGGGCATCAAGGAGTCCTTCCGCAAGTACATCGCGGGCCCCATCGCGGGAGGAAAGATCACCCCCGCGGGGGGCGCCAAGCAGGCTGCGGGCAACGGGGTGTTCACCTTCACCGACGGCAAGGGCTCGTACGACGTCTCGACGCACGTCTCCGACACCGCGTTCAAGGGCAGCGTCCGGTTCGAGGGCCACCACGGGCTGCTCGACGTCCAGCTCAGCGACGTCAAGGTCGCCTCAGGCCGCGAGACGGGCATCATCACCGCCGACTTCACCAGCAAGAAGATGGACGGCACCGTCGTCACCAAGAACGACGCCCCGATCGCCGATCTGGATATGACCAAGGCCAAGCGGGGCGGCGGAGCGGGCGGCGCGATGGTCTTCTCCGGCATCCCCGCCACGCTGACCGCCGACGGCTCCGAGGCCTTCGCGGGCTTCTACGAGAAGGGCTCCGAGCTCGACCCGGCGACGCTCTCCGTCAAGCAGGCGACGAAGCCTCCGACCACGCCCCCCGCGACCCCTCCGGCCACCCCTCCGGCCACGCCCCCGGCGACCCCTCCGGCGACGCCCCCGGCCACTCCTCCGGCGACGCCCCCGGTCACCGGCAAGCCCACCGGCGAGCCGAGCACCGCCCCGACGCCCACCGCCTCCGCGCTCGCTGCGCCCGTCAGCGGCCCGGTCATCGACGGCACCCTGAACTGGGGCGTCAAGGAGAAGTTCCGCTCCTACGTCGTCGGCCCGATCGCGCGCGGCAAGGTCGAGACGAGCGGCGGCGCGACCGCCGTCACCGACGGCTACCGCTTCAGCAAGGCCACCGGTCACCTCGACGCCGACAAGAACACACTGAACGCCGCGTTCCAGGGCAAGGTGCGCTTCCTCGGCCACGAGACCAAGGGCGAGTACGTCCTCGACCTGTCCCTCGGCAACCTGAAGGTCGACATCGAGGGCACCTCCGGCACGCTCCTCGCCGACGTCTCCTCCAAGGACCAGAAGACCGGCAAGGTCAGCAAGTTCACCGGCCTGTCCCTGGCCGACCTGAAGGTGCCCGCCGGGGCGCTCGCCGCCAAGGGCGGCGTCGTGAACCTCGAGAAGATTCCGGCGACGCTCACCACGGACGGCGCCAAGGCCTTCGGCGGCTTCTACGAGAAGGGCGAGGCGCTCGACGCCCTGAACGTCGCGGTCTCCCTGGACAAGGACGCCCAGCTCCCGGGCGGCTCCACCGGCGGCTCCGGCTCCACGGGCGGTTCGGGCTCGACCGGCGGTTCCACGACCGGCGGTTCCACCACCGGCGGCGGAGGCACGGTCGGCGGCGGCTCCACCGGCTCCACCGTCGGCGGCTCCGGCGCCCTGGCCGCCACCGGCTCCGACGTCCCGACCGGCGCCCTGATCGCGGCCTCGGGCGTTGTCGTGGCGGCCGGCGCGGGCGTCGTGATCGCGGCGCGCCGTCGTCGCGACGGAACCGCCTGACCCTTCCCGCACCATCCGAAAGGCCCGGGGCCGTACGGGCGGCAGCAGTTGCTCGCCGGTACGGCCCCGCCGCCGTACCCCGCCGGTTCCCGCCCCGTCGCCCGGCAGTGCTTGAATGCCCCCGTGAGCGACTACGACGTACCCCGGGGCATCGACGTCCTGCGCGTGTTCTGCGGACCTGACGGCCGGTACGGCAACGCCCTCGGCGTCGTACGCGACGGACGCGACCACCCCGACGAGGCCTCCCGGCAACTCCTCACCCGGCGGCTGGGCTTCAGCGAGACCGTGTTCGTCGACGACCCGGAGCGCGGGCGGGTGGACATCCACACCCCGGGGCTCCGGCTGCCGTTCGCCGGGCACCCGCTGGTGGGCACCGCGTGGCTGCTGGACCTGGAGGTCCTGGAGCTGTCGGTCGGGGACGTGTTCGCCCGCCAGGACGGGGAGTTCACCTGGATCACCGCCCGCCCGGAGTGGGTCCCGCCGCGCACGCTCCAGCAGTACGGGAGCGCCGCCGAGATCGAGGCGCTGCCGGGCCCGCCGCCCGGCGAGGGCTGGCTCTACGCCTGGGCGTGGGAGGACGAGGCGGCCGGGCGGGTGCGCGCACGGGCCTTCCCGAGGCGCGGGGAGGCGATCGTCGAGGACGAGGCGACGGGCGCGGCGGCCCTGCTGCTCAGCGCGCGACTCGGCCGGGCCCTGAACATCACACAAGGACGCGGCTCCCAGATCCTCACCGCACCCGCGCCGGACGGCACGGTGGAGGTCGGGGGCCGCGTCCTGATGGCCGTCCGGGGCTGAACCCGGGACGGTCCGTCCCGCTGCCGGGGCGTCCTCGCCCCGATCACGCGGGCGGCTCCACCGGAAGCCGGTGGAGCCGCCCGCTCACCGGCGCACGCGCCGGCGCCCGGTCACGCGCCGATCGGGAAGACCTCGCCCAGTTCGCGGAAGACCGCGGTGTTCAGCGCGAAGGCCCGCTTGCACTCCTCGACGATGCGCCGCTTCTCCAGGTCGTCCGCGTTCACCGCGTCCAGCAGCTCGCGGTAACCCCGCTTGAACGCGGCCGGGTTGGTGATCTCCTCGAAGACGTAGAAGCGCACGCCGTCGCCCTTGCGCTCGAAGCCCCAGGTCTTCTCCGCCTTGTCGCGGATGATCTGACCGCCCGAGAGGTCGCCGAGGTAGCGGGTGTAGTGGTGGGCGATGTAACCGGCGGGCCAGGTGCGCGCGCACTCCGCGACCCGGGCCGCGTACGCGGCGGTGGCGGGCAGCGGCTCGACACTCTCGCGCCAGCCGGCCCCGCGCAGATGCGCCAGGTCGCGCTCCAGTTCGGTGGAGCGCATCAGCTCCGGCTGTATGAAGGGGCCGGCCACCGGGTCCTCGCGCAGGGCCTCCGCCCCTTCCTCCAGTGCCCGGTACACGAACCACAGCTGCTCGGTGTAGCGGGCGTAGGCGTCCACTCCCAGCCGCCCGCCGAGCAGGTCACTCATGAAGGTCGAGGTCTCGGCCTCGGTGTGCTGCTCGTGCGACGCGGTGCGGATGAGCGTCGAGAAGGGAGTGACGGTGGCGGTTGCGTCCAAGGCGGGCCTCCGGGGACCGAGGGGGACGGGAAGTCCAGAGAGAGACGGGGATACCGGCAGCGGCCGCCGCGACGGTGCGGCGGCGCGTGCCGATACGCCCGATCCTCCTACTTAGGTTTACCTAAGTCAACTGGTTCCCGACTGCCTGTCGGTAAAAGGCTACGCGCAGAGGGAGGGGAGAGTCCTGTCCTGCGAATTTCGGGGTGATCCGGTGATCTACGGGAGGGTGAGGATCTCCGCTCCGGTCTCCGTGACCACCAGCGTGTGCTCGAACTGGGCCGTCCGCTTCCGGTCCTTCGTCACCACGGTCCAGCCGTCCTCCCACAGGTCGTACTCGTGGGTGCCCAGGGTCAGCATCGGCTCGATGGTGAACGTCATCCCCGGCTGCATCACCGTGGTGGCGTGCGGGCTGTCGTAGTGCGGGATGATCAGGCCGGAGTGGAACGAGGAGTTGATCCCGTGCCCGGTGAAGTCGCGGACGACCCCGTAACCGAACCGCTTCGCGTACGACTCGATGACCCGGCCGATCACGTTGATCTGGCGCCCGGGCCTGACCGCCTTGACGGCACGGTTCAGCGACTCCCGGGTGCGCTCGACCAGCAGCCGCGACTCCTCGTCGACGTCGCCGCAGAGGTAGGTGGCGTTGTTGTCGCCGTGCACGCCGTTGATGTACGCGGTGACGTCCAGGTTCACGATGTCGCCGTCGCGCAGCACGGTGGAGTCGGGGATGCCGTGGCAGATGACCTCGTTGAGCGAGGTGCACAGCGATTTGGGGAAGCCGCGGTAGCCGAGCGTCGAGGGGTACGCGCCGTGATCGACCATGAAGTCGTGGGCGACCCGGTCGAGCTCGTCCGTGGTGACCCCCGGGGCGATGTGCTTGGCGGCCTCCTCCATCGCCCGCGCGGCGATACGGCCCGCGACGCGCATCCGCTCCACGGTGTCGGAGTCCTGGACCTCCGGGCCGGTGTACGGCGTCGGGGCCGGCTTCCCCACGTACTCGGGACGCCGGATGTTTCCGGGGACGGAACGGACGGGAGTGATCTCCCCTGGTACGAGAAGCGACTGGCCAGACATGCCAACGAGTCTAACCAGCGGCCCCGGGGCACCATGGCGATAAGGAAAGGAGCCGTCGATGGCCCTGTTCAAGAAGCGCACGGTAGGCAAACCGGGCGAATGGTACTACTGCCTGGAGCACAAGAAGGTCGAGGAGGGCCCGGAGTGCCCGGCGCAGAACCGGTTCGGCCCCTACACCTCCCGCGAGGCGGCCCAACACGCGATGGACACGGCCCGCGACCGGAACCTGGAGTGGGACACCGACCCCAAATGGCACGACGAGAACAAGGGCAAACCAAGCCCGCCCGGGGGCAACTCAAGCCCGTCCGGCGATTGAGGACGGTCTTTCCCACGGGCCCGGACCGGGGGTGACCCACTTTCCGGGAGGGCCCCGTCCGGGGGCAGTCCAAGCCCGTCCGGCGATTGAGGACGGTCTTTCCCGCAGGGCCCCGACCGGGGGCATCTGAAGCCCGTCCGGCGATTGAGGACGTCTTTTCCAGCCCCTCCGGCGCTTGAGGAGCGGGGTACGGGGCGGAGCCCCGGAAGCCCGGCCACCCGGCCGGGCCCGGGTCACGCCTCCCCCCGGGCCCCCCTCCTCCGCACCGCGTCCTCATCCGTCTCCGAGTCGTACCGCACCAGCTTCGGCAGCGCAGCGGTCAGCAGCACCACCGACGCCACGCACGCCACGCCGCCCGTCCAGATCGCCGATCGGGTCCCGGTCCAGCCCGCCATCGCCCCGGCCCGCACCTGGCCCAACTGCGGGCCGACGCTGTACGAGAGCACCTCGATGCCCGCCAGCCGGCCCCGCAGCTCCTCCGGGATCGTCTGGTTCCAGATGGTCGACCGCCCCAGCCCGCTCAGCATGTCGCCCGCCCCCGCGACGGCCAGGCAGAGCAGCACCACCCACACGCTGGAGAACCAGCCCGCCGCGGCGATGGCCAGCCCCCACGCCGTCGCACCGAACACCACGAACAGCCCGTGCCTGCGCACCCGGCTCGTCCAGCCGCTGGTCAGCCCCAGCGCCAGCGAGCCGACCGAGCCCGCCGCGTACATCAGGCCCAGCGACCACTCCGCGTCCAGATCGTCCGCGAGGAACGGGAAGATCGTGTTCGGGAAGGCGAAGAACATCGCCGCCATGTCGATCGCGTACGTCCCCAGCAGCACCGGCCGGCTCCAGGCGTACCGCGCCCCCTCGACGATCCCACGCAGCGACGGCTTCTGCGCGTCCCGCGCCGGCGGGGCCGGGGAGAGCCGCAGACAGAGCACGACGGAGGCGGCGAACGTGCACACCGTCACCCCGTACGCGGTGCCGTGACCGGCGTACGCCACCACCAGACCGGCCAGCGCCGGGCCCGCGATGGCCCCGATCTGCCAGCGCAGCGAGTTCAGCGCGGCCGCCGCCGTCTGCTGTGCGTGCGGCACGATCCGGGCCATCAGGGAGTCCAGCGCGGGCCGCTGGAGCCCGGCGAGCGCGGACACCCCGCCGGCCACCACGTACAGCGGCCACAGCAGCGGCTCCGGGAGCAGGGCGTTCACCAGCAGGATCGCGGCGAGCACCCCGAGCCCCGCCTCGGTGAGCATGATGACCCGGCGGCGGTCCACCGAGTCCGCGAGCGCCCCGCCGTACAGCCCGAAGACCACCAGCGGCACCAGCTCCACCGCGCCCATCGCCCCGACCGCGAGCGGGGAACCCGTGAGGTCCTTGATCTGGAGCGGCAGCGCGATGAGCGCCATGAAGCTGCCGAAGTACGTGATCAGGCCCTGGATCCACAGCAGCCGGAAGTCCGCCGAGGAGCGCCACGGCGAGAGGTCCGGCAGCAGGGCGCGGAGCCGGGCCGACGGCTGCGAGGGCGAGGGGGAGGGCGAGGGAGGTGCTGAGGTCACGAAGGGCCATGATCCGCACTCCCGGGCGTTTCGGGCAAGCCGGTATTCCGTCACGTGCGCCGGACCGGGGGCCCGCAGCGAACGGCCTCCCGGCGGCTACCTGGCAGTAGGGTCGGGCCCATGACTACACAGGACAGCGGCAGCGCGCCCAAGCCCCCTGCCAAGGACCCCTGGGACCTCCCCGATGTCTCCGGCCTGAGCGTGGGCGTGCTCGGCGGCACCGGCCCGCAGGGGCGCGGCCTCGCCTACCGGCTCGCCCGCGCCGGACAGAAGGTCACCCTCGGCTCCCGGGACGCCGCCCGCGCCGAGCAGGCCGCGGCCGAGCTGGGCTTCGGCGTCGAGGGCGCGGACAACGCTGATTGCGCCCGGCGCAGCGACATCGTGATCGTCGCGGTGCCGTGGGACGGCCACGCGAAGACGCTTCAGTCCCTGCGCGAGGAACTCGCCGGCAAGCTCGTCATCGACTGCGTCAACCCGCTCGGCTTCGACAAGAAGGGCGCCTACGCCCTCAAGCCGGAGGAGGGCAGCGCCGCCGAACAGGCCGCGGCCCTGCTGCCGGACTCCCGGGTCACCGCCGCCTTCCACCACCTCTCGGCCGTGCTGCTCCAGGACGAGTCCATCGAGGAGATCGACACCGACGTGCTGGTCCTGGGCGAGGCCCGGGCCGACACGGACCTCGTGCAGGCGCTGGCCGGCCGGATCCCCGGCATGCGGGGCATCTTCGCGGGCCGGCTGCGCAACGCCCACCAGGTGGAGTCGCTGGTCGCCAACCTGATCTCGGTCAACCGCCGCTACAAGGCCCACGCCGGACTGCGCACCACCGACGTCTGACCGGCCCCGCCGGGCCCGTTCGGGGCACAACGGGGCATGGGGGACACTGGACGGGACCGCGACCCGTTCCCGACAGGAGTCGACCCCATGCCCCGCATCGCTCTCTACGCCCTCGTCGTCTGCGTCCTCGCCGTCGTGGCGGCCGCGGTCTCCTTCGCGCAGGGCAGCCTGCTCGGGATCGTCTGGGTTCTCGTCGCGGGGCTCTCGTCGAACATGACCTGGTTCTACATCCGCAGGCACCGGCTGGCCGTCGCCGCCGACGCGGGCTGAACGAGACGGCTGACCGAGACGGCCCCAACGAGACGGCCTCAACGAGACGGCCTCAACGAATCGGGCTGACCGAGCAGGCCCGAACGAGGCGCCACGCGGTCAGCCCACCGCGCAGCCCGGGTCCTGCTCGCCGAAGAGGCCCCGCCAGAAGCGGTACAGGTCGTAACCGCAGTACCGCTGGAACTCCTCGACACCCAGTCCGCGCAGCAGGGCGTGGATCGCGTCGAAGAACACGATGTTCACCTCGGGGATCCACAGGATCGCGAACACCGCGATCAGCCCGAACGGCGCGATCGGCTCCACCTGGCGGCGGATCCGGTACGAGAGCCAGGGCTCGATCACCCCGTACCCGTCGAGACCGGGGATCGGCAGGGAGTTCAGGATCGCCGCCGTCACCTGGAGCATCGCCAGGAACGCCAGCGCGTAGCGGAAGGCGAGCGGCACCCCGTCGAGCGCGTCCAGCCAGAACGGGGCCGTGCACACCACCGCGAACGCCACGTTCGTCAGCGGGCCCGCCGCCGAGATCAGGCTGTGCTTCCACCGTCCGTGGATCCGGCCGCGCTCGATGTACACCGCGCCGCCGGGCAGCCCGATCCCGCCCATGATCACGAAGAGCACCGGCAGCACGATGCTGAGCAGCGCGTGCGTGTACTTCAGCGGGTTGAGCGTCAGATAGCCCTTGGACGCGACCGAGAGGTCCCCGCTGTGCAGTGCGGTCCGGGCGTGCGCGTACTCGTGCAGACAGAGCGAGACGATCCAGGCCCCGGTGACGAACAGGAACACCGCGAAGCCGGTGGCGTCCGCGAAACCCGTCCACACCGCCCAGCCCGCGACCGCGGTGACGGCGGCGATACCGAGGAAGACCGGGCTGATTCTCCGGTCGCCGCGGGTGGCTGCGGTGGTCATCGGCGATCGGCTCCTGGGGTGAGGGGACGGAGGAGGGTCTGTACGGCGTGGGGCCCGGCCGCGGGACGCGGGAAGGGGGATCGTACGGTCCGACAGGGCTGGAACGCCGGAGACCGCTTGTGGAGTTCCACCCGGTCAACGCCGAGCCCCCCTCCGTCACGGACAATGGGCCCGTGCGCTACTGCATCCTCGGCACCACCCGGGCAATCCGCGACGACGGCACGGCCGTCCCCCTCGGCGGGGCGCGGCTGCGCGCCCTGCTCACCGTGCTCGCGCTGCGCCCCGGGCGGACCGTCCCCGCCGGAGTGCTCGTCGACGAGGTGTGGGACGGCGACCCGCCCGCCGACGCGGCCGGCGCCCTCCAGGCCCTGGTCGGGAGGGCGCGGCGGGCCCTGGGCCGGAGCACCGTCGAGTCCGTGGCGGGCGGCTACCGGCTCGCCGCCCCGCCGGACGCCGTGGACCTGCACCGCTTCGAACGCCTGGCGGGGGAGGGAAGCCGGGCCCTGGAGGAGGGCGACGCTTCGCACGCCCTCGCCCTCCTGGGGCAGGCCCTCGCCCTGTGGCACGGGCCCGCCCTCGCCGATCTGCCCGACCGCGCGGCGGAGGCGTCCCGCTGGGAGGCCCGCAGGCTCGACGCGCGACGCGCCGGGTTCGGGGCTCTCCTCGCCCTGGGGAGAGCGGGGGAGGCACTGCCGGAGCTGGCCGTGCTCTGCGACGCCCACCCGCTCGACGAACCGCTCCAGGTCCTGCGCATCACGGCCCTGCGGGACGCCGGGCGCCCCGCCGAGGCGCTGGCCGCGTACGAGGAGGTCCGCACCCTGCTCGACGACCGCCTCGGCACCGCCCCGGGGCCGGGGCTGCGGGCCCTGCACACCGAACTGCTCCACCAGGAACCGGCCGCGCCGCCCGCGCCGGGGCCCGCACCCCGCGCCGCCCCGCCCGCCATGGGCGCGGCCCTCTCGGCGACCCCACCCCCCGTCCCGGCCCCGCCCGGGAACCTCCGGGCCCGGCTCACCAGCTTCGTCGGCCGCGACAGCGACATCGCCGCGCTCCGCGACGACCTCGCCCGGAGCCGGCTCGTCACCCTGCTCGGCCCCGGCGGCGCGGGCAAGACCCGGCTGTCCCAGGAGACCGCGGAGGCCGCCGCCGCGAGCTGGCCCGACGGCGTCTGGCTCGCCGAGCTGGCCCCGGTCGACGACCCGGACAGCGTGCCGGAAGCCGTCCTGTCCGCCCTCGGCGCCCGTGAGACCGTGCTGCGCGGGGCGGGGGCCGAGGAGCTGCGGGCCACCGACCGCACCGGCGCCGACCCCCTCGTACGCCTCACCGAGCACTGCGCCCCGCGCCGGATGCTGCTCCTCCTCGACAACTGCGAGCACGTCGTCGAGGCGGCGGCCGCCCTCGCCGACCGGCTGCTGACCCACTGCCCGCAACTGACCGTCCTCGCCACCAGCCGCGAACCCCTCGGCGTGCCGGGCGAGTTCGTCCGCCCCGTCGACCCGCTGCCGGACCCGATGGCGCTGCGCCTGCTCGCCGAGCGCGGGGCGGCGGCCCGCCCCGGCTTCCGCACCGACGCGGACGGCGCGACCGCGGCCGCCTGCGCCGAGATCTGCCGCCGCCTGGACGGGCTGCCGCTCGCCATCGAGCTGGCCGCCGCCCGGCTGCGGATGCTCACCCCGCGCCAGATCGCCGACCGGCTCGACGACCGCTTCCGCCTCCTCACCAACGGCAGCCGGACCGTCCTGCCCCGCCAGCAGACCCTGCGCGCCGTCGTCGACTGGTCCTGGGACCTGCTGGACGTCGCCGAACGCGCCGTGCTGCGCCGGCTCTCCGTCTTCGCCGGAGGCTGCTCCCTCGCCGCCGCGGAGGAGGTCTGCGCCCTGCCCGCATCGGCCGACGGCGTCGCCGTCGACTCCCTGGACGTCGCCGCCCTGCTCGGGTCGCTGGTCGACAAGTCCCTCGTCGTCGCCGTGCCCGGCGACGACGAGGAGATGCGGTACCGGCTGCTGGAGACGGTCGGCGAATACGCCGCGGAGCGCCTGGAGGAGGCCGCCGAACGGGACTCCGTCGAGCGGCGTCACCTGGTCCACTACCGGGAGCTGGCCCGCACCACCGGGCCGAAGCTGCGCGGCGCCGGGCAGCGGGATGCCATAGCGCTCTTCCAGCGCGAGTACGAGAACCTGCGCACGGCGCTTCGCCACGCCGTCGCCGCCCGGGACGAGCAGGAGGGGCTCTGCCTGGTGCTGTCGATGGCCTGGTACTGGATGATGCGCGATCTCAACACCGACGCCCGCCAGTGGGGCGGGGCGGTGGCCGCACTGGGCCCCGACCCCTTCGCCCCGCCCGGCGTCCAGGCTCCATCGCTGCTGGAGCGGGCCACCGACCGGCCTCCGCCCTGGGAGCCGGAGCAGGTGGCGGAGGCACGGCGGGGTGTGGGGCTGATCCAGCTGGTCAGCATGGACCACGCGATGGAGGAGTGGCTGACCCCGCAAGGCCGGGAACGGATGGACATCATCAGCCGCACCTACCGGGCCGGGCAGCCGCAGACCTGTCGTGCTCCCGGTTCGCTCTGGATGTTCGCGATCCTGCTCACCGGAGAGGTCGACGAGCTGCGCGAGTTGATGGACGAGACGGTCCGGGCCTCCCGGGAGTTCGCTTACGAGTGGGAGCTGGGCGCCGCGCTGGAGATGCGGGCCAAGATCCTGGCCAACCGCCCCGACTGGGCGGGCGAGGCACTGGCCGACGCCGACGAGAGCCTGGAGATCTTCGCGCGGCTCGGTGACGACTGGGGCGCCGCCGAGTCGCTCTCCTCCCGGGGCGAGGCGAACGAGCGAGCAGGTCGTTTCACCGCCGCCACCGAGGACTACCTGGCCGCGATCGGCTATGCGCAGACGCTCGGCGCCCGGTCCCAGGTGGCGGTGTTGCGGGCGCGGTACGCCGGGGTCCTCACCGAACTCGACCGGTTCGAGGAGGCCGAAGCCATCCTGCGCGAGATCGTCGACGGCGGCCGGTTCTCGGGACACGAGGCGATGCCGACCGCCCGCCTGCACCTGGGCTTCCTGCTCGGACGTCAGGGGCGTCTGGCCGAGGCTCGCGAGCAACTGGCGCTGCTGCGAAAGGAGTTCAGCTCCCGCACCGTCGGTGTCTTCGACGGATTCGTGCTCGGGGTGCTGGCCTGGCTGGACAACCTCGAAGGCGCGTACGCTTCCGCGCTCGACGTCGCGCTGGCCGCCCTGGGCCGTTCCCAGGACCGGATCTCGGCCATGATGGCCCCGTTCATGGCGTCCATGCAGCTGACGACCATCGCCCGTGCGCTGGCGGGGCTGGACGGAGCGGGGGCCCCGGAGGCCGCCGCCCGGCTCCTCGGCCTCCAGGCGGCGCTCCTGCCCGCCGGGCACCTGCCGACCACGCTGGAGCGCCAGGCCCTCGACGACGCAAAGCAGGCCGTACGCGCCCGGATCGGCGACGAGACGTACACGGCGGCCTACCGGGACGGCGCCGACCTCACACTGGAGGAGGCCGCCGCCCTGGCGGAGACGTACCGGAGCGGCCCCCCGGCGTAACGCTCCCGCGATCAGGCCCGCTTGTGCGGGCCCTTTCGCTCAGGCCTTCTTGCGGAACTTGGACACCGCCAGCGGAGCCATCACCAGGGTGATGCCCGCCGCCCAGGCGAGCGTCACCCAGACGGAGTTCGCGACCGGGCCGCCCATCATCAGGCCCCGCACCGCGTCGGCCAGATTGGACAGCGGGTTGTAGTCGGTGAACGTCTGGAGCCAGCCCGGCATGGTCGTGGGCGGCGCGAAGATGGAGGATCCGAACTGCAGGGGCATCAGCACCAGCATTCCCATCCCCTGGACCGCCTGGGCCGTCTTCATGGCCAGCCCGAGCACGATGAAGATCCACATGATGGCGGCGCCGAACACCGCCGACAGCGCGACCGCCGCCAGGAGCCCGAGCACGGACGTGCCGAGGCTCATGCCGAGGGCGAAGCCCATCGCGAGCAGGATGGCGATGGCGACCATCATCCGGCCCAGCTCGACCACGATCTTGGCGATCAGCACCGAGGACCGGGCTATCGGCATCGTCCGGAACCGGTCCATGACCCCCTTGCGGAAGTCGTCGTTGACCCCGGTGCCGACGGCCATGGCGATGTTCATGCCCATCATCGCCATCAGCCCGGGAACCAGATAGTTCAGGTAGTCCTGCCGGTCCCCGCCGAGGCTGCCGCCGACCGAGCCGCCGAAGACGTACACGAACAGCAGCGTGAAGATGATCGGCATCAGAAGGACGTCGAACATCGACTCCGGGTCCTTCTTGATCTGGAGCAGATTGCGTCGCGCCAGCGCCCCGATGTGCCGCAGATTGGCCCGCAGACCGATCCGGCCCTCGTCGGCCACCGGCCGCTTCGACGGCGCGGCGCCCGCGGTCCCGGCGGGAGCGGGGGTCAGTGTCGTGGTGCTCATGCGGCGACCTCCTGGGGAGCCTGGTCGGAGAGGGGCGTGGCCATGTCGCCGGTGATCGCGAGGAACACCTCGTCGAGGCTGGGCAGGGCGGTCGCGACATGGGCGAGGGAGAAGCCCCGGACGCCCAGCAGCCCGATGACGGCGGTCAGTTGCTCGTCGCTGAGGATCGGCACGTACAGCAGGCCCTCGTCCGGCACCGCCTGCGCACCGGCGACGCCGTCGAGGCCCGCCTCCCGGATCGCCTGCGCCATCGCGGCCAGCTCCGCAGGGTCCGACGGCCGGATCTGGAGGGTGCGTCCGCCGACCTTCGCCTTCAGCTCGTCGACCCCGCCCCGGGCGATGATCTTCCCCCGGTCGATCACGGTCAGCTCCTTGGCGAGCTGCTCCGCCTCCTCCATGTACTGGGTGGTGAGCAGTACGGTCGCGCCCTCGGCGACCATCCGCTGCACCTCGTCCCAGACCTCGTTACGGGTCCGGGGGTCGAGCCCCGTCGTCGGCTCGTCCAGGTAGAGCACGGACGGGCTGCCGATCATGGAGGCGGCCAGGTCGAGCCGGCGGCGCATCCCGCCGGAGTACTCCATGCAGGCCCGTTTGGCCGCCTCGGTGAGCGAGAACCGCTCCAGCAGCTCGTCGGCGCGGGCCCGTGCCTTCTTGCGGGGCAGATCGAGCAGCCGCCCGATCATGTAGAGGTTCTCCCAGCCGGAGAGCTTCTCGTCGACCGAGGCGTACTGCCCGGTGAGGCCGATGGTGCGGCGGAGCTGCCGGGGCTGCCTCACCACGTCGAAGCCCGCGACGACCGCGTGGCCGGAGTCGGGGGTGATCAGGGTGGACAGGCAGCGTACGAGGGTGGTCTTGCCCGCGCCGTTGGGGCCGAGCACACCGAGGACGGTGCCTTCGCGGACGTCGAGGTCCACGCCGTCCAGTGCTTTGGTCTCGCCGTAGTGCTTGACCAGCCCCCGCACCTCGACGGCGTTCCGGCCGCTGCTGGGGTTCTTGTCGATTCGTTCCATGTCCACCAGCAGACCAGCGCCCACCGACAGCTCGCCGACAGGCCGCCGACACGGCCCGGAACCGGACACCGGATGGGCGACAGCCCGCCGATGGGGGATGTCGGCGGGCTGTCGGTGGTGCGGGAAATGGCTGGTGGGCGCGGGACGAAAGAGCGTCGGAAGGCCCGCGGGTCAGTGCGCGGGCATCAGTGGAAGGTGTGCTCCGGTGCCGGGAACGTGGAGCCGACGACCTCGTCCGCGAACTCCTTCGCGGCGTCGCCGAGCACCTGGCGCAGGTTCGCGTACTGCTTGGTGAAGCGCGGCACCTTGCCGCCGGTCAGCCCGACCATGTCCGTGTAGACGAGGACCTGGGCGTCGGTCGCGGAACCGGCGCCGATGCCGACGGTCGGGATGTGGAGCGTACGGGTGACCTCGGCGGCCAGCTCGGCGGGGACCAGCTCCAGCACGACGGCGAAGGCACCCGCGTCCTGCACGGCCTTGGCGTCGCGCAGCAGCTGCTGGGCGGCCTCCTCGCCGCGCCCCTGGACCCGGTAGCCCATCGCGTTGACGGACTGCGGGGTCAGGCCGATGTGGCCCATGACCGGGATGCCCGCCTCGACCAGCAGCCGGATCTGCTCGTGGGACCGCTCGCCGCCCTCCAGCTTGACCGCGCCGACGCCCGACTCCTTGACCAGCCGGGTGGCGTTGCGCAGCGCCTGGACGGGCCCCTCCTGGTAGGAGCCGAAGGGCAGGTCTCCGACGACGAGGGCGCGCTTGGTGCCCCGGACGACGGCGGCGGACAGCATGGCGATCTCGTCCATCGTGACGGGCACGGTGGTCTCGTAGCCGAGGTGGCAGTTGCCCATGGAGTCCCCGACGAGCATGACCGGGATGCCGGCCTCGTCGAAGACGGACGCGGTCATCGCGTCGTAGGCGGTGAGCATCGGCCACTTCTCGCCGCGCTCCGTGGCGGCGGCGATGTCGTGGACGGTGATGCGGCGGGTGGACTTCCCTCCGTACAGCGCCTTGCTGCTGTCGGCGGACGCACCCGCGGGGGAGGAGGTGCCCGTGGGGGAAGACGGATTCTGTGCAGCCTGAAGCGACATGGCCGGTGGCTCCTTCGTCATCTCGAGGCGCCCTGACGGCGTCCCCGGATCCCTTCCATGGTGGCATCCCGCCCCGCCACTCGGGAAGTGGGCCCGCACGTGTGTCCGAACGACGGCCGACGGGGAACCGACGGGGAACCGGCGGGGAAACCTTTAACGATACGAGACGGTATCGTATCGAAATTGGGTTAGGGTCGTCCGCATGTCCCTACCGTCCGGCGCTCCCGCCGCCGCGCCCCGTGTTCCCGAGGCGATCCACCGCCGCCGCTGGTGGATCCTCGCCGTCCTCATGTTCAGCCTGCTCATCGTGGTGCTGGACAACTCGATCCTGAACGTCGCGGTCAAGACGATCGCGAGCCCCGCCCCCACCGGCATCGGCGCCACCCAGAGCGAGCTGGAGTGGGCGATCAACTCCTACACGCTCGTCTTCGCCGGGCTGCTGTTCACCGCGGGTCTGCTCGGCGACCGGATCGGCCGCAAGAAGGTCCTCCTCGGCGGCATCCTGGTCTTCGGCGTCGGCTCCGCACTGGCCGCCTTCTCCGCCTCGCCCGGTGAGCTCATCACCTGGCGTGCGCTGATGGGCTTCGGCGCGGCCTTCGTGATGCCCGCCACCCTCGCCGTCCTGATGAACGTCTTCGAGCGCGACGAGCAGCCCAAGGCCATAGGCATCTGGGCGGGCAGCGTCGGGCTCGGCATCGCCATCGGCCCGATCACCGGCGGGCTGCTCCTGGAGCACTTCTGGTGGGGCTCGATCTTCCTGGTGAACGTCCCGGTGGTCGTGATCGCCCTCGTCGCCATGGCGGTCCTGGTCCCCGACTCCCGCGACCCGAAGCCCGGCAGGGTCGACCCCGTGGGTGTCGCACTGTCCATCGTGGGCCTGGTCCTGCTGGTGTACGGGATCATCCGGGGCGGCGAACTGGCCGACTTCACCGACACCACCGTCCTTCTCGCCATCGTCGGCGGACTGCTGGTGCTGGCCGGATTCGTCTGGCACGAGAAGCGCAGCAGCCACCCGGCCATCGACGTCACGTACTTCCGCGAGCCCGCGTTCTCCGCCGCCGTCGCCGCCATCGCGCTGGTCTTCTTCGCGCTCATGGGCGTGACCTTCTTCTCCGCCTTCTACCTCCAGAGCGTGCGCGGTTACACCGCCCTGGAGTCGGGCCTGCTGATCGTTCCGCTCGCCGCCGCCCAGATGATCTTCGCGCCCCGGGCCCGGCTGGTCGTCGACCGCTTCGGCGCCCGCGCGGTCTGCACGGTCGGCATGCTGCTCGTCGCCGCCGGACTCGCGTCGTTCGCCCTGTTCGACACGGGTACGCCGGTGTGGGTGATGTGCCTCGTCTTCTTCGTCCAGGGCACCGGGATGGCGCACATCATGCCGCCCGTCACCGTCGCCGTGATGCAGGCCCTGCCCCGCGAGAAGGCCGGTTCCGGATCCGCCGTCAACAACACCTTCCGCCAGGTCGGCGGGGCGCTCGGGATCGCGGTGCTCGGCTCGGTGCTCTCCACCGTCTACCGGGGCGATATCGAGGGTCACCTCGGCGCCGTCCCGGCCGGGGTCAGGGAGGTGGCGGGCGAGTCCATCGAGGCCACCCTCGGCGTCGCCGGGAAGCTCGGCCCGGTGGCCGGAAAGCCGCTGGTCGCCGCCGCCAACGACGCGTTCATCAGCGCCATGCACGTGACCGCGCTCGGCTCGGCGGCCGTCGCCCTGATCGGCGCCGTCGTCGTCGGCCTGTTCCTGCCCGGCCGGACCCCGGCGGCGACCGGGGCCTCCGGGGCCGCGGAAGTCCCGCCCGCGAAGGAGAGGCTGCGCCGCTGACGCCCGGTGCGCCAGGGGCGGGCCCGGTGAGAACCGGGCCAGGCGGGCCCCGTGAGCCGCGGTCGGCCCCTGGCGCCGTCGCTCCGGCCCTCCCGGGTCGGCGAGAATCGAAGCGGTGTGCGTACCGGGGCGACAGCCTCGGACGTACGCGGGACGACAGCGCGGCGAGAGGCGGCTTCAGGTGCAAGGCCAGGACGGCGAGCGGGACCGGTGCGGGGCACGGGACGGGGGCGAGCCGCCGGCCGGGGCGGCGGATCCGGAGCCCCGCCGCGGACGGCCCCGCTCCGCCGCGGCGGAGCGGGCGATCCTGGACGCCGTCATCGCCCTCCTGGAGGCGGGCGAGCCACTGGCGGGCCTCTCCATCGAGCGCATCGCGCGCACCGCGGGCGTCGGCAAGGCCACCATCTACCGGCGCTGGAGCGGAAAGGAGGAGCTCTTCGTCGACGTCGTACGCGACATGGAGCCCACCGACCCGCCCGTCTCCGGCACCGCCGGACTCGCCGACGTGCGCGTGATGCTGGAATCGATGCGCACCCGGGGCCTCGCCCAGCGTTCGTCGGTGCTCCTGGTCAACATCTTCGCCCAGATGAAGAGCCATCCGAAGCTGTGGGAGGAGTACTTCGGCACGGTGATCGCTCCCCGGCGGGTCGCGATGCTGGAGGCGGTGCGGCGCGCCGTCGCCGCCGGGGAACTGCGCGAGGACCTCGACGTGGAACTGATCGACGACCTGTTCGTCGGCCCCCTGCTCGTCCGCACGGTGCACCGCCCCGACGCGCCGCTCCCCGAGGACCTCGTGGACCGCGTCATCGCCGCCCTGCTGGGAGGGCTCGCCCCCGTACGAGTGTGACCGTTCTGTCACAGCAGCCCGCCGGCCGGCCCCGTACCGGAACCCGTCGTCCCGCCTCCGTCGTCCTGCTTTCCGTACGGGCACTCCGTACGGTCGTGGGGACGCCGGGCGGGTCCGTGGGCCGACGGCCGGAAAGACGCCGCTCATCGCCTAGGGTCGAGGGCGCGGCGATGTGCAGGGCAAGGCAGTGAGGACAGCGCGATGGTGCAGGCGTACGGAGCGGACACGGACCACGGCAGCGCGGGGCAGCCGGAGGCCGGCGGGTCCCGCTTCCGGGGCCTGTGGGACAGACTGAGGTCCGACCGGGGCGTCTGGCGGCGCGGGATCGTGCTGGCCCTCTGCTCGGTGCTGCTGACCCTGCTGATGATCGTCCACGCGCAGATCCCCAACCGGCTCGGCAACCTCGGCAGCCTCGTCGAGACGTTCCTGCCGTGGGTCGCGCTCTTCATCCCGGTACTGCTGGTTCTCGGCCTGCTGCGGCGCTCGGCGACCGCCGTGATCGCGCTGCTGCTGCCCGCCGTGGTCTGGCTCAACGTCTTCGGGGGCCTGCTCACCGACAAGTCCGGCGGCGGCGGCGACCTCACCGTCGCCACCCACAACGTCAACGCCGGCAACCCCGACCCCGACGGCACCGCCCAGCAGGTCGCCGGTTCCGGGGCGGACGTCGTGGCCCTCCAGGAACTCCCGGGCAGGCAGGTCTCCACGTACGAGAAGTCGCTGGCCGACCGCTACCCGTACCACTCCGTCCAGGGCACCGTGGGCCTGTGGAGCAAGTACCCGCTGGCCGACACCAAGCCCGTCGACATCAAGATGGGCTGGACCCGGGCGATGCGCTCGACGGTCAGGACCCCGCAGGGCGAGGTCGCGGTGTACGTCGCCCACCTGCCGTCCGTCCGCGTCAAACTGCACGCCGGCTTCACCGCCAACCAGCGCGACGCCAGCGCCGACGCGCTCGGTGAGGCCATCGCCGACGAACGGGTGGAACGCGTCGTCCTGCTCGGCGACCTGAACGGCACGATGAACGACCGCTCGCTGAACGCCGTCACCGCCCAGATGCGCTCCACCCAGGGCGCGGCGGGCGACGGCTTCGGATTCAGCTGGCCGGCCTCGTTCCCGATGGCCCGGATCGACCAGATCATGGTCAAGGGCGTCGAGCCGTTGGCCTCCTGGACCCTCGCGGCGACCGACAGCGACCACCTCCCGATCGCGGCCCGCGTGGAGCTGTGACGCATCCGGCGGGCCGGGTGGGCCCACGGTGGGTCCGGTGGGCCGGGTAGGTCCGGTGGGGCGGCCGCAACGAGCCGTTCACCTGCCGGTAGGCGCCCCGGCATAACCATCTGCGAGAATTTGTTCCGGTAACTTACATATGGCGTGAGCCGTTGTCCGGCACCCCGCGTGCCCCGGCAACGGCTTCCTGCTGTTCCCGGCTGCGACGCCCCGCGCCGCCACGCTTCCCCAGCCTCCCGTTCCGATGAAAGGTCCCCTCCCCATGCCCCTGGCTCTCCTCGCCCTGGCCGTGAGCGCCTTCGGCATAGGCACGACGGAGTTCGTCATGATGGGGCTGCTCCCCAATGTGGCGGACGACCTCGGCACCTCCGTGCCCACCGCCGGACACCTCGTGTCGGCGTACGCGATCGGCGTCGTCCTCGGTGCGCCCCTGCTCACCGGCCTCGGCTCACGGGTCCCGCGCAAGCGGATGCTCCTGCTCCTGATGGCGCTGTTCACCGTCGGCAACCTGGCCTCCGCGCTCGCCCCGGACTTCGGCTGGCTGATCGCGGGCCGCTTCCTCGCCGGCCTCCCGCACGGCGCGTTCTTCGGCGTCGGCGCGGTCGTCGCCGCCCGGCTGGTCTCCGAGGGCCGCCAGGCGCGAGCCGTCGCGACGATGTTCCTCGGCCTGACGGTGGCGAACATCGTCGGCGTACCGGCCGCCACCCTGCTCGGCCAGCACCTCGGCTGGCGGGCCACCTTCCTCGTGGTCGCGGCGATCGGCCTCGCCGCGATGGCGGCCCTCACGCGCCTGGTCCCCCACATCCCCGTCGAGGCGCACCAGGACGTCCGCCGCGAACTGCGCGCCCTCGGCAACCGTCAGGTGATCCTCGGCCTGCTCACCGCCGTCTTCGGCTTCGCCGGGGTCTTCGCGGTGTACTCGTACCTCTCGGCCATGACCACGAAGGCGATGGGCTTCGGCGAATCCTCGGTCACCCTGGTCCTGGCCCTCTTCGGCATCGGGATGACCCTGGGCGCCCTGGCCGCGGGCCCCCTCACCGACCGTGCGCTGCGCCCGACCCTGTACGGATCGCTCGGCGCGCTCGCGGTGATCCTGGTGGTGTTCCCGTTCACGGTGCACGTCCCGTGGGCGGCGCTGGTGATGGTGGTGCTGCTGGGCGGATTCGGCTTCATGACGACGACCCCGCTCCAGATGCTGGTGATGAACAAGGCGAAGGACGCCCCGACGCTGGCCTCCGCCTCCAACCACTCCGCGTTCAACCTGGCCAACGCGGGCGGCGCCTGGCTGGGCGGCGTGGCCATCGCGGCGGGCTGGGGCTGGACGTCCCCGGCCCTCGTGGGCGCGGTGCTGGCAGTGATCGGCCTGGCAGTGGCGGCGACAGCGGGCTACCTGGACCGGGACGCGTCCCCGAAATCCCGCGTGGTGGCGGCCCAGCAAGCCCGTCCGGCGCTTGAGGACAGAACCGGCACCCGTTCCAGCCCGTCCGGCGTTTGAGGACGGAACCGCTTCGCCGGGCGGACCGGCATCCACGCCGGGGCCGCATCTCCAGCCCGTCCGGCGCTTGAGGACAGAACGAAGCGCCGGACGGCCCCGGCAGCCACGCGTGGCCGCCGCACAACCCAGCCCGTCCGGCGCTTGAGGACGAAGGCGGCCACCGGACGCCCCCGGCAACCGCCCGCCACCCGCTACGACGATTCGCGCCAGCGACTCGTGATCGGCAGCCGCCGGTCCTTCCCGAACCCCTTGGGCGAGATCTTCGTCCCCGGCGGATACTGCCGCCGCTTGTACTCGGCCGCGTCCACCATCCGCAGCGTCTTCGCCACCAGCTCCGCGTCGAACCCGGCCGCCACGATGGCGTCAAGACCCTGGTCCCGGTCGACGTACATCTCCAGGATCGCGTCCAGGACGTCGTAATCCGGCAGCGAGTCCGTGTCGACCTGCCCCGGCCGCAGCTCCGCGCTCGGCGGCTTGGTGATCGAGGCCTCCGGGATCGGCGGGGTCTGCCCCCGCTCCTCGGCGGCCCGGTTGCGCCACTTCGCCAGCCGGAAGACCGACGACTTGTAGACGTCCTTGATCGGCCCGTACGCGCCGACCGCGTCCCCGTACAGCGTGGAGTAGCCCACCGCCAGCTCGGACTTGTTGCCCGGCGCCAGCACGATCTGCCCCTCCTGGTTGGACAGGGCCATCAGCATCGTGCCGCGCAGCCGCGCCTGGAGGTTCTCCTCGGCGAGCCCGGTGAGCTGGAGCGACCCCATGTACGCGTCGAACATCGGCTCGATCGGCACCGTACGGAAGTTCAGCCCGGTCCGCCGCGCCAGCTCGGCCGCGTCGCCCTTGGAGTGGTCCGAGGAGTACTTCGACGGCATCGAGACCCCGTACACGTGCTGGGCGCCGAGCGCGTCGCAGGCGATGGCCGCGCAGATCGCGGAGTCGATGCCGCCGGAGAGGCCGATCAGCACACTGCTGAAACCGTTCTTCGCGGCGTACGCACGCAGCCCGACGACCAGCGCGGAGTAGATCTCCTCCTCGTCGCCCAGCCGCTCCGCGTACCCGCCCGCCAGCTCCGGCTCGTACGCGTCCACGGGCCGGTCGGACAGCACCACGTGGTCGATACGCAGCCCGTCGTCCACCACACCGGAGGGCGCCACGGCCTCGGCGGCGGGCAGTTCCAGATCGAGGATGACGCTGCCCTCGGAGAACTGCGGGGCGCGGGCGATGACCTCGCCCTCCTTGTCGACGACGATCGAGTCGCCGTCGAAGACCAGCTCGTCCTGGCCGCCGATCATCGCCAGATAGGCCGTCGTGCAGCCGGCCTCCTGGGCCCGCTTGCGGACCAGCTCCAGCCGGGTGTCGTCCTTGTCCCGCTCGTACGGCGAGGCGTTGATCGACAGCAGCAGCCCGGCCCCGGCGGACCGGGCGGCCGGGACGCGCCCGCCGTCCTGCCACAGGTCCTCGCAGATCGCGAGGGCCACGTCGATGCCGTGGATCCGGACGACGGGCATCGAGTCGCCCGGCACGAAGTACCGGAACTCGTCGAACACCCCGTAGTTCGGCAGGTGGTGCTTGGCGAAGTTGAGCGCGATCCCGCCGCGGTGCAGCACGGCGGCGGCGTTGCGCGGGGAGCCGGCGGGCTGCCCGTAGCGCGCCGCGGCGTGCTCGGAGCGGTCCAGGTAGCCGACGACGACCGGCAGTTCGCCGAAGCCCTCCGCGTCGAGCCGGGCGGCCAGCGCGCGCAGCGCCTGACGCGAGGCCTCGACGAAGGACGACCGCAGGGCCAGGTCCTCGACGGGGTATCCGGTCAGCACCATCTCGGGGAACGCCACCAGGTGGGCGCCCTGCTCGGCGGCGTGCCGGGTCCAGTGGACGATCGCCTCAGCGTTGCCGGCGAGGTCACCGACGGTGGAGTCGATCTGATTCAGTGCGAGGCGTAGTTGAGGCACGGAGCCCAGTGTAATCGTCTTTCTGACGCGATGTCCCGGCGGGCCGGGCAAAATCTGCTCCGGCCCGCCGAAACCGCAGGTCGAAGCGGCTATCAGCTCCGACCCACCGAGGATCGCGGGGTCAGCCGCGATACCCGATGACCGTCATCATCCCCGCCTCGGCGTGGTAGACGTTGTGGCAGTGGACCATCCACAGCCCCGGGTTGTCCGCGTCGAACTCCACGGTCAGCGACCGGTGCGGCAGCACGATCGCGGTGTCCTTACGGGCCCCGGCGGCGTTCCCGCCGAGCGCGAAGGTGTGCCCGTGCAGATGGAGGGGGTGCCACATGGCCGTCCCGTTGTCGAAGACGACCCGCACCCGCTCGCCCGCCTCCACGGGCCGCCGCTGCTTCGCGCTGTACGGCTGACCGTCGAAGGCCCAGTCGTACTTCGCCATCCCGCCGGTGAGCCGGATCCGGATCGTCCGGTCCGGCGCGCGGGAGGCCAGCGCGACCGAGGGGTCCGGCACCAGCCGCCCCGCCTCCACCAGCTTCCCGTCCAGCTCCTTGGGCCGCACGGAGGCGGCGGGCGCGGCACCGCTCCCGGTCCGCAGCACGGCCAGCGCCGACGCCTCCTTCTTCCCGGCCTTCTTCCCCTCGGCCAGCGCGGTCAGCGGGAAGACCCCGTCGCCGGCGGTGACGAGGACGTCGTACCGCTCGCCCATCCCCAGCAGCAGCGCGTCACCCGTGGTGTGCCGGACCGGGAACCCGTCGGTGTGCGTCACGGTCATCCGGTGCCCGCCGAGCGCGACCCGGAAGGCGGTGTCGCCACCGGCGTTGATGATCCGCAGCCGGATGCGGTCGCCGGGCCGCGCGGAGAAGGAGGACGGGTCCTGCGGCACCCGCCCGTTGACCAGGTAGTGCGGGTAGGCCACATCACCGGCGTCCCCGCCGAGCAGTTCGCTGGTGGCCCCCATCATCATCCGCGAGGGCCCGTCACCGCTCCCGTCCGCCGTGTCCTTCCCGTCCTCCGTGCCCTTCCCGTCCGCCGTGTCCTTCCCGTCCTCCGTGCCCTTCCCGTCCGCCGTGCCCTTCTCGTCCCCCTCGCCAGACATGGTGTGCGCGCCGTGGTCCATCCCGCCGCCCATGCCCCCGGACAACTCCTTGAGGACGGCGTCCGGAGTGGAACCGTCCACCCCGTCGACCCAGTCGTCGAGGACGACGACCCACTCCTTGTCGTACGCCAACGGCTCCTTCGGGTCCTCGACGATCAGCGGCGCGTACAGCCCCCGGTCCTGCTGGACGCCGGAGTGGGGGTGGAACCAGTACGTCCCCGGGTGCGGCACGGCGAACCGGTAGGCGAAGTCGGCCCCCGGCGCGATGTCCCGCTGGGTCAGCCCGGGGACCCCGTCCATGTCGTTGCGCAGGGCGAGGCCGTGCCAGTGCAGGGACGTGGGCTCCGGCAGATGGTTGGCGAGGGTGAGGGCGAGCGTGTCGCCGGCCGTCACCCGCACCTCGCGCCCGGGAAGCCGGTCCCCGTACGCCCAGGAGGCGACGGTCCGCCCGCCGCCGAGGTCGAGCCGGGCCCGGGTGGCGGTGAGGGAGACCTTGCGCACGGGGCCGGAACCGCGCGCCGCCTCCGCCGCCTCGACTTCCTTGCCGCCGGGCGAGACGTACGTACCGGAGTCCTGCGCTCCGCCGGGGGAGTGGCCTCCGGTGTGATCGCCGCCGCCCCCGTCGGAACAGGCGACGAGGGCTCCCGTGCCGGCGACGGCGAGAGCGGCGCCGAGCACGGCGCGTCGAGTGGGTTGCGTGGGCATGCCGAATACACCTCTGAAGAACGGAAGAACTTGAAGAACTGAAGGGCTGTTACTGCTGGAAGAGAGGGCGGAGGTGAGACGCCCACTCCTAAATACGCAGCACCGAGACGCTGTCGAGCACCGATATCCGGGGCGGCGGAATCGGCCGCAGGGCCCGCAGCAGCCCCGCACCCACCGGCGTACCGAGGGGCCGTCCGTCGGCGCGGAGGCCGAGCAGCCAGGAACCGAGGAGAGCGAGGCCCCAGGCGCCGAGGACGGCGAGGCAGACGGAGAGCGGATCCATGCCGCTCATGGGCGCGCCGGAGCCGGGGGAGTCGTGCGGTGACTGCTGAGCCTCTTGGGCCTGCTGGGGCTGTTGGGCATCGGCGACGCCGGGAGCCGGGGCGAGACCTGCGGCCTGATCCTGGCCAGGGGCCTGGGTCAGGTGCTCGGCCATGGCGGCAGGAGGGGGCGACGAACCGCCGTGCTCCGCCGGATGCCCGACCGTGTGCATGGTGACGATGCCGAACAGCAGAGCGGCGAACAGCATCAGCTGCCCGTACGTCACGCTCCTGCTCCGCGTCCTGCCCGCCATGCGGGCCACCCTACCCCTGGCGGGTATACGGCCCCGGGGTGGGGGCGACCCGGCACCTTCTGATCACCTTGCCATCACTCCGCCTGAGCGGGTGGAGCGGGGAGGGCACCGGGCCGTCGTCGTACGGGCGCTCAGCTGCGGGAGTAGACCCTCTCCGCCCACCCCGCGATCTGCTCCTCGGTGAGGTGCTGCGCGAGGTCGGCCTCGCTGATCATGCCGATGAGCTTCTTGTTCTCGACGACGGGCAGTCGGCGGATGCGATGGGTCTGCATCTCCTCCAGGACCGCGTTCACATCGGCCTCCGCCTCGATCCAGCGGGGCGTGCCCTGCGCGAGATCGCCCGCCGTGACCTTCGCCGGGTCGTGGCCCTTGGCCACACAGCCGACGACGATGTCGCGGTCGGTGATGATGCCGACCATCCGGTCGGAGTCACCGTTGGCGGACACCGGGAGCGCGCCCACGTCGTGCTCGCGCATCAGCTGCGCCGCACGGTCGAGCGTCTCGTGGGCCGGGATCCAGCGGGCCCCGCTGTGCATGATGTCTTTGGCGGTCGTCATGGGGGATTTCCTCCTGCGTGCCGATGGCACTGCCGTACGGCCCCGAGCGCAACCCATCGTCACCAGCCCGCCGGGGCCGCGCGACCGCAATCACCCGTTCGGGTGCGCCAGCGCGAGGACGCAAGCTGACGCACCCGTCGTACGGGCCCCGAGCCCAGGGCCCGGGCCCGGCTCAGGGGCGAGGCTCGGCACCCCGCTCGGCCAGCATGTCCCGCATCAGCCCCAGCTCGGACTGCTGGCCCTCGACCATGCCCCGGGCGAGCCGCTGCTCGGCCGGGACCTCGCACAGGGACGCACAGGCCTCGGCCATGTCGACGCCGCCCTTGTGGTGGTCCGTCATCAGCTGGAGGAAGAACACCTCGGCCTCCTCGCCGTCGAGACGGCCGAGCCGCGCCAGCTCGGAGCGGCTCGCCATGCCGGGCATGAGCACCCCGTCCGCACCGGCACCGGAACCCGCCTCGGTGCCGCCCGAGCCGTGCCCGCCGTGCTCGTGCCCGCTCGTACCGGCCATCCACGCCATGGGCTGCTCCCCGCCCGGGGCGACCTTCGGCAACTCCCACAGGTCGAGCCAGCCCATCAGCATGCCGCGCTGGTTGGCCTGGGTGTTGGCGATGTCGTAGGCGAGACGGCGTACGTCCTCGTCGTCGGTGCGGTCGCGGACGATGAACGACATCTCGACGGCCTGCTGATGGTGGACGGCCATGTCCCGGGCGAACCCGGCGTCGGCGGACGAGGCCCCCGGAACGCGAACAGACGCGTCCCCCGCTCCCGAGCCGCCCCCGTCCCCGTCGCCCCGCGCGGAGGCGACGGTGGCCGCCCCCACGAAGAGCAGAGCGAGGGCCACTGCGGCACCGGCCGCCCGGCGGACACGCCGGGTCTTCCGCCGCTCCACGAGGGCGTGCGAAGCCTCGACGGCGTCGTCCTCGGCCGCCCGCTCCCCGGCCGTCACTGCGGCACCGTGGCCAGCCCGCCGGTGCAGGGCGCGCCGGGCTCGGGGGTCTGCGCGCCCTGGACGTACTGGGCGAGGAACTGGTCCACTCGCTTGTCGTCGGCGGA
This sequence comes from Streptomyces sp. NPDC026589, assembly GCF_040638385.1. Classification (NCBI taxonomy): domain Bacteria; kingdom Bacillati; phylum Actinomycetota; class Actinomycetes; order Kitasatosporales; family Streptomycetaceae; genus Streptomyces; species Streptomyces sp. NPDC026589. The sequence continues at coordinate 139,131 of NZ_JBEZYG010000002.1, forward strand.
GTCGACGGCGACCTGCTTGCCCCAGGCGCTGAGCATGATCGCGCCCTCCTGACCGGCGTACGGGCTCATCAGCGTGAACGGGGTCTTCTTGACGCGCTCGGCCAGCGCGGCGACATCGGCGTCGGCGGCCTTGCCGTTGTAGGTGACCCAGACCGCGCCGTGCTCCAGGGAGTGCACGGCGTTGACGTCCGGGAGGGCCTTTTCGTATACGTCGCCGTCGCAGTTCATCCAGGACTGGTTGTGGTCGCCGCCCACCGGAGGCTTCATCGGATAGTCCACCGAGCCCGCCACGTGCTGGCGGCCGAGCTTCGCCGCGTCCCAGGACCTCAGCCCCTCGATGGCCCCGCCCGTGGCGTTGCCGTGGGAGTCGCCGTGACCGCCCGGGTGCTTGCCGTCCTGGGCCGCCGAGGCGTCGGCGGACTTCTCGTTCGCCTCGGAGTTCTCCAGCAGCAGGTACGAGCCGAAGGCGACGAGACCGGCCACGACGGCAGCGCTCAGCCCTATGGCGATGGCCCGGTTGCGGGTGGCGCGGGCGCGCGGGTCGGGGGCCTGCGGCTGGGGGAACCGGGGGTCGAAGCTCATGTCGTCGAGTCCTTCTGCGAAGGGGCCGGGAAGAGGGGGGACGGCCCGTGAACCGATGCGCGCGGACGGCCGGAAAACCGGGAGAAAAGCCGGGCGGAAAGCCGGGCGGAAAGGCGGCCAGTGCTCAGCTGCCGCCCCCGTGCGCCACGGTCGCCGATCGTAGTGGGTGGCCGAGTGCTCTCTCTCACACCGTGTGCGTAATCTGGGGGAAATCCCGGGTCGCGATACTGAAGTGTCCCCCTACCCCGGGCGGTGGAGCACGGGCCGTCTGAACTGCAAGGATGTGGCAATGGACAAGCAGCAGGAATTCGTCCTCAGGACCCTTGAGGAGCGCGACATCCGCTTCGTGCGGCTGTGGTTCACCGACGTCCTCGGGTTCCTCAAGTCCGTCGCCGTGGCTCCGGCCGAGCTTGAGCAGGCGTTCGACGAGGGCATCGGCTTCGACGGCTCGGCGATCGAGGGCTTCGCCCGAGTGTACGAATCGGACATGATCGCCAAGCCGGACCCGGGCACCTTCCAGATCCTGCCCTGGCGCGCGGAGGCCCCCGGCACCGCGCGGATGTTCTGCGACATCCTGATGCCGGACGGCTCCCCGTCCTTCGCGGACCCCCGCTACGTCCTCAAGCGCATCCTCGCCAAGACGTCCGACCTCGGCTTCACGTTCTACACCCACCCCGAGATCGAGTTCTTCCTGCTGAAGAACAAGCCGGTCGACGGCACCCGCCCGACCCCGGCGGACAGCTCGGGCTACTTCGACCACACGCCGCAGAACGTCGGCATGGACTTCCGCCGCCAGGCGATCACCATGCTCGAATCGATGGGCATCTCGGTCGAGTTCAGCCACCACGAGGGCGCCCCCGGCCAGCAGGAGATCGACCTGCGGTACGCGGACGCGCTCTCCACGGCGGACAACATCATGACGTTCCGTCTGGTGATGAAGCAGGTGGCGCTGGAACAGGGCGTGCAGGCCACGTTCATGCCGAAGCCGTTCTCGGAGTACCCGGGTTCGGGCATGCACACCCACCTCTCCCTCTTCGAGGGCGACCGCAACGCCTTCTACGAGTCGGGCGCGGAGTACCAGCTCTCCAAGGTGGGCCGCTCCTTCATCGCGGGCCTGCTGACGCACGCGGCGGAGATCTCGGCCGTCACCAACCAGTGGGTCAACTCCTACAAGCGCATCTGGGGCGGCTCCTCCCGCGCGGCCGGCGCGGGCGGCGAGGCCCCCTCGTACATCTGCTGGGGCCACAACAACCGCTCCGCCCTCATCCGCGTCCCGATGTACAAGCCCGGCAAGACCGGCTCGGCCCGCGTCGAGGTCCGCTCCATCGACTCCGGCGCCAACCCGTACCTCACCTACGCGGTCCTGCTCGCCGCGGGCCTCAAGGGCATCGAGGAGGGCTACGAACTCCCGGCCGGCGCCGACGACGACGTCTGGGCCCTCTCCGACGCCGAACGCCGCGCGATGGGCATCGAGCCGCTCCCGCAGAACCTGGGCGAGGCGATCTCGCTGATGGAGAAGAGCGAGCTGGTCGCGGAGACACTGGGCGAGCACGTCTTCGACTTCTTCCTGCGCAACAAGAAGCAGGAGTGGGAGGAGTACCGCAGCGAGGTCACGGCCTTCGAGCTGAAGAACCTGCTGCCGGTGCTGTAGCCGCGGGTCAGCGGCTCGGAGAACGCACTGCGGGCGGGTCGCCTCGGTCCAACCGAGGCGACCCGCCCGCAGTCATGAGCAACTCTGGTCCGGCCAGGGGCCGTCAGGCCCGGACGGGGGGTTCACGCACATGGAGGATGAGGGGGGCGGGGATCCACGGCTTGCGACATAGTCCCGAGGTGGCTCCCGGGGACCTTTATGCCCACCCCCCTTGACCGCGGACCTCGAAGGTTCTCTGACCGGTCTCTATCCACCGGGCAATCTAGCAAGGGGCACTGACAATCATCCGGGCCCAGGAGGAGCGACGGTGCATCCGCTCCCCGGCACTAGGTGGAGGAAGAGCACCGACATTTCCTCCCGGCATGCACTACATGCAGGAACCAACCGGGCACGCGCCAGTCCGCATCGACCCGCGTGGGCTGCTGTTCAGGCAGCTCTGCGGTGTGTGTGCCAGGCGCTGGCGGCAGCCGCGAGGCGCAGGGCCCACGGGTCGGGGCCGCCGTTGCTGATCTCGGACCAGAGAGCGGCGTTGGCGGTGGCGAAGGCGGTGATGCCCTCGGCGGGGGCGGTGTGCCAGGAGGGGATCTCGGCGGCCCACTGTTCGGCGGATACGGGTGTGTGACCGGTGGCGATGAGCCAGATGATCCAGTAGCCGGCGTCGAGCCAGGCTGCTCCGCGGGTTGCCCAGGCCCAGTCGACCAGACGGGCTCGATCGCCCTGGTGGGCGTGGTCGTCGAGGCCGATGCGGGCGGTGGCCATGGGGCTTCACTCTTCCTCGGGTGCGGACATGTGGGTGCGCAGTGGTGCGGGGGCTTCGGGTCGAAGTACGTCCCGAAGCCCCATGGGTCTTCATCGTGTTCTGCTTCTTCTCGCCGGAGACGAACGCACAGCGGCCCGGCCGGTGGGCTATCGGGCGGCGAACCTGGGTCCCGGTACCGTCGATCCGCAAAGTGACGTCCTCGACGTCGGCGTAGGCGAACACGTCCGCGAGGGTGCGCAGCCGAAGCCCTGGCCGGCCGGGGACGGCGAAGCCGCGGCTCGCGAGCAGCGGACGGATCTCACCGATCGCCTCGGTGACGGTGGAGCGGCCCACCCCATACAGCTCGGCAAGCGCGGCGTGCGGGAACTGGCTGCGCAGATGGACCAGAGTGACCAGCATCCGGTCGGTGAACACCAGCTTGTGCCTACGTCCGGCCCCGGCTTGGCGTCGGCGGTCTCCACCGCGCCGGTCATGCAGCGCGGACTCCCTTCGCGCTTGCCAGGGGGCGGCCAACTTCTCGATCAAACCGCCGAGATGCGCGGTGCAGATGCCACAGAAGGCAGAGTGGGACAAGGCTGCGCGGGCCCACTTCGTCTTCACACCCGAAGAACCCGGGCGGCCCTTGTCACGTCACGCCCCGCAGGATTCGAGGGTCAGTCGCGTCAGGCCAGCTCGTCTGCGAGCAGATCCATCAGCAGGCCGTCCCGCCAGGCACCTGTGCCGTGGTCGCGCTCGTACGCTCGCATGACCCCCACGGGTTTGAACCCGATCTTGCGGTAACAGCGGATCGCCGCGGTGTTGGCCGCGGCGGGATCGATGGTCAGCCGGTGATGGCCGCGGTCCTGGACCAGCCAACGTGCCAGCGTACGCACCGTGTCGGCGCCAAGCCCCTTCCCGTGGCGCCCCGCCGTCAGGAAGATATCGATGCTGGCGTGGCGGAACTCGGGATCGGTCTCTTCGTCAAACTGGACGGCGCCGATGACCTCACCCTCGAAAATCACAGCCAGCATGTCCTCATAGCTGTCCGGAGGCGACCACCACGCCGCGACTTCCGGTTCTCGTACGACCTCCTCGAGGATCTCAGTATCGTCATCGGTCACCGGCCGCAGCACGACCTTGTCCCCACGCAGCTCCATGCCCTCATTCTCTCCGAGTGGTGAAGGCCTCTTCAGCCCATGCGGCCCTTCGCCACGTCACGAGCTGATCCGCTCCATAGCCGACCACGTCGTAAGTGGTAGGCCCGCGTCGTAGGCGGGTTTCAGCCTCGTGAAGCCCAGCAAGCGCATCCCTTATGGCGCCTATGTCCATTGAACTGCGTGGATGGACGCGGAATTGCGATGGTCGTAAGTTTCTGGCGAGAAAGGTAGTCGAGATATGCCCAGTTCAGAAGCCTGTAGAGAGGTCTGCATGTGGAGGTGGTGCGCACTTTTCCGGTGTGGTCAGAGCCGGACCGGAGCGCTTCTCGAAACAAGCGGAGGCGGGCGCGTCCACTGCTAGCTTCGTGGCTCAAAGAAGGCCCCATCCGAGTCTGGGGAGACGTGACGGATGGGGCCAACCAGTGCAGCTCGGGTGAGCTACCACCAGAAAAGGATGAGATGGATCACCAACTCACACCTGTTCAGTCAGAGCCTACTCAATGAGTCAGTAGCAGAACTATGACGGTTGCAGCAGTCATGGTGGGGGCTGGCACGTTCTTCGCCGGATGCGCAGCGATTATCAGCACGTGGACCGGCGCACAGGAGCAGCGCAACGCTTGCCTTGCTCCGGGTCGGTACAGCGGCGAAGTACAGCAACAGGAGCGACCGCAAGCGACCAGCGCAGTCCGAAGGTTGCAGTTGGGCCAGCCAGCAACGCTTGAGTAGTCGCCTCGCCCTGAGTCCACATCGAGTGGCAACCGAGATTGACGACTGGTACCACGGAGTCGCTTCTCGGGGCCGTGGAAGTGCGCTCGGCGCCAACCAATGCCGATAGCTCAAGAGCGGGTTACCGCGCTGATCGATGACATGGCCGCAGGTCAGAAATGCTGGCAAGCCACTTCCTCCGCAACAAGAAGCAGGAGTGGGAGGAGTACCCCAGCGAGGTCACGACCTTCGAGCTGAAGAACTTGTTGCCGGTGCTGTAGTAGCGGTGCCGGGCGGGGAGCCCTCGCCCGGCACTGTGATCGGGCCGATGTATGCGGGATCGGGCCGACGGAAGCGGGCCGTCGGCCTCGACGCGTTCTTCCGATGCCGGGCGGTCCGCGCTCTGCCTGTCCATCTGGCAGGATTCTGGTTCCGTGGTCGCGAGCGGGCGATACAGTCCGTGTCGTGGACATACCCGACTGGTTCCTCTGGGCCGTTCTCGGCTTTGCCGTCTTGCAGGCGGCCGCTCTTGTCCGGATTATTCGCCGCTTGCGCGAATCCGACCGCGCCGTGCGCTCCCTGGCGCGTCTCGAACTGCTGGACGCCGTCAGCACCTTGATGTTCATGACCGGCCTGGTGCTGAGTCTCGCAGTGGCGGCGTCCTGGTTCTGGCTCCTCCTCGCCGGCTTTGCCCTCATGATCGTCGTCTACGCCGTGAAGGGCCTCGAACTCCTCCGCGCCCGCCGTCGCACTGTGGCTTGACCCTTGGTAATGCTCAAGGGGATGGCATTTCGCGTCCGAACCCTTTGGCGACCCCCCCACAGGATCGACCGGTCCGGGGCGCGGTCGAGCCTGTGGTGGGCGGTAGCGGGGCCGGATCTTCGCCATCCGGGGCGGGCGCGGGCCAGGCGTGGCCGGAAGGGTTAAACCGGCGGCGTACCCGGCGGTGATGGCGCCGGTGGCGGGTGGGGCAGCGGAGGGCCTGGGTCGGGTGGGGTCTTCGGGGGGCCGCTCCCGTGTTTGCCGTCGTTCAGGACCTTTCGGGGCGTCAGGCCGTAGATGCCGAACGGCGGGAAGAGGTCGACGCGACGCGGGTAGGCGCCCTCCGCGCACTCCTCGCAGAGCAGGTCGCGGCCGGTGGGGGTATGGCGGGCGGCGGTGACCGGGGCGTTCCAGCATGCCTCGCAGTCGAGGACGTCCGTCGTGGAGAGGGCGATCATCCTGGCCTCCCGGGTGGTGCCGATAACGCCTGGTGGGTCCTGCCCATCAGGTGCCTCCGTCTCTGGTGAGGGGGTGCTGGCAACCAACCCGGCCCGGCTGTTGTTCTGCCGAGGAGCGGACGGCCGGGGCCGGGTCGGATCAGGGGGTTCGCCCGGCTGCGCGCCGTCCGTTCGCCGTGGTCGCGCGCCATTCGCGCCGGCGTCCCGCGCCGCCTCTCATCGGCGGGTCTCCCGCCAGACGCGGACGAGCTTCGCCGCGTCGGGGCAGATCGTGCCGGTCCGGCACGCGGTGCAGGTCAGGGTGTGGCCGAGCAGGGCGCGGTACGCCGTGTCCGGGGATTCGGTCGTGGTCACGTTCGCCTCTCTGCTGATCTCGGCCCACACGTATTCGGCGGTGCGGTTGAGCGTGTGGCCGTAGCGGTCCGCCGTGGCCAGCGCGGCCAGGACGGCCGAGTGTGCGGTCGCGCTCAACTCGGAGGGGAGATCGGCCTCGACGCGGAAGGTGTCCAGGCCGGTGGTGAGGCGCGGTTCGGTGCCCGTGGCGGCGGCGAGCATGCCGGTCAGCGCCGCGGCCCGCGCTTGTGCAGAGCGCACACTTCTCCCCTGATGACCGAATGTCACTCCAAGTAATGCTGAGTATTCAGCTTCAACCTGATGGGTTAGCTTTGTCAACAGCGACGCCCATATCGACGCCGAACACACGGAGCTGCTCAAATGCCACGTGATACGCCGTACTTGCAGGTGGCGGATGCTCTGCGGGCTCGCATCAGGGCCGGTGAATGGGCGGTGGGCGACAAGCTGCCGTCCCGGGCCCGGTTCGCCGAGGAGTACGGCGTCGGTCAGTCCGTGGCGCAGCGGGCCATGGAGCGCCTGATCATCGAGGGCATCCTCGAAGGTCGCGCCGGCTCCGGCACCTACGTCCGCCGGGCCCGCGAGCGCCGGCGCATGGTCCGCTCACGCCACCGCGAGCAGCGCGGCAAAAGCCCCTTCGCCTCGGACATGAGCGAGCTCGACCACGAGGCCGACTGGGAGTGCACCAGCACGGCCCGCGTCCCCGCGCCGGAGGACATCGCCGAACGGCTGGCGATCGAGCCCGGCGACCTCTGTGTCGTGACCGATTACGAGTTCCTCGCCGACGGCCTGCCCGTACAGCTCGCCAAGAGCTGGGAGCCGATGGCCATCACCGACGGCACCCCGATCCTGCTCCCGGAGATGGGGCCGCACGGCAAGATCGGCGTCGTGGAGCGGATGCGGTCCATCGGCGTGAACATCGCCACCGGCATCGAGCTTCCCCGCCCGGCCCGCGCGACGCGGGAACAGGCGAATCTGCTGGGGATCTCCCTCGGTGACCTGGTCATCGAGGTGGAGCGCACGTACTTCGACCGTGAGGGGCGCCCCGTGGAGACGGCCGACATCATCGTGCCGGACATCCGCTGGGAGATCGCCTACGAGATCCGCGTCGAGCAGCCGGACTCCGACCAGCCGGACTCCTGAGCCAGGTGCTGACAGTCGGGCTCCCGGGGGAGTCCGTGCGCCGTGCGCCGCGCCGACGGGTCACTGAGGCGTGAGGCGTGAGTCGTGAGCGGGGGCTACCCCAGCTACCCCAGCCCCTTCCTCACGCGAACCCCCGCCCCATCTCGTCCAGGATCTCGTCGATCACCGCCGCCGGCTCGCGCGTCAGGTCCTCCTCGATCCACATGCGCATCGCGATCCGCAGCGAGGAGAGGAAGCCCGCCGCCAGGACGATCGGGCGGACCGGGGCCGAGGCCGGGCCGGGGCGGGCGGCCACCGCTTCGGCCAGGTCGCGTTCCAGGGTGGCGTGGTTGGCCAACTGGCGGGCCAGCAGTGAGGGGTGACGCATCGCCAGGCGGGTGCGCACCGCCCACTCGCGCTCCGGGGGCGCCACGCGTTCCGCGAACTGGGCCACCGCCGCGCGCAGGGCAGGCCAGGCGGGTTCGTCGGCGGGGCGGTCCCGCACCGTGCGGACCAGGGCCCTGATCTGCTGCTCCTCGCCGTAGAGAAGGGCGTCCTCCTTGTTGGTGAAGTAGTTGGAGAACGTCCTGCGGGAGATGCCGGCCGCGTCCGCCACCGCCTCGACCGTCACCTGGTCGAAGCCGTGCTCCACCGTCAGGCGCAGGGTCGCCTCGTGCACGGCCTGTCGGGTGGCTTCCTTCTTGCGTTCCCGGAGCCCCGGTCCCGGTCCCGGTCCCGCAGTGCTGCTGTTCATGGGGGCATTATCCCCGAGTGCGAGATTATTGCGCAGTGAGCAAAATTGCCCAGTGTGCATGTATGGTGAAGTCTTCTTCCTCCCGTACCGGCGGCGCGCGCGGACACCCCTCGCGACCGCCCCGTACGGGCCTCTCGTACGAACTTTCCGGAGGTTGCGCGTGAGCGCAGCAGACACCGCCACCGCCCCATCCGGGGTCCCCGCCGCCGCACCCATGGACCACCGGCACGTCCTGCGGGCCCTGAGCGGACTGCTCATCGTGCTGTTCGTGGCGATGATCAGCAGCACCGTGGTCTCGGTCGCGCTCCCGCAGATCATCGGGTCCCTCGACGGCACGCAGTCGCAGTACACCTGGGTCGTCACCGCGACCCTGCTCGCCTCCACGGCCTCCACCCCGATCTGGGGCAAGCTCGCCGACCTGTTCAGCAAGAAGCTGCTGCTCCAGATAGCCATCGGGCTCTTCGTCGTCTCCTCCGTCGCCTGCGGATTCGCTCAGTCCACCGAGCAGTTGATCGCCTTCCGCGCCGTACAGGGGCTCGGCATGGGCGCGCTCCAGGTGCTCGTCCAGGTGATCATCGCCGCGATGATCAGCCCGAAGGAGCGCGGCCGCTACAACGGTTACCTCGGCGGCGTCATGGCCGTCGCCACCGTCGGCGGGCCGCTGCTCGGCGGGTTCATCACCGACGCCTCCTGGCTCGGCTGGCGCTGGTGCTTCTTCATCGCCGTGCCCTTCACGCTGGTCGCCTCCGTGATCCTCGCCCGCACCCTGCACCTCGCCGAGGTCCGCAGGCCCGACACCAAGGTCGACTACCTCGGCGCGTCGCTGATCGCCGCCGGGGTCAGCCTCCTGCTCCTCTGGGTCACCTTCGTCGGCACCGACTTCGACTGGATCTCCTGGCAGAGCGGCCTCATGGTCGGCGGAAGCGTACTCATCCTCGGTGCGGCCGTTCTCGTCGAGACCCGGGTCAAGGAACCCGTCGTCCCGATGCACGTCGTCCGCCGCCGGGACCCCGCCCTCGCGATCGTCGCCAGCCTCGCCGTCGGCATGGCCATGTTCGGCGGCGCGGTCTTCCTCGGCCAGTACTTCCAGATCGGCCGGGGCTACTCACCCACCGAGGCCGGACTGCTCACCATCCCGCTGATGGCCGGCGTACTCGTCTCCTCGACCGTCGCCGGACGCCTCGTGTCGAAGACCGGCAAGGTCAAGCCGTTCATCGTCGCGGGTGTGATCGTGCTCGCGCTCGGCTTCCTCGGGCTGTCCTTCATCGACCACCGGACCTCGCTCGTCCTGGTGTCGCTGGGGATGCTGGGCGTGGGCGTCGGGGTCGGCCTGTCGATGCAGAACCTGGTGCTCGTCCTCCAGAACACCGTCCCGCTCAGCGAGATCGGCGCTGCCAGCGGGGCGATCACCTTCTTCCGCTCCCTCGGCGGCACCATGGGCGTCTCGGTGCTCGGCGCGGTCCTCGCCCACCAGGTCGCCACCAGGATCACCGACGGGCTGACGAAACTCGGCGTCGACCCGGCCGCGTCCGGCTCCAGCGGCTCCACCCTCAACGTCGCCGCCATGCCGCCCCAGGTCCAGGACGTCGTGCGGGCCGCCTACGGGGAGGCGACCGGCCACATCTTCCTCATCTCGGCCGGCATCGCCGTGATCGGTGTGATCGCCTCCCTGTTCCTGACGCCCACCAAGCTGCGGGACAGCGTCGATCTGTAGCAGAGCGAATCCGGGGATCCGGGCCGACAGCCCGTTCTCGCGCCCGTACGGGCGCGAGAACGGGCTGTTGTACTGTTACCACCCCCGTACGCCACGGGGATCGACGAGATCGACCGAGGAGGTGAGACCCATTACCGCTGGATCAGGCTGGGTGCTCACCCCGCGCGATCGCGTCGTACGACCGGCAGCAGCCGACCGGACGGCATAGTCGATCGCGGAGCGCCCATCGGTTTTCCCGAAAGGCTTCGCTCGTATGCCGGTTCACCCGTTGAGTTCCCTCTCCTCCACCGTCCTCGCCCTCCGACGCGCCGGCTGCGTCTTCGCCGAGGACGAGGCCCGTCTTCTCCACGAGGCCGCCGCCTCCGCCGACGAACTGTCCTCCCTCGTCGAGCGCCGCGCCGCCGGGCTGCCGCTCGAACACGTCCTGGGCTGGGCGGACTTCCACGGCCGCCGCTTCGCCGTGGACGTGGGCGTCTTCGTGCCCCGTCGCCGTACGGAGTTCCTGGTCGCGCAGGCCGCCGCCCTCGCACCTCGCCGGGCCGTCGTCGTCGACCTCTGCTGCGGTTCCGGTGCGCTCGGCGTCGCCCTCGCCTCCGCTTCGGACGCGGCCGAACTGCACGCCTGCGACGTCGAACCCGCCGCCGTGCGCTGCGCCCGGCGCAACATCGGCGACCTGGGGCACGTCTACGAGGGCGACCTGTTCGCCCCGCTTCCCGCCACCCTGCGCGGCCGGGTCAACATGCTGCTCGCCAACGTCCCCTACGTCCCCACCGACGACGTCGAGCTGCTGCCCGCCGAGGCTCGCATCCATGAACCCCGCGTCGCCCTCGACGGGGGCGGCGACGGGCTCGACGTCATGCGCCGGGTCGCCGCCGAAGCGCCCCGGTGGCTCGCGCCCGGCGGCAGCCTGCTCGTGGAGGCGAGCGAACGGCAGCGGGACACGGCGGTCGACATCCTGCGCGCCGCCGGGCTGAGCCCCCGGGTCCTGGTCTCCGAGGAGTTGTACGCCACCGTCCTCGTCGGCACGGCCCCCGTCGGAGCAGCGGAACACCAGGGGTCTCCTCCGTGGGGGGACCCCGTCACCGCCCCGGATCCGCCGGCACAGGGCTAGGCTCGAAGGGCCCCGGGGGCGGCGACGGAGCCGCGCCGGGGCGACGCACGGGGACACGGTTCGGTTCGGCTGGCGGGAGAGCACGGAATGACGACGGCGCCGGGGCGCAGAAGCAGTACGTTCACCAGGCTGCTGCGGCACGGATTCACCGACCCGTCCGCCGCGGACCAGCTCCTCGGCCTGGACGCGCTGGCCTCCGTACGGTCCGATCCCGTCCTCCTGGAGGCGCTCGGGGCCACCGCCGACCCGGACCTGGCCCTGCGCGGCCTGGTCCGGATCGCCGAGGCCGAGACGGAGAGCGAGCGGCAGGTGCTGCTCGGCACCCTCGTCACCGCCAAACCCCTGCGCGACCGGCTCCTCGGGGTCCTCGGCGCCTCGGAGGCGCTCGGGGACCACCTGGCCCGGCACCCGCGCGACTGGCAGACGCTCGTCACGTACGAGGCGGTCGACCTGAACCCCGGGGTCGCCGACTTCGAACGCGGGCTCGCCGATGCCGTCGACCCGGACTCGCTGCGGGTCGCCTACCGCAGGTGTCTGCTCACCCTCGCCGCCCGCGACGTGTGCGGGACCACCGACCTCGCGCAGACCGCCGCCGAACTGGCCGACCTCGCCACCGCCACCCTGCGCGCCGCTCTCGCCATCGCCCGCACGGCCGCGCCCGAGGACGCGGCCCGGTGCCGGCTCGCCGTCGTCGCCATGGGCAAGTGCGGCGGGCGCGAGCTGAACTACGTCTCCGACGTCGACGTGATCTTCGTCGGGGAGGCGCGCGACGGAGTCGACGAGACCGAAGCCATGCAGGCCGCCACCCGGCTGGCCGCCCACATGATGAGGCTCTGCTCCGAGACCACCGCCGAGGGCACCATCTGGGAGGTCGACGCCAACCTCCGCCCCGAGGGCCGCAACGGGCCGCTCGTGCGCACCCTCAGCTCCCACCTCGCCTACTACCAGCGCTGGGCCAAGACCTGGGAGTTCCAGGCCCTGCTGAAGGCCCGGGCGGTGGCCGGCGACCCCGGGCTGGGCGCGCAGTACGTCGAGGCGGTGTCGCCGCTCGTCTGGTGCGCCGCCGACCGGGAGAACTTCGTCCCCGACGTGCAGAAGATGCGCCGTCGTGTCGTCGACAACATCCCCGCCGACCGGATCGAGCGGGAGCTGAAGCTCGGCCCGGGCGGACTGCGCGACGTCGAGTTCGCGGTGCAGCTCCTCCAGCTGGTGCACGGGCGCAGCGACGCCTCCCTGCACAGCGGCTCCACCCTCAAGGCGCTGCGGGCGCTCGCCGAGGGCGGGTACGTGGGGCGCGCGGACGCCGCCCAGCTCGACGAGGCGTACCGCTTCCTGCGCTCCATGGAGCACCGCATCCAGCTCTACCGGCTGCGCCGCACCCACCTCGTCCCCGACGACGAGGCGGGTCTGCGGCGGCTCGGCCGGTCGCTCGGGATGCGCACCGATCCGGTGAACGAGCTGAACAAGGCCTGGAAGCGGCACGCCTCCGTCGTACGGCGGCTGCACGAGAAGATCTTCTACCGGCCGCTGCTGGACGCCGTCGCCCAGCTGGCCCCCGCCGAGTCCCGGCTCAGCGCGAAGGCCGCCGCGATCCGCCTGGTGGCCCTCGGGTACGCCGACCCGGCCGCCGCCCTGCGGCACCTGGAGGCCCTCTCCTCCGGGGTCACCCGCAAGGCCGCCATCCAGCGCACCCTGCTGCCGGTGCTGCTCGGCTGGTTCGCGGACTCCGCCGACCCGGACGCCGGGCTCCTCGGCTTCCGCAAGGTGTCCGACGCGCTCGGCAAGACCCCGTGGTATCTGCGGCTCCTGCGCGACGAGGGCGCAGCCGCGGAGAACCTCGCCCGGGTCCTCTCCGCCGGCCGCCTCGCCCCCGACCTGCTGATGCGGGCCCCGGAAGCGGTGGCGATCCTCGGCGACCCGGAGGGGCTCACGCCCCGCACCCGGGCCCACCTGGAGCAGGAGATACTGGCCGCGGTGGGGCGTGCCGGGGACGCGGAGTCGGCCGTCGCGGTGGTGCGCGGGGTGCGCCGCCGCGAGCTGTTCCGCACGACGGCCGCCGACCTCATCGGCTCGTACGGCACCGAGGACAACCCCGCCGAGCAGGATCACGGGGCCCTCGTCGACCGCGTCGGCTCGGCCGTCAGCGACCTCAACGCCGCCACCGTCGCGGGCGCGCTGCGGGCCGCCGTCCGCGCGCAGTGGGGCGACACCCTGCCGACCCGGTTCGCCGTCATCGGCATGGGCCGCTTCGGCGGGCACGAGCTGAGTTACGGCTCCGACGCCGACGTCCTCTTCGTCCACCGGCCGCGCGAGGGCGTGAGCGACGAGGAGGCGGCCCGGGCCGCCAACACGGTCATCGCGGAGATGCGGCGGCTGCTTCAGCTGCCGACCGCCGATCCGCCGCTGCTGATCGACGCCGACCTGCGCCCGGAGGGCAAGAGCGGGCCGCTGGTCCGCACCCTGAAGTCGTACGAGGCCTACTACCGGCGCTGGTCGCTGGTCTGGGAGAGCCAGGCGCTGCTGCGGGCCGAACCGGTGGCGGGCGACGAGGAGCTCGGGCGCGACTTCATCGAGCTGGTCGATCCGCTGCGGTATCCCATGGAAGGGCTCGGCGAGGACGCCGTACGAGAGATCCGCAGGCTCAAGGCGCGGATGGAGTCCGAGCGGATGCCGCGCGGCGCGGATCCCACGCTCCACACGAAGCTGGGGCGGGGCGGGCTGAGCGACGTCGAGTGGACCGTGCAGCTGATGCAGATGCAGCACGGGTGGGCGGAGCCGGGGCTGCGTACGACGCGTACGCGTGAGGCGCTGGCCGCCGCGTGTGCGGCGGAGCTGATTCCGGTGGAGGACGCGCAGACGCTGGACGAGGCGTGGGTCCTGGCGACGCGGGTCCGCAACGCGGTGATGCTGGTGCGGGGGAGGCCGGGCGACACGTTTCCGTCCGACCCGCGGGAGGCGGCGGCGGTCGGGCGGTACCTGGGGTACGAGCCGGGGCATGTCGGGGACATGTTGGACGACTACCGGCGGATTACGCGGCGGGCGTGGGCGGTGGTGGAGGAGCGGTTCTACGGGGCGGGGTCCTGAGGGCGTGCTCCCGGGGCTCGGCCCCGGGGCCCCCTCGGGGCTCCGCCCCGGGCCCCGCTCCTCAAGCGCCGGAGGGGCTGGAAAGGATGTCCTCAAGCGCCGGACGGGCTGGATTCGGGGCTCCGCCCCGGACCCCGCTCCTCAAACGCCGGAGGGGCTGGGAGGGAGCGCCGGACCGGCTGGGTGAGGTTTGCGGAGGGGCTCGAAGGAAGCGCCCGACCGGCTGGGAGCGGATTGGCGGAGGGGCTCAGCGGAACCGCCCGACGGGCTGGAAACGGTCCTGCGCTACGGCCTCCGCGAGCCCGCCGTCTGCGGTGCGGGCTTCGGGTCCGGCTCCGATGCCGGGCGGGGGAGTCTGGTCCGCAGGGCGGTCAGGCGGCTCTTGCCGGCCGGTACCCACTTCGGCAGCCGGTGCGGCAGTGAGCCGTACCAGACGCGGGAGACCCCGTAGCCGAACCCGAGGCAGGCCATGCCGCCCACCGCGTCCAGCCAGAAGTGGTTGGCGGTGGCCACGATGACGACCAGGGTGAGCGTCGGGTAGAGCAGGCCCAGGATGCGGGCCCAGGGCGCCGAGGCCAGGGCGAAGATCGTCAGGCCGCACCAGAGCGACCAGCCGATGTGCATCGACGGCATCGCCGCGTACTGGTTCGACATGTTCTTGAAGTTGCCCGAGGCCATCGAGCCCCACGTCTCGTGCAGGAGCACGGTGTCGATGAAGTTCGCGCCGTTCATCAGACGGGGTGGCGCCAGCGGGTAGAGGTAGTAGCCGAGCAGGGCCACGCCCGTCGTCGCGAAGAGGACCAGCCGCGTCGCCGCGTAACGGCCCGGGTGGCGGCGGAACAGCCACACGAGGACGCCGATGGTCACGACGAAGTGCAGCGTCGCGTAGTAGTAGTTCATCGACACGATCAGCCATGTCACGGAATTGACCGCGTGATTGACCGTTTCCTCGAAGGCGAGGCCCAGGGACTTCTCCGCCGACCAGATCCAGTCCGCGTTGCGCAGCGCCTGGGCCTTCTGCTCCGGAACGGCATTGCGCACGAGCGAATACAGCCAGTAACTGACCGCGATGAGCAGGATCTCGAACCAGAGCCGGGGGCGGCGGGGCCTCCGCAGGGAGCGGAGCCGGGCGAGCACTCGGCCGGTCTTCCCGGAAGCCGGGGGAACGGTGGATGCGGTGGCGGCTTCTGGGGCCGCCTGGGCCGCGATGGGTGAAGGATCGGCCGTCGACCGGCCTTCGTGCGTGGTCACCTGTGTTTCACCCATAGGCAGAGAGTCTTCCATAGTGATTCCCCTGCCCCCGATCATCCTCCGGTCGGGTTCCGGTCGCACGTCCTGCGCCTCAAGGACGAGGGAGCGACCCTGAGCCGCCTGCGGGGCCCGAGGCCGTCGAACCGCGAACCACCAGCTCGGGCATGAAGACGAACTCGCTGTGCGGCGCCGGGGTTCCGCCGATCTCCTCCAGGAGCGTGCGGACGGCGGCCTGGCCCATCGCCGTCACCGGCTGCCGGATCGTCGTCAGCGGCGGGTCCGTGAACGCTATGAGCGGCGAGTCGTCATAGCCCACGACCGAGAGATCGCGCGGCACATCCTTGGAAAGTCGGCGGGCCGCCCGGATCGCCCCGAGCGCCATCATGTCGCTCGCGCACACGACCGCCGTGCAGCCGCGCTCCATCAGGGCGGAGGCGGCGGCCTGGCCGCCCTCCAGCGTGTACAGGGAGTGCTGGATCAACTCCTCCACCTCGTCCGGTGCGAGCCCGAGCTGCTCCCGCATCGTTGCGTGGAAACCCTCGATCTTGCGGAGCACCGGCACGAAGCGCTTGGGGCCGACCGCCAGTCCGATACGGGTGTGGCCCAGGGCCACCAGATGCGTCACCGCGAGGCGCATCGCCGCCCGGTCGTCCGGGGAGATGAACGGCGCCTGCACCTTGGCGGAGAAACCGTTCACCAGGACGAACGGGACGCCCTGGCCGCGCAGTTGCTCGTAGCGTTGCATATCGGCCGAGGTGTCCGCGTGCAGCCCGGAGACGAAGATGATGCCGGAAACGCCCCGGTCCACCAGCATTTCGGTGAGTTCGTCCTCGGTGGAGCCGCCGGGCGTCTGGGTCGCCAGCACCGGGGTGTAGCCCTGTCGGGTCAGCGCCTGGCCGATGACTTGCGCCAGCGCCGGGAAGATCGGGTTCTCCAGCTCCGGGGTGATCAGGCCGACCAGTCCCGCGCTGCGCCTGCGCAGCCGCACCGGGCGTTCGTACCCCAGGACGTCGAGCGCCGCGAGGACGGATTCGCGGGTGGTCGCCGCGACTCCGGGCTTGCCGTTCAGGACCCGGCTGACCGTTGCTTCGCTGACCCCCGCCTGAGTTGCGATATCGGCAAGCCGTGCGGTCATGGGATGGGACTGTACCGGGCCCGTGTCGGATTGCCCACCGTCTGCGGGGCGGTGCGGGGGAGGGTGCCGGAGGGTTCTCCGGCAACGTCTTGCAAGGACTTGCGGTCCCGGATCGCGGGCTGCGGTCGGATCGTCGCACTGCGGATATGCCGTGTCCCGCCTGCCCTTGCCAGGGATGAGGGAGTGTCGTCAAGGGGCTTGACGGCAACCTTGAGGACACGCGAATGTAACGATCGCCAAGCCTTGCAGAAATCTTCCGCAAGGTCTTTCGGTCGTCTTTCATCCTTGTTACGTTCACGTCGACCCGGCGCCGCGACGGAGCGGTACGGCAGTTGAAGGAGTTCAGATGCGACGTGGCATAACGGCCACCGCCCTGGTCGCGGCCCTGGCGCTCGCGGCGACCGCCTGCGGCAGCGACGAGAAGTCCGGCGGCGGCAAGAGCTCGGGCGAGCTCTCCGGCACGGTGACCTGGTGGGACACCTCCAGCGTCGGCAGTGAGGACAAGGTCTTCAAGAAGCTGGCCGAGGGCTTCGAGAAGAAGCACCCGAAGGTCGACGTCAAGTACGTCAACGTGCCCTTCGGCGACGCGCAGAACAAGTTCAAGAACGCCGCCCAGGCCGGCGACGGCGCCCCCGACGTGATCCGCTCCGAGGTCGCCTGGACGCCGGACTTCGCCAACCTCGGCTACCTGGCCCCGCTGGACGGCACCCCCGCCCTGAAGAACCAGGACGACTTCCTCAAGCAGGCCGTCGCGTCCACGAAGTACGAGGACAAGACGTACGCGGTCCCGCAGGTCATCGACTCCATGGGCGTCTTCTACAACAAGAAGCTGTTCAAGGAGGCCGGCGTCGAGGCGCCCGCCGACCTGGCCGACCTCAAGACCGTGGCCGAGAAGATCAAGGACAAGACCGGCAAGACCGGCCTCTACCTCCGCGGCGACGACCCGTACTACTTCCTCTCCTTCCTCTACGGCGAGGGCGGCGACATGGTCGACGCCTCCTCCAAGAGCGTCACCATCGACAGGCCCGAGGGCGTCAAGGCGTTCGAGGCGGTCAAGGCCCTGGTCGACGACGGCACCGCGAAGACGGATGCCTCGGACGGCTGGGAGAACATGATGCAGTCGTTCAAGAACGGCGACGTCGCGATGATGATCAACGGCCCCTGGGCCGTCGCCGACACCCTGACCGGCAAGGAGTTCACGGACAAGGCCAACCTGGGCGTCGCCCCGGTCCCGGCCGGCTCCGCCGCCCAGGGCGCCCCGCAGGGCGGCCACAACCTGGCCGTCTACGCCGGCTCCAAGAACCTCGACGCCTCCTACGCTTTCGTCGAGTACATGACCTCCGTGGACAGCCAGGCCACCGCCGCCGGCGAGCTGAACCTGCTGCCCACCCGCACCTCCGCGTACGCCAAGCAGGAGGCCGTGGACAGCGAGATCGTCGGCTTCTTCAAGCCGGTCGTCGAGACCGCCGTCGAGCGCCCCTGGATCCCCGAGGGCGGCAGCCTCTTCGAGCCGCTGCGCATCGAGTACACCAAGGTCCTCACCGGCCAGACCACGCCGGAGAAGGCCGCCAAGGCCACCGGCGACTCCTACCGCAAGCTCCTTGAGGGCTGGAAGTAACAGGAAGGTTGGCCGACTGATGGCTGTCCACACCAGCCAGTCGGTGGTGAAGGCCGCGGGCGAGAACACCGCCCGCGGCCGGAGCCGCGGTACTGGCACCCCACCACCGACCCCCGGCCGTCTGCGGCGGGCGCTGTCGGTCCACTGGTACGCCTGGGCCATGGTCGCCCCGGTCGTCGTCGTGATCGGCGTGATCATCGGCTATCCGCTGGTCCGCGGCATCTACCTCTCGATGACCGACGCGGACGAGCGCAACGTCGCCCGCTCCATCGGCGTCAACGAGATCCCCGCCACCTACGAGTTCGTCGGCGCGGACAACTACATCGACGCGCTGACCGGCTCGCAGTTCCTCGGCACGCTCGGCTGGACGCTGGTGTGGACCGTCTCCTGCGTGAGCGTCACGTTCGTCCTCGGCATGGCCCTGGCGAACATCCTCAACCGCCGCATCGCCGGACGCTCCGCCTACCGCATGGCCCTCATCCTGCCCTGGGCCATCCCCGGCTTCGTCTCCGTCTTCGCCTGGCGCTTCCTCTACAACGAGGAGCGCGGCCTGCTCAACAAGGTCCTCGGCGGCGCCGGCATCGACGCCGTGCCGTGGCTGAACGACCCGACCTGGGCCAAGTTCGCGGTCATCGCCGTCAACGTCTGGCTCGGCATCCCGTTCATGATGGTCGCCCTCCTCGGCGGACTCCAGTCCATCCCCTCCGAGCAGTACGAGGCGGCCGAGATGGACGGCGCCACCGCCTGGCAGCGCTTCCGCCACATCACGCTGCCCGGACTGCGCCCGGTCTCCACCACGGTGGTCCTGCTCTCCACCATCTGGACCTTCAACATGTTCCCGGTGATCTTCCTGCTGACCCGCGGCGGACCCGGCGAGGCCACCCAGATCCTCGTGACCCAGGCGTACAAGTTCTCCTTCGAGATCAGCCCACGCGACTACGCGCAGTCCTCCACCTGGGGCGTGCTGATCCTCGTACTCCTGATGCTCTTCGCCGTCGTCTACCGGCGAGTCCTGCGCTCCCAGGGAGACAACTGGTGACCACCGCGACCGACACCCCCGCCCGGCACAGCGCCCCCAAGGTCCGGCTGCGCGGTGAGCGCTCCCCGCTCGCCTCCGTCGCCCTGCACCTCACTCTGATCATCGCCTCGGTGATCGCGGTCTTCCCGGTGCTGTGGGTCCTGCTGACCTCGCTCAAGCCCGCCAAGTTCGCGACCACCACGGACTTCTTCCGCGAGACGACGTTCGTCAACTACACGAACCTGATCCGCGACACGGAGTTCCTCAACTGGTTCGCCAACTCCGTGATCATCTCCGCGCTCTCCACCGTGATCGGCGTCTTCGTCGCCGCCACCACCGGATACGCGGTGAGCCGCTTCCGCTTCCCCGGCAAGCGCGGGCTGATGTGGACGCTGCTCATCACCCAGATGTTCCCGGTCGCCGTCCTCATCGTGCCGATCTACAACATCATGTCGAGCCTCGGGCTGCTCAACCAGCCCATGGGACTCGTCATCACCTACCTCACCATCTCGGTGCCGTTCTGCGCCTGGATGATGAAGGGCTTCTTCGACACCATCCCGCGCGAGATCGACGAGTCGGGCGAGGTCGACGGCCTCACCCCGTTCGGCACCTTCTTCCGGCTGATCCTGCCGCTGGCCAAGCCCGGCCTCGCGGTCACCGCGTTCTACTCCTTCATCACCGCCTGGGGCGAAGTGGCGTACGCCTCCGCCTTCCTGGTCGGCGACGAGAACCTCACCCTGGCCGGCGGACTCCAGAAGTTCGTCAACCAGTACGGAGCCCAGTGGGGCCCCATGACGGCGGCCTCCGTGCTCATCGCCATCCCGGCCGCCCTGGTGTTCCTCTTCGCCCAGAAACACCTGGTCACCGGCATGTCCGCCGGAGCCGTCAAGGGCTGAGAGGCCCCCTGGCCACCGCACCAGCACCCGCACGCACCACCGCACCCGTCACGGCGGCGCCGGAAACCCGGACCCGGTCCCCGGCGCCGCTCCCCACCCAGACACCCCAGGGACGACATGACCCAGCACCTCGCTGCCCCCTCCACCGGCACGTCCGACGACGCCCCGGGCCACCGCACCGGCTGGTGGCAGGACGCGGTGATCTACCAGGTCTATCCGCGGAGCTTCGCCGACGGCAACGGCGACGGCATGGGCGACCTCGCCGGCGTCACCGCCCGCCTGCCCCACCTGAAGGACCTGGGCGTCGACGCGGTCTGGCTCAGCCCCTTCTACGCCTCCCCGCAGGCCGACGCGGGCTACGACGTCGCCGACTACCGTGCCATCGACCCGATGTTCGGCAACCTGCTGGACGCCGACACTCTGATCCGCGAGGCCCACGGCCTGGGCCTGCGCATCATCGTCGACCTGGTCCCCAACCACTCCTCCGACCAGCACGAGTGGTTCAAGCGCGCCCTGGCCGAGGGCCCCGGCTCCGCCCTGCGCGACCGCTACCACTTCCGCCCCGGAAAGGGCGCCGCCGGCGAACTCCCGCCCAACGACTGGGAGTCCATCTTCGGCGGCCCCGCCTGGACCCGTACGGCGAACCCGGACGGCACCCCCGGCGACTGGTACCTCCACCTCTTCGCCCCCGAGCAGCCCGACTTCAACTGGGAGCACCCGGCCGTCGCCGACGAGTTCCGCTCCATCCTGCGCTTCTGGCTCGACATGGGCGTCGACGGCTTCCGGGTCGACGTCGCCCACGGCCTCGTCAAGGCCGAGGGGCTGCCCGACCTCGGCTCCCACGACCAGCTCAGGCTGCTCGGCAACGACGTCATGCCGTTCTTCGACCAGGACGGCGTGCACGCGATCTACCGCAGCTGGCGCACCATCCTCGACGAGTACCCGGGCGAGAGGATCGCCGTCGCCGAGGCCTGGACCCCGACCGTCGAGCGCACCGCCAACTACGTGCGCCCCGACGAGATGCACCAGGCGTTCAACTTCCAGTACCTGGCCACCGCCTGGGACGCCGCCGAACTGCGCGAGGTCATCAACACCTCGCTCGCCGCGATGCGCCCGGTCGGCGCGCCCGCCACCTGGGTGCTCTCCAACCACGACGTCACCCGGCACGCCACCCGCTTCGCCAACCCGGCGGGCCTCGGCACCCAGATCCGCACCCCCGGCGACCGCGAGATGGGCCTGCGCCGGGCCCGCGCCGCCTCCCTGCTGATGCTCGCCCTGCCCGGCTCCGCCTACGTCTACCAGGGCGAGGAGCTCGGCCTGCCCGACGTCACCGACCTGCCCGACGAGGCCCGCCAGGACCCCTCGTTCTTCCGCGCCGACGGCCAGGACGGCTTCCGCGACGGCTGCCGCGTCCCGATCCCGTGGACCCGCGAGGGAGGTTCGTACGGCTTCGGCGACGGCGGCAGCTGGCTCCCGCAGCCCGCCGGCTGGGGCGAGCTGTCCGTCGAGGCGCAGACCGGCGTGGAGGGCTCCACCCTGGAGCTGTACCGCGCCGCCATCGCCGCCCGCCGGGAGCACCCGGGCCTCGGCGCCGGCACGGACGTCGAGTGGCTGGACGGCCCCGAAGGCGTCCTCGTCTTCTCCCGCCCCGGCTTCGTCTGCACCGTCAACACCACCGGCGCCCCCGTCCGCATCGCCGCCCGTGGCCGGGTTCTGCTCGCCAGCTCTCCGGTCACCGTGGACGGCGCCGAGGCCGAGCTGCCCGCCGACACCACGGTGTGGTGGACGGTGTGACACTGCCCGCGCCCAGGACCGCGGCGGCGCCCCGCCTCTCCGACATCGCCGGACAGGCGGCGGTCAGCGAGGCGACGGTCAGCCGGGTCCTGAACGGGAAGCAGGGCGTCGCGGACTCCACGCGTCAGCGGGTGCTCGCGGCGCTCGACATCCTGGGCTACGAGCGGCCCGTACGGCTGCGGCAGCGCAGCGCGGGACTGATCGGCCTGGTGACGCCCGAACTCACCAACCCGATCTTCCCGGCGTTCGCGCAGTCCGTCGAACAGGTGCTGGCCGGGCACGGCTACACCCCCGTGCTCTGCACCCAGCTGCCGGGCGGTGCGACGGAGGACGAACTCGTCGAGCAGCTCGTGGAGCGCGGCGTCGGCGGCATCGTCTTCCTCTCCGGGCTGCACGCGGACACCTCCGCCGACCCGGGCCGGTACGCCGCGCTCACCGAGCGCGGCGTGCCGTTCGTCCTGATCAACGGCTACAACGAGCGCATCAGCGCACCGTTCGTCTCGCCCGACGACAACGCCGCCGTACGGATGGCCCTGGGGCACCTCGCCGAGCTAGGCCACCGCCGGATCGGCCTGGCCATAGGCCCGCAGCGCTACGTCCCCTCCCGCCGCAAGCGCGACGGGTTCGTGGAGGCGGCCGTCTCGGTGCTCGGCATGGACAGGGCCGAGGCCGAACTGCTCGTCTGCTCCACGCTGTTCAGCGTCGAGGGCGGCCAGGTGGCGGCGGGCGCCCTGCTGGACGCGGGGTGCACGGGCATCGTCTGCGGCAGCGACCTGATGGCCCTCGGCGTGGTCCGCGCCGCCCGCGGGAGGGGCCTGGAGGTGCCCCGTGACGTCTCGGTCGTCGGCTTCGACGACTCACAGCTCATCGCGTTCACCGACCCGCCGCTGACCACGGTGCGCCAGCCGGTGCAGGCGATGGCGGCGGCCGCCGTGGGCGCGCTGCTGGAGGAGATCGGGGGCAGCCCGGTGCAGCGCACCGAGTACGTCTTCCAGCCGGAGCTGGTCGTACGGGGCTCGACGGCGGCGGTACGCAACGGCTGACCGCGAAGCGGCAGCGGGCACGTACGGCGGCGGGCGCGGTACGGGAACGGGCACGTACGGCAGCGGGCACGGTACGAAAACGGGCACGTACGGGAACGGACACGTACAGGAGAGGCACCAGGAGTCGGCCCAGGACGGGCCGGCGGGGAGTTGCAGCGACTCCGGGTGCCTCTCTTGCCGTGACCGGCCCGGCCGGCCGGGCGCGTGGGGTCCGACGGCGTGCAGCGGTGCCGGATCCCCCGGCCGACCGGACCGGAGTCGGGATGAAACGTAACAGGCCCGCAATATCTTGCGAAAGACCTTGCAGCGAGAAATCGCGCGGAAGTCGGGAAGAAAGCTCCGCTGTTTCGCGGATGTGAGCGGGGGATGTCCAAAGGGTTGACCGGTGACGGGTGGGCTCGTACGGTCTGCTCCGCGGCAAGGTTTGCATTCTTGCAGCAAGAACCTTCAGGAGCCTTGAGGGCACGGCGCGTTGCCGACTGAGGCTGCACCGTCATCCCCGCTTCCCCCACCCGCAGGAGGAAAGTCATGGCACGCAGATCCCTGTCCGCCGCGCTCGCCCTCGTGGCCGGCGCCGCCGCTCTCGTCGTCCCCACCGGATTCGGCGCGGCGGGCACCGCACAGGCCGCCGCCCCGGGCGACAAGGACGTCACCGCCGTGATGTTCGAGTGGAAGTTCGCCTCCATAGCCAAGGCCTGCACGGACACCCTCGGTCCGGCGGGCTACGGCTACGTCCAGGTCTCGCCGCCGCAGGAGCACATCCAGGGCGGCCAGTGGTGGACCTCCTACCAGCCCGTCAGCTACCGGATCGCCGGCCGGCTCGGCGACCGGTCCGCGTTCTCCGCCATGGTGAACACGTGTCACTCGGCCGGGGTCAAGGTCATCGCCGACTCGGTCATCAACCACATGTCGGCGGGCAACGGCACCGGCACCGGAGGCTCCGCGTACTCCAAGTACGACTACCCGGGCCTCTACTCCGGCGCCGACATGGACGACTGCCGGTCCCCGATCGGCAACAACTACAACGACCGCGGCAACGTCCAGAACTGCGAACTGGTCGGCCTCGCCGACCTGGACACCGGCGAGGACTACGTACGCGGCAGGATCGCCGGCTACCTCAACGACCTGCTCTCGCTCGGCGTCGACGGCTTCCGGATCGACGCCGCCAAGCACATGCCCGCCGGCGACCTCGCCAACATCAAGTCCCGGCTGACCAACCCGAACGTCTACTGGAAGCACGAGGCGATCTTCGGGGCCGGTGAGGCCGTCTCGCCCTCCGAGTACCTCGGCAGCGGAGACGTCCAGGAGTTCCGGTACGGGCGGAGCCTCAAGCAGGTCTTCCTCAACGAGAACCTCGCCGACCTGAAGAACTTCGGCGAGGGCTGGGGCTTCATGGAGTCCGGCAAGTCCGCCGTCTTCGTCGACAACCACGACACCGAGCGCGGCGGCGACACCCTCAACTACAAGAACGGGTCCGCCTACACCCTGGCCAGTGTCTTCATGCTGGCCTGGCCCTACGGCTCCCCGGACGTCCACTCCGGCTACGAGTTCAGCAACCACGACGCGGGACCGCCGAACGGCGGCCAGGTGAACGCCTGTTACAGCGACGGCTGGAAGTGCCAGCACGCCTGGCGCGAGATCTCCTCCATGGTCGGCCTCCGCAACACCGCGCGCGGCCAGGGAGTCACCAACTGGTGGGACAACGGCGGCGACCAGATCGCCTTCGGCCGGGGGAACAAGGCCTATGTCGCCATCAACCACGAGGGCTCCGCGCTGAACCGGGCCTTCCAGACCTCGCTGCCCGCCGGCGACTACTGCGACGTGCAGTCCGGCAAGGGCGTCCAGGTCAACGGCTCCGGCCAGTTCACCGCCACCGTCCCGGCCGGCACCGCCGTCGCCCTGCACACCGGTGCCCGTACCTGCGGAGGAGGCGGCACGAACCCCGACCCGGACCCCGGCAACGGCACCTCCGGCGCCTCCTTCGGCGTCAACGCCACCACCCAGCCCGGCCAGAACATCCACGTCACCGGTGACCAGGCCGCCCTCGGCAACTGGAACCCGGCGAGCGCGCCGAAGCTCGACCCGGCGGCGTACCCCGTGTGGAAGCTGGACGTGAACCTGCCCGCCGGGACCACGTTCGCCTACAAGTACGTCCGCAAGGACGCGTCCGGCAACATCACCTGGGAGAGCGGAGTCAACCGCACCGCCACCGTCCCGGCCTCCGGGAAGGTCACGCTGACCGCCGACGCCTGGCGCGGCTGACACCCGAACCCCCAGCGGGCCGGTGGCACCGCCACCGGCCCGCTTCCCCCTGAGCGACCCATCGCTCGACCCATCGCTCGGGCTGAGCGACCCCTTGCTCGGGCCCCCGCTCGACCTACCGATCAAGCCCCAAGGAGCACCCTCCGTGTCCCGAACCATCCTCGGACGATGGACGGTGGCCGCCCTGTGCGCGGCGCTGCTGCCCGTCGTCCCGGCGGCCACCGCCGCCGCGTCGCCCCGGCCGCCGGCCCCGCCGTCGGACGCGAAACTCGCCCGTGAGGCGGACCGGCACGACCTCACGCGCGAGCAGTTCTACTTCGTGCTGCCCGACCGGTTCGCCAACGGCGACACCTCCAACGACCGGGGCGGGCTGACCGGTTCGCGGCTGGAGCACGGCTACGACCCCACCGACAAGGGGTTCTACCAGGGCGGCGACCTCAAGGGCCTCACCCGGAAACTCGACTACATCAAGGAGCTCGGCACCACCGCCATCTGGATGGCGCCGATCTTCAAGAACCGGCCCGTGCAGGGCACCGGCAAGGACGCCTCGGCGGGCTACCACGGCTACTGGATCACCGACTTCACCCAGGTCGACCCGCACTTCGGCACCAACGCCGACCTGGAGCGGCTGATCGACAAGGCCCACGCCAAGGGCATGAAGGTCTTCTTCCGACGTCATCACCAACCACACCGCCGACACCGTCGACTACGCGGAGAAGGCCTACGGCTACCAGCCCAAGGGCGCCTTCCCCTACCTCGACGAGGACGGCCGCCCCTTCGACGACCGCGACGGCGTCGAGAAGGTGCACCGGGACTCCTTCCCGTACACACCGGTGAAGACGCCCGGTACCGGCGAGAAGGTCCCCTCCTGGCTCAACGACCCGACGATGTACCACAACCGGGGCGACTCGACGTGGGCCGGCGAGTCCAACGAGTACGGCGACTTCTCCGGGCTCGACGACCTGTGGACCGAGCGTCCCGAGGTCGTGAAGGGCATGGCGAAGATCTACGAGAAGTGGGTCCGCGACTTCGACATCGACGGCTTCCGCATCGACACCGTCAAACACGTCGACCTGGACTTCTGGACCCAGTGGGCCACCGCGCTCGACGCGTACGCCGCGAAGCGCGGCCGGGACGACTTCTTCATGTTCGGCGAGGTCTACTCCGCCGACACCGAGGTGACCTCCCCGTACGTCACCCGGGGCCGCCTGGACTCCACGCTGGACTTCCCGTTCCAGGACGCCGCCCGGCAGTTCGCCTCCCAGGGCGCGCCCGCCGACCGGCTCGCCTCCGTGTACGAGAACGACTACCGCTACACCACCGACAAGGCCAACGCCTACGAGCAGGTCACCTTCCTCGGCAACCACGACATGGGCCGTATCGGGACCTTCCTGAAGCAGGACAACCCGAAGGCCGACGACGCCGAACTGCTGAAGCGGGCCCGGCTCGCCAACGAGCTGATGTTCCTCGGCCGGGGCAACCCGGTGATCTACTACGGCGACGAGCAGGGCTTCACCGGAGCCGGCGGCGACAAGGACTCCCGCCAGACGCTCTTCGCGTCGAAGACCGCCGACTACCTCAACGACGACCAGCTCGGCACCGACCGCACGCACGCCTCGGACGCGTACGACACGAAGCACCCGGTCTACCGCTCCATCGCCGCCCTGTCCAAGCTCACCAAGGCCCACCCGGCACTGCGCGACGGCACCCAGATCGAGCGGTTCGCGGAAGGCTCGGTGTACGCCACCTCGCGCATCGACACCGAGCGGCCGTACGAATACCTCGTCGCCTCCAACAACGGCACGAGCCCGCGGAAGGTCCAGCTCGCCACCGAGTCGGCCGACATGAACTTGCTTACGCTGTACGGCGGTTCCGGCTCGGTCCGCAGCGGAAAGGACAAACGGGTCACCGTCACCGTGCCCGCCCTCTCCAGCATCGTGCTGAAGGCGGACCGGACCGTGGACGCACCCGCTGCCAAGCCCACGATCGCGCTGAAGGCCCCGGCCGCCGGCGCCACCGGCACCGTCGGGATCACCGCCGACGTGGACGGCGGACAGCTCAACCGGGTCGTCTTCGCCGCCCAGGTGGGCGACGGGAAGTGGAAGACGCTCGGTTCGGCCGACCACGCCCCGTACAAGGTCACCCAATACCTCGACGAGACGGTGAAGGCGGGAACGCCGCTGCGCTACAAGGCCGTCGTCGTCGACCGGGCGGGCCGCACCTCCAGTGCCCTCGCCGCGACCACCGCGGGAGCGACCCCGCCGAAGCCGAAGCCCGTCGCCGTCGAGCGCGACCGGGCGGTCGTCCACTACCAGCGCCCCGACGGCGACTACGAGGGCTGGCAGCTGAAGTCCGGCGGGAAGACCGCCGAGTTCATCGGCCGGGACGCCTACGGGGCGTTCGCCTGGCTCGACCTGGAGAAGGGTGCCGACTCCGTCCCGTACACCGTCGAGAAGAACGGCACGGCGGACGGTCCGCGGCGGACTGTCGACCTCGGCGTGACCGGTCAGGTCTGGATCGAGCAGGGCAAGGACGGGCAGCGGGCCGAAGCCCCCGAGGCCCCGCCGCAGGACACCGGCAAGGCGGTCCTCAACTACCACCGCCCGGATGGGAACTACGACGGCTGGGGGCTGCACACCTGGTCCGGCGCCAAGGAGCCCACCGACTGGTCCAAGCCGCTGACGCCCGTGAAGAAGGACGCCTACGGGGTCACCTTCGAGGTGCCGCTCGTGGACGGGGCCACCACCCTCAGCTACATCCTGCACAAGGGCGACGAGAAGGACCTGCCCACCGACCAGTCCCTGGACCTCGCCACCTACGGCCACGAGGTCTGGATGCTCGGCGGCAGGCCCGGCTACCTCCTCCCGCAGACCGGCGGCGGCGCGGCCCCCGACCTGTCGAAGGCCGAGGCGCAGTGGCTCGACAAGGACACCGTCGTCTGGAAGGTGAAGGCCACCGACGCCACCAGCCAGCAGCTCGTGTACGCGGAGAAGGGCGGCATCTCCGTCGTCGACGGGGCGCTCTCCGACGAGGGCCGGTGGCTGCGGCTCACGCGGTCCGCGCTGAGCGACGCGCAGAAGGCGAAGTACCCGCACCTCAAGGACTACCCGGCGTTCACCGTGGACGACCGCGACCGGGACCGGGTCCGCGCATCCCTGCGTGGCCAGATCGTCGCCACCCAGCGCGCCGCCAACGGGGCCCTGCTCGCCGCCACCGGCGTACAGACCGCGGGCGTCCTGGACGACCTGTACGGCAAGAAGGCGGCCTTGGCCGAACTCGGCCCGGTCTTCCGCAAGTCGACGCCCACGCTCTCTGTCTGGGCCCCCACCGCCCGGACCGTCTCGCTCGAACTCGACGGCCGCACCCGCCCGATGAAGCGCGACGACCGCACCGGCGTCTGGTCGGTCACCGGAAAGAAGAACTGGCGGGGCAAGCCCTACCGGTACGCCGTGACCGTCTGGGCCCCCACCGTGCAGAAGATGGTGACCAACAAGGTCACCGACCCCTACTCCACGGCCCTGACCGCCGACTCCGCCCGCAGCCTCGTCGTCGACCTCACCGACCCGAAGCTCGCCCCGCGCGGCTGGTCGGGTCTGAGGAAGCCCGCCGCGACCCCGCTGCGGGACGCCCAGATCCAGGAACTGCACGTCCGCGACTTCTCCGTCACGGACCGCACGGCGACCCACCCCGGTGAGTACCTGGCCTTCACCGACACCCGCTCGAAGGGCATGAAGCACCTCAAGAAGCTCGCCGACTCCGGCACCGCTTACGTCCACCTGCTGCCCGTCTTCGACATCGGCACGATCCCGGAGAAGAAGAAGGACCAGCGGAAGCCCGCCTGCGATCTCCACGTCTACGCCCCCGACTCCGAGGAGCAGCAGGTCTGCGTGAGCAAGGCCGCCGCCAAGGACGGCTTCAACTGGGGCTACGACCCGCTGCACTACACCGTCCCCGAGGGCTCCTACGCCTCCGACCCGGACGGCACCCGGCGCACGGTCGAGTTCCGGCAGATGGTGCAGGGCCTCAACCAGGCCGGACTGCGCACCGTCATGGACGTCGTCTACAACCACACCGTCGCCTCCGGGCAGGACGACAAGTCGGTCCTCGACAGAATCGTCCCCGGCTACTACCAGCGCCTCCTGGAGGACGGCTCCGTCGCCACCTCCACCTGCTGCGCCAACACCGCGCCCGAGAACACCATGATGGGCAAGCTCGTCGTCGACTCGATCGTCACCTGGGCGAAGGAGTACAAGGTCGACGGCTTCCGCTTCGACCTGATGGGCCACCACCCCAAGGACAACATCCTCGCCGTCCGCGCGGCGCTGGACGGGCTCACGCTCGCCGAGGACGGCGTCGACGGCAAGAAGATCATCCTGTACGGCGAGGGCTGGAACTTCGGCGAGATCGCGGACGACGCCCGCTTCGTCCAGGCCACCCAGAAGAACATGGCCGGCACCGGCATCGCCACCTTCTCCGACCGGGCCCGCGACGCCGTGCGCGGCGGCGGCCCCTTCGACGAGGACCCCGGCGTCCAGGGCTTCGCCACCGGCCTCTACACCGACCCCAACTCCTCCCCGGCCAACGGCACCCGCGCCGAGCAGAAGGCCCGGCTGCTGCACTACCAGGACCTGATCAAGGTCGGGCTGACCGGCAACCTTGCCGACTACACCTTCACCGACACCTCCGGCCGTACGGTCAAGGGCTCCGAGGTCGACTACAACGGGGCGCCCGCCGGATACGCGGCCGCACCCGGCGACGCGCTCGCCTACTCCGACGCCCACGACAACGAGACCCTCTTCGACACCCTCGCCTTCAAGCTCCCGGTCGACACGACGGCAGCCGAACGGGCCAGGGCCCAGGTGGTGGCCATGGCCGCCTCCGTCCTCTCCCAGGGGCCCTCGCTCTCCCAGGCCGGCACCGACCTGCTGCGCTCCAAGTCCCTGGACCGCAACTCCTACGACAGCGGCGACTGGTTCAACGCCCTGCACTGGGACTGCCGCGACGGCAACGGCTTCGGCCGGGGCCTGCCGCCCGCCGCCGACAACCAGGACAAGTGGGCGTACGCGAAGCCGCTCCTGGCCGCCACCGGCACCATCGCGCCGAACTGCGCGCAGATCGACGGGGCCTCGGCCGCCTACCGCGACCTGCTCACCATCCGCTCCACCGAGAAGGAGTTCTCCCTGCGTACCGCCGGCCAGGTGCAGTCCGCCCTGTCCTTCCCGCTCTCCGGCACGGCCGAGACACCGGGCGTGATCACCATGCGCCTCGGCGAGCTGGTCGTCGTCCTCAACGCCGCGCCGACCACCGCCGACCAGCGGCTCGCCGCGCCGGCGGGGAAGACGTACGCACTGCACCCCGTCCAGGCCACGGGTGCGGATCTTACGGTCAAACGAGCCAGGTACGACGGGAAATCGGCCACTTTCACCGTCCCGGGACGCACGGCGGCCGTCTTCACGCTGCGCTGACCTCCGGCAGCACTACGGTGACGGCAGACGTCGGCAATGGAGCCGCGACAGCCGTCCTGGTTCACCGGGCCGGTCCCGCTCTCCCCCTCGGGGAGGCGGGGCCGGCCCGGTGCGTGCGGCAGGAGCCCCACCCGGGGCGGTCGGCTCGCCGGCGCACCCTGCTCCAGCGCCCGGACGGTGATGATGACCAAGGTGGGATACCTCCCCGACGAGACGAGCAGCTTCGTCGGGAGGCGGGCCGAACTGGCTCGCCTGGGAACCGCGTTGACCATCCGGCGGATGACCACCCTGATCGGCCCCGGCGGCGTCGGCAAGACCCGGCTCGCGCTCCGGGCCGCCCGCGCCGCCGCCGACCGCTACGCGGACGGCGCCTGGTGGGCCGACCTCTCCCCGCTCCCCGACGACGGGCTGCTGCTCCCCACCGTCTCGGACGCGGTCGGACTCGCCGACCACACCCTGCGGATGCCCGTCGAGGCGCTCTGCGAATGGCTCGGCGACAAACGACTCCTGCTGGTCCTCGACTCCGCCGAACACCTCCGTGCTGCCTGCTCGCACCTGCTGGCCGAGATCCTGACCACCTCGCCCGGCCTGACCGTCCTGGTCACCAGCAGGCAGCCGCTCGGCACCCGGGGCGAGTACGTCGTCGAGGTGCCGCCGCTCCCGGTCGACGGCGCGCCCGACGCCCTCCAGCTCTTCGCCGACCGGCTGCGCGCCACCGACCCCGGGGCCGGCCTCGACGCCCCCGGCGACGAGGCGGCGGCCACCGAGATCTGCCGCCGCCTCGAAGGTATCCCGCTCGCCATCGAGCTGGCCGCCGCGGGCATCGGCCGGCACAGCGTGGCCCAGCTCGCCACCCGGATCGGCAGCCGCTTCGACGCCCGGGGCGCCGGCTTCGGCGCGCCCGGCCGGGGCGGCGGCCTCGCCCTCGCGCCCGGTTTCGAAGCGCCGGGTTTCGCGGCATCCGGATTCGGAGCTCCCGGTTTCGACGCATCCGGCGTGGACGGCGCACCCGGGTTCGACGGGTGCGACAGGGCCGTCGGGTTCGAAGGGGATGCGGGCACGGCCCGCCTCGACCTCCTCGCCGACGCGACGGTGTGGCCCCGCCGCCACCGCACCCTGCGCACGGCCATCGGCTGGTCCCACGAGCTCTGCACCCCGCTGGAGCGCCTCCTGTGGGCCCGCCTCACCCCGCTGCGGACCGACTTCGACGAGGCGGTCGCCCGCGAGGTCTGCGCGGGCGGCCCCCTTACCCCGGACGAGGTGGACCGGGCGCTCCAGGGCCTCGTCGCCCAGAGTGTCGTCCAACGCGACGGCGACCGCTACCGGATGCTCGACACCCTCCGCGAGTACGGCCGGATGTGGCTCACCGAACTGGGCGAGGCCCGCGCCGCCGCCGACCGGCACGCGAGAAGCTTCCTCGGCCTCGCCCGCCGCGCCCACGACGGCTGGACCGGCCCGAACCAGGTGTCCTGGTACCACAAGGTGTCCGACACCCACCTCGACCTGTGCGCCGCCCTGGAACACCTGCTCGTCCACGACGTCGGCGGGGCCCAGGAGATGGCGGGCCGCGTCGGCTTCTTCTGGGCCTGCTGCGGCCACCTCACCGAGGCCCGGAACTACGCCCGGCGCGCCCTGGACGCGGGCCCCGTCGAAGGACCCCGCCGGACCAGGCTGCAATGGGTTCTCGGCGTCGCGGCCCTGCTCCAGGGCGACTTCGCGACCGCCGAGAAGTGCGGCGCGCTCTGCACGGCCGGCGCGCTGTTCGACCGGGACGACGAGGGCATGCTCGGCGCGGCCTATCTCTCCGGTCTCACCCAGCTGATGAACGGGGAGCCCGAGGCGGCGCTGGAAGCGGCCGGGCGGGTCCTGCGGATGACCGAGGGAGTGCCCGTGGACTCGGCCCACCGGCTGCGCTGCCACCTCATCACCGTCTTCGCGCTCACCGCGCTCGGCCGGCTCGCCGAGTCCGAGGCAGCCGCCACCACACTGCGCCGGGCCTGCGAACGCGGCGGCGAACACTGGACCCGCTCCTACGCGGACTACCAACTCGCCCTGATCGCCCTGCTCCAGGGTCACCCCGAAGCCTCCGCCACGCACGCCCGGTCGATGCTCGCGGGCAAGCACCGGCTCCGCGACAGCTTCGGCATCGCGCTGGGGCTGGACATCCTGGCCGCCGCCATCGCCGCCCAGGGCGCGGGCGCGCAGGCCGCCCGGGTCTATGGCACCGGACACGCGTACTGGCGCATGGTCGGCCATCCCCAGCGCGGCACGCCCGAGCTGGGGCCGGTCCGCGAGAGGTGCGAGCTCCAGGCGCGGGCGGCCGTCGGCGACGAGGCCTACCAGCGCGCCTTCGAGCGCGGCCAGTCGGACAACGCGGAGGTCGGTCTCGCCGCCGCCCTCCGCACCGAGCTACAGCTCTGACCTGGGCGTGAACGGGGCCGGTGCACGGATGGAGCCCCGGACTACCCACACCCGGGCCAAGTAGGTAAGGTTAGGCATACCTAAGTAGCTGCTTGGGTTCCGCTGACCCTTCCTGGAGAACTCGGATGCGTCTTTCCCGCCCCCGCGCCTCGCAGCCGACCCGCGCCGAGCGCGTCCGGTCGATCCTGACCGTCGCCCACTCCATGACCGTGGTCAGCGACGGAGTGCACACCGAAGTCCGCCGCCTCGACGGCACGGGCGCGATGGGCCACATCCACCTGCACACCCCGGACGACGGCAGTCACGCGCCGAGCGCCGAACGCGTCCCGGCCCGCCTGGAGTTCACGGACATCGCCCCCACCCCCGTACGCGACCGGCTGCGCGCCCGCGTCACGGTCACCGGGCTGCTGACAGCCCCGTACACCACCGACACCGAGCAGAGCACCTGCATGGAGTTCGGGCAGGCCGTCCTGGAGGACGCCGAGGGGCGCACCTTCATCACCCTGGAGGAGCTCGAAGAGGTGGAGACCGACCCGATCGCCGCCTGCGAGGCGGGCATGCTCACCCATCTGGTGGACGACCACGCCGAACTCGTCCCCCTGCTCCTGCGCCTCGTCCACCCCCGCCCGGAGCGCGGCATGACGCGGGCCGTGCCGCTGGCGATGGACCGCTTCGGGG
Source organism: Streptomyces sp. NPDC026589 (assembly GCF_040638385.1). Classification (NCBI taxonomy): domain Bacteria; kingdom Bacillati; phylum Actinomycetota; class Actinomycetes; order Kitasatosporales; family Streptomycetaceae; genus Streptomyces; species Streptomyces sp. NPDC026589. Next base: position 172,902 of record NZ_JBEZYG010000002.1, read on the forward strand.
TGACCCTGCGGCTCGAATACCCCAGCACCCACGAGGACGTGCGGCTGCCGTTCCCTCGCCCGGTCACCGAGATCGACCAGGCGGGCCCGCAGATCCACGCCCTGCTGGCCGCCGCCCGCCGCGTCTCCCACCGCAACGGCCTGCCGGCCTGAGGGCTGTCCCGGGAATCAGTGCGGCAGCCGCTGCGCGGGCACGGCGGGCACGTCCGGGGCGAACGCGGAGAGCCGGGCGAGCAGCTCCCCGAACGGGCCGTCCGCCGGCTCCTGGGACAGCACCCGCAGCACGATGCCCGCCATCTCCTGGTCGTACGCGGCGCTGACCGCGGCGAGCGCCGCGAAGTCGTGCACCAGCTGCGTCTCCAGCTCGGCGCGCGGGATGCGCCGCCCGTCCAGCCAGATCAGCGCCGTCGACTCGGCGAGCGAGACCCAGGAACGGACCACCAGCTCCAGCCGGGCCGGTGGTTCGGTCACTCCGAGGTGCGTGATGATCTGCTCGTACGCGGCCTGCCGCACCCCGTCGATCATGGCGTTCGCGGTCGAGGAACCGACCGCGGGCCCGCCCCGCATCAGCGCCGAGAAGCCGGGGCCGTGCTCGTCGACGAAGTCGAAGAACCGCCCCATCACCCGGAGCAGCCGCGCGCCCAGGGGCCCCTCCGGAGGCTCCAGGAAGCGCGCCGCCAGCTCGTCCGCGGCCCGCCGGAGCGCCGCCTCGTACAGGCTCTGCTTCCCGGGGAAGTAGTGGTACACCAGCGGACGGGAGATGCCCGCGGCCGCGGCGATCTCGTCGATCGACACATCCTCGGGCGAGCGGCGGCTGAACAAGTCCAGCGCGACGCCGATCAGTTGCTGTCTGCGCTCGTCGACGCCCATCCTGCGCCGCACCCCGGTCGTCATACGGACAGCCTATCCGGGGTGCGTACGCCCCCTCCCTCTCCCCTCAGCCGCCGACGGAGCCGAGCAACCACTTCGTCGTCAGTTCGTGGATGTCGACCCGGCTGCGATCGTCGTGCTCGGCGAACATGAACTGGTAGGCCGCCGCGCCGAAGGAGGTCAGTACGTGACGTCGCCGTAGCCGTTCAGAGGTCCAGGACGAGACGCCCGCCCCGGCAGCGCGAGACGCAGATCAGCATCGAGTCGCCCCGCTCGTCGTCGGTCAGCAGATCGTCCCGGTGATCGATCTCGCCCTCCAGGACCCGCTGTTGGCAGGTCCCGCAGAACCCCTGCTCGCAGGAGTACGCGACATGGGGCGCCGCCGTGCGGACAGCGGCCAGCACCGACTGCCCGGCCGCGACCGGCACCGTGCGCCCGCTGCGCCGCAACTCCACCTCGAACGCCCCGGAACCCGGGCCCGCCGCGCCCTCCGTCGCGGCCGAGAACCGCTCCAGATGCAGCGGGAGCCCCTCCGGGAGCGCGGCGGCCACGGCATCCATCAGCGGCTCGGGCCCGCAGCAGTAGACCGCCGTGCCCGGGGCGAGACCGCCGAGCGCCGCCGCGACGTCCGGGTGGCCCGCCTCGTCCTGGGCGACGACCGTGACCCGGTCCCCGTCCGCGCCGAGCCTCTCGATCTCCGCCAGGAACGGCATCGACCCCCGCGACCGGCCCCCGTACAGCAGCCGCCAGTCGGCCCCCGACGCGGCCAGCGACCGCAGCATCGGCCACACCGGGGTGATCCCGATGCCGCCGACGACGAAGACGTAAGCCCTGGCCTCGGCCAGCGGGAAACGGTTGCGCGGCCCGCGCACCTCGATCTCCAGGCCCTCCCGGAGCTGCTCGTGCACCTCCCGCGAACCGCCCCGGCCGTCCTCCATCAGCCGGGCCGCCACCGTGTACGCGCCGGTGTCCTCCGGGTCGCCGCACAGTGAGTACTGCCGCACCAGGCCGGACGGCAGCACCAGGTCCAGATGGGCCCCCGGCTCCCAGCGCGGCAGACCGGCCCCCTCCAGCCGGAGCTGGACGACACCGTCGGCGACCTCGCTCCGCCGGGTGATCAGCAGTCGGCGCACCGAGGTCGCGCGCCGCTTGGAGTGGCCCGAGATCGGCTCGGGCAGGGCGGGCAGCGGCCACAGCGGGGACCGGGCGATCCGGCGTTTCAGGGCGCGCCGGGTGAGCAGGGCGACGCCGGAGACGAGCACGACGGTGCGCAGACGGGGCAGGGCCATGGTTCAGGACCTTCCCGTCGTGGCGGTCGTGGCGGTCGTGGCGGTCTCAGCGGTCTCAGCGGCGAGCGCGGCGGGGGAGCGGGCGAGGTAGTCGACGGCCTGGGCCGTACTGCACTCCCGCGACGGGTGGTACGACCGGCTGAGATAGCTCGGCACGGACCGCAGGATCGCGCCCGTGCTGGGCAGCGTGCCCTGCTTTCCGCTCGCGTGGAACGCCTTGAACGAGGCCTTGCCGCCCAGCAGCGTGGGGTCGTTCTCCATGAAGAAGCGGGTGCCGCGCTGCCAGAGGAACACCAGCGCGGAGAACGCCGCCGCCCAGGTGCGCACCCGCCGCCGGTAGCCGCCGTCCACGTGCAGGAAGACGTCGAAGGCCACCGACCGGTGCTCGACCTCCTCCGCCCCGTGCCAGCGCAGCAGATCGAGCATCGTCGGATCCGCTCCCCGGCGGTCCAGGGCGTCGGCGTTGAGGATCCAGTCGCCGAGGAACGCGGTGTAGTGCTCGATCGCCGCGATCGTCGCCACCCGCTCCATCAGCCACCACTTCGAGGCCCGCCCCGGCGGCAGCGTCCGGTCTCCGAGCAGCTTCTCGAAGAACCAGTCGACCTGCGCGGTGTACGGGGTCGGATCGAGGCCCAACTCCCGCAGGTGCGGCAGCACATCGTCGTGGGCCTGGGAGTGCACGGCCTCCTGGCCGATGAACCCGATGACGTCCTCGCGCAGTTGGTCGTCGTGTATGTACGGGAGTATCTGGCGATAGACGTGGATGAACCAGCGCTCCCCGGCCGGGAGCAGCAGGTGGAGCACGTTGATGGTGTGTGTGGTGAACGGGTCGCCCGGCACCCAGTGCAGGGGAGTCTTCTCCCAGGCGAAGGACACCTTGCGGGCCTTGAGGGGCGTCCGCTCCGACGCGACCGCCGCTGGCTGCGTGTTAGACATGGTGTCAATGTACTGACGGGTAGACGGGGGGACCAGAGGCGTGCAGAGGTTTCCGTGCCCTTCCCGAGGGCGCCGCGCGATGATGGCCGCATGACGAAACCTGTGCAGGCCCGGTCCTTCGACGCCATCGCCGCCGACTACGACGCGCACCGCCCCTCCTACCCGCCCACCCTGTTCGACGCCGTCGAGGAGCTGGCCGGAGTGCCGCTCGCCGGAGCCCGGGTCGCGGACGTCGGAGCGGGGACCGGTCTCGGCACGGCACGGCTGTACGAGCGCGGCGCCCGGGTCACGGCGGTGGAGCCGGGCGACGGGATGGCCGAGCAGTTCCGCCGCAGCCTGCCGGACGTGCCGCTGGTCCGGGGCGACGGGAACAACCTGCCGCTGCGGACCGGCTCCATGGACCTGATCACGTACGCCCAGGCCTGGCACTGGACCGACCCGGCACGCTCGATACCCGAGGCCCGCCGGGTACTGCGCCCGGGCGGGGCGCTGGCGCTCTGGTGGAACGACGGCGACCCGTCCGTGGAATGGCTCGTCGAGCAGGAGAACCGGATGCGGGTCTTCTTCGGGGTGGAGGTCCCCGCCGTCCCGTCCCACCGGGCCCGCTTCCGGGCCGAACTGCCCGACGGGCTCGACTTCCGTATCCGGCAGGTGGCGTGGAGCCGCCGCGTACCGGTCGACGCCCATATCGCCACCCTGGCCACCCACTCCGACTTCCTGATCGGCGACCCGGTCGAGGTCCGCGACTTCTTCGACCGGGAACGGGCCCTGCTCACCGCCCTGTTCCCGGACGGCGAGGTCGAGGATGCCTACGTCGTGAGTCTTGCCGTAGCTCACCCCTGAGCCCGTCCCGGGTGCGGGGCGGGCGGCCGACTCTCAGGCGAAGGAGGCCAGGGGGGCGTCCACCGGGGCTCCGGTGAGCCGGTTGGCCAGGGTCGACAGGGTGTACGCCCCGATTCCCAGGACCACTTCGAGGGCGTTCTGCTCGGTGTAGCCGTACGCCAGGAAGTCCCGCGGCGTGGCGTCGTCCACCGCGCCCGCCGAGGCGAGCACCGACAAGGTGAACCGCCGCACGGCTTCGAGGCGTTCGTCCGGAAGCGGAGCCCCGCCCCGGCCGCGCACCCCAGCCGCGCACCCCAGCCGCGCACCCCAGCCGCGCACCCCAGCCGCGCACCCCGGCCACGCGCGACGGTCAGCCGTGGTCCAGATACGCCAGCACCGCCAGCACCCGGCGGTTGTCGTCGTCCGACGGGGGCAGGTCGAGCTTGCCGAAGATGTTCGAGGTGTGCTTGGCCACCGCCCGCTCCGTGATCACCAGCTGCGAGGCGATGGCGGCGTTGGAGCGGCCCTGGGCCACCAGCTCCATCACCTCCCGCTCGCGCGGGGTGAGGCCGCCCATCGGTTTGTCCTGCGAGCGACGCGAGAGGAGCTGGGAGATGACCCGCGGGTCCATCGCCGTGCCGCCCGCCGCCACCCGCCGTACCGCGTCGATGAACTGGTCCGCGTCGAAGACCCGGTCCTTCAGCAGATAGCCGATGCCGCCGTCGCCGTCCGCCAGCAACTCCCGTGCGTACAGCTGTTCCACGTGCTGCGAGAGCACCAGTACCGGAAGCCCCGGGCGGGCCCGGCGGGCGGCCAGGGCGCACTGGAGGCCCTCGTCGGTGTGGGACGGCGGGAGCCGGACGTCGACGACGGCGACGTCCGGCTCCAACTCGGCCAGGGCCTTGGTCAGTTCGGGCCCGGTCTCCACAGCCGCGGCGATCTCGAAGTCGTACGCCTCCAGCATGCGCACCAGGCCGTCGCGCAGCAGGAAGAGATCTTCGGCTAGGACAACTCGCAAGGAATCTCCATGGTCACCATGGTGGGACCGCCCGCGGGACTGCTGACGGCCAGGACGCCGTCGAATGTACCCAGTCGCCGTTCGATTCCGCTCAGGCCCGAGCCCGATCCGACGGCCGCACCGCCCCGGCCGTCGTCCGTCACGGAGATCCGGAGCATTCCCTCCGCGTGGTGCAGGTCCACGTAGATCCGCTCCGCCCCCGCGTGCTTCACCGCGTTCGTCAGGGCCTCGCTGACCGCGAAGTACGCCGCCGACTCCACCGGGGCCTCCGCCCGCCCCGGCAGCTCCACCGTCACCTCGGAGGCGACCGGCAGCCGCAGGGCCAGCGCCCGGACCGCGTCGCCGAGGCCCCGCTCCGCGAGAACCGGCGGGTGGATGCCCCGGACCAGGTCCCGCAGCTCGGTCAGCGCCTCCGCCGAGGACTCCCGGGCCATCGCCAGCATCTTCTTCGCCTGTGCCGGGTCCTTCTCGATCAGCGCCTCGATCGTGCCCAGGTTCATGCCCATCGCGACCAGTCGGGCCTGCGCCCCGTCGTGCAGGTCCCGCTCGATGCGGCGCAGCTCGGACGCGGCGGTGTCCACGGCCTCGTGCCGGGTCTCGGTGAGCCGCTGGACGCGCTGCTCCAGCTCCTGGTCCCGGGTGGGCGCCAGCAGCGTCCGGGCGAGCACGAAGTGCAGCCGCAGCAGCGGCCGGCTCGCCCACAGCCCGACGTGGAAGAGCACGATTCCCAGCGCCAGGGCCGCGAACCCCGTCGCCTGGCTGTCCACCGGCACGAAGCCGTACCAGTACGGATCGTCCCGGAACACCCGCCACAGGCCCGCCGCCAGGACCAGCCCCTCGACGGGGTAGATCATCAGGGCCGCCGCCAGGACCGCCACCACCGTGCCCGCCGTCATGTCGACCAGCAGCCACTGGAGGTCCCGCCAGGTCGCCGGGTCCTTCAGCATCAGCGTGGTGCGCTCCACCTGACCCGTCACGCCCGACCGCAGGTCCTTCGGCAGGGGCCGATACAGGACCGGAATCCGTACGTCCGACCAGGTCACCGCCCACAGCCGCCGCTGGTTGGCGTGTCTGCGGACCGCCTCCAGCACCACCGGGGTGGTGAACACACCGATGCCCAGCAGGATGAAGGCGATCGAGAGCACCGCGAGCACGAACAGAGTGATGGACGCCGCGAGGCCGACCACCGACAGGAACAGTCCGCGCCCCGCCGCCAGCGCCGCCGGCCGCAGCCGTCCAGAGAACACCTTCATCGCGGGTCTCTCCCCCTCACCGGAGCCGGGCAGGTCCCGGTCCGGGTGCCAGTCTCACCCGGCGCCGCCCCGCCGCGTCAGCCGGTCCGCCACCCGGAGGGGGTGTACCTGGCACCACCCCCGCACCCGCCCCCTACGCCTCCGTGACCGGGGGCCCCGACGGCTGGGGCGGACCGCGCCCGATCCCTAGATTCGAGGCGTCCCGATCACTTACCTGACGCTTACCTCCGGGGGAGAAACCGCATGAGGCGCAATCTCGCCGCACGCATTGGCGTGTGGAGCACGCACCACCGCAAGACGGCCGTATTCGGCTGGCTGCTCTTCGTCGTGCTCGCCACGGGCATCGGCGGGGCCACCGGCATGGTCGAGATGACCAACGCGGAGAACGGCGCGGGCGAGTCCGCCCGTGCCGAGCAGATCCTCCTCGACGCCGGACTCGCCAAGCCCGCGGGCGAACTCGTCATGGTCTCCGCCCCCGCGGCGGGGGACTGGAAGCCGGCCGCCGAAGCCCTCGCCGACGCCGTACGGCAGACGGGCGAAGCACGGAACATCGCCCCGCCCGTCGCCTCCGAGGACGGCAAGGAGGCCCTCATCGCCTTCGAGATGAAGGGCGAGGCCGCCACCGCGTCCGACCGGGTCCAACCCGTCCTGGACGCGGTCGCCGCCGTGGGCGAGGACCACCCGGACACCGAGATCCACCAGTTCGGCGAGGCCAGTGCGGGCAAGTGGCTCGGCGACCTGCTGGCCGAGGACTTCAAGAGGGCCGAGTTCACCGCCGTACCGCTCGCCCTCGGCATCCTCCTCGTCGCCTTCGGCGCGGTCGTCGCCGCCCTCCTCCCGGTCGGGCTCGCCCTCACTGCGTGCATGGCCGCCTTCGGCCTCCTGTCCATCGCCAGCCACCAGCTGCACCTGTTCCAGACCACCTACTCGGTGATGTTCCTGATGGGCTTCGCCGTCGGCGTCGACTACTGCCTCTTCTACCTGCGCCGCGAACGCGACGAACGCGCCGCCGGACGGGACGCCGAGACCGCCCTGCGCATCGCGGCCGCCACCAGCGGCCGGGCGGTACTCGTCTCCGGCCTCACCGTGATGGTCGCGATGGGCGGCATGTTCCTCTCCGGGCTCCTGCTGTTCAAGGGGTTCGCGCTCGCCACGATCATCGTCGTCTTCATCGCCATGCTCGGCTCGGTCACCGTTCTGCCCGCCCTGCTCTCCTGGCTCGGCGACCGCATCGACGCCGGCCGCATCCCGCTGCTCAACCGCCGCGCCCAGCACGGCCGGGCCGGCAGCGGCCGCATCGTCGGCCGGGTGCTGGGCCCCGTACTCGCCCGGCCCCGCACCTTCGCCGTCGCCGCCGTCGTCCTGCTCCTCGCGCTCGCCGCGCCCGCCCTCGGCATGAAGACCGAATCCCTCGGCCTGGAGAAGCAGTTCGGCTCCGACTCGCAGCTCTCCATCGCCCACAGCCGCATCACCGACAGCTTCCCCGGCGGCCCCGCCCCCGCCCTCGTCGTCGTCACCGCGCCCGACATCACCGACCCGGAGGTCACCAAGGCCCTCGACGGCTTCGAGGGCGTCACCGCCCACGGGGCCAAGAACGTCGCCGAGATCGAGATCCCCCTCCCGGGCGGCACCGGCGACCTCACCGAACTGCGCGAGAAGCGCCTGCCCGCCGCGTTCGACGGCACCGGTGCGAAGGCCCACGTCACCGGGGAGACCGCCGGATCGGTCGACTTCAACGATCAGCTCCGGCGCGGCATCGTCCCGGTCTTCGCCTTCATCACCGCGGTCACCTTCCTGCTGATGCTGTTCTGCTTCCGCAGCTACGTCATCGCCCTGACGTCCATCGCCCTCAACCTGCTCTCGGTGGCCGCCTCCTACGGCGTGATGACCGCCGTCTTCCAGCACGGCTGGGGCGCGTCGCTCATCGGCTCCGAGGGGGTCGGGGCGATCGAGGCATGGATGCCGCTGTTCGTCCTCGTCGTCCTGTTCGGCCTGTCCATGGACTACCACGTGTTCGTCGTCTCCCGGATCCGGGAGGCGCGCGGCGGTGGCCTGGACAACCGGGCCGCGATCGAGACCGGCATCCGGCGCACGGCCGGGGCGGTCACCGGAGCAGCGGCCATCATGGTCGCGGTGTTCGCGGTGTTCGGCACCCTGTCCATGCAGGACATGCAGCAGATGGGCGTCGGCCTCGCCGTCGCGGTGCTGCTGGACGCCACCGTCGTACGGATGGTGCTGCTGCCCTCCGTGATGCTGCTCCTGGGCGAGCGCAACTGGCGTACGCCCCGCCTCCTCTCGCGCCTGCCGAGCCTGGAGGAGGAGAACCACGAGGGACACGACGAGCCGGCCGGCCCGGTGAGCACCCCCGGCCCGGTGAGCACCCCCGCCCCGGCGGGCCGGCAGCTCTGAGACGCCCGGACGGCCCCGGACCACGGTGAGGAGGAACCGTGATCCGGGGCCGCCGGACGTTCCGGGTGGACCGAGCCGGTCAGGGCGTGTACTTGTACCCGACCCGCCGGACCGTCTGGATCGAACGGCGGTACTGGGCGCCGAGCTTGCGGCGCAGCCGCGCGACATGGACGTCGACGGTGCGCCCGTCGCCCACGTGCCCGTACCCCCACACCGTCGTCACCAACTGGTCGCGGGTGTGGACCCGGTGCGGGTGCGCCACCAGATGCGACAGCAGCTCGAACTCCAGGTACGTGAGGTCGAGGGCGACACCGTCGACGGAAGCCGTACGCCGGGTGGCGTCGATCCGGACCGGACCGACGGGCGCCCCCTCGTCGGCCTCCCGGTCGGGCTCGGGCTGCTGGGGGAACGGCGAGCCGCCCGGCCGGAGCCGGGAGGCCGCGACGGCCCCCGCGAGCGCCGGCTGCTGATCGGCCGGCACGAGCACCAGGTAACCGATCATCGGCGGCTGACCGGGAAGGGCGGGCAGGGTGTGCTGTGGGGCGGGCAGCCAGGTGGCCCCGGGCGGGAGGAAGTCCGCCACGTGGGCCGGCCCGGCGACCTCGTCACGCTCGACCGCGCGCAGCCGGTGCCGGTTCGGGTGGGCGGGGAGGGAACGGGCGGTGGGACGGGCCGCAGCGGGCGCCGGGGACGCCGCGGTGGCGGCGGACGCGGCGGTGGCGGCGGACGCGGCGGAGAAAGTACGGGTGTTCGCCATGAGGGTCAGCTCTTTCGCGCGAGGAGTCGTCAGGGACGGACTTGCGTCGTGCGCGCGGACCGAAGGCCGGGGTGAGCGGCTTTAGTGGGCCTGCGCGTTCCACGCGCGGCAACACACCCGGTCGAAATCATGGTGCTGACGGGAAGGCCAGAACGGTTCGAGGTCGCTGCGACCCGACGCGATGTGCTGGTAGCTGGCCATGTGCTCCATTGAAGCAGACATCGCGGCCGTGCATCAGACTCCTCTCACCCGTCGATACGGACCCTTTGCGTAACGTTCCTCACGCCCGGCCGTCACCGAACACGGGGGAGGGGCCCGTCACCCAACACGGGGGGAGGGGCCCGCCGGCGAACCGGCGGACCCCTCCTTACGTGACCGGCGTCGGGATCAGACCTGGCCGGCCTTCTCCAGCGCGGTGCAGCAGGTGTCGACGATCAGCCGGGTGACGACGTACGGGTCGACGTTGGCGTTCGGGCGGCGGTCCTCGATGTAGCCCTTCCGGTCCTGCTCGACCTGCCACGGGATGCGGACCGAGGCGCCGCGGTCGGAGACGCCGTAGTTGTACTCGTTCCACGGGGCGGTCTCGTGCAGTCCGGTGAGCCGGTCGTCGATGCCCGCGCCGTAGTTCTTCACGTGGTCCATCGGCTTGGAGCCCTCGCCCAGCGACTCGCACGCGGTGATGATCGCGTCGTAGCCCTCGCGCATCGCCTTGGTGGAGAAGTTGGTGTGCGCGCCCGCCCCGTTCCAGTCGCCCTTGACCGGCTTCGGGTCCAGGGTGGCCGAGACGTTGAAGTCCTCGGCGGTGCGGTAGAGCAGCCAACGGGCCACCCACAGCTGGTCGGAGACCTCCAGCGGGGACAGCGGGCCCACCTGGAACTCCCACTGGCCGGGCATGACCTCGGCGTTGATGCCGGAGATGCCGAGCCCCGCCGCCAGGCAGTTGTCGAGGTGCTTTTCCACGATGTCGCGGCCGAAGATCTCGTCCGCGCCGACACCGCAGTAGTAGCCGCCCTGCGCGGCCGGGAAGCCGCCCTCGGGGAAGCCGAGCGGCCGGTGGCCGTCGAAGAAGGTGTACTCCTGCTCGATGCCGAAGATCGGGGCCTGGCCCGCGAACCGCTCGGCGAGGGGGCGCAGCGCGGCCCGGGTGTTGGACTCGTGCGGCGTCATGTCGATGTTGAAGACCTCGCACAGGACGAGGATGTCCGCGCCGCCGCGGATCGGGTCCGGACAGGTGAAGACGGGCTTCAGTACCCGGTCGGACGCGTGGCCCTCGGCCTGGCTGGTGCTGGAGCCGTCGAATCCCCAGATGGGCAGATCCGCCACGTCCCCCGACGGCGCGCCGTCCATGATCTTCGTCTTGGAGCGAAGCTTGGCGGTCGGCTCGGTGCCGTCTATCCAGATGTACTCAGCCTTGAACGTCACGGACGCCATCCTTCGCGGGTGCAGCGGTGCAGCGGTCTATGCGCCGCAGCTTGGCAAGACGCGATTTCCCGTCCGTTGCCCGGATGTGAACCCCGTGTTACCGAGGTTTCCTGTGTTACGGGGCCCGCGTCCAGGCCGGTCACCCATGGCTCGGAGGTAACGGAAAACGCTCGGACACCGCCCTTGAGCAGGGCCGAGAACTCAGCCGCCCGGAGCCGGCGGACCAGCTCCTGGCGGCTCGACCCAGCGGAGCGGCCGCCCCGCGCAGGGCGCCGGTCAGCTCGGCGCGCCGCTCGGCACGCTGCTCGAAGCCGAGCGACAGCACGTACAAGGTGAGCCGGGTCAGCGGCATCACGGTCAGATCCCCCCGCGCCGACGGGGCGCCCCGCCGCTGGACCGCGGCCTGCTGCTCCTTGGTGCGCAGCCGCTCCAGCCGCTCCAGCCGGGTCATCCGGGAGTCCCGCGGCCGGCCCCGGAAACGTAACGGGGCAGGGTCGCTCCGCGCCACCGCATTCGGGCGCCCGGCGACATCCCGCGCGAAGAGCCGGCGCCCCGTGCCCGGGCGGGCCCGTACTCGGGCGGTGGACGCCAGGCCCCCATCCGGCCCCCGCACGGCCGGCCGGCGCACCCGGCACACTGGCCCCATGGACTCACCTGCCGGCACCACGAACCCTCTCCGCATCGGCCTCCTCGGCACCGGCCCCTGGGCGCACAACACCCAGGCCCCCGCGCTGGCCGCCCATCCCGGCGTCGAACTGAGCGGGGTGTGGGGCCGCAGGGCCGAAGCGGCGGATGCCCTCGCCGCCGCCCACGGGACCCGCGCGTACACCGGGGAGGAGGGCATCGACGCACTCCTGGCGACGAGCGACGCGGTGGCCTTCGCGCTGCCGCCGGACGTGCAGGCCCCGCTCGCGGTCCGCGCCGCCGAGGCGGGCTGCCACCTCCTGATGGACAAGCCCGTGGCCACGACGGTGGAGGGGGCCCGTGCGGTGGCCGGGGCGGCGGAGAGGGCGGGGGTGGCCTCGGTCGTCTTCTGCACGCTCCGGTTCGCGCCCGAGACCTCCGCGTGGATCGCCGAACAGGCCGCGCTGGGCGGCTGGTTCACGGCTCGCGCCCAGTGGCTGGGATCGCTCTACGCGGCAGGTTCGACCAGCGCGTACGCGGACTCCCCGTGGCGGCGCGAGAAGGGCGGCCTGTGGGACGTCGGCCCGCACGCGCTCTCCGTGCTGATCCCGGTCCTCGGCGACGTGGAGCACCTCACCGCCGCCCGGGGGCCTGCCGACACCACCCACCTGATCCTGCGCCACACCTCCGGCGCGTCCAGCACGGTGACCCTCGGACTCAGCGCCCCGCCCGGCGCGGCAGGCGTCGAGATCGAGTTCCGGGGCGAGCGGGGCACGGCGTCGGTCCCCGGCTGGGCCGGCGCGGAGACCGCGTTCCGGGGCGCGGTGGACGCCCTGGCCGAAGCGGTACGCACAGGGGTGCCGCACGCCTGCGACGCACGCTTCGGCCTCCACCTCACGGAGCTGCTCGTGGCGGCGGAGACGCAGGCACAGGCACAGGCGGGCTGACCGGCAGGAGCGAGGGGCACGGGCGTGCGGCACCCCGCGGCTGGGCCTTCGGGGTCCGGGCCGGCCGGACCCCCGGGGCTCCAACCCTCCGGGACCGCCGGCGCCCCTGGGCGTGCGGCACCCCGCGGCACCCTGCCACACCGGCTCACCCCGGTGGCAGGGCCCGGCACAGGGCCTCCAACGCCTCCGGGTAGGCGGATTCGGCGGGTGTCGCGTATCCGACGACGAGCCCGTCGCGGGGGCCCTCCGCCCGCTCCGCCTGCCCCGCCCCCGGGTGCAGGTAGTCGCCCAGGCCTTCCACCGCCAGCCCCTGCCAGGCCGCCGCCCGGACCGCCGAACGCTCGGTGCCGGGAGGCAGTTCCAGCAGCGCGTGCAGGCCGGCGGCGATCCCGGTGACCCGGATGTGCGGGGCCCGCCGCTCCAGGGCCGCCACCAGCTGGTCCCGGCGGCGGCGGTGGCGCTGCCGCATCCGGCGGACCTGCCGGTCGTACGCGCCCGACTCGACGAAGTCCGCGAGCGTCAGCTGCTCGGTGGCGCTGGAGAACTGCTCCCGCTCGCCCTTCGCCGCGACGACGGGGCCGACGAGCCGCTGGGGCAGCACCAGCCACCCGATCCGGAGGGTGGGGGACAGACTCTTGCTCACCGACCCGACCAGCACCACATGCTCGGGATCGAGCCCTTGGACAGCACCCACGGGCTGCCGGTCGTAGCGGAACTCCCCGTCGTAGTCGTCCTCCACGACGAGCCCGCCGGTGGCCCGGGCCCAGTCGACGACGGCCGCCCGCCGCGCGGGGTGCAGAGGCCCGCCGGTGGGGAACTGGTGGGCGGGCGTGAGGAGCACGGCACGGTCGTGGCGGGTGAGCCCGTCGACCCGGGCGCCGTCCGCGTCCACGCCGAGCGGCCGGGTGCCGACCCCGTGGGAGGCGAGCAGCGCACGGTGGAAGGGCAGGCCGTACTCCTCCGCCGCCCACGGACCGCCCACCACCTCCGCCAGCAGCCGCAGCCCGTGCGCGGCCCCCGAGCACAGCACGATCCGCTCCGGCGCGGCCCGCACCCCCCGCACCCGGGCCAGATAGCCGGCGAGGGCCCGCCGCAACTCGGGCCGCCCGTGCGGATCGCCGGGCCCGAACGCGTCGTCGGGGGCGGCGGCGAGCGCACGCCGCACCGAGGCCAGCCAGGCGGTGCGCGGGAACACCGAGGGGTCCGGCTGCCCCTGGACCAGGTCATGGACCGGGCGGGCGGCGCGCTCGGGGGTGCGCGGCCGGTGCACGGGGGTGACCGGGACGGCCCGCTCGGCGACCCGCGTGCCCGAGCCCTGCCGGGCGGCCAGCCACCCCTCCGCGACCAGCTCGGCGTACGCGTCGGCGACGGTGTTCCGGGCGAGGCCGAGATCGGCGGCGAGGGACCGGTAGGGCGGCAGCCGGGCACCGGGGGCGAGCCGCCCGCTGCGCACGGCCTCGCGCAGCGCCGCCATCAGCAGGGCCCGGCGGTTGCCCGTGCCGGAGAGTTCCAGCGGCAGATCGCTGCCCAGGATCTCCGCGGAATTGACCCATGAATCCGTCATGGAAATGCACCCCACACCCAGTCGCCCGTCGCCCTAGATTCGTACCCATGACGACGACGGAGATCAAGACGAACGACCGCACCACCGCCCCGGCCACCACCGTCCGGAGCAACAACGCCACCGGCAGGCTCGACTTCGCGAAGAGCGCCCCGAAGGTCTTCCGGGCCGTGATCGGCCTGGACGCGGCGGCCCGCGCGGGCCTGGACCCGACGCTGGTCGAACTGGTCCAGATCCGCGCCTCGCACCTGAACCGCTGCGCGTACTGCCTGCACATGCACACCACGGACGCGCGGAAGGCGGGCGAGAGCGAGGAGCGCCTGCACATGGTCGCGGTGTGGCACGAGGCGGACCACTTCTTCACCGAGCGGGAACGGGCCGCCCTGGCCCTGACGGACGCGGTCACCCGGATCGGGGACGCCGGCGTCCCCGACGAGGTCTACGACCGCTCGGCGGCCCACTTCGACGAGGAGGAGCTGGCCCATCTGCTGGCCCTGATCCTCACGATCAACACCTGGAACCGCATAGCCCTGTCCACCGCCAAGCGCGCGGGCACGGACGAACGCTGAGGGCTCCCGCACGGGGCTGACCCGGCGGCCGGGCCACGGACCGGCGCCGGGCGCCGAATCACTTCCAGCGGAGCCGGGGACCGCTACCGCCCCAACGCGTCCCGCACCGCTTCCTCGCTCCGCGCCACCACGGCCGTACCGTCATCGGCGGTGATGATCGGCCGCTGGATCAGCTTCGGGTGCTCGGACAGCGCGACGATCCACCGCTCCCGCGAACCGGCCTCCCGCGGCCACTCCTTCAGCCCCAGCTCCTTTGCCGCCGCCTCCTGCGTCCGCGTGATGTCCCACGGCTCCAGACCGAGCCGGTCCAGCACGGCCCGGATCTCCTCGGGCGAGGGCACGTCCTCCAGGTAACGGCGGACGGTGTATTCGGCCCCCTCCGCATCAAGCAGGGCGAGGGCGCCGCGGCACTTCGAACAGGCCGGATTGATCCAGATCTCCATGGGGCCAAGGTTACGCGAGGGACTGCCGAAATGGCCTCTGGCCAGGGGCGATTGTCAGTGGGGGGCAGTAAAATGGAGGGAGTTCGTGAGGGTTCCACCACGCTGCCAGGAGGATGCCGAATGGCTGTTGCCACAGTCACGACCGAGCCGCTCGACCGACAGCTCCCGATGCCCTTCCACCCGCCGCTTCCCACCCCGCCGACGAAGAAGCGACTGCCCGCGGGCCGCCCCCGCGAGTGGTACGTCTCCCACAACCGCCGCCTCAAGGCCATGCGCCTGGCCATCGCCCTGCTCGACAGCGGGGTCTACCAGCCCTCCAGCGCGGGCAACCACCGGATACGGATCACCGCCGAGCGCCTCGGCATCCACCCCCCGTCCGACACCACCTGCCGCATGGTCCGCGCCCTGATCCGCTACGGCCGCTGACCACACCGCACCGCCGATCGCCCGGTGCCCCCGGCCTGCTCGTCCGGCCGGGGGCACCGGACCGCCCGCCGCCACCCGCCTCCCGGTAGGCTCCCGAACCCATGAAGCTACTCATCTCGGTCGACATGGAAGGCGTCTCGGGAATCGTCCATTCCAGCGAGACGAACCCCGAGCGCTACGACTACCAGCGAGGCCGGGAGCTGATGACGGCCGACGCGAACGCGGTCGTCGCGGGCGTCCTGGACGCCGACCCCACGGCCGAGGTGCTGGTCGCCGACGCGCACGGCACCTTCCGCAACCTCCTGCCGGAGCAACTCGACCGCAGGGCCCGGCTGGTACGGGGCAAGCCGCGCGCGCTGAACATGCTCGCCGGGCTCGACGAGGCGACCGACGCCGCGCTCTTCGTCGGCTACCACGTCCGCGCGGGCGAGGGGCCGGGCGTGCTGGCGCACACCATGAACGGCGAGATCCTCGACGTACGGGTGGCGGGCCGCGCACTGGGCGAGATCGGGCTCAACGCCGCCATGGCCGGCCACCTCGGCGTACCGGTCGTCCTGCTCAGCGGCGACGACGCGGCCTGCGCCGAGATGAACGCCCTGGTCCCCGGGACGGTCACCGTCGCGGTCAAGGAGGCCCTGGGCATGGCGGCGGCCGTGACGCTGCACCCGGAGGAGGCCCGGGACCGGCTGCGCCGGGCGGCGGCGGACGCGGTGACCCGCCGCGCGGCCATCGAGCCCCTGACGCTCGCCCCCGCCCCGCTGGACGTGGAGGTCGACCTCGCCAGCCCGCACACCATCGACCTGGCGACCCTCGTACCGGGCTTCTCACGCGCCGGGGGCGCCCGTACGGTCACCTTCACATCCCCCGACTACGCGACGGCGTACCGGCTCATCCTGCTCCTCGCGCAACTGGCCACGATCAAGCCCGCCTGACCGGCCGGAGCCGCTCGAAAACGCGTCGAACACCGCTCCGGTTCCCTCTACTGTGACCGGGTGACAACCCAGGTGATCGTGCTGAACGGCGGCTCCAGCTCCGGCAAGTCCGGCATCGTCCGCTGCCTCCAGGCGGAACTGCCGGACCCGTGGCTCGCCGCCGCGGTCGACGCTTTCGTCGATGCGCTGCCCGCGTCCCTGCGCACCTCGGACGCGGGTATCGAGTTCGCCGAGGACGGCGGCGTGGCGGTCGGCCCGGAGTTCCGCAGGCTGGAGGCGGCCTGGCGCGAGGGCGTCGCCGCGATGGTCCGCGCAGGCGCCAAGGTCATCGTCGACGACGTGTTCCTCGGCGGCCCGGCGTCCCGGGAACCGTGGCGGAAGGCGTTGACGGGTCTGGACGTCCTCTGGGTGGGCGTCCGCTGCGAGGGCGCGGTCGCGGAGGCCCGCGAGATCGCCCGGGGGGACCGCCCGAGAGGCATGGCGGCAGCACAGGCGGAGACGGTCCACCGGGGCGTGGCGTACGACCTGGAGGTCGACACGACCCACACGGAGTCCCTGACCTGCGCGCGAACCATCGCCGCCCACCTCACGTAACCGCACCGCACCACCACATCACCGCAAGCCGGCCCCCGAAACGGGCCGCCGAGACAGTGGAGAGCGATGACCGACCTGTGGACCGGCGAGAGAATACGCCTGCGGGGCGTCGAACCGCAGGACTGGGAGGGTTTCCGGGCCCTGGCCCTGCACACCGTGGACGCCCGCAACGCCGACGTGGTCGAGCCGCCCCGCTCGGACGAGAGCTTCCGCGCCTGGGCCACCGAGCGCGCCGGCCGCACCCCGAACCCGGCCGCGTACCACCTGGTCATAGAGACCCGCTTCGAGCACGCCTTCGTCGGCGCGGTCTCGGTCGGCGAGACGGACGCCCGGGCAGGCCGCTTCCGTACGGGCATCGAGGTCACCCGGGAACACCGCCGCCAGGGCTACGCGGCCGAGGCCTCCGAACTGGTCCTCACCTACATGTTCGCCGAACAGCGCTGCCACAAGTGCGAGGTGGAGGTCTACGCCTTCAACGACGCCTCCCTGGCCCTCTACCGCAGACTCGGCTTCGTGGAGGAGGGCCGCCTGCGCCAGCACGAGTTCTTCGCCGGCGCCTACCACGACGTGGTCCTGCTGGGCATCACGGCCGACGAGTACTGGTCGGGGCGGGCGCGGCCCTCGCTGCGGTGAGGGCGGGTCCGCGGCGGCGCAGGCCCGGTCAGGGGCGACCGTACGGGGAGCTTCAGTCTGCCCACTGCTCGGCGGTGCTGCGCGGGTCCTCCGCCAGGATCGCCGCCGCGAACCGCAGGGCCTGGTCCTCGGCCGGCTCGGTCCACGTGACGGGCAGTTCGTAACCGAATCGGCGGGGGTGGTCGCCGGGCCGTCGCTCCTGCGTGAACTGGACCTCGACCCCGCAGGGCTCTTCGCGCGAGGATCGCACCTGCTCCAGGACACATCCCCATCGTTCGAACCAGCCACTGTCCACCAGCGTCTTCTTCAGTAGCCGGGCGACGGTGTCCATCGGCTCCTCCCACGTCAAGTCGGCTGCTGCGCGGGCCAGTTCTGCGTCGTACTGGGCGGCGTCGAAGTGGAGATCGTCCGGAAGCGCGGCGTGGATGCTGCTGGTGTTCTTCCAGGACGACCAGAGCACCCGGTCGCCCGCACGCCGGATATCGACGAAGAGCGCTCCGCAGCACCCCGGATAGCAGTCGGGTTCGCCCACGATGACGAGCCCGGAATCCTGCGTTGGCGTCAACGGCCACGTCTCCGCCGGGCCGTCCCACTCCTGGCGGCAGTTGCCCAGCCCGTCGAGGTAGAACTCCTTCAGGAGGTCCCTCCCGTCGACGAACGGACGTACCTCGACCCAGGTGTCCGCCCCTGCGGGCGGGAGGACGTGGCGCAGGCTGAGGGTGCTGATCGGCTGTTCCGGCATGCCCTCATGATCGGCTACCGGTGGCCTTCCCGACCATCGAATAAGGCTGCCGGCCGGAGGGCCTTCCTCACGCGCCGAGGGCCGCCACTCCCGGAAGGAGGTGGCGGCCCTCGGCGTCTCGGGCGCGGGTGAGTCCGGCCCGTGGTGTTCTTAGAGGTCGAAGTACAGCTCGAACTCGTGCGGGTGCGGCCGCAGCTGGATCGGGGCGATCTCGTGGGTGCGCTTGTAGTCGATCCACGTCTCGATCAGGTCCGACGTGAAGACGCCGCCCGCCTGGAGGTACTCGTTGTCCGCCTCCAGGGCTTCAAGCACGGCCGGGAGGGACGTCGGGACCTGCTGGACGTTGGCGTGCTCCTCGGGAGCCAGCTCGTAGAGGTCCTTGTCGATCGGCTCGGCCGGCTCGATCTTGTTCTTCACGCCGTCGAGGCCCGCCATCAGCAGGGCCGAGAACGCGAGGTACGGGTTCGAGGACGGGTCCGGGGCGCGGAACTCGACGCGCTTGGCCTTCGGGTTCGAGCCGGTGATCGGGATGCGCATCGCGGCGGAGCGGTTGCGCTGCGAGTACACCATGTTGACCGGGGCCTCGAAGCCGGGGACCAGGCGGTGGTAGGAGTTCACCGTCGGGTTGGTGAAGGCCAGCAGCGACGGGGCGTGCTTCAGGATGCCGCCGATGTAGTAGCGGGCCATGTCCGAGAGGCCGGCGTAACCCTGCTCGTCGTAGAAGAGCGGAACGCCGCCCTGCCACAGCGACTGGTGCACGTGCATGCCCGAGCCGTTGTCGCCGAAGATCGGCTTCGGCATGAAGGTCGCGGTCTTGCCGTTGCGCCAGGCGACGTTCTTCACGATGTACTTGAAGAGCATCAGGTCGTCGGCCGCGGCGAGCAGCGTGTTGAACTTGTAATTGATCTCGGCCTGGCCTGCCGTGCCGACCTCGTGGTGCTGGCGCTCGACCTGGAGGCCGTTCTTGTCCAGCTCCAGGGAGATCTCGGCACGCAGGTCGGCGAAGTGGTCGACCGGCGGGGTCGGGAAGTAGCCGCCCTTGTAGCGGACCTTGTAGCCGCGGTTGTTCTCCTCCGACCCGGTGTTCCAGGCGCCGGCCTCGGAGTCGATGTGGTAGAAGCTCTCGTTCGCCGACGTCTGGAAGCGGACGTTGTCGAAGACGTAGAACTCGGCCTCCGGGCCGAAGTACGCGGTGTCCGCGAAGCCGGTCGAGGCGAGGTACGACTCGGCCTTCTTGGCGATGTTGCGCGGGTCACGGCTGTACTGCTCGCCCGTGATCGGGTCGTGGATGAAGAAGTTGATGTTGACGGTCTTGTCACGGCGGAAGGGGTCCACCCGAGCCGTCGACAGGTCCGCGCGCAGCGCCATGTCCGACTCGTGGATGGCCTGGAAGCCGCGGATCGACGAACCGTCGAAGGCCAGTTCCTCGGCCGGGTCGAAGGTCGCTGCCGGGATCGTGAAGTGCTGCATCACCCCGGGCAGGTCGCAGAACCGGACATCGATGAACTTGACGTCGTTGTCCGCTACGTACTTCTGCACTTCGTCGGCGTTCTGGAACATCCAACTCCTCCTACTCCCGGCCCGGGAGGGACGGGGTTGTAGCTCGTGGTGCGGCCAGTGCGGTGGCGCACGCTGGACCCGACCATAGGCAGGCGTGATTTCTCAAGCGTGACCCATTTGTTTCGCCCAAGTTAACCGGGGCGGTGGTGGGAGGCATCCCAGCGACTGTTTCCGGTGCCCCGCCCGGCCAGGGGCAAACACGGGCGCAGTACCGTGGACGGGTGGACAACAGGCAAGCAATCGGATCGTGGCTCTCGGGGCCCCGCGCGGCCGCCGAGGAGATGGGCGCCGACTTCGGCTACCGCGGCAAGGGACTCGGGCTGCCCGAGGAGGGGCCCGGCTCGGTCGCTCCGCTCGGACGGCGCTTCGGGGCCCTCTTCATCGACTGGTCGCTCTGCATGGTGATCGCATACGGGCTGCTCGCTCGCGGTGACCAGCAGGCGGCGGGGAACTGGGCGCTCGGGGTCTTCCTCGTGATGAGCCTGCTGACCGTCGGCACCATCGGCTGCACGCCCGGGAAGCGCCTCCTGGGCGTCCGGGTGGTCGCCGACGACGGCGGGCGGCTCGGGTTCGTGCGGGTCGTCGTGCGGACCGTCCTGCTGCTGCTCGTCATCCCCGCACTGGTCTGGGACCGCGACGGGCGCGGACTGCACGACCGGCTGTCGCGTGCCGTGCAGGTCCGGATGTGACACCCCCCCACGGAAGGGGCATGAGGGTTCGGATGTGACCTTCCCGGTGCGGGCATGAGGGTCCGGATGTGATCTCCCCGGTGCGGACATCGGAAACGGGGCGGCCCCGGGACCGTTCACCGGTCCGGGGGCCGCCCCGTTTCACGTCTGTCGCCGTGGTCAGCGCATCTTCCCGCCGCGCGGCATCCGCATGCCCTTGGGCATCGGGCCCTTCGGCAGCGGCATGTTGCTCATCAGGTCGCCCATCGCGCGCAGCCGGTCGTTGGTGGAGGTCACCTGCGGGCCGGTCAGGACGCGGGGAAGCTTCAGCATCTTGGTGCGGACCTTCTTCAGCGGCACCTGGCCCTCGCCGTTGCCGACGATGATGTCGTGCACCGGCACGTCCACCACGATGCGGGCCATCTTCTTCTTCTCGGACGCCAGCAGGCCCTTCACCCGGTTCGGGTTGCCCTCGGCCACCAGGACGATGCCGGCCTTGCCGACCGCCCGGTGGACGACGTCCTGGCTGCGGTTCATCGCCACCGCGGGGGTGGTGGTCCAGCCGCGTCCGATCCGGTCCAGGACGGCGGCCGCCGCTCCGGGCTGGCCCTCCATCTGTCCGAAGGCCGCCCGCTCGGCGCGACGGCCGAAGATGATCGCCATCGCGAGGATGGCCAGGACGAAGCCCAGGATGCCCAGATAGACCGGGTGCCCGATCGCGAAGCCGATGCCGAGGAGGACACCGAACGTGACGATTCCGACACCCGCGACGACAAGACCGATCTTGCTGTCGGTCCGCCTGGTCATCTTGTAGGTCAGGGCGATCTGCTTGAGCCGCCCCGCGTTCTCGGCGCTGTCCGCGCCTTCAGTTTTTGCCTTCCTCGCCATGTACTGAAGTTTACGTGGCGTGGGAGCGACCTAGGAACGCTGGTCGGCCACGGCTTCCAGCACGTGCTGGGCCTCCACCCGGTCCTTGGCGCGGCGGCGGTCCTCCAGGACGGCCGTCCAGGCGTTGCGGCGGGCGGTGCGCTGGCCGCCGCTCAGCAGCAGCGACTCGACGGCCCGCAGGGCGGTGGTGACGGACGGAAGGGCGTGGGCGCGGACCGGTGCGGCCTGCATCGTGGTGTTCCCCCTCGGAACGGATGCGCCTCGGGGCGCGGATGAGTGTGGGAAGCGGTGACGGCGGCTGCTGGAGTCGCTGCCGCATGTGTACCCAGGGTCACCGCTTGGTGTTACCAGTGCATGACCGGGTGGTCAAACACCAATGAAGCCTTGATTCCGGCGCCGCGCACGCCGAAGCGGTCCGTACGCGTCCCCGACCTGCGGGGAGCGTCCGGACCGCTTCGACGGTGCGGTTACTGCTCGGTAGTCGCTCGTGAGCGGACTCACACGGCCTGTGCGGCCTGAGCGCTTCCGGCGGCGGCGACGCCGCGCGCCTCCATCGCCTGCTGGAAGAGACGCCCCGCGCGGTACGAGGACCGCACCAGCGGGCCCGACATCACGCCGGAGTAGCCGATCGCGTCGGCCTCGTCCTTCAGCTCGACGAACTCGTGCGGCTTCACCCAGCGCTCGACCGGGTGGTGCCGCACCGAGGGGCGCAGGTACTGCGTAATCGTGATGAGCTCGCAACCTGCGTCGTACAGGTCCTGGAGCGCCTCGCTGACTTCCTCGCGGGTCTCGCCCATGCCGAGGATCAGGTTCGACTTGGTGATCAGACCGGCCTCGCGGGCCCGGGTGATGACCTCCAGGGAACGCTCGTAGCGGAAGCCGGGGCGGATTCGCTTGAAGATCCGCGGCACCGTCTCCACGTTGTGCGCGAGCACCTCGGGGCGCGAGGAGAAGACCTCGGCGAGCTGCTCGGGCTCGGCGTTGAAGTCGGGGATCAGCAGCTCGACCTTGGTCGCCCCCGCCTCCCGCTCCGCGGTGAGCGCGTGGATCTGGCGGACGGTCTCGGCGTACAGCCAGGCGCCGCCGTCCTCCAGGTCGTCGCGGGCGACGCCGGTGATGGTGGCGTAGTTCAGGTCCATCGTGACGACCGACTCGCCGACACGGCGGGGCTCGTCACGGTCCAGCGCCTGCGGCTTGCCCGTGTCGATCTGGCAGAAGTCGCAGCGCCGGGTGCACTGGTCGCCGCCGATGAGGAAGGTGGCCTCGCGGTCCTCCCAGCACTCGAAGATGTTGGGACAGCCCGCCTCCTGGCAGACCGTGTGCAGCCCTTCGCCCTTCACCAGCTGCTGCAGCTGCTTGTACTCGGGGCCCATCTTCGCCCGCGTTTTGATCCACTCGGGCTTGCGCTCGATGGGGGTCTGGCTGTTCCGGACCTCCAGGCGCAGCATCTTGCGCCCGTCGGGTGCGACAGCGGACACTCCGGCTCCCCTTTGCTCTCTGCTGCGTTGGATTCGCGTCGGGTTCGCGTGGGATGCGCGAGCGATGCGCGAGGGAATCGCTTGGGATTCTTTGGCGAACACCAGGGTACGCCCGTACATCGAACGGTCTTACGTCTGCCCAACCTGCGGCCGACGGGGCCTATTCCCCGGCCGGTGGCGACTGTCCGGGCCTACTGGCCGGTAAGGCCGGTGGGGCCTGCACTGCCTGTGCGCCCCTAGGCGGGGGCCGGGGCCGGAGCCGGGGCCGGAGGTGTGGACGCGGCTTTCGGCTGCTCGACCGCGCGCGGCGCCAGCTCCGCGTTCTCCAGGATGTCCCGCAGGTGCTTCTCGGCGACCGGCAGCACCTCCTCGATGGTGATCTCCCGGCCCAGCTCGTTGGAGAGGGACGTGACACCCGCGTCGCGGATGCCGCACGGCACGATCCGGTCGAACCAGGTGTTGTCCGGGTTCACGTTGAGCGCGAAGCCGTGCATCGTGACACCCTTGGCGACCCGGATCCCGATCGCGGCCAGCTTGCGGTCCTCGCGGCGCTGGCCGGCGTTGGACGGGGCGTACTCGGGGCCGTTCAGCCGCGGGTCGAACTCCTCGTCCTGGAGCCTCGGGTCGAAGTCCAGCGAGAGGCCGCCCAGCGCCTGGCGCTGCTCGACCGGATCACCGAGCACCCAGACGCCGCTGCGGCCCTCGACCCGGGAGGTCTCCACGCCGAAGTCGGCGGCCGTGCGGATCAGCGCGTCCTCCAGCCGACGGACGTGCGCGACGACGTCGACCGGGCGCGGCAGCTTCTGGATCGGGTAGCCGACGAGCTGCCCGGGGCCGTGCCAGGTGATCTTCCCGCCGCGGTCCACGTCGATGACCGGAGTGCCGTCCAGCGGACGCTCGCTCTCCGCCGTGCGACGCCCCGCGGTGTAGACGGGCGGGTGCTCCAGGAGCAGACAGGTGTCCGGCACCCGGTCCTCGAACCGGTCCGCGTGCACCTCGCGCTGCTTCTGCCAAGCCTCCGTGTACTCGACGGCCTGTTCGCCGAAGCCCAGACGGACGAACCGCAGTTCGCTCACCGATGCCTCCCTACGTGGGTCCCGGGTGCCCGGAGGGGTGTCCCCGGGGTGACGGAACCCTGCACTGATCGCGCCCGCGTCCACTGTACGACCGTCGCCCGGACGGCCCCCCGGCAGGTGCGGGACCGGTGCGGCGGTCCGGTCCCGGGCCCGTCGGCTGCCCGGGGCCGGACCGTCCACGGGCCGGACGTTTCCGTCAGCTCCGCCCGGAATCCTCACACGATCGGATGAACGTGGAGCAAAGGGTGGCTGTGGCCGCTCCGGTGGCCGCTAAATTCGCGCCGTTCCCATGAGGGCTGCCCGTCCGGCCCCGAAGGCAGGAGACCGTACAGCTGATGTCGGAACGACCCCCGCAGCGCACGCCCAACCGCAGACTCGCCTCACTCATCGCGGAAGCCGGCTTCTCGCACGCCGGCCTGGCCCGCCGGGTCGACCAGCTCGGCCTCGAACACGGCCTCGACCTGCGGTACGACAAAACCTCGGTCACTCGCTGGCTGCGGGGGCAGCAGCCGCGCGGCACCACGCCCGCGCTGATCGCCGAGGTGTTCACCCGGCGGCTCGGGCGGCGGCTCTCCGCCCAGGACCTCGGGCTCGACGCCTGCGCGCCCGTCTACGCGGGGCTGGAGTTCGCGGCCACCCCCGCCGAGGCGGTCGACATCGTCAGCGGTCTCTGGCGCAAGGACTCCGGCACCCACGTCGAGCTGCGCAAGATCGCCTTCACCCCGGCCGGACTCGTCGTCCCCAGCCGTGACTGGCTGATCGGCCGGGCCGACGAATGGGTGGCCCGGGACGGAGCCGCCGCCCGCCGGGCCGGGGGAGAGGCCGCGGCCCCCTCGCCGGGCCGCCCGGACGGGGCGCCGCGCACCGAGGCCAGGGGACTCCCGCGCCCGGCCACCGGGCCGGGCCGGCCCACGCCCCCGGGCCCGTCCGCCACGCACCCGCCCGTTACGTACCCGCCCGCCACGCATCCGCCGGCCACGCACCGGTCCGCCACGCACCCGACCGCCGCCGGGGCGTCGCCCGGGACCGCGGCACTGCCCATGGTCCCGCGCCAGCGCCAGACCGACCGCGGCCCCGGACAGCGGGTCGGCGGCGGGGACGTCGCCGCGCTGCGCTCGGTCGGCGAGCTGTTCCGTACCCTCGACCACGCCTACGGCGGCGGCCACGCCCGGCAGGCCCTCGTGCGGTATCTGGAGCACGAGGCCGAGCCGATGCTCCGGGGCACGTACGGCGAGGCCACCGGAAGGCGCCTGTTCGCGGCGGTGGCCGACCTGACCCGGCTGGCCGGCTGGACCTCGTACGACATCGCCGCCCACGGCCTGGCCCAGCGGTACTTCGTCCAGGCACTGCGGCTCGCCCAGGCCGCCGGGGATCGCGGGTACGGCGCCTACGTCCTGATCACGATGAGCCGCCAGGCGGTCTACCTCGGGCACGGCAGGGAGGCCGTCCAGCTCGCCCGCGTGGCCCAGCAGGGCGTCGGCTCGGCCGCCCCGCTCCTCGTCCAGGCGCTGCTGCACGCGGTCGAGGCGCGCGGGCACGCCGTGCTCGGCGAGGCGCGCTCCTGCACCGCCGCCCTGACCCGGGCGGAGCACGCCCTGGAGACCGCACGCCCCGGCGACGAGGTGCCGCACTGGGCCCGCACCTTCGACGAGGCGCAGCTCGCCGACGAGCTGGGCCACTGTCACCGCGACCTCCAGCAGTGGCGGGCCGCCGCCCAGCACGCCGAGCGGTCGCTCCAGCTGCGCGCACCGGCGTACGCCCGGAGCAGGCTGTTCTGCCGGGTGGTCCTCGCCTCGGCCCGGCTGGGCCTGGGCGAGCTGGACCAGGCCTGCCTGCTGGGCGCGGAGGCGGCCCAGCAGGCGGCCGAGATGCGCTCGGTGCGCGCAGCCGAGTACGTACGCGCCTTCGAGCGCAGCCTGGAGCCCTACCGGGACGCGGTCGCCGTACGCGGCTACCGCGACCGGGTCGCCGCCCTCGGCTGACCCGGCCGGGCGCGTGGCCGGAGCGCGGCCGGGTGCGTCACGCGGCATCCGGCAGGCGCGGGCTCCCCTCGTGCGTGCCCGGGACCGCCAGGTCGGTCAGGATCGCCTCGGCCGCCCGCCGCCCCGAGTGCAGCGCGCCCTGGACCGTGCTCGTGTCGCGGTGGTCGCCGCACACGTACAGCCCGGCCAGCACCCGCACCGGCCGGCGCGGATCGTGCGGGGCCTCCATCGCGGGCACCGCCTCCGGGTCGTGATGGGCCGCCAGCAGCTCCCAGCCGTCCGTCGGCACCCCGTACAGCGCCGCCAGGTGCGTCCGCACCGAGCGGTCCAGGTCCGGCGGCGGGGTCCCGAGCACCGTGGAAGTGATCAGCGTCCGGCCCTCCGGCGCCCGCGACGGATCGACCTCGCTCATCACCGCGGTGTACGCCACCGGGCCCGACCGGTCGCCGTCCAGCACCAGCGACCTGCCCGTGGGCGGCGGGGCGGGCGCGGTGTGGTGAAGGACCGTCACCGGGTGGAAGGACGGCACCCGCAGACCCGGCAGCAGCTCGGCCGCGGCCCCCGCGCCGGTCGCCAGCAGCAGGGAGCGGCACCCCAGTTCACCGTGCTCCTTGGTGCGTACGGAGGTGATGTCCGCGGCCGTGACGTGCACCCCGGTCCGGACCGTGCCCGGCGGCAGCGCGGCCGCCAGCAGCTCCGGCAGCACGGACGACCCGCCCGCCGGTACGCACAGGCCGCCGCGTGCGTAGTCCCGCAGGGCGAGATCGGCGCGCCGGCTCGACGTGGTGAGGGCGGGGTCGCTGAGCAGGGCCGTGAGCAGGGGGCGCAGGACGCCGTCCACCGTACGGGCGGGCAGGCCGACGCCGGGCAGGGCGCCGCCGGCGGTCCGCTCCGGGCGGGTCAGGAGCCGGGCCTGGGGGGTGGCCGCCAGCCGGGACAGCGCCGCGCCCAGCCGGGCCCGGTCGATCGCACCGGTCACCACGGCGCCGCGGCCACCCCCGCGCGCCGGGGCGCCGTGCTCGTGCCCGTACGCGCTCTGCGCCGCCCAGGGCGCGCGGGAAGCCCGGGCGGTTCGGAGGGCTCGGGGGGCTCGGGGGGAGCTCGAACGGGTGCGCACTGCCTTGAGTGCGCCCCTCGCGCTCCGTATGTCGCCGGTGAGCTGGCGGCGGCCCTCGCTGTGGACCAGGACGCCCGGCGCGAACTCCCGCAGCTCCGGAGCGTCGAGCCCCGGGGTGCCGGTCAGCTCGGGCCAGGACGTGCAGAGGAGGGGGCCGAGCCGGTCGAGCCGGAACCCGTCCGTCTCGTCGGTGGTGAGCCGGCCGCCCACCCGGGGCTCGGCCTCCAGGACACTGACGCCGAGCCCCGCCCGGACGAGCAGGTGGGCCGCTGACAGGCCGGCGATTCCGGCCCCGATGATGATCACGTCTGCGTGGTGTGCCGTGCTGCGCACGTGCCCCTCCCCGAGTCGGTGCGACTGGTGAGGGGCTCTTTCCCTCAACAGGCCCCAGGAATACCGGAGTTCGCAACGAAGCTAGGAGGATGGCTGATACTCGGTCAGACGCGCGTGCCGGGGAGCACGGGGGCACGGGGTCGCACACGCGCCCCGGTGCGGCCGGTCGGCCTCGTGAGAAACCGGGAGCGCGGCCGGTCGGCCCCGCGAGAGACCGCGACCGCGGCCGGTCGGCCCCGCGAAGAACGGCGCATGACCGCGAGGGACCGGTGGACGCGCGGCAGGATCAGCGCAGCGCGGCGCGGATCGCCCCGTCGATGCCGGGGAAGGCGAACGAGAAGCCGGAGTCCAGCAGCTTCGCCGGGATCACCCGCTGGCTGCCCAGCACATCCTCCGCGAACTCACCGAGCACGAGCCGCAACGCGGGCGCCGGCACGGGGAACAGCGTCGGGCGGCGCAGCACCCGCCCCATCGCGGCGGTCACCTCGGCGTTGGTGACGGGCTTCGGCCCGGTCAGGTTCACCGGGCCGGTCAGCGTCTCGGTGTCCAGGATGTGGCGCAGCGCGGCGACATGGTCGTGCAGCGCGATGAAGCTCCAGTACTGGCGGCCGCTGCCCAGTTTCCCGCCCAGCCCCGCCTTGAACAGCGGGAACAGCCGCCCCCAGGCTCCGCCCTCGCGGCCGACGACCAGCCCGGTCCGCGCGTGCACCGTGCGGACGCCCGCTTCCTCGGCGGCGGCGGTGGCCGCCTCCCACTCCTCGCAGACCGAGGGCAGGAACCCGTCCCCGGGCGGCGCGCCCTCGTCCACCGGGCGGTCCCCGGTGTCGCCGTAGAAGCCGATGGCGGACCCGGCGAGCAGCACGCGGGGCGGGGTGTCGAGCGAGGCGACGGCCTCGGCGACGGCGGCGGTCCCCAGGACCCGGCTGTCCCGGATCTCCCGCTTGTAGGCGTCGGTCCAGCGGTGGTCGCCCACCCCGGCCCCGGCCAGGTGCACGACGGCGTCGCAGCCGACGAGGCCGGCCACGTCCACGTAACCGCGCTGGGGGTCCCACTCGACCTCGTCGCCGGTTCTGGCGGCGCGGCGCACCAGGCGGGCCACCTCGTGCCCGTCGGAGCGCAGCGAGCGCACCAGCGCTGCCCCGATGAGTCCGGACGATCCGCTGACGGCGATACGGGAGCTCGGCATGGGCCCATCCTGCCCCATGAAACGCCTCGAACACCGGGGGCACCGCGTGACAAAGTGACCCCATGGCCGCACTCACCCTCCGCCCCGTCCGCACCGCCGCGCCCGCCGACGACGACCAGCTCGCCGAGCTCGACCGGTCCACCTGGTCGACGCTGCACGCGGTCCTGCCGCGGCCGACGCCCCCGTACGACCCCTTCTTCGGGGAGCGGTATCCGCCGGAGGACTTCCTCGTGGTGGAGGCGGACGCGGAGACGGAGGACGGCGCACCCCGCATCGCCGGGTACATACGCCTCGTCCCGCCCACCCCGCTCGCCGCCAACGCCCATGTCCGCCAGATCCGGGGCCTCGCCGTGGCGACCTGGGCGCGCGGGGCCGGTGTGGGGCGGACCTTGCTGCGGGCCGCGTTCGCCGAGACCCGCCGCCAGGGCGCCAACCGGATCACGCTGCGGGTGCTCGCGCACAACGACCCCGCCCGCGCCCTGTACGTCTCCGAGGGCTTCGCCGTCGAAGGGGTGCTGCCCGGGGAGTTCTTCCTGAACGGGCGTTACGTCGACGACGTCTGCATGGGACGCTCGCTCGGCCCCGCCTGAGCACCGGGCGGCCGGACGGGAGTTAGCGGGGCCCGAAGCGGTCCCACAGCTCGGGGAAGCGGGCGGCCAGCGCCTCCTCGTCCTCGAAGTCGACCGGGGAGCCCAGCGGCTCCGCGGCCTGCGGCGGCAGCCCCAGGTCCGGCGCGACCACACCGGTGAGCTGCTCGTACGCCTCGTCGGCCGCGTAGCCCAGCTCCTCGCCGTCCCCGTCGATGTCCTCGTCGAAGTCCTCCAGCAACTCCGCCAGGCCGTCCGGATCGTGCAGCGCCCCCTCGAAGACCTCCCGGCCCTGGCCGATCAGCCAGCAGCGGAAGTAGTCGAACGCGTCGTCGCTCGCCCCGCCCAGCAGCACGGCCGCCGCGCCCCACAGATCCCAGTGGTAGGCGCGGTTGTAGCGGGCCTCGAAGTGCCGGGCGAAGTCCAGCACGGAATCGGGATCGAGCTGCACCAGCCGTTCCACCAGCAGGTCGGCGTGGTCCTCGGGGTCGCCCTCGGCGGCCTCGCGGGTGCTGTCGATGATCTCCCAGAATTCCGTTTCGTCCATCACGGGTCCAGCATCCAGCCTGGCGGGGGCTCCCGCACGCGCAGACACCGAATTGACGCCTTTCAGCGATACATTTCGCGCAGACGTTCGGCGGCGTCCGCGAACCGGATCCGCAGCGACTCGGGTGCAAGGACCTCCAACTCGGGCCCCAGCGCCAGCAGCTGGCCATAGGCCACATCCAGCGATTCCACCGGCAGCGTGAGGGTGCGCAGCCCGTCCGGACCCGGCTCGGAGGCCTCCGCGAGCGCGGTGGCGGCCGCCGCCCGGTCACCGGTGTACGCCAGCATCCGCGCCCCGCGCCCGGACACCCGTACGGTCACCTCACTGCGCAGCAGGGAACGGGCGAACCCGGTGGCCCGCTCCTCCCAGAACCCGGGCAGGTCGAAGCTCACGTCCCGGTCGAAGCGTTCGTCGGCGGGCTCCACGGCGGTGAAGCGGTCGATCCGGTAGACCCGGAAGTCCTCGCCCGCCCGGGCGCAGAGATACCAGACCCCGGCCTTGAGGACGAGACCGTACGGAGCCAGCTCCCGCGCCACCTCCGTCCCCTCCCGCTCACGGCCCCCGCCCGGGCGGTAGCGGGCCCGCAGCAGCCGGTCGTCCCAGACCGCGTCGGCGATGACGGGCAGCAGTTCGGGGGGCTCCGGCTCGTGGTACCAGGAGGGCGCGTCCAGGTGGAAGCGCCGGGCGGCGGAGGAGGAGGCGTCGCGGAGGGAGGGCAGCAGCGCCGCCGACACCTTGAGGCGGGCGGCCGACGCCGCGTCCTCCAGCCCCATCTCGCGCAGCGCGGCGGGCAGCCCGGAGAGGAACAGCGCCTCCGCCTCGTCCCGGGCGAGGCCGGTCAGCCGGGTGCGGTAGCCGCCGACGAGCCGGTAGCCGCCGGCCCGGCCGCGCTCCGCGTACACCGGGACGCCCGCGTCGGAGAGCGCCTGCGCGTCCCGGGTGACCGTACGCTCCGACACCTCCAGCTCCGCCGCCAGCTCGGCGGCGGTCATCGCGGGGCGGGCTTGCAGGAGCAGCACCATCTTGATCAGCCGGGCAGCGCGCATGGCCCCATTGTGGCGGCACCGGCACCGGCACCGGCACCGTGGACCACGCCGGAACCCCCGGCCGCCGGGGCGGGCGCGTTGTCGGACGCGTCCGCTCCGGTGACCGGGGGTTCCGGCTCTGTACGGGAGCGGGCTCAGAGCCCGTAGCGCTCCCGGGCCTCCTTGATCGCGGAGGCCGGGACCTCGCCGCGCCTGGCGAGCTGGGCCAGCGAGGCCACCACGATCGACTGGGCGTCGACGCCGAAGTGGCGGCGGGCCGCGGCGCGGGTGTCCGAGAGGCCGAAGCCGTCCGTGCCGAGCGAGGACCAGTCCTGCTCCACCCACTGGCTGATCTGGTCCGGGACCTGGCGCATCCAGTCGCTGACCGCGAGCACCGGGCCCGGCGCGCCGGAGAGCGCCTGCGTCACGTACGGGACCCGCTGCTCACCGCGGAGCAGCGCCTCGTCGGCCTCCAGCGCGTCGCGGCGCAGCTCGCCCCACGAGGTGGCGGACCAGACGTCGGCCGTGACACCCCAGTCGGCGGCCAGCAACTCCTGGGCCTCCAGGGCCCAGTGGATCGCCGTACCGGAGGAGAGCAGCTGGATGCGCGGCGCGTCCGCCTTCGCGGGCGTGCCCTCCTTGAAGCGGTACAGGCCCTTGACGATGCCCTCCTCGACGCCCTCGGGCATCGCGGGCTGGGGCTTCGGCTCGTTGTAGACCGTCAGGTAGTAGAAGACGTCCTCGGCCTCGGGGCCGTACATCCGGCGCAGGCCGTCCTTGACGATCACCGCGACCTCGTACGCGAACGCCGGGTCGTAGTTGAGCGAGGCCGGGTTGGTGGCCGCGATCAGGTGCGAGTGGCCGTCCGCGTGCTGGAGGCCCTCACCCGTCAGGGTCGTACGGCCCGCCGTCGCGCCGACGATGAAGCCCTTGCCGAGCTGGTCGGCGAGCTGCCACATCTGGTCGCCGGTCCGCTGCCAGCCGAACATCGAGTAGAAGATGTAGAACGGGATCATCGTCTCGCCGTGCGTCGCGTACGACGTGGCGGCGGCGATGAAGTCGGCCATGGACCCGGCCTCGGTGATCCCCTCGTTGAGGATCTGGCCGTCCTTGGCCTCCTTGTAGTACATCAGCTGGTCGCGGTCGACCGGGTCGTACGTCTGCCCCAGCGGCGAGTAGATGCCGGCGGACGGGAAGAGGGACTCCATACCGAAGGTACGGGCCTCGTCCGGGACGATCGGCACCCAGCGCTTGCCGGTCTCCTTGTCCCGCATCAGGTCCTTCACCAGGCGGACGAACGCCATGGTGGTGGCCATCTCCTGCTTGCCGGACCCCTTGTACAGGGCCTTGAACGCGCGCTCCTCGGGCTGCGGCAGCGGCGCGGAGGCGTGCATCCGGCGGGCCGGGGCGGGGCCGCCGAGGGCGGCACGGCGCTCCTGGAGGTAGCGGACCTCGGGGGAGTCGGCGCCGGGGTGGCCGTAGGGGACGAGACCGTCCTCGAAGGCGCTGTCGGGGATCGGGAGGCCGAGCAGCTCGCGCATGCCCTTGAACTCGTCGATCGACAGCTTCTTCATCTGGTGGTTGGCGTTCTTGGACTCGAAGCCCTTGCCGAGCGTGTAGCCCTTGACCGTCTGGGCCAGGATCACGGTCGGCGCGCCCTTGTGCTCGACGGCCGCCTTGTACGCCGCGTACACCTTCCGGGCCTCGTGGCCGCCGCGCGAGGTGTAGAAGCACTCGCCGATCTTCGCGTCCGTGAGCAGCTTCGCCAGCTCGGCGAGCGCGGGCTCGGCGCCGAAGAAGTGCTCGCGGATGTAGGCGACGTCGCGGGTGGCGTACGTCTGGAACTGCGCGTCCGGGACCTCTCGCAGGCGGCGCAGCAGCGCGCCTGTGGTGTCCAGCTGGAACAGCTCGTCCCAGGCGTTGCCCCAGAGCGTCTTGACGACGTTCCAGCCGGCCCCGCGGAACTGCGCCTCCAGCTCCTGGACCACGCGGAAGTTGGCGCGGACCGGGCCGTCGAGGCGCTGCAGGTTGCAGTTGATGACGAAGGTCAGGTTGTCGAGCTGCTCACGGGAGGCCAGCGCGAGGGCGGCCGTCGACTCGGGCTCGTCCATCTCGCCGTCGCCCAGGAAGGCCCAGACGTGCGAGTTGGCCGTGTCCTTGATGCTGCGGTTGGCCAGATAGCGGTTGAAGCGCGCCTGGTAGATGGCCGAGAGCGGGCCGAGGCCCATCGACACGGTGGGGAACTCCCACAGCCAGGGCAGCCGCCGGGGGTGCGGGTAGGACGGCAGACCGTCGCCGCCCGTCTCCTGGCGGAAGTTGTCCAGCTGCCGCTCGTTGAGCCGGCCGTCGAGGAAGGCGCGGGCGTAGATGCCGGGGGAGGCGTGGCCCTGGATGTAGAGCTGGTCGCCGGAGCCGTCCCCCTCCTTGCCGCGGAAGAAGTGGTTGAAGCCGGTCTCGTAGAGCCAGGCGGCCGAGGCGAAGGTGGCGATGTGGCCGCCGACCCCGTACCTGGCTCCCCGGGTCACCATCGCGGCCGCGTTCCAGCGGTTCCACGCGGTGATCCTCGACTCCATCTCCAGGTCGCCGTCGAACGCGGGCTCGGCGGCGGTCGGGATGGTGTTGACGTAATCGGTCTCCAGCAGCTTGGGCAGCGCGAGACCGGCGCCCTCGGCGTGCTGCAGCGAGCGGCGCATCAGGTACGCGGCACGGTGCGGGCCGGCGGCCTGGGTGACGGCGTCCAGGGAGGCCGCCCATTCGGCGGTCTCCTCGGGGTCACGGTCCGGGAGCTGGTCGAGCTCGCTCGGAAGCTTTCCTACGGGGTCGGTCATGATCGCCGCCTTCCGGAGAGGAGGGGGGTGGAGAAGGCTCTATCTGGCAGGACAGAGCGATGGGGCCGGTGGGCCCGCGGATGAACTGTAAGGCGCTGATCGATGATCGATCAAAGGATTGAAGGCAAAACTTCTCGATACGAAGAAAAGTGGCATGGGGTGCCTCGAAAGGGGGCACGGAGTGACGCGAAATAGCGTGCAAATGGGGCGCTGACCTGCACGGAAGAGCGGACCGGGCGCCAGATGATCGGAGTTTCACAGGGGTCGTCGGGCGAAGGGCGCCGGGAGGCTCGCAGGCACCGGGAAGGCTCAGGCCCGAGGCGCGCAGCCCAGCACGTGCGCCTTCACCAGGGCCCCGATCGCCGGGTCCTCGGCGAGGAACGCGTCGATGAGCGCCTGGTGCTCCTCCGCGTACGACTTCTGCACCGTGCCCAGCCAGCGGATCGACAGGGCCGTGAACACCTCGATGCCCAGCCCCTCCCAGGTGTGCAGCAGCACCGCGTTCCCGGCCGCCCGCACCATCTCCCGGTGGAAGCCGACCGTGTGCCGCACCTGCGCCTCGCCGTCGGCCAGCCGGTCCGCCTCGTACAGCGCGGCCACGTGCGGGGCCAGCGCCGAGCAGTCCCGGCCGAGCCGCGGGGCCGCCAGCTCCGCCGCGATCTGCTCCAGCCCGGCCCGGACCGGGTAGCTCTCCTCCAGATCGGCCGCGGTGAGGTTGCGGACGCGTACGCCCTTGTTGGGGGCCGACTCGATCAGCCGCAGCGTCTCCAGCTCGCGCAGCGCCTCGCGCACGGGCGTCTGGCTGACCTCCAGCTCGGTGGCGATGCGGCGCTCCACGATCCGCTCACCCGGCTTCCAGCGCCCGCTGACGATCCCCTCCACGATGTGCTCGCGGATCTGTTCGCGCAGCGAGTGGACGACGGGCGGGGTCATGGAGGGCTCCTTCAGGGCAGACCGGTGCTGCCTACATCATCACGGCGGCGGTAGGCCTTCTGTGGTGGTTAGACAATACGGCGGCGCCCCCGCCCGGATGAGTTCCGGACGGGGGCGCCGCTGGTGAGGCTGGTTACAGCAGGGGAGTTCAGAGGCCGAGCTCGACCTCGAACTCACCCGCCTCCAGGATCGCCTTGACCGACGTCAGGTAGCGGGCGGCGTCCGCGCCGTCCACCAGACGGTGGTCGTAGGAGAGCACGACGTACGTCATGTCGCGCACCGCGATCGTCTCGCCGAGGTCCGGGTGGTCGATGACCACCGGACGGCGGACCGTGGCGCCGATGCCCAGGATGGCCGCCTGGTTCGGGGGCACGATGACGGTGTCGAACAGCGCACCGCGCGAACCGGTGTTGGTGATGGTGAAGGTGGCGCCGGACATGTCGTCCGGCGTCAGGCCGCCACCGCGCGCCTTGCCCGCGAGCTCCGCGGTCTTCTTGGAGATGCCGGCGATGTTCAGGTCGCCCGCACTCTTGATGACCGGGGTCATCAGACCCTTCTCGGCGTCCACGGCGATGCCGATGTTCTCCGAGTCGAAGTACGTGATGGTGCCCTCGTCCTCGTTGATCCGGGCGTTGACGACCGGGTGGGCCTTCAGCGCCTGGGCCGCCGCCTTCACGAAGAACGGCATCGGGGACAGCTTGACGCCCTCACGGGCGAGGAATGCGGCCTTCGCCTGGTTGCGCAGCTTCATCAGCTTGGTGATGTCGACCTCGACGACCGAGGTCAGCTGGGCCTGCGAGTGCAGCGCCTTCATCATGTTCTCGCCGATGACCTTGCGCATGCGGGTCATCTTGACCGTCTGACCGCGCAGCGGGGACGCCTCCAGCTTCGGCGCCTTGGCGGCCGCCGGAGCAGCGGCTGCCGGGGCCGGAGCGGCTGCGGCGGCCTTGGCAGCCTCCGCGGCGGCGACGACGTCCTGCTTGCGGATACGGCCACCGACACCGGTGCCCTTGACCGCGCTCAGGTCCACGTTGTTCTCGGACGCGAGCTTGCGGACCAGCGGCGTGACGTACGCGCCGTCGTCACCGGAGGGCGCGGCCGGGGCGGCCGGCGCCGGGGCGGCGGGGGCGGGCTGCGCCGGAGCCGGGGCGGCGGGAGCCGCCGGGGCCTGGGCCGGAGCGGCCGGAGCCGGAGCCGCGGGGGCGGCCGGAGCGGCGGGGGCCGGGGCGGGAGCCGCGGGGGCCTCCTGCTTCGGCTCCTCGGCCTTGGGGGCCTCGGCCTTCGGGGCCTCCTGCTTCGGTGCCTCCTGGGCCGGGGCGTCGGGCTGCGCCGGAGCGGCGGCCGGAGCCGAGCCCGGAGCGCCGATGACGGCGAGCTTGGCGCCGACCTCGGCGGTCTCGTCCTCGCCGACCACGATCTCCAGCAGCACACCGGCGACCGGGGCGGGGATCTCGGTGTCGACCTTGTCCGTGGAGACCTCCAGCAGCGGCTCGTCCTCGGCCACCTCCTCGCCGACCTCCTTGAGCCAGCGGGTGACGGTGCCCTCGGTGACGCTCTCGCCGAGCGCCGGGAGGGTGACGTCGGTGCCCTCGGCGGACGAAGCACCGGTGGTCGCCTCGGCGGTCGGGGCCTGGGCCGGAGCCTCGGTCTCGGTCGACGGGGCGGTGGGCGCCTCCTCGGCCTGCGGGGCCGGGGTGGAGGCGGGCTCGGCGGCGGGGGCCTCGGCGGCGGGGGCCGCCGCCTCGGCCGGCGCGCCCGAGCCGTCGTCGATGACGGCCAGCTCGGCGCCGACCTCGACGGTCTCGTCCTCGGCGACCTTGATGGAGGCCAGAACACCGGACGCGGGGGCCGGGATCTCGGTGTCGACCTTGTCGGTCGAGACCTCGAGCAACGGCTCGTCGGCCTCGACGCGCTCGCCCTCGGCCTTCAGCCAACGGGTGACAGTGCCCTCGGTGACGCTCTCGCCGAGCGCCGGAAGGGTTACGGAAACCGACATGGTTTCAGTTGCTCCTTACGAAATTGCGGAAGTGGTCGGTCGTCGCGCCCGGGACCGGGGGATCAGTCGTGGGCGTGGAGAGGCTTGCCGGCCAGCGCCAGGTGAGCCTCGCCCATCGCCTCGTTCTGCGTCGGGTGTGCGTGGATGAGCTGGGCGACCTCGGAGGGCAGCGCCTCCCAGTTGTAGATCAGCTGTGCTTCGCCGACCTGCTCGCCCATGCGGTCGCCCACCATGTGGACGCCGACCACGGCACCGTCCTTGACCTGGACGAGCTTGATCTCGCCCGCGGTCTTCAGGATCCTGCTCTTGCCGTTGCCCGCGAGGTTGTACTTGAGGGCGACGACCTTGTCCGCGCCGTAGATCTCCTTGGCCTTGGCCTCGGTGATGCCGACGGAGGCGACCTCGGGGTGGCAGTACGTCACCTTGGGCACGCCGTCGTAGTCGATCGGAACGGTCTTCAGACCGGCGAGTCGCTCCGCCACCAGGATGCCCTCGGCGAAGCCGACGTGGGCGAGCTGGAGGGTCGGGACGAGGTCGCCCACGGCCGAGATCGTCGGGACGTTGGTCTGCATGTACTCGTCGACCAGGACGTAGCCGCGGTCCATCGCGACGCCCTGCTCCTCGTAGCCCAGGCCCTGCGAGACCGGGCCGCGGCCGATGGCGACGAGCAGCAGCTCCGCCTCGAAGGTCTTGCCGTCGGCGAGCGTCACGCGGACGCCGTCCTCGGTGTACTCGGCCTTGTCGAAGAAGGTGCCGAGGTTGAACTTGATGCCGCGCTTGCGGAACGCGCGCTCAAGAAGCTTGGAGCTGTTCTCGTCCTCGACCGGGACGAGGTGCTTGAGACCCTCGACGATCGTGATCTCGGTCCCGAAGGACTTCCACGCCGAGGCGAACTCGACGCCGATGACGCCGCCGCCCAGCACGATCGCGGACTTCGGGACGCGGTCCATCTTCAGCGCGTGGTCCGAGGAGATGATCCGGTTGCCGTCGATCTCCAGGCCGGGCAGCGACTTCGGCACGGAGCCGGTCGCCAGCAGCACGTGGCGGCCCTGGACGCGCTGGCCGTTCACGTCCACGGAGGTGGGGGAGGAGAGCTTGCCCTCACCCTCGATGTAGTGGACCTTGCGCGAGGCGATGAGTCCCTGGAGACCCTTGTACAGCCCCGCGATCACATCGTCCTTGTACTTGTTGACGGCCTCCATGTCGATGCCCTCGAAGGTCGCCTTCACGCCGAACTGGGCCGACTCGCGGGCCTGGTCCGCGATCTCGCCCGCGTGCAGCAGTGCCTTCGTGGGAATGCAGCCGTTGTGCAGGCAGGTGCCGCCGACCTTGCCCTTCTCGATCAGGGCGACGTCCAGGCCCAGCTGCGCTCCGCGCAGGGCCGCGGCGTAACCGCCACTGCCACCGCCGAGGATCACTAGGTCGAAAACGGTGCTGGCGTCGTTCGCCACGTCACGTCCTCCATGCATGTGCGCCGTACGCCGGGCCCCGTCGCTGGGGTGTGACCGGCCGGTCGGCTGGTGTGCGGCCGCTTTTGTCTTCGGCCCTGTGGTGGGGGCCCTGTCCTGCCGAGAACCCATCTTCGCACTTGTCGACGGTGGGCGGGACGCGGGGCCCGGGTCCGGGACGGATGATCGTCCGTCCCGGAGGGTTACTGCTGCGTAGATACCTACGGTTTCGGCCGGTGTTCGTCGAGAGCGAAACCCACTCGCCGCCCGTCGCTCATCCGTCCTGTCCCGCTCATCCTTGCCGCTCCCGCTCAGAGAACACGTACGGCCCCGGACCTATGCCCGGGGCCGTACGCGACGGAAGGCGGGGACTCAGCCGAGGTCGCCGGCGGCGGTGCGCTCGGCGAGCCGCACCAGGGTGCGGACCGCGGAGCCGGTGCCGCCCTTGGGCGTGTAGCCGTACGGCGCGCCCTCGTGGAAGGCGGGGCCCGCGATGTCCAGGTGCGCCCAGGCGATGCCCTCGCCCACGAACTCCTTCAGGAACAGGCCGGCCACCAGGCCGCCGCCCATCCGCTCGCCCATGTTGGCGATGTCGGCGGTGGGGGAGTCCATGCCCTTGCGCAGGTCGGCGGGGAGCGGCATCGGCCAGGAGGGCTCGCCGACCTCCTCGGCGATCTCGTGGATCGAGGTGCGGAAGGCGTCGTCGTTGGCCATCACGCCGAAGGTGCGGCTGCCGAGCGCCAGCACCATCGCGCCGGTCAGAGTCGCCACGTCGACGATCGCGTCCGGCTTCTCCTCCGAGGCGCGGGTCAGCGCGTCGGCCAGGACGAGCCGGCCCTCGGCGTCGGTGTTGAGGACCTCGACGGTCTTGCCGCTGTACATGCGGAGCACGTCACCGGGGCGGGTGGCGTTGCCGGAGGGCATGTTCTCGGCCAGCGCGAGCCAGCCGGTGACGTTGACCTTGAGGCCCAGACGGGCGGCGGTGACGACGGCGGCGAACACGGCGGCGGCGCCGGCCATGTCGCACTTCATCGTCTCGTTGTGGCCCGCCGGCTTGAGCGAGATGCCGCCCGAGTCGTAGGTGATGCCCTTGCCCACCAGGGCCAGGGTCTTCTCCGCCTTCGGGTGCGTGTAGGCGAGCCTCACCAGGCGCGGGCCGCGCTCGGCGCCCTGGCCGACGCCGAGGATGCCGCCGAAGCCGCCCTTGACCAGGGCCTTCTCGTCGAGGACCTGGACCTTGACGCCGTGCTCCTTGCCCGCGGCGGTGGCCACGGCGGCGAAGGACTCCGGGTACAGGTCGTTCGGCGGGGTGTTGATCAGGTCGCGGGCCCGGTTGATCTCCTCGACCAGGGCGAGGGCGCGCTCGACGGCGGCCTTGTAGGCCTTGTCGCGCGGCTTCGCGCCGAGCAGGGCCACCTCGGCGAGCGGCAGTTTCGGGCCACTGTCCTTGGACTTCGCGTCCTTGGGGGCGAGCTTGTTCTCGCCGCCCTGGTAGGCGGTGAAGGCGTACGCGCCCAGGAGCGCGCCCTCGGCGACGGCGGCGGCGTCCTCGACGGAGGCGGCGGGCAGCGCGAAGCCGGCCTTCTTGGAGCCGGTCAGCGCACGGGCCGCGGTGCCCGCCGCGCGGCGCAGCGCCTCGGCGTCGTAGGCGTCCTCCTGGTCCGGGACCGGACCGAGACCGACCGCGACGACGAGCGGGGCCTTGAGGCCGGACGCGGCGGGCAGCTTGGTCAGTTCGCCCTCGGCACCGGTGGCGCCCAGGGTCGCGAGAACGGCGGCGAGCTTTCCGTCGAACGCCTTGTCCACGGCCTCGGCGCCGGGCGCGAGGACCAGGCCCGACTTGGACCCAGCGCCCTTGGCGACGCCGACGACGAGTGCGTCGGCGCGCAGCGTCGCCGCACCGGCAGTGCTGAGAGTGAGAGCAGTCACGGTGGTGAAATCTCGCTTCCGTTGAGTTCGAGTTCGGTCGAGGGGTGGGCCGACCGTGCCCGGCGCATCGTAGACGCCCCGACGATGTGCCGGGAATGAGCCTACGCGCGCGGTTCCTGCTCCGGGACGGCGGCGGGGCTTCCCGGCCCCTTTCCGACCGTCGAGGCGGTCCGGAACGGCCCCCGGGAAGCACGGCGGCCGGTGTGCCCCTCCGTCAGGCCCCGAGCGCCAGCGCCACCAGGGCCGCCGTCGCCGCCGTCTCCCCGACGCCCCCGAAGACGTCCCCGGTGACCCCGCCGAACCGCCGCACGCAGTGCCGCAGCAGCAGTTCGCCCGCGGCGAGCGCCACGAGCACCGCGAGCGCGTGGCGCAGCGCCCCGTACGGGCCGAGCGCCGCGCCCGCCACCGCGCACAGCGCCACCGTCACCACCGCCGCGAGCAGCGCCCGCCCGGCCGGGACGGTGGACGCCACCACCGCGCCCAGCCCCTCCGGCCGGGCCGCCGGGACGCCCTGACGGGACGCCAGGGTCAGCGTGAGGCGGGCGGCGACGCCCGCGACGACGGCCCCGAGGGCTCCGTGCGCCCAGCCCTCCCCGTACAGCTCGAAGAGGACGGCGACCTGGGCCAGCAGGACCAGCAGCAGCGTGATGACACCGAACGGCCCAATGTCGGACTGCTTCATGATCCGCAGCGCGTCCTCGGCCGGCTTTCCGCTGCCGAGGCCGTCCGCCGTGTCCGCCAGGCCGTCCAGGTGCAGCCCCCGGGTCAGGGCGGCGGGCACCGCGACGGAGGCGACCGCCGCGAGCAGCGGCCCCGAGCCGGCCAGCAGCGACAGGGAGCCGAGGGCCCCGGCGAGCAGCCCCACCACGAGCCCGGCGAGCGGGGCCCAGAGCATGCCGGAGCGGGCGGTCGCGCGGTCCCAGCGGGTCACGCGGACGGGCAGCACGGTCAGGGTGCCGAAGGCGAAACGTATGCCGTGGCTGTTCAGGGAGGTCACCGCGCGCAGGCTAGCCGCTGGGCCTCGCCGATAGATTGGGCGAAACGCGCCAATCGCCGCGAAACCTGACGTATCGGGAGTGGGTGGCATGGGTCACTGGTGGCACGACAACATCGCGGAGCCGGGCAAGACGCCCCTGCTCCTCGCGCTGGCCGCCTTCGTCCTGACCTTCGCGATCACCCGCACCGTCACCCGCATGATCCGCGCCGGGAAGGGCCCGTTCCGCGACATCACCCCGGGCGGGGTGCACATCCACCACGTGGTGCCCGGGGTCGTGCTGACGGTGATCGGCGGATTCGGCGCGGTGGCCGGCGGGCGGCACGGCGTGGCCGCGGGGATCTGCGCGGTGATCTTCGGGGTGGGGGCCGGTCTGGTGCTGGACGAGTTCGCCCTGATCCTGCATCTGGACGACGTGTACTGGACCGAGGAGGGCCGCCAGAGCGTGGAGGTGGTCGTGCTGACCGTCTCGCTGGTGGCGCTGGTCCTGGCGGGCTTCTCGCCGCTCGGCGTCGACGACGTCACCGACGAGGAGCAACAGGGGAGGCTCGGCCTCATCACGACCTACGTGATCAACTTCTGCTTCGTCCTGATCGCCCTGTTCAAGGGCAAGGCGCGGATGGCGGTGCTCGGCACCCTCGTCCCGTTCGTCGCCCTGGTCGGCGCGGTCCGGCTGGCCCGCCCCACCTCCCCCTGGGCCAGGCGCTTCTACCGCCACCGCCACCGGGCCCGCTCCCGGGCCCTGCTGCGGGCCTACCACCACGACGTACGCTGGGCCGGGCCGCGCCGGAAGTTCCAGGACCTCATCGGCGGCGCCCCGGACCGCGTCCCGCCGCCGACCGTGCCCGGATCCTGAACGCGCCGCCGCCCGCGCCACTCCCGTACGCGGCACACCACCAGGACGACGGCGATGGCGGCCAGATGCTCACGGCCCGCCAGGTTGTCCTTGACCAGGACCTCCACGACCATCGCGAGGACCACCAGCGCCCCGGTGAACCAGGCGCGATGCCGATGGCAGACGTAGACCGCGAGCCCCACGACGGCCGCCGAAGGGCCGGTGTCCACCACCTGCGCGTCGGAGGCGGGCAGCCCGAGGAGCGTCTCCGGACCGAGCGCGATGCCGATCCGCGCGTACAGCGTCCCCGCCAGCGTCGCCAGATACGCCACCGCGAGCGTGCGCCACCGGCCCAGGCACACCTCCGCGACGCCGAACACCAGCAGGATCTGGGCCAGCGCACCCCACACCGGCAGATCGAGCGCGGGTACGAACAGGGACAGCGGCGTACGCGCCAGGGCGAGCCAGAGCGGGTCCTCGGCCCGTACGGCTCCGAGGCTCTGCACCGGCCCGTAGCCCCAGGCCTGGACCTGCACCACCTGCACGGACGCGGTCAGCGCCACCGCGACCGTCGTCAGCGCGAGCGCCCGCGCACCGCGTCCGGCGGACCCCCGCCGTACGGCCGTGAACAGCGGGCCCCACTCCCGTACCGCCGCCCGGCGCAGGGCGGGCAGACGGCTCATCCGCTCTTCTCGGACAACAGCATGGAACGGGCCCCCGGTCGGTCGGACGGACGGTACGCGGCAACGGCGAGGAAGCGTGCCAAGCCGCGATCCCTCTCGAAGACGGACCGGGAGACGGCACAGTTGAGCGACGCCCGAGTGATGCCGATCTCGTCCGCGCGGCGGGGAGCCGGGAGCCTCAGACCCCGTCGACGGCAGCCGCCCCCGACTCGGCGTCCTCCGTGTTCTC
The DNA here is from genome assembly GCF_040638385.1 of Streptomyces sp. NPDC026589. NCBI lineage: Bacteria > Bacillati > Actinomycetota > Actinomycetes > Kitasatosporales > Streptomycetaceae > Streptomyces > Streptomyces sp. NPDC026589. Next base: position 215,470 of record NZ_JBEZYG010000002.1, read on the forward strand.
CGCGTTCTCGTCCTCCACGGTCTTCTCCGGTTCCCGCTCCGGCAGTTCGGCGGCCAGCGCCGCCGCCGCCCGCACCAGCGGCAGCGCCAGCAGCGCACCGCTGCCCTCGCCCACCGTCACGCCGTGGTCCAGCAGCGGGGTCAGAGCCATCCGGTCCAGCGCCTTCGTCTGCGCGGGCTCCCCGCTGACCTGACCGGCCAGCCACCAGTCCGGCGCCCGGAACGCCGCCCGCTGCGCCACCAGCGCGCAGGCCGCCGAGACGACCCCGTCCAGGATCACCGGCATCCGGCGCACCGCGCTCTGCAACAGGAAGCCCGTCATCGCCGCCAGATCCGCCCCGCCCGACGTCGCCAGCAGCTCCAGCTGGTCGCCGAGCACCGGCCGGGCCCGGCGCAGCGCGTCCCGGATCGCCGCGCACTTGCGCATCCACGCCAGGTCGTCGATGCCCGCACCGCCGCGACCGGTCACCACGGAGGCGTCCGTTCCGCAGAGCGCCGCGACGAGGGTGGCCGCGGCCGTGGTCCCGCCCACGCTGAGGTCGCCGAGCACCACCAGATCGGTGCCGGAGTCCGCCTCCTCGTCGGCGATCGCCATGCCCAGACGGACCGCCTGCTCGGCCTCCTCCGCGCTGATCGCGTCCTCGACGTCGATCCGCCCCGAACCCCGCCGCACCCGGTGCCGCACCACGGACTCGGGCAGCAGCTCCGGATCGCAGTCCAGGGAGACGTCCACGATCCGCATCGGCACCGAGAAGCGCCGCGCCAGCACCGAGACCGGGCTCGCCCCGTCAAGGGCGGAGCGCACCAGCTCGTACGCGCTTCCCGCGGGCCGGCCGGAGACGCCCAGTTCCGCCACCCCGTGGTCACCGGCGAAGAGCACCAGACGCGGCTGCTCGACGGCCCTGACCGGCACGGACTGCTGCGCGGCGCTGAGCCACTCGCCCAGCTCGTCGAGCCGTCCGAGCGCCCCCGGGGGCACGGTCAGCCGCTCGCGCCGCTCCTCGGCATCGCGCCGCACACCCCCGTCGGGGCGTTGGATCAGGTCGGAGAAGTCGTCCAGGTTCACGGAGGTCTGCCTCGCGGGTCGTCACGTCGGGTCCGGTCCGGGAACCCGGCGGCGGGCCCCCGGGGCTGTCCGGATCAGCACCGGACAGGCCCCAGCCGGAACAGTACCGGTCGGCCCGCCCGGAGGACCGCGTCCCGAACAGGGGCTGAGGGCCGGCCCCCGCCCCCGCCACGAGCCGCCTACCCCCGCAGCACCAGCACCTGCCCCGCCACCACCAGCAGCACCTGCTCGCACTCGGCCGCCACCGCCGCGTTCAGCCGCCCCAGCTCGTCCCGGAACCGCCGCCCCGCCGACGTCGCCGGCACCACCCCGGACCCCACCTCGTTGGTCACCAGCACCACCGGCCGCCGGGCCCCGCGCACCGCGGCGACCAGCTCCACCACCCGCTCCCGCAACGCCGCCTCGCCGCCCCCGTGCCACCGCTCGTCCTCCCAGGCCTCCACCCGGTCCATCGCGTCGGTCAGCCACAGCGACAGGCAGTCGATCAGCAGCGGCGGCCCGTCCGCCCGCAGCAGCTCCGCGACCTCGCAGGTCTCCTCGGTCCGCCAGGCGCCGGGCCTGCGCTCGCGGTGCAGTCCGATCCGGGCCGCCCACTCCGGGTCCCCGTCGCGGCGGCCGCCGGTCGCCACGTACACCACCTCCGGGAACGTCTCCATGCGCTGCTCCGCCTCCAGCGACTTCCCCGACCGCGCGCCCCCCGTCACCAGCACCCGGCGCGGCACGTCCGGCACCGCGTGGTACTCGCCCACCAGCAGCGTCGTCCCGTCCGGCACCGCCCGCGCGCCGGCCGCCGCCAGCCGCCGGTCCAGCGCCGGGCCCGGCGGGGCGTCGTGGTCCAGGTGGACCGCGATCACCTCAGTGGCCGGCCCGACCGCTCCGGCCGCCCGCAGCCGGGCCACCGCGTCGGGGCGCCCGATCACATCGAGGACGACCATGTCCAGGGGCCGGTCCAGCCGCTCGGGCAGGCCGGAGGGGGCGGCCCCCGGCGGCAGGTACAGCAGCCGCTCGCCCTCCGGGGCGGTCACCTCGTAACCGGTCCCCGGGGCGTCCATCGCCATCGCCCGGACCCGGTGCCCGCTGATCAGCGTCAGGACCTGGCCGTCCGGAACCCGGCCGGCCGGCGGCAGCAGGGCGGGCAGCTCGACGGCGGGCCCGTCGTGCGGGTGCGTCAGCAGCACCTGTCGGACCGCGCCCAGCGAACGCCCCGCGCGGGCGGCGGCGAACACCGCCCCGGGGGTGAGGTCCAGCAGCAGCGCGCCGTCGACCAGCAGCGCCGTCGCGGCCCGCGCCCACGGGCCGCGGGCCGAGGCGCAGGCCGCGCAGGGACAGGAGGGGCGGGGCAGCCCGTCGGGGGCTCCGGTGCCGAGCAGAGTCAGTTCCACACCTTGATCCTCCCGTGTCCCCGCGTGAGGTGCGCGTCCGGCTACGCTTCGGGAAGCAACGTGACCCAGGAGGCTGGCATGGCGTGGACGTGGCGGTTCGAGAAGTCCGACGGTACGGAGACGGAGCCGGCGTTGCAGCCGGAGGAGTTCACCACCCAGGGCGACGCGGAGTCCTGGATCGGTGAGTTCTGGAAGGAGCTCCTGGAGGGCGGCGCCGCACAGGTGACGCTCTTCGAGGACACCACCAAGATCTACGGCCCGATGAGCCTGAAGGCGGACAGCGCCTGAGGTTCGGCCGACAGCGGAAGCCGGCAGCGGAAGCCGGCAGCGGAAAGGGCGGTACGGGAGACCCGTACCGCCCTTTCCGCTGTCGGAGGGGCTCAGATCTCCCCGAGCGTGACCTCCGCCGTCCGGCTGTCGCCGTCGCGCGTGTACGTCACGGTCACCTTCTGGCCGGGCTTGTCGCCCGCCAGCGCCTCGGAGAGCGAGGTGATCGTGGTGACCTCGCTGTCCTCGATCTTCGTGATGGTGTCCCCGGGCCTCAGCCCCGCGTCGTCCGCCGCGCCGCCCCGCTCCACGCTGACCAGCGCCACCCCCGCGGGGCGGTAGCTGTCGTCGACGACCGTGCGGCCCGTGATGTTCAGCGCGGCCCGGCCCGAATCGGTGACCTTGCCGTCCTTGATGATCTGGTCGGCGACCGTCCTCACCATCGAGACCGGGATCGCGAAGCCGATGCCCGGCGCCGCGCTGTCGCCCATCTGCGGGTCGGTCGCCGCGAGGGTCGGAATGCCGATCACCTGGCTGTCGAGGTTGACGAGCGCCCCGCCGCTGTTGCCCGGGTTGATCGCCGCGGACGTCTGCACCATGTTGGCGATCGTCGCGCCCGTGCCGCCGCCCGCCCGGCTCTCGCTCACGGTCCGGCCGAGCGCTGAGACGATGCCCTGGGTGACGCTGCTGGACAGGCCGAGCGGCGAGCCCATCGCCAGCACGATCTGCCCCACCTCGACCTTCTCCGCGTCGCCGAACTTCGCGGGCTTCAGCCCGTCCGGCACCTCGTCGAGCTTGATCACGGCCAGGTCCTGCTCCGGGTAGGAGGAGACCAGCGAGGCGCTCAGCACCGCCTCACCGGTGGCGACGCTGACCTTGAACTTCTCCTCGTCGCCGACCACATGGGCGTTGGTGACGATGTGCCCCCTGTCGTCGTAGACGACCCCGGAACCGAGGCCTTCCGAGGCGTCGATCTGCACCACCGACGGCAGCACGTCGTTGATGACGTCCTGGTAGGCGTTCTCCAGGTCGTCGGGGGCCCGCTTCGCCGCACCCTGCGCCGTACCGGACGCACTGGCTTCGGGGGCGGGAGCCGCCGGACTCGTACCGGAGCAGCCGCCCGCCAGGGCGATGGCGCAGACGGCCGCGGACAGGGGAAGCAGCAGCCTGCGCGCCCGGCTGCGGGAGGGGAATACGTCCATATCCGGAGTCTGGGGCCCGCCCCGTCCGGGTGCCCGAACTGATGAGCCGAACGGGCCTCCATGACGAACGGGCCCCATGACGAACGGACCCTCATGACGACAGGGCCTAGCCGCGCACGCCGCACAGGTGCAGCAGCGCAGCCACTCCCCGGTAGGGGTCGGTGCGCCCGGCCCGGTCCTCCAGGGCCAGGGCCCGCTCCAGCTCCTCGGCCGGCAGCTCCGCCCCGTCCGCCACGATGTCCGTGAAGACCCGCACCCCGTACCAGGCGTGCAGCGGGGCGGCGATCCCCGCGAGCGTGGCCCGCAGCGCGTCGAGCCGGTCGGCCCGCACGGTGAGGCCGAGGCGGTTGGTGTACGTGGCGGTGTCGAAGGCGGTCAGGGCCGCGCCGAAGTCACCGGCGAGCCCCGGGCGCATCGCGAGCGCGTCCGCGTTCCGTACGAGCAGGGAGAGCAGCCCGCCGGGGGCCAGCATCCGGGCGAGCCCGGCCAGCATCGGGTCCGGCTCCTCGACGTACATCAGGACGCCGTGGCACAGCACCACGTCGAAGCTGCCGGGCAGGAAGTGCACACCGGTGTCCCGGCCGTCGCCCTCGATGAGCCTGACCCGCTCCCGGATGCCCTCGGGCTCGGTCGCCAGGGCCTCACGGGCCGCCGTCAGCATCCCGTCGTCCGACTCCAGGCCGGTCACCGAGTGACCGGCCCGCGCCAGCCGCAGGGCCTGGGTGCCCTGGCCCATGCCGACGTCCAGGACGCGCAGCCGCTGCCCCACCGGGAACCGCCCGGCTATCTGCTCGTCCAGCTGACGCGCGACGAGCTCCTGGCGGACCAGGTCGCGTACGCCGCCGAGACCTGCCGGCCACGCCGAGGAGGCCCCGGTGAAGCCGGAGGCCTCCGTGCTCAGGGCCGCTCTCCGCGCTTGACCTGCGGCTTCGGAAGCCGCAGTCGGCGCATCTGGAGCGTACGCATCAGGCCGTACGCCACAGCTCCGCGCTTCGGCGTGTCCGGGAAGCGCTCGCGCAGCTGCTTCTTCAGGCGCATCGAGATACCGATCGAGTCGATCACGATCAGGATGATCACGCCGAGCCAGAGCAGCAACGAGATGCTCTGGATGTTCTGCACCTGGATCACGCTGAGGATCAGGATGATCACGGCGAGCGGCAGGAACCACTCGGCGATGCAGAAGCGCGAGTCCACGTAATCGCGGACGAAGCGCCTGACCGGGCCCTTGTCGCGGACCGGGAGGTAGCGCTCGTCGCCCGAGGCGAGCGCCTCGCGCTGCCGGGCCAGGTCGGTGCGCCGCGCTTCGCGCTGGCGCTTCATGGCCGCCTTGCGATCGGTCGGCGCACTCGACGCGGCACGACGGCGCTGCGTCTGGGCCTCGCTGCGCTTGGGGGTGGGGCGACCCTTGGGAGCCTGCGGGTCGCGGGGCTGCTGGGAGAGGTCCGCCGTCACCTTGTCGGTGGGGGCCTTCTCTGTCTTGGCACGGCTACGGAACACAAAACCCAAGGGTACGGGGTCGGCGCGCGGGCCCGGAGACCCGGGCGGGAACGATCCGGCAACGGACGGCGTGCCCACAGGTGTCCCGACGGGGCGAAAGGGGTGTCAACCACCCGTTCCCGCACCCGTCACCAGAATGTTCCGGGGCCTCACCTACACCCTGGGCGGGAGTGTTCACGGGGCGCAGTCGTCCTTGGGGAGGAGCACATCGACGTCCGAACAGTGCGGTAATAGAGACAGGCCCCGTACTGTGGGTTCTATCGGGAGTGCTGGAGTCCAGTCCGTCAGAAGGGGGCGCGCGAAGCCCATGAGCGGTGTCATGAAGCGTATGGGGATGCTCTTCCGCGCGAAGGCAAACAAGGCCCTTGACCGGGCCGAGGATCCGCGCGAGACCCTCGACTACTCGTACCAGAAGCAGCTGGAGCTGCTTCAGAAGGTGCGCCGCGGCGTCGCAGACGTGGCGACGTCCCGCAAGCGCCTGGAGCTGCAGCTGAACCAGCTGCAGGGCCAGTCGTCCAAGCTGGAGGACCAGGGCCGCAAGGCGCTGGCGCTGGGCCGCGAGGACCTGGCGCGCGAAGCGCTGTCCCGGCGCGCCGCCCTCCAGCAGCAGGTCACCGACCTGGAGACGCAGCACACCACGCTGCAGGGCGAGGAGGAGAAGCTCACCCTCGCGGCCCAGCGCCTCCAGGCCAAGGTCGACGCCTTCCGCACGAAGAAGGAGACCATCAAGGCCACCTACACGGCGGCCCAGGCCCAGACCCGGATCGGCGAGGCCTTCTCCGGCATCTCCGAGGAGATGGGCGATGTGGGCCTCGCGATCCAGCGGGCCGAGGACAAGACGCAGCAGCTCCAGGCGCGGGCCGGCGCCATCGACGAGCTGCTCGCCTCCGGCGCCCTGGACGACCCGACCGGCACGGCGAAGGACGACATCGCCGCCGAGCTGGACCGGATCTCCGGCGGCACCGACGTGGAGCTGGAGCTGCAGCGCATGAAGGCCGAGCTGGCCGGCGGCTCCTCGTCCTCGCAGCAGTCCATCGAGGGCGGCGCACAGGACAGTGGGCAGCAGCCGCAGCAGTCGTCCCCGCACAAGTTCGACAAGCAGTAAGGCAGCGTCATGATCGTACGGATCATGGGGGAGGGCCAGGTCAAGCTGGCCGACAGTCACGTCGTCGAACTGAACGAGCTCGACGACGTCCTGCTCAAGGAGATGGAGAGCGGCGACGGCCCCGGCTTTCGCACGACCCTCCACGCGCTCCTGGACAAGGTGCGCGAGCTCGGCACTCCGCTGCCGGACGACTCCCTGGAGCCGTCCGAGCTGATCCTGCCGGCGCCCGACGCCACCCTCGAAGACGTCACCGCCATGCTCAGCGACGGCGGGCTCATCCCCAACTGAATCCACGGGCCGGCCCCGGCGGGCCCGTGGATCGCCGCACCAGCACCCCGCACCTGCCCCGCGTCCGGTCCGCCGGAGGCGGGGCAGCGGCGCCCCGGGCCGCTCCCCGGGGAAGGCTCCCGTCCCCGAGCGGGGGCCGCGTACCGTAGCTGGACGTGACCACCCTCTCGTCCGGCTTCGCGCGCGCCCGCCGCTGGCTCCGGGACCATCCCCTCGCGTTCGACGCGACCCTCGCCCTCGGCTCCCTCGTCGCGATGATCGCCGGTTCGTTCGCGGACCCGGGCAGCGGACACGGGCCGACCTTCGGCACCCGCATCCCCGAGCCGTTCAGCGTGCTTCTGATGGTCCTCGCCGCCGTGGCGCTGGTCCTGCGGCGACGGCGTCCGATGGCGGTGCTCGCCGCCACCGGGGTTCTCTCGGCCACCGAGTACATCCTGATGGACCCGCCTGCCCCGGTCGTCATGAGCACGGTCATCGCGCTCTACACCGTCGCCTCGCGCACCGACCGCCCCACCACCTGGCGGGTCGGGCTGCTGACCATGGGGGCGCTCACGGCGGCCTCCATGGTCTTCGGCTCGACGCCCTGGTACAGCCAGGAGAACCTCGGCGTGTTCGCCTGGACCGGGATGGCCGGGGCCGCCGGGGACGCCGTACGCAGCAGACGCGCGTTCGTCGACGCCATCCGGGAACGCGCCGAGCGGGCCGAGCGCACCCGCGAGGAGGAGGCCCGCCGCCGGGTCGCCGAGGAGCGGCTGCGGATCGCGCGGGACCTCCACGACGTCGTCGCCCACCACATCGCCCTGGTCAACGTCCAGGCCGGGGTCGCCGCCCACGTCATGGACAAGCGCCCGGACCAGGCCAAGGAAGCACTCGCCCACGTCCGCGACGCCAGCCGCTCCGCGCTCAACGAACTCCGGGTCACCGTCGGCCTCCTGCGCCAGCAGGGCGACCCCGAGGCGCCCACCGAACCGGCCCCCGGGCTCGCCCTCCTCGGCGAGCTGGTCGACACCTTCCGCAACGCCGGGCTCCCCGTCGAGGTGGCCGGTTCCGACCACGGGAACCGGCTGCCCGCCGCCGTCGACCTCGCCGCGTACCGGGTCATCCAGGAGGCCCTGACCAACGTCCGCAAGCACGCGGGCGCCGGGGCCAGGGCCGAGGTGAGCGTCGTACGGGTGGGCGCCACCGCCGAGGTCACCGTGCTCGACAACGGCCGGGGGTGCGCCGCCCGACGGCCCGGCGCCGGAGCCGGCGACGACCTGGACAGCGGCGGTCACGGCCTGGTCGGCATGCGTGAACGCGTCACCGCCCTCGGCGGGGCCCTCACCGCGGGCCCTCGGTACGGCGGCGGATTCCGGGTCCATGCGATCCTTCCGGTCGAGGCCCGCAAGGGTGAACCGGAGCGGCCGGGCACAGCGGGCGGAACGAGGCTCTGCCGATGACCCAGCCGACGCCGGCACCGGAACCGACGACCGTGCCGCAGCAGGCTCCCATCAAGGTGCTGCTCGCCGACGACCAGGCGCTGCTGCGCAGCGCGTTCCGGGTGCTGGTGGACTCCGAGCCGGACATGGAAGTGGTCGGCGAGGCCGCCGACGGGGCCCAGGCCGTCGAGCTGGCCCGCGCCACGGGCGCCGACGTGGTGCTCATGGACATCCGGATGCCGGGCACCGACGGCCTCGCCGCCACCCGCATGATCAGCGCCGACCCGGAGCTGTCCGCGGTGCGGGTGGTCATGCTCACCACCTTCGAGGTCGACGAGTACGTGGTCCAGTCGCTGCGCGCCGGGGCCTCCGGCTTCCTCGGGAAGGGCGCGGAGCCGGAGGAGCTCCTCAACGCCATCCGGATCGCCGCGGCCGGCGAGGCGCTGCTCTCGCCCGCCGCGACCAAGGGGCTCATCGCCACGTTCCTGGCCCAGGGCGGCAGCTCGGGGGAGGGGCCGGACAGCGCGGAGTACGCGGAGCGGCTGGCGGCACTCACCGGCCGCGAACGCGAGGTGCTGGTGCAGGTCGCGGGCGGCCACTCCAACGACCAGATCGCCGAGCGGCTCGCGGTCAGCCCGCTCACCGTCAAGACCCATGTGAACCGGGCGATGGCGAAGCTGGGGGCCCGGGACCGGGCCCAATTGGTGGTAATCGCCTACGAATCGGGCCTGGTGCGTCCCCGGGCGGAGTGACCGGTGGAGATTCGGCGTACTGCGGCGTACTCCACCTGCGGTATGCGCGGCATAAGAAAGCAGCCCGGGGGGCGACGTTTCGGCGGCGCGGAGCGGAGATCGTAGGACTGGGCTGGAGGTGTAGGTCCCTGACGTTTTCCCCCTCCCCGCCCTCTGCCGCGTACGCCACAGAAGAGAGACCCACCCATGTCCTGGCTGTCCAGATTCAGCCTCGCGCAAAGGGCCCTGATCGGGCTGATCTCGATTGTCGCGCTGGTCTTCGGCGCGATAGCGATACCGCAGCTCAAGCAGCAGCTGCTGCCCACCATCGAACTGCCGATGGTCTCGGTGCTGGCGCCCTACCAGGGTGCGTCTCCCGATGTGGTCGAGAAGCAGGTCGTCGAGCCGCTGGAGAACTCCCTCAAGGCCGTCGACGGCGTCGAGGGCATCACCTCCACCGCCAGTGAGGGCAACGCCCTCATCATGGCGACCTTCGACTTCGGCGACGAGGGCACCAAGCAGCTCGTCGCGGACATCCAGCAGGCGGTCAACCGGGCCCGCGCCCAGCTGCCCGACGGCGTCGACCCGCAGGTCATCGCCGGCTCCACGGACGACATCCCGACCGTGGTCCTCGCCGTCACCTCCGACAAGGACCAGCAGGTCCTGGCCGACCAGCTCGACCGCACGGTCGTCCCGGCCCTGGAGGACATCGAGGGCGTCGGCCAGGTCGCGGTGGACGGTGTGCGGGACCTCCAGGTCTCCGTCGTCCCCGACGACAAGAAGCTCGCCGAGGCCGGCCTGGACGCGGGCGCGCTCGCCCAGGCCCTCCAGGCGGGCGGCGCCACCGTGCCGGCCGGCTCCTTCTCCGAGTCCGGCAAGAGCCGCACCATCCAGGTCGGCGGCTCCTACACCTCGCTGAAGCAGATCGAGGACCTCCAGGTCGTCGCCAAGGACCCGGCGGGCGGTGCGCCCGGAAAGCCGGTGCGCCTCGGTGACGTGGCCGAGGTGAAGCAGGAGCCGTCCAACGCGGTCTCCATCACCCGCACCAACGGCAAGCCGAGCCTCGCCGTGATGGCGACGATGGACAAGGACGGCAGCGCCGTCACCATCTCGGACGCGGTCAAGGACAAGCTCCCCGACCTCCGCAAGGACCTCGGTGAGGGCGCGGAGGTGACGGTCGTCTCCGACCAGGGCCCCGCCGTCTCCAAGTCGATCTCGGGCCTGACCACGGAGGGCGCGCTCGGCCTGGTCTTCGCCGTCGTCGTGATCCTGGTCTTCCTCGCCTCGATCCGCTCGACGCTGGTCACCGCGGTCTCCATCCCGCTCTCGATCGTCCTCGCGCTGATCGTGCTCTGGACCCGCGACCTGTCGCTCAACATGCTCACGCTCGGCGCGCTCACCATCGCCATCGGCCGGGTCGTCGACGACTCGATCGTGGTCCTGGAGAACATCAAGCGTCACCTCGGCTACGGCGAGGAGCGCCACGCGGCGATCATCACCGCGGTCAAGGAGGTCGCCGGAGCGGTCACCTCCGCCACGCTCACCACCGTCGCGGTCTTCCTGCCCATCGGGCTGGTCGGCGGCATGGTCGGCCAGCTCTTCGGCTCGTTCTCGCTGACCATCACCGCGGCGCTGCTGGCCTCCCTGCTGGTCTCGCTGACCGTCGTTCCGGTGCTGTCGTACTGGTTCCTGCGCGCGCCCAAGGGCACCCCCGAGGACGCGGCGGAGGCCCGACGCCTCGCCGAGGAGAAGGAAGCGGCGAGCAAGCTCCAGCGGATCTACGTCCCGGTCCTGCGCTTCGCGACCCGCCGCCGGGTCACCAGCCTCGTCATCGCCGTCGCCGTGCTCCTCGGCACCTTCGGGATGGTCCCGCTGCTGAAGACGAACTTCTTCGACGCCGGCGAGCAGGAGGTCCTGACCGTCAAGCAGGAGCTGACGCCCGGCACCAGCCTGGAAGCCGCCGACGAGGCGGCCCGCAAGGTCGAGAAGGTCATCGAGCAGGACAAGGGCGTCAAGGACTACCAGGTCACCGTCGGCTCCTCCGGCTTCATGGCCGCCTTCGGCGGCGGCACGGGCGCCAACCAGGCCTCCTACCAGGTCACCCTGAAGGACGCCGCGGACTACGAGGACGCCCAGGACCGCATCGACGAGGCCCTCGGCAAGCTCGACGGCATCGGCGACACCACCATCGCCGCGGGCGACGGCTTCGGCTCCCAGGACCTGAGCGTCGTCGTCAAGGCCGCCGACGGCGACATCCTGAAGAAGGCCGCCGAGGCGGTCCGCACCGAGGTCGCCACCATCAAGGACGTCACCGACGTCCAGAGCGACCTGGCGCAGAGCGTCCCGCGTATCTCGGTCACCGCCAACGACAAGGCGGCCGCCGCCGGATTCGACTCCGCCGCGCTGGGCGGCATCGTCGCCGGAGCCGTACGCGGCACGCCCGCCGGCACCGCGACGCTGGACGACACCGAGCGCGACGTCGTCATCCGGTCCTCCACCCCGGCCGCCACCATGGCCGAGCTGAAGGCCCTGCCGCTCGGCCCGGTCAAGCTCGGCGACATCGCCGACGTGAAGGTCGTCCCCGGCCCGGTCTCGATGACCCGGATCGACGGACAGCGCTCGGCGACGGTCACCGCCAAGCCCGTCGGCGACAACACCGGCGCGGTCAGCACCGATCTCGCCAAGAAGATCGACGCCCTGGACCTCCCGGACGGCGCCACCGCCACCATCGGCGGCGTCACCGAGGACCAGAACGAAGCGTTCATGCAGCTCGGCCTCGCCATGCTGGCGGCCATCGCGATCGTCTTCATGCTGCTGGTGGCCACCTTCCGGTCGCTCGTCCAGCCGCTGATCCTGCTGGTCTCCGTCCCGTTCGCGGCGACCGGCGCGCTGGCCCTCCTGCTCATCACGGGCACCCCGCTGGGCGTCCCCGCGATGATCGGCATGCTGATGCTCATCGGCATCGTGGTCACCAACGCGATCGTGCTGATCGACCTGATCAACCAGTACCGCGCCCAGGGCCTCGGCATCGTCGAAGCCGTCATCGAGGGCGGCCGCCACCGCTTCCGCCCGATCATCATGACGGCGCTCGCGACCATCTTCGCCCTGCTCCCGATGGCGCTCGGCGTCACCGGCGAGGGCGGCTTCATCTCGCAGCCGCTGGGCGTCGTGGTGATCGGCGGTCTGATCAGCTCCACGTTGCTGACCCTGCTGCTGGTGCCGATGCTGTACGCGATGGTCGAGCTCCGCAAGGAGCGCCGCGCCAAGAAGAAGGCGGCCAAGCGCGCCGCGAAGACGGGCGTCCCGGACCGGGCGGAGCCGGAGGAGGCCCGCGAGGCCGAGCCGGCGAAGGCCTGACACGAGAGAAGGGGCCTGTCCCACGCGAGTGCGTGGGACAGGCCCCTTCCGCGTTTCCCGCCTACTTGACCGAGGAGATGAACGCGTCCCAGGCGGTGGCCTGGAGGACGAGGGCTGGTCCGGTGGGGTTCTTGCTGTCGCGTACGGGGACGGTGCCGGGGAAGTCGTCGCTGATCTCGACGCATTCGCCCCCGTTGGAGTTGCTGTAACTGCTGCTGCGCCAGGTGGCGGTGCTCAGCTCGGGGGAGTGGGTCATGGTCGGTAGCCCTCCATCGCGGTACGAATCCGTTCCGCCGACTCGTCCAGCGTGAGGGAGTTGGCCCGCAGCACGTCGTACTGCCGCCGCCACTTCTTCACCGCGACCGGGTCCTCATAGAGGTGGCCGGCCTGGATGCCCTCCTCGTACGCCACACATGTGCGGTCGGGCAGGGTCAGGAGAGTCAGCGCGCCACCCAGGAGCGAGTGGAGCCCCGCACTGAACGGCATCACCTGAACTTTACTGTCCGGAGTATCCACCTGCTTCAAGAGCGAGGCCAGTTGCTCGCGCATGCAGGCGGCGCTGCCCATCTGACGTCGCAGTACGGCCTCGTCGATGATCGCCCACCGGAACGGCGGGTTCTCCGAGCGCTGCCGCTCCTGCCGCGACATGCGCGCTGTGACGCGTTCCTCGACCTGCTCGGCGCTCAGGTCTTCCTGGCAGCGGAGAAACGTGCGCGCGTACTCCTCCGTCTGCAACAACCCCGGCAACGCCTGCGCCCCGTACTGCTCTATCACCTCCGCCCGGAACTCGAAGTCCATGTACCGCTGGTACTGGTCCGGGTGGATCTCCCGCCGGGCCAGCTCGTAGAGCCCGTGGAAGTGCTTGTCCGTCCCGAAGGCGATGTCCAGGCGGCTCGGGATGTCCGGCGGCGGCATCAGCTCGGCCGTCTCGATGCGGCCCAGCGTGCTCTTGCTGGAGTTCACGATGCCCGCGAGCTGGACGAGAGACAGGGCCGCCCGCTCGCGGTGGCGGCGTTGCTCGGAGCCGAAGTAGTGGCGGGCGGACACATAGGGCGTGAGGGGCTGGGGCTTGAACGTCACGGTGCGTGCCTTTCGTGTGTCCCGTTCCCAAGGCCGGGACAGCTGCGCTCTGTTGAGGTCACATCCCGTAGGGCGACGATTGCGGCACACACCGTAACCGTCCTTTCGTGCAGTGCACCAGAGGGCCTTCTCCGGAGGTAGCGACCGAGATGATGTTCGACGGCAAGGGCCGGGCCCTGCGACTGCTCCCGTGGACCAACGACTTCGGGGGCCCGTGCTGGCTCAGCACGACGGACCCGGACAGTCGCGTCTCCCGGATGGCGGACGAACTGGAGGCCGCCATGCTCGCCTGGGCCGAGGAAGTGCTCTTCGAGGCGCGGGAGTTGCTGGCGGAGTCGGTGGTGGGGGAACGGGAGCTGCGGTTCGCGGGCACTCGGCTCGCCGAGTCGCTGGGAGACACCCTGCGGATCGCCGTGAGCCGGGGCGGACGGCTGGAGAACCTGGAGAACACCGACTGAGAGGCCCGGGCGGCTAGGTTGCGGCCATGGAGATACAGTCCCGCCCCTACCGTCACCCGCACGTCTCCCGGCTGGTCGACCGCTTGCAGGCGGAGTACGTCGAGATCTACGGGTCACCCGACGACAGCCCCACCGACCCGGGGCAGTTCTCGCCCCCTCGCGGGTCGTTCGCGGTCGGGTACGTGGACGGGGAGCCCGTCGCCATGGGCGGCTGGCGGCTCCGCGAGGACGGGCGCGCGGAGCTCAAGCGCATGTACGTCACCGACGAGCACCGCGGCCAGGGGCATTCACGCACCGTCCTGGCGTGGCTGGAGGGCTCGGCCGCCGAGGCGGGAGCGTCGGCCATGGTTCTGGAGACGAACCAGCGGCACCCGGCGGCGATCGGCCTGTACCGCTCGTGCGGCTACACCGAAACGCCCGCTTTCGGCCACTACGCCGACGACCCGCTCACCGTCTGCCTGGGCCGGCCGCTCCAGCCTCCTCGGGTGCGGCCGGCCGCCGTCGCCGACGGCGGGCCGCTGCCCCTCAGGCCTCCCCGCCCAGCGCCTGAATGATCCGGTGCCACGACTTCCCCCGCTGGTCGGGGAGCCGGGCGCTGAGGGCCACCGTCTCCCGCACCAGCTTGGCCCGGGTCTCCTCGGAGGCCTTGTGCAGGAGCGCGGCCAAGTCGTCCGGCTCGAAGCCCTCGGTGGCCCCCGCGAGGACCAGGGCCACCTGTGCGTGGGTGAGCGAGGAGAGCCGGTCGCCGAAGACCTGGCCCTCGATGCCCCCGCCGTGCATCAGCGCGACGCCGTCCCCGGCCTCCAACGCCCGGTCCACGTACGCCTGGAGGGCCTCGCGGTCCTCGACGAGGCGGTAGGCGGCGTCCAGGCCCTCGGCGCGGCCGATGTCGAGCATGGCAACGTGGGCCAGCGGGGTGTCCCCGGGCGGCTGGACGGTCAGCAGGCGCGGGTGCTCCTCCAGGTAGGCCCGCGACTCCGCCCAGTCCGCGCACTCCAGCCACTGCGCCAACTGCTCCTGGAGGATCAGCGGATCGTAGGCAGCGGTCACCCCGTGGGCGAGGACGGCCTCACGGAGCAGGGCGTGCCGCTGCGCACCGTGCGGGTCCAGGACGGCCAGCTCGTCCAGGGCCGTCGCCGCCTCCTCGCCGCCGAGGACCTCGGCGTGCTCGGACCAGAAGTCGCGTGACCGGGGCCAGTTGGGTGCGAACATCCAGGCGCTGACGAGGTCCAGCGTCCCCGGCGACAGGGCGAGCCAGTCCGGCACGGGCGTGAAGGTCTCGTCCTCCCAGGCCGTGTGCACCGCCGCGATGTCACCGTACGAGCGCAGCGCCTGCCGGGCCCGTACGGTCACGGTGTCCGCGCCGACGGTCCTCTCCGCGTCCTCGTCGAGCCAGTTCACCAGCTCGCTCACCCCGGTCGCGGGCCACGGGTCCGGGCAGCGCAGCAGGAAGGCGCTCCGCTCCACGGCCAGACGCCGGGCGGTCGCCGGCGCGGCCCCGGCGAACTCCTTGAGTGTCTCGTCGAACTCCTCGATCGCCGCCGCGTGCTCGCCGGTACGGGCGAGCGCCCGGGTCAGGCCGTCGAGGGCGGAGACCAGGGCGGCGTCGGGGGCGCCGGGAGCCTCCAGCGCCAGCGACCGGTGGAGGGCCACCGCCTCCCAGAACGCCTCCACCGCCCCCTCGGCGTCCCCGTTCAGCTCCACGTACGTGCCGAGCACCTGGAGGGAGTCGGCCAGCTCGGCCAGGACGGCGTCCCCCTGTTCGCGCAGGAGGTCGACGGCCTCCCGCGCCGGGGGCAGGGCCCCCTGCGGGTCGCCGGTGCCGGCCAGGCTCCGGGCGAGGGTGCGCAGCGCGGCTGCGAGGCCGGGGCGGCAGGCCGTGGGGTGACGGGCGGCCGGCTCGCGGCAGAGCGCGACGGCTTCCTCCGCCACCCGGAGGCCCGCCCCCGCGTCACCGGCCTTGTTGAGGTGACCGGCCAGGCCGTCGAGCGCCGTGGCCAGCTCCGGGCGGAAGACGTCCGGTCGCCGCGCGGCGAGCGCGCGGAAGAGGCCGCACGCCTCCTGGGCCGCTTCGACCGCCCCGGAGGCGTCGCTCACGGCCGCGCGGTGGCCGCCGAGGGCGTGGAGAGCCGCGGCGAGCCGGGGGAGGAAGGCCTCCGGATCCTCCTCGGCCAGGCCCCGGAGCAGGCCGACCGCCTCCTCTGCGTGGGGCACGGCATCCACGGCCTCCCCGGCGTCCGCCAGACGTGCGGCGTAGTTCAGGAGATACGCGGCGAGCGCCGGGACGGACGCGCCCGGCTGCTCCTCCTCGACCAGCTCGCGCTGGAGCCGCACGGACTGCTTCGCGAACGGCACGGCGGACGCCCGGTCCCCGGTGTCGGCGACGCGGTCGCCCAGGGCGCCCATGGCCAGGGCCAGCTCCGCCTGGAAGTCGCCGGGACGCTTCATGCCGAGTTCGGCGTAGATCCGGGCGGCCTCCTTCGCCGGGGGCAGGGCGCCGGTGCGGTCCCCGGCGGCGGCGAGCAGGTCCGACAGCCGGTGCAGGGCCCCGGCCAGCGCGGGCAGGCCGGTGGCGGGGTCCTCCTCGGCGGCGGCCCGCAGGCCGCTCACCTCCTCCCGCGCACGCGCCAGCTCCGCACGCGCCGGCTCCGCCTCCGACACCTCGGAGGCAGCGTCGTTCTGCCGGACCTCGTGCCCCGCGTGCCCCGCGCCCGCTCCCACCGCCTTGTCGCCGACGCCCGTTCCACGGTCCTCGTAACCCATACCCGCCCCATCGTTCTCGCCGTCCGTTCCGATCGGCCCCATCGGGCCTCACCGGTCCCGCACGCGAAGAAGCGCTGCGGTGAGTAGCAGCGTAGTTACGCGGTGGCGTCATCGGTCGCCGTATGGGAGAACCGGCCCGACCGGAACGTTCCTGCCCGCCCGCCCCGACCGCAGTGTCTCGGCCGGTGCGTCCCGGGCATACGGGAAAGCCCCGGCAACGACGCAGGTGGGCATTGCCCGGGCATACGGGAAAGCCCCGGTACGCCGACCTGCGGCGTACCGGGGCTTCCAGGTTCTCGGGGACCCGCGCGGCGCTACGGCAGCGCCAGCATCCGCTCCAGCGCTAGCTTCGCGTACTTCTCCGTCTCCGGGTCGACCTCGATCCGGTTGACCAGCTTGCCCTCGGCCAGCGACTCCAGGGTCCAGACCAGGTGCGGCAGGTCGATGCGGTTCATCGTCGAGCAGAAGCAGACCGTCTTGTCGAGGAAGACGATCTCCTTGCCCTCCGCGGCGAAACGGTTCGCCAGCCGGCGGACCAGGTTCAGCTCCGTGCCGATGGCCCACTTCGAGCCGGCCGGGGCCGCCTCCAGGGCCTTGATGATGTACTCCGTCGAGCCCACGTAGTCCGCGGCGGCGACGACCTCGTGCTTGCACTCCGGGTGCACCAGCACGTTGACCCCGGGCATCCGGGCCCGGACGTCCTCGACCGACTCGACCGAGAAGCGGCCGTGGACCGAGCAGTGCCCGCGCCACAGGATCATCTTCGCGTCGCGCAGCTGCTCGGCGGTGAGGCCGCCGTTCGGCTTGTGCGGGTTGTAGAGGACGCAGTCCGTGAGGCTCAGCCCCATGTCCCGCACCGCCGTGTTGCGGCCCAGGTGCTGGTCGGGCAGGAAGAGGATCTTCTCGCCCTGCTCGAAGGCCCACTCCAGGGCCCGCTTCGCGTTGGACGACGTACAGATCGTGCCGCCGTGCTTGCCGGTGAAGGCCTTGATGTCGGCGGAGGAGTTCATGTACGAGACGGGCACCACCTGATCGGCGACCCCGGCCTCCGTCAGCACGTCCCAGCACTCGGCGACCTGCTCGGCGGTGGCCATGTCGGCCATCGAGCAGCCGGCCGCCAGGTCGGGCAGGACGACCGCCTGGGCGTCCGTGGTCAGGATGTCCGCGGACTCCGCCATGAAGTGGACGCCGCAGAAGACGATGTACTCGGCCTCCGGACGCGCGGCCGCGTCGCGGGCCAGCTTGAACGAGTCGCCGGTGACGTCCGCGAACTGGATGACCTCGTCGCGCTGGTAGTGGTGGCCGAGGACGAACACCTTCTCCCCGAGCTTCTCCTTCGCGGCGCGGGCGCGCTCCACCAGGTCCGGGTCGGACGGCGAGGGCAGGTCGCCGGGGCATTCGACGCCGCGCTCGCTCCTCGGGTCGGCCTCGCGGCCGAGCAGCAGCAGCGCGAGCGGTGTCGGCTGAACGTCCAGGGGCTGGGCCGTGGTCACGTCACGCACCCTTTCTAGTCTGCGAACTCAAGATCACTCCGCGAACATCCGCGAAGAGCTTCGGCGAACTCGCCTTTTCGTCTATTTGACGCTATCTATCATAGCCGCTTCGTGTCAGTTTGACGATGCCGATAGCGTCGATGTGACGCATCCCCCGGGCGGCCCGGTGTGCGAGCATGAAAGGGAACAGACAAGCGCTTGGCCCGGAATGAATCCGCGGGTCTGGCGGTTGAACCGTCGGCAAGCAGTCCGTACAACCCGGGAGAGAAGCAGATGTCCGTATCGGACGAGACCACCACCGTGAGCGACGGCATCCTCCTGTCCGACGCCGCCGCCGCCAAGGTCAAGGGCCTGCTGGAGCAGGAAGGCCGCGAGGACCTGGCGCTGCGCGTCGCCGTTCAGCCCGGCGGTTGCTCGGGCCTGCGTTACCAGCTCTTCTTCGACGAGCGTTCGCTCGACGGTGACGTCGTGAAGGACTTCGACGGCGTCAAGGTCGTCACCGACCGGATGAGCGCTCCGTACCTGGGCGGCGCCTCCATCGACTTCGTCGACACCATCGAGAAGCAGGGCTTCACGATCGACAACCCGAACGCCTCCGGCTCCTGCGCCTGCGGCGACTCGTTCAGCTAAGCGCTGCGCGTACGGCATACAGAGGCGGCCCCGGGATCAGTCCCGGGGCCGCCTCCGTACGTACAACACCGCTCACCCGCTCACCCGCTCACCCGTTCATCCGCTCATCCGCGCGGCACCGCACCGCCCGACGCCGCGTCGATCACCGTGCGGTCGCCCAGCGGCTTCTCCAGCGTCACCGTCCGGGTCAGCTCCTTGGCGATCATGATGCAGGCCTTCTTGCCCTCCTGCGGCTTCTCTGTCACCGAGATCGCCACCTGGCCCGCGCTCTCCTTCGCGCTCGCCGTGTACGTACTGCACACGCCGCCCCAGAACGTCACCTCAAGGGTCCGCCCGTCCGCGCCGTACGACGTCACCTTCCGGTCCCCGGAGGGCGCGGGCGCCTCCGGCTTCTCGATGAACTTCGGGTCCACGGCGACCTGCGTGACCGTGTTCTCCGGGCCGCCGGGAGCCTGGCGGACCGTGAACAGCCAGGACGGCACCAGCGTCTGCCGGCCGTCCACGTAGTTCAGCGCGAGGCCGAACACCGCGTCCTCGACCGTCTGCTCCACCGGTGCCCGCTTGCCGTTCGACGGCACGCACTGGGGGTCCGAGGGCTTCGGCTCGCCCTGGTGCGGTACGGGAGTGGCGCAGCCGCCGACGTCCCGGCCGGCGTCGCCCTTGCCCCGGCTCACCGCGTTCCACTGCTTCAGCGCCTCGTCCGCGCCGACCGCCGGGTAGGTGCCGCCCTTCTCCAGCGCCTTCAGATGTCCGCTGCCGCCGGTCACCTCACCGTCCGGGCCCACCTGGACACCGGTCGACCAGCCGTAGGTCGGCAGCCCGTCGACCTTCGGGTCGGCGTTCACCACCCGGACGTCGCCCATCAGCTGGCCCGCGTTCAGCGCCGCGTCGTCCTGCCCGGCCGCCTTGAGCACCGGGATCGCGGCCGCCTTCGCCGCCTTCTCGCTCACCGGGTCGCCGCCCGGCTCCGACGCCCCGTTCGCGCACATCGTCCCCGGCTCACAGGGCTTGGCCGGGGTGGTGCCGGCGAACGTCCAGGTGCCCGGGGCCTGCTTCCCCACCTTCAGGAGCGCCCCGGGCCCGTCGTCGTCGCCGACCACCCAGGACGTGCCCTGGGTGCGCGGCGAGCCGGGGATGCCCAGCGCCTCGGCCAGCCGGGCGACGTCGGCCGACGCGACCGTGCCCTTCGCGTGGTGGACCGCCGCCTCGTCCGGGCCGTCCGGGAGTTCACCGGCGGCCCGGTAGATCACGGGCGGGCCGCCCGGGTCCGGTTCGCCGGGTGCGATGCCCGCGGGAGGGGTGTCCGAGGCCGAGGACGTGGAGCCCGGGCCGTCGCCGACAGGAGCGTCCAGGGCCAGCGGCAGGGCCTCGCCCCGCGCCGACGCATTGCTGTCCGCCGCGCCGCCGTCGCCCGCGGCGGTCGAGGCCCAGTACGCCCCACCGCCCCCGGCCAGCAGCACGGCCGCGGCCACCGAGGCCACCGCGAGCGGCGGACGCCGCCGCCGGGGGCCGGTCACGTCGTTGTCGGGTCGCTCGGTGCTCACCGGATCGCTCCTTCGACTGCGTTGCCGTCGCGGTGCCTGCCGCGTGTCCCCGGACGGGGACACCGGTGGGACGGAGCGGAGGAGCGCGCGGTTCCCGCGGCCGGGACCGGACCGGACGCGGACACCGTGCGGTCGCCGCCGGAAGCCCGGACGGAATGGCCGAAAGGTGATGTCGTCCGTGCCGGCGCGGTCGGTCCTCAGTCGCCGTACTCGGACATCGCGTCGATCAGCCGCGCCGACGAGGGCGGGACCGTCACCCCGTTGATCAGGGACGGCTTCACCGGAACCGGGGCGCTCTTCACGGACGCCGTCCAGTGCGGCGCCATGCGCGCGCAGTCACCGCGCAGTGCGGCCAGGCTCAATTCCGACTCGGGCAATGCGGTGTGCTTCGACATATCCGCACCGTAACCACGGTCGAGCACAGGTAGAAAGCCCTACTATCGGGTAGTTTTCCCTTTTCCTGGCCGTCGGCTCACCCGGTAGCGTGAACTGTCACGTCGTCCCGGAGGGCGCACACTCACGGCCCTTCGCCTTCCGCAGGAGTAGCCTCCCGTGCGCATTGCAGTCACCGGCTCGATCGCCACTGACCACCTCATGACCTTCCCCGGCCGCTTCGCCGACCAGCTGGTCGCGGATCAGCTGCACACGGTCTCCCTCTCCTTCCTGGTCGACAACCTCGATGTCCGCCGGGGCGGTGTAGCCGCCAACATCTGCTTCGGCATGGGTCTGCTCGGCACCAGCCCGATCCTGGTCGGCGCCGCGGGCGCGGACTTCGACGAGTACCGCTCCTGGCTCGACCGGCACGGCGTCGAGACCGGATCGGTCCGTATCTCCGAGGTACTGCACACCGCCCGCTTCGTCTGCACCACCGACGCCGACCACAACCAGATCGGCTCCTTCTACACGGGCGCGATGAGCGAGGCCCGCCTCATCGAGCTGAAGAGCGTCGCCGACCGCGTCGGCGGCCTCGACCTCGTCTCCATCGGAGCCGACGACCCCGAGGCGATGCTCCGCCACACCGAGGAGTGCCGCTCCCGGAACATCCCGTTCGCCGCGGACTTCTCGCAGCAGATCGCGCGGATGGACGGCGAGGAGATCCGCATCCTCCTCGACGGCGCCACCTACCTCTTCTCCAACGAGTACGAGAAGGGGCTCATCGAGTCCAAGACCGGCTGGAGCGACGAGGAGATCCTCGCCAAGGTCGGCCACCGCGTCACCACCCTCGGCGCCCGCGGTGTCCGGATCGAGCGGGTCGGCGAGCCGGTCATCGAGGTCGGCTGCCCCGAGGAGGACACGAAGGCCGACCCCACCGGCGTCGGCGACGCCTTCCGGGCCGGTTTCCTCTCCGGCCTCGCCTGGGGCGTCGGCCTGGAGCGCGCCGCCCAGGTCGGCTGCATGCTCGCCACCCTCGTCATCGAGACGGTCGGCACCCAGGAGTACACCCTGCGCCGTACCGCCTTCATGGACCGTTTCACCAAGGCGTACGGCCACGAGGCCGCCGCCGAGGTCCGGCAGCACCTGGTGTGATCAGCTGAGCCGGCGGACCACATAGGCCGAGCCGCGGTCCGCCGGCTCCTCGCCCACGTACTCCTGGCCCCGCATCTCGCACCAGGCCGGGATGTCCAGCCGCGCCGCCTCGTCGTCGGCGAGCACCGTCACCGTGGCGCCCACCGCTACCTCCCCGATCACCTTTGCGAGCTCGATCACCGGGATCGGGCAGCGACGGCCCAGCGCGTCGACCACCAGGGACGCGGCGGGCCCGGGGGAGCGGGGTGCGGAGACCGGGGCGCCGAGCCGCTCGCGGACCCCGGCGACCACTCCGGGCAGGACCTCCAGGAAGCGGTCCACGTCCGCCCCGTCCGTGCCCGGCGGCAGCGACACCCGGATGTTCCCCTCCGAGAGCACCCCCATCGCCTTGAGCACATGGCTCGGAACCAGGGTGCTGCTCGTGCAGGACGAGCCGGACGACACGGAGAACTCCCTCCGGTCCAGCTCGTGCAGCAGGGTCTCCCCGTCGACATAGAGACAGGAGAAGGTGACCAGATGCGGCAGCCGCCGCTCCGGATCGCCCACCACCTCCACATCCGGCACCCGCTCGGCCACGACGGTCCGGATCCGTTCCACCAGGGCGCGCAGCCGCCCCGACTCCGCCGCCGCCTCGCCCCGTACCGCGTGCAACGAGGCCGCCGCCGCCACGATCGCCGGCAGGTTCTCGAACCCCGCCGCCCGCCCCGACTCCCGCTCCCCGGCCGGTCCCCGGGGTGCGAACCGCACCCCCTTGCGGACGGCGAGCAGCCCGACCCCGGCCGGGCCGCCCCACTTGTGCGCGCTCGCCGTCAGCAGCGACCAGCCCGCCGGAACGGGCCCCCAGCCGAGCGACTGGGCCGCGTCCACCAGCAGCGGCACCCCGGCCTCCGCACAGCGCGCCGCGACCTCGGCGACGGGCTGCTCGGTGCCCACCTCGTGGTTGGCCGACTGGAGGCAGGCCAGCGCGGTGTCCGCCCGCAGCGCCCCGCCGTACACCGCCGGATCCACCGCCCCCGTGCGGTCCACCGGGACCTCGGTGAACGAGCCGCCCGCCGCCTCGTGGGCCGCCGCCGAATGGAGCACCGACGAGTGTTCGACCGCCGAGAGCGCCAGATGGCGGCCGACACGCCGACGCCCCGAAAGAGCTCCGTCAATTCCCGCGTGCACCGCCGTCGTCCCGGACGAGGTGAAGACCAGTTCGTCGGGGCGGCATCCGACGGCCTCCGCGGCGGCCTCCCGGGCCGCGTCCAGGAGCAGCCTGGCCCGCCGCCCCTCCCGGTACAGGCGGGCGGGATCGGCCCAGCCCTCGTCGAGCGCGGCAAGCAGGGCCTGGCGTGCGACGGGGTGCAGGGGGGCGGCGGAGGCGGCATCGAAGTAGGGCACCTGGCCACGCTAGCCCGCACCCGGCCCCACCTCGCCGGGGGCCGTTCCTACCGGACGGGCGAGTGGCCGTCAGATGAGGCCCGGAGGCCCGGATTCCACCCCATGGGCGTGTCGGGCGGCGCGTTGGGCACCCTCCCCGCGCGACCCTAAATAGCGTCCAGTAGGGTTTGGTCCGCATAAACATCCAAACCCCTGCCCGCGTCAGGGCCGGCGACCGACCAGAGACATACGGGCGCGCCGACCGTGCGGGCGAGACTCTCGGGAAGGCGCTACGTGAGTCCCAACGGCTCCGACCGCTCGTCGCGGCGCCCGATGCGGCGGAAGCTGCCGCAGGTGCTGACTGCGGGCCTGGTCCTGGCGACGGCCTCCGGTTGTTCATACAACTGGGAGGATTTCCCCCGCCTCGGAATGCCCACTCCGGTTACGGAAGAGGCCCCTCGGATCCTCTCCCTCTGGCAAGGCTCGTGGGCGGCAGCGCTCGTCACGGGTGTCCTTGTCTGGGGGCTGATCCTCTGGAGCGTCTTCTTCCACCGGCGTAGCAGGACCAAGGTGGAGGTACCTCCGCAGACCAGGTACAACATGCCCATCGAGGCGTTGTACACAGTGGTTCCCCTCATCATCGTCTCGGTGCTCTTCTACTTCACCGCACGTGATGAGTCGAAGCTCCTCGAGCTCTCCGACAAGCCCGCCCACACCATCAACGTGGTCGGCTTCCAGTGGAGCTGGGGCTTCAACTACATCGAGAAGGTGGATGGCCAGCCCGCGGCGGGCCCCGAGATCCCCAAGGAACTCGACGCCATCCCCGACCGGTTCCGCAAGGACTTCCCCGAAGGCGCCGGCGGCGTCTACGACGTGGGCATCCCCGGGACCCGTAACCCGCAGAACGGCAACCCGGGTCCGACCCTGTGGCTGCCGAAGGGTGAGAAGGTCCGCTTCGTCCTCACTTCGCGTGACGTCATCCACTCCTTCTGGGTGGTGCCGTTCCTCATGAAGCAGGACGTCATCCCGGGCCACACCAACGCGTTCGAGGTCACTCCCAACCGGGAGGGCACCTTCATGGGCAAGTGCGCCGAGCTCTGTGGCGCCGACCACTCCCGGATGCTCTTCAACGTCAAGGTCGTCTCCCCGGAGCGTTACCAGCAGCACCTCAAGGAGCTGGCTGAGAAGGGTCAGACGGGCTACGTGCCGGCAGGCATCGCGCAGACGGACCCGGCCAGGAATGCGGAGAAGAACCAACTGTGAGCATCCTCAACGAACCTCAGGGTGCCGCTCCGGCAGACGACTCGTACGAGGACGAGCTGCCCGTGCGGCGCAAGCAGCCGGGAAACATCGTCGTGACGTGGCTGACCACCACTGACCACAAGACGATCGGTACGCTCTACCTGGTCACGTCGTTCGTGTTCTTCTGCATCGGCGGACTCATGGCGCTCTTCATGCGCGCCGAGCTGGCCCGTCCGGGCACGCAGATCATGTCGAACGAACAGTTCAACCAGGCGTTCACGATGCACGGCACGATCATGCTGCTGATGTTCGCGACGCCGCTGTTCGCCGGATTCGCGAACTGGATCATGCCGCTGCAGATCGGCGCGCCCGACGTGGCGTTCCCGCGGCTGAACATGTTCGCGTACTGGCTGTACCTCTTCGGCTCGCTCATCGCGGTGGCCGGCTTCCTCACCCCTCAGGGTGCGGCCGACTTCGGCTGGTTCGCCTACTCCCCGCTCTCGGACGCGGTCCGTTCGCCGGGCGTCGGCGCCGACATGTGGATCATGGGTCTGGCCTTCTCCGGCTTCGGCACGATCCTCGGCTCGGTCAACTTCATCACCACGATCATCTGCATGCGCGCACCCGGCATGACGATGTTCCGCATGCCGATCTTCACCTGGAACGTCCTGCTGACCGGTGTCCTGGTCCTGCTGGCCTTCCCGGTCCTCGCCGCCGCGCTCTTCGCGCTGGAGGCGGACCGAAAATTCGGTGCGCATATCTTCGACTCCGCCAATGGCGGCGCACTGCTCTGGCAACACCTCTTCTGGTTCTTCGGCCACCCAGAGGTGTACATCATCGCGTTGCCATTCTTCGGAATTATTTCCGAGGTCATCCCGGTATTCAGCCGCAAGCCGATGTTCGGCTACATCGGTCTGATCTCCGCGACGATCGCCATCGCCGGCCTTTCCGTGACGGTGTGGGCACACCACATGTACGTCACGGGCGGTGTGCTGTTGCCGTTCTTCTCCTTCATGACGTTCCTCATCGCCGTGCCAACAGGCGTGAAGTTCTTCAACTGGATCGGCACGATGTGGAAGGGCTCGTTGTCCTTCGAGACACCGATGCTCTGGGCCGTCGGCTTCCTGATCACCTTCACCTTCGGTGGTCTGACCGGCGTCATCCTCGCCTCGCCCCCGATGGACTTCCACGTCTCGGACTCGTACTTCGTCGTCGCGCACTTCCACTACGTCATCTTCGGCACCGTGGTCTTCGCGATGTTCTCCGGATTCCACTTCTGGTGGCCGAAGTTCACCGGGAAGATGCTGGACGAGCGGCTCGGCAAGATCACGTTCTGGACGCTGTTCGTGGGCTTCCACGGCACGTTCCTGGTGCAGCACTGGCTCGGTGCCGAGGGCATGCCGCGTCGTTACGCGGACTACCTCGACGCCGACGGCTTCACCGCGCTGAACACGATCTCGACGATCTCCTCCTTCCTCCTCGGCCTGTCGATGCTGCCGTTCTTCTACAACGTCTGGAAGACCGCGAAGTACGGCAAGAAGATCGAGGTCGACGACCCGTGGGGTTACGGCCGTTCGCTGGAGTGGGCGACCTCCTGCCCGCCGCCGCGGCACAACTTCCTCACGCTGCCGCGGATCCGTTCCGAATCCCCGGCGTTCGACCTGCACCACCCGGAGATCACGGCGCTCGAACAGCTCGACCACCTCTCCGAGTCGGACAAGGCTCTCGCCGGCTCCAAGGAGGCAGGCAAGTGAAGATCCAGGGACAGATGTTCATCTGGCTGAGCGTCTTCATCCTCGCCATGGCCATCGTGTACGGCGTGTGGTCCAAGGAGCCGGTCGGCACCACGGCCCTCTTCCTGGCCTTCGGGCTGTCCGTCATGATCGGCTTCTACCTGGCCTTCACGGCCAACCGGGTCGACGCCATGGCCCAGGACAACAAGGAAGCGGACGTCGCCGACGAGGCGGGCGAGCTGGGGTTCTTCTCCCCGCACAGCTGGCAGCCGCTCTCCCTGGCGGTCGGCGGAGCCTTCGCCTTCATGGGCGTCGTCTTCGGCTGGTGGCTGCTGTACTTCTCCGCCCCCCTGCTCCTGATCGGCCTCTTCGGCTGGGTCTTCGAGTACTACCGGGGCGAGAACCGCACCCAGTGACACCGCACCCCGTGACACCGCACCGCCGGTGACACGCGCTACACCACGAAGGGCCCGCATCGCCGACAGCGACGCGGGCCCTTCGCTCGTTTGCAGTCACAGAACGCGCTGGAACGGATGAATCTTCTTAGCGTGGACGGCATGAACCACACGCCGCGCATTCGCACCGTAGTGAGCTGCACCCTGCTGGTCGTGACCCTCGCCGCGGGTGCGACCGCCTGTGGCTCGCCCGACGGCCACCCGCTCTCCACGAAGCCTTACGACGCGGGTGACCAGGTCTCCTTCAACGGCCCCTCCGACAAGGAGAAGGCCGACCCCGACAAGCCCCTGGAAGTCACCGTCGAGGGCGACGACGGGCGCATCACCGACGTCAGCGCCGTGGACACCGGCGGCCGCCACCTCGCGGGAGAGCTCTCCGCCGACGGGAGGCGCTGGCGCTCCACCGCCCCGCTCGCGGCCGGCACCGGATACACCGTCAGGGTCGCCACGGAGAACAGCGACGGCGCCCCAGGCGTCCGTACGCTCTCCTTCGACACCTCATCGCCCAAGAAGCTGCTCAAGGTCGCCTTCGGCCCGGAGACGGGCACCTACGGCGTCGGACAGCCCATCACGGCGGAACTCAGCGCTCCGATCACCGACAAGGCGGCCAGGGCCACCGTCGAACGCGCCCTGAAGGTCCGCTCCACCCCGGCGGTCACCGGCTCCTGGTACTGGGTCGACGACAAGAAGCTGCACTACCGCCCGAAGGAGTACTGGCCCGCGAACGCCACCATCGAGGTCCGCTCCAACCTGGCGGGCATCAAGGTGACCAACGCGCTCTACGGAGCCGAGGCCAAACCCCTGAAGCTCGCCACCGGCGACCGGATCGAGGCCATCACCGACGCCGCGGACCACACCCTGACGGTGCTCCGGAACGGAGAAGTGATCAACACCATTCCGGTCACCACCGGCAAGCCCGGCTTCTCCACCCGCAACGGGGTCAAGGTGGTGCTCGCCAAGGAGCAGTTCGTCCGTATGCGCGGCGAGAGCATCGGCATCGCCGCCGGCTCCTCGGAGTCGTACGACCTGCCGGTCTACTGGGCCACCCGGGTGACCTGGAGCGGCGAGTACGTCCACGCCGCCCCCTGGTCCACCGGCTCCCAGGGCAACGCCAACGTCAGCCACGGCTGCACCGGCATGAGCACCGACAACGCCGAATGGTTCTTCGACACCGTGCGCGAGGGCGACATCGTCAAGGTCGTCGGCAGCGCGGGCGAGGACATGGACCCGTTCGGCAACGGGTTCGGCGACTGGAACCTCTCCTGGGAGAAGTGGCAGAAGGGCAGCGCCCTCCACGAGGGGGCGCCGGACAGCCCGCAGACGCTCCAGGCCGCCCGGCTGCGTCCCCACGTCTGATCCGGGCAGGAAGGTGCCGTACGGCGCCGGACGCCCCTCAGCGGGCCGTGGGGGCCTCTCAGGCCTCCACGGCGAGCCGCTGCCGCAACAGCGCCGCCAGCGCGTCGGCGAACTCCACCGGGTCCACCGGGAGCGTCACGGCGGCCTCCGCCCGGCTCCAGGTGGCCAGCCACGCGTCCTGCGGGCGGCCGATCAGCAGGAGCACCGGCGGGCAGCGGAAGATCTCGTCCTTGATCTGGCGGCAGACGCCCATCCCGCCGATGGGAGCCGTCTCCCCGTCCAGCACGCAGACGTCGACGCCGCCGGCGTCGAGCGCCTTGAGGACGGCCGGGAGCGTGGCGCACTCCAGGAACTCCACCGGTGGCACGTCCGCGGCAGGCCTGCGACCGGCTGCCAGCCTCACCTGCTCGCGGATGTTGGCGTCGTCGCTGTAGACCAGGACCGTGGCGGTCGCCTGCATTGTTCCTCCGTGACATCGACGTCGTCGGGGCTCTCGGGGCATGAACCGATGCGCGGATCGTACTCCGCCCGACCGGCCGTCAGCACCGGTAATGACGACCTTCCGATGGGCCGTTCGGCGCAGGGCGCGACCCCTGCAGACGGTACGGACACACCGAACGGCACCCCCCGGGGTGAGGGCGGGATAAGCGACCGACATAATGTCGGTCGTGGCGACAGCAACGACAGTAGAAACCGGGCACGCGCACCCGTCGGTCAATCGGCCGAACCTCACCAGCGTCGGAACCATCATCTGGTTGAGTTCCGAGCTGATGTTCTTCGCGGCCCTCTTCGCGATGTACTTCACCCTGCGATCGGTGATGGGACCCGAATACTGGAAGGAGATGTCCGATCATCTGAACTTCCCGTTCTCGGCGACGAACACCACGATCCTGGTGCTCTCCTCACTCACCTGCCAGCTCGGCGTTTTCGCAGCCGAGCGGGGCGATGTGAAGAAGCTCCGCACCTGGTTCATCATCACGTTCGTGATGGGTGCGATCTTCATCGGCGGCCAGGTCCTCGAGTACGTGGAGCTGGTCAAGGACGCGGGGCTCTCCCTCTCGTCCGACCCGTACGGATCGGTGTTCTACCTGACCACCGGCTTCCACGGCCTGCACGTGGCGGGCGGCCTCATCGCCTTCCTGCTGGTCCTCGGCAGAACGTACGCGGCCAAGAGGTTCACCCACGACCAGGCCACCGCAGCCATCGTCGTGTCCTATTACTGGCACTTCGTCGATGTCGTATGGATCGGCCTGTTCGCAACGATCTACATGATCAAGTAACCGGGCTCGCACCCGCCCACCATCGACGCAGAAGATCCTGACACCGGGGTAATCCGTGAAAAAGCTCTCCGCACGACGACGCCATCCGCTGGCGGCGGTCGTCGTACTACTCCTCGCGCTGGCGGCTACCGGGGGGCTGTACGCCGCGTTCGCGCCTGCGGGCAAGGCGCAGGCCGATGAAACCGCCCAGTCCCTCGCCATCGAAGAGGGCAAGAAGCTCTACGCCGTAGGCTGCGCCAGCTGCCACGGAACCGGCGGTCAGGGCACCACCGACGGGCCGTCCGTCGTGGGCGTGGGCTCCGCCGCCGTCGACTTCCAGGTCGGTACGGGCCGTATGCCCGCGCAGCAGCCGGGCGCCCAGGTACCGAAGAAGAAGGTCATCTACACCCAGGCGGAGATCGACCAGCTCGCGGCGTACGTCGCGTCGCTCGGCGCCGGTCCCATCACGCCGACCGACAAGCAGGTCGACCCCGCGGGCGCGGACGTCGCCAACGGTGGCCAACTGTTCCGCAACAACTGTGCCCAGTGCCACAACTTCACCGGTAAGGGCGGAGCCCTGACGGAGGGCAAGTACGCCCCCGACCTCGAAGGCGTGAGCCCGAAGCACATCTACGAGGCCATGCAGACCGGCCCGCAGAGCATGCCCTCCTTCCCCGACACGACGATGCCGGCGCAGGAGAAGAAGGACATCATCGCGTACATCGAGACCGTGAACGGTGACGAGACGGAGAGCCCCGGCGGCCTGGCCCTCGGCGGTCTCGGTCCGGTCAGCGAAGGTCTGTTCGCGTGGATCTTCGGACTCGGCGCGCTCGTCGCAGTCGCCGTTTGGGTCGCGGCCCACACCGCTAAGGCCAAGAAGTCATGAGTAGCCAACAGATTCCAGAAGACAACCTGCCTGTGGTGCAGGAGACCGCGCACGGCGCGGTGGAGCGTCACGACGACCCGTTCGCCGACCCGGGACTGCCGGCCCACCAGCCGCGCATCCAGGACCTCGACGAACGCGCCGCGAACCGCTCGGAACGCGCCGTCGCGTTCATGTTCACCCTCTCGATGCTGGCGACGGTGGGCTTCATCGCCTCCTACGTCATCTTCCCGGTGGACAAGATCGTCTACATCTGGCCCTTCGGCCATGTGAGCGCGCTCAACTTCTCCCTGGGGCTCACCCTGGGTGCGGCGCTCTTCTTCATCGGCGCGGGAGCCGTCCACTGGGCGCGCACCCTGATGTCCGACGTCGAGGTCGCCGCCGACCGCCACCCGATCGAGGCCCCGCCCGAGGTCAAGGCCCAGGTCCTGGCCGACTTCAAGGCCGGCGCCGAGGAGTCCGCGATCGGCCGTCGCAAGCTGATCCGCAACACCATGTTCGGTGCGCTGGCCCTGGTGCCGCTCTCCGGCGTGGTCCTGCTGCGCGACCTCGGTCCGCTGCCGGAGAAGAAGCTCCGCACCACTCTGTGGGCCGAGGGCAAGCAGCTCATCAACATGAACACGATGAAGCCGCTGCGCCCCGAGCACATCACCGTCGGGTCGCTGGCCTTCGCCATGCCTGAGGGGCTCGACCCGGAGTCGCACGACTTCCAGACGCAGATGGGCAAGGCGGCCCTGATGATCGTCCGCATCGAGCCGGACGACATCAAGGACAAGCGCCAGCGTGACTGGGCCCACGAGGGCATCGTCGCGTTCTCCAAGATCTGCACCCACGTCGGCTGCCCGATCAGCCTGTACGAGCAGCAGACGCACCACGTGCTCTGCCCGTGCCACCAGTCCACCTTCGACCTCTCCGACGGCGCTCGCGTCATCTTCGGTCCGGCCGGCCACCCCCTTCCGCAGCTGCGGATCGGTGTCAACAGCGAGGGCAACCTCGAGGCGCTCGGCGACTTCGACGAGCCCGTCGGTGCTGCCTTCTGGGAGCGCGGATGAGTACTGCGACAAAGAACCCCTCCGCCGCCGGACCGGCGAGCGGGCGCAAGGCTCCGGCCGGTGAGCGGGTGGCCGACTGGGCGGACGGCCGGCTGGGCATCTACGGCCTCGCCAAGGCCAACATGCGCAAGATCTTCCCGGACCACTGGTCCTTCATGCTCGGTGAGGTCGCGCTCTACAGCTTCATCATCATCATCCTCACGGGTGTGTATCTGACGCTGTTCTTCCAGCCGAGCATGGGCGAGATCGTCTACCACGGTCCGTACGAGCCCATGCAGGGCATCCGGATGTCCGAGGCCTACGCCTCGACCCTGAAGATCAGCTTCGAGGTCCGCGGCGGTCTGCTCGTCCGGCAGATCCACCACTGGGCCGCGCTGATCTTCCTGGCCGCCATGTTCGTGCACATGATGCGCGTCTTCTTCACGGGCGCGTTCCGCAAGCCGCGCGAGATCAACTGGCTCTTCGGCTTCCTGCTGTTCGTGCTCGGCATGTTCACCGGGTTCACCGGCTACTCCCTGCCCGACGACCTGCTCTCCGGTACGGGTGTCCGCTTCACCCAGGGCGCGATCCTGTCCGTGCCGATCGTCGGTACGTACATCTCGATGTTCCTGTTCGGCGGCGAGTTCCCCGGCCACGACTTCGTGGCCCGGTTCTACTCGATCCACATCCTGCTGCTGCCGGGCATCATGCTCGGCTTGCTGGTGGCGCACCTGATCCTGGTCTTCTACCACAAGCACACGCAGTTCGCGGGTCCCGGCCGGACCAACAAGAACGTCGTCGGCATGCCGCTGCTGCCCGTGTACATGGCGAAGGCCGGAGGGTTCTTCTTCCTCGTCTTCGGCGTCATCGCGGCCATCTCGGCCATCGCCACGATCAACCCGATCTGGGCCATCGGCCCGTACCGGGTCGACCAGGTGTCCACCGGCGCCCAGCCCGACTGGTACATGGGATTCGCCGAGGGTCTGGTCCGTGTGATGCCGGGCTGGGAGATCAACCTGTGGGGCCACACGCTCGCCCTGGGCGTGTTCATCCCGCTGGTCGGCTTCGGCGTGGTCCTCACCGCGATCGCGGTGTACCCGTTCATCGAGTCCTGGGTCACCGGCGACAAGCGCGAGCACCACATCCTGGACCGTCCGCGCAACGCCCCGACCCGTACGGGCTTCGGCGTCGCCTGGATCACGGCGTACTTCATCGGCCTCGTCGGCGGTGGTAACGACCTGTGGGCCACGCACTTCCACCTGTCGATCAACTCCATCACCTGGTTCGTCCGGATCTTCTTCTTCGTCGGACCGGTCATCGCGTTCATCGTCACCAAGCGGATCTGCCTCGGCCTCCAGCGCCGCGACCGGGAGAAGGTGCTGCACGGTCGTGAGACCGGCATCATCAAGCGCCTGCCGCACGGTGAGTTCGTCGAGATCCACGAGCCGCTCAGCCCCGGGCAGCTGCACACGCTCACGGCGCACGAGCAGTACCAGCCGCTCGACCTCGGCCCCGCGGTCGACGAGAACGGCGTCAAGCGCAAGATCTCCCCGGTACAGAAGCTGCGCGCCAAGCTCAGCAAGGGGTACTTCGCCGACGGGAACCAGATCCCCAAGGCAACCCCCGAGGAGTACAAGGAGATCAGCGAGGGCCACGGCCACCACTGATCACCTGAACTGATCGCCACCGTGAGAGCCCCGTCCATCCGATGGACGGGGCTCTTCGCGGTCTCCCCGGCTGGATAGGGTGGAGCCATCTTTCCTGACCGGCTGTGGACCCTGGAGCGGACCATGAACGTTGTGACCCCGAACGGCGGCGACAGCGTGGCGGACCGTTCCTGGCCCGGCCTCCTGAACCCCCTCCTGCGCGGCGAGAACCTCAGCTCCGAGGAGACCGCCTGGGCCATGGACCGCATCATGAGCGGCGAGGCCACCGACGCGCAGATCGCCGGGTTCGCCATCGCGCTGCGGGCCAAGGGCGAGACCGTCGACGAGGTCACCGGACTGGTCCGCGCGATGTACGCGCACGCCAACACCATCCACGTGCCGGGCCGGACCGTCGACATCGTCGGCACCGGCGGCGACCTCGCCAGGACGGTCAACATCTCGACCATGTCCGCGATCGTCATCGCCGGCACCGGCGCCAAGGTCGTCAAGCACGGCAACCGGGCGGCCTCCTCCGCCAGCGGCTCCTCCGACGTACTGGAGAAGCTCGGCGTCAACCTGGAGCTGACCCCGCAGCGGGTCGTCGAGGTCGCCGAAACGGCGGGCATCACCTTCTGCTTCGCCGTGAAGTTCCACCCCGCCCTGCGGTACGCCGCCAAGGCCCGCAAGGAACTCGGCGCGCAGACCACGTTCAACATCCTGGGCCCCCTCACCAATCCGGCCCAGGTCCGCGCCCAGGCCGTCGGCGTCGCCGACGCCCGGATGGCGCCCATCGTCGCGGGCGTGCTGGCCGACCGGGGCAACTCGGCCCTGGTCTTCCGCGGTGACGACGGCCTCGACGAGCTCACCACCACCGCCACCTCCCGGGTCTGGGTGGTGCGCGACGGCGCGGTCCGCGAGGAGCCCTTCGACCCGCGCGACGTCGGGCTGCCCATCGTCCCCGTCGAGGCGCTGCGCGGCGCCGACGCCTCGTACAACGCCGATGTGGCCCGCCGGCTGCTGGACGGCGAGGGCGGCGCGGTACGCGAGGCGGTGCTGCTCAACTCGGCGGCGGCCCTGGTCGCCCTGGACCCGGGCCCCGGCACGCTGACCGAACAGCTCGCGGCGAAGATCCTCGTCGCGGCCGAGGCCATCGACTCCGGGGCCGCCAAGCGGGCCCTGGAGCGCTGGGTGGTGGCCAGCAACGCCTGAAGCGCGACGGAGCCGCCCGCGGCCCCCACGGTGTGACACAGGGCGCAGTCCGGATGCCGGACTGCGCCCTTGCGTGTGTGCACACGTATGGCAAGATGCTGCGCAGGTCATGAGTGACAGCGACTACGGCCCCGGCCCGCTGTCCGGCAACCCTCCGTCCGTGGCGGGGTGCCCCGGGTGAAGACCAGGCCGCAGGCAGCGAGGTCTGCGGCAAGCGCGGGCCCCTCGGCATCCAGCGGATGCCAGCTCCCGGGGTCCTGGTCCCTAGGGAGTCTTCTGTGAGCAAGCGAATGCGCTAGGGCTTGTAGCCCTCCTTCCGCGCACCCATTTCTCTTCCCCTCCCTGCGCTGCCGCGTACTGCCGGCGCATGGATTTCGCCTGCCTGTTACGGGAGTTCGTCATGTCTGTCCCCACCGCTGCCCTCGACTCGTCGGTTTGTGCCCCCCTGCCCGTTCTGGGGCAGAACGTCACGGTCCCGCTCGTCACCGGCGGTGAGGTGACCTACGCCGCGCTCGACTACGCCGCCAGCGCCCCGGCCCTCCAGCGCGTCTGGGACGACGTCGCCGCGTACGCCCCGTACTACGGCAGCGTCCACCGTGGCGCCGGCTACCTCTCGCAGCTCTCCACCGACCTCTTCGAGAACAGCCGCCGTACGGTCGCGGAGTTCCTCGGCTGCCGCGCGGACGACCAGGTGGTCTTCACCCGCTCCACGACCGACTCCCTCAACCTGCTGGCCGCCGCGATCCCCGCCGACTGCCAGGTCTTCGTCTACGAGACCGAGCACCACGCGTCCCTGCTGCCCTGGCGTGACGCCCAGGTCACCTACCTCAACGCGCCCCGCACCCCGGCCCAGGCCGTCGAGACCCTGGAGCGCGCACTCGCCGACCGCGACCCCTACGGCCCCGCCCTCGTCTGCGTCACCGGTGCGTCCAACGTGACCGGCGAGCTGTGGCCGGTACGGGAACTGGCCGCCGCCGCCCACGCACACGGCGCCCGGATCGTCCTGGACGCCGCGCAGCTCGCCCCGCACCACCCCGTGGACATCGCCGAACTGGACGTCGACTGGGTCGCGTTCTCCGGCCACAAGCTGTACGCGCCCTTCGGCTCCGGCGTCCTGGCCGGCCGCGCCGACTGGCTCCAGGCCGCCGAGCCGTACCTCGCCGGCGGCGGCGCGTCCCGCAAGGTCGCCCGGCGCGCCGACGGCGGCGTGGACGTCGACTGGCACACCACGGCCGCCCGCCACGAGGCCGGTTCGCCCAACGTCATCGGCGTCTACTCCATCGCCTCCGCCTGCAAGGCCCTGACCGAGGCCGGCTTCGAGGGCCTGGTCGCCCGGGAGCAGGAGCTCGTGGGCCGGGTCCGCGAGGGGCTCGCCGAGGTGCCCGAGGTGCGGGTGCTCTCGCTGTTCGGCGACGACGCCCCCCGGGTCGGGGTCATCTCCTTCGTGGTGAGCGGCTGGAACAGCTCGCACTTCGCCGCCGCCCTTTCCGCCGAGTACGGCATCGGCGTGCGCGACGGCCTCTTCTGCGCCCACCCGCTGGTGCGCACCCTGCTCGGCAGCGACCCGCAGGACCCGGGCGAGTGCGGGGCGCCGGAGGCGGAGCCGGGCGAGCGGTCGCTCAACGCGATCCGCGTCAGCTTCGGGGCCGGTACGCCCGACGAGCACATCGACCGGTTCCTGCGCGCGGTCTCCGAGCTGGTCCGTGAGGGCGCCCGGTGGAACTACCGCACCGAGGACGGCCGCTGCGTCCCGGACCGGGGCGAAGCCGCCCAGGTCTGACACGTTCTGATGAAACACCTCGGCCGGGGACAGGCGCGCCGCCCGTCCCCGGCCGAGGTGCGTCGCCGGTGTTCCCCAGGGTCCGTCGTCAGGCCCTACGCGTCGAGGCCGATGGCGAAGGCCGCTTCCAGGTCGTGCTGGGAGTACGTACGGAACGCCACGTGCGTGTCGGTGCCCTCGACGCCCGGGATCTTGCTGATCCGGCCGGGGATGACATCGGCGAGGTCGTCGTGCCGGGCGACCCGGACCATGGCGATCAGGTCGTAGGTACCGGTGACGGAGAAGACCTCGCTGACACTGTCCAGCGCGGCGATGGCCTCGGCGATCTCCGGAATCCGGTCCACGCTGGTCTTGATGAGCACGATCGCGGTGATCACGGCTGGCTGTCTCCCTCGGTGGCTGGAACCCTCACTCTAGCCCTCCGTCCATAGCCCACCCAGGCGCACAGGAACCCGGCCGCGAAGCCCGCCACATGCGCCAGGTACGCCACCCCGGGCCCGCTGCCCGCCCCCTGCGCCGCCGCCCACTGGAGCCCGAACCAGAAGACCAGCACCATCCAGGCGGGGAAGCGCAGAGGCAGGAAGAAGAGGAACGGGAACAGGCTGGTCACCCGGGTCCGGGGGAACAGGTAGAGGAACGCGCCGAGCACCGCGGAGATCGCCCCCGACGCACCGACCAGTGTCTGCTCGGAGTCCGCGTGCGCCGCCGCGTAGCAGACCAGGGCCACATAGCCACAGCCCACGTAGAACAGGGCGAACCGCAACCGGCCCATGCGCTCCTCGGCCATCGCGCCGAACACGTACAGGAACAACAGGTTCCCCAGCAGGTGCAGCCAGCTGCCGTGCACGAACAGCGCGGTGAACGGTGTGATCAGCGCATGCGTGGACCCCGCCCACAGCTCGGCGGGGACCACCCCCCACCGCTCGAAGTACCCGGCCTGCGCGGCGAGAAGCGCGTCCTCGCTCCCGTGGCCGGCACCGCCGAACCCGGAGAGCGGGCTGATCAGGAAGATCACACCGCAGACGGCGATCAGCCCGTAGGTGACCGGGGCGCCGCTCGACGCCGCCGCGTCCCGGAACTTCCCCGCCGTGGTCCGCCAGTCGGTCTGCCGCCCATCGATCATGGACAGAGCATGACGTACCGGGGGAGAAGCGGAGGAAGCGCCTCGCCGTGCCGATGCCTATACGCGAGGCCGTAGGGTTACGCCAGGACTTCCGCAGTTCGACGGCGCACCGCGAGATCCTTGACGTAGACAGGCGGAGACGCGGCGGCGCGCCCGGCGCGGGCTCCTGGCGACGACGAAAGAGGACGCAACGATGACGACGGTTCCCCTGCCGACCGACGGGACCCGCTGGCGCTGCACGTTGTGCGGCAATCTCACGCGCTTCGACGTGACCCGCTCCTCCAAGGTCGTGGAGTACGTGCATCTCGACCTGGCCGGTGAGTCGAGTGTCGAGGAGCGGGAGGTCGTCAGTGAGACCATCGAGTCGGTCCGCTGTCGTTGGTGCAACGCGGTGGACCAGATCGAACTGGTGGACAGGCCGGGTGCCGCTTCCTGAGGGAGCGCACCCTTCAACATATCTATGGGGTGACGGACGGTGGATCAGCCGACCAGCGGCGCCGGACCGGCCGATGAGGCCGACGGCGGTGCGGAGGTGCTCGGCCGTCCGCTGCCCGAGGGTGTCCGGCGGCGGGTGATCGCGCTGGTCTCGGACGCCTTCGGTGGCCTGACCGTCTCCGAATTGCCCGCCCAGCTACGACAGTACGCCCGGTTCACCCCGACCCGGCGGGCGAAGTTCGCGGGGAACGCGATGGCCGCCGCCCTGGAGAGCGACGCCCTCTTCCGGCAGCGCATCGGGGAGCGGCTCGGCCAGTCCCAGCCCGAGCTGACCGGCGCGCTGGAGGCCGGTTCGCCGCCCGCCGCCGCCGACCCCCTCGATGTGGCCGCGGCCGCCTACGTGCTGCGCCCGGTCGGCTGGGTCAAGCTGGTCGAATCGGCCGGCGAGGAGGTCCAGCGCGCCGACGCGGAACGGGCCGACGAGGAGACCCGGCGCGAACTGGAGCACCTGCGCGAGGAGCTGGAGCGGGCCCGCGCCCACACCCGCGCTGAGACCGAGCGGCTGCGCACCGAGCTGGAGGCGGCCCGCAAGGAGGCCGAGTCGCTGCACCGCAAGCTGCGCAGCGCCCTGAGCGAGGTGAAGCGCGGCGAGGCCGCCCTGCGCCGCGGCGCCGCCGAGGCCGACACCGCACGCGCCGAGTCGGCCGCCCAGCTCTCCGCCGCGGAGAGTGAGTCGCGCCGGCTCAAGGGGCGGCTGGGGGAGGCCGAGGCTGCCCTGGAGGCGAGCCGCCGGGCCGCGCGTGAGGGCCGCTCGGTGGAGGACATGCGGCTGCGGCTGCTCCTGGACACCGTGCTGGACGCGGCCTCGGGGCTGCGGCGGGAGCTGGCGCTTCCCCCGGCGACGACACGTCCCGCCGACACCGTGGACGCGGTGGAGCCCGGCCGGATGTCACCCAAGGACATCGCTGCCAGGGCCCTTTCGGAGACCGATCCGGCGCTGCTCGACCAGCTGCTGGCGCTGCCGCAGGCCCACCTCATCGTGGACGGCTACAACGTCACCAAGACCGGCTATCCCCAGATGCCGCTGGAGAAGCAGCGGTTGCGGCTGCTGGGCGGGCTCTCGGTGCTCGCGGCGCAGACCGGCGCCGAGATGACCTGCGTCTTCGACGGGGCCGAGCTGGCGGCCCCGGTGCTGCTGGCCCCGCCCCGGGGCGTACGGGTGCTGTTCAGCAAAGCCGGGGTCACGGCGGACGAGCTGATCCGTCAACTGGCGCGCGCGGAACCGCCGGGGCGGCCCGTGGTGGTCGTCTCCACCGACCGGGAGGTGGCGGACGGCGTGGCCAAGGCCGGTGCGCGACCGGTCGCGTCCGTCTTGCTCCTCAAGCGCCTTTCGCGCGTCTAGCGGAATATGCGCGACATGTGTGGCATGCCGGGTTTCTGGGAACGTACCGTCAAGTCGCCGCTACGCGCGGTGGGGTGAGAGTAAAGAAGTGCCTGGTGTGACGAGAAAAATCCTGTGAGGATTTGAACTGATCACAAGATGGTCACTAGGGTCAGGCCTCGAACCTTCGCACGGTTGATCACCCACTGGGGGTGGCGGCGAAGGAACCGCCGAGTCCGTCATGTGCACGGAGCCGGGGAATCTTTCCCCCACAGCCCGGTAGGCGGCTCTGAGGAAGAAGGAGCTCGCCTTCGTGGCGTCCCACCGTCGTCCCAAGCAGCCGAGCCGCACCCGCGTGACCGTGCTCACCGCGACCGCCGCCGCGGCCGTGGCCCTGACCTCCCAGGCCGCCCACGCCGACCCCAAGCCGAGCAAGAGCGAAGTCAAGGCGAAGGTCGACAACCTCTACCACGAGGCCGAGGCGGCCACCGAGAAGTACAACGGGGCCAAGGAGCAGCAGGACAACCTGAAGAAGGAAGTCGACGCGCTCCAGGACAAGGTCGCCCGCGGCCAGGCCGAGCTCAACACGCTGCGCACCGAACTCGGTTCGATCGCCACCGCGCAGTACCGCTCCGGTGGCATCGACCCCTCCGTGGCCCTCTTCCTCGCCTCGGACCCGGACAGCTTCCTCGACCAGGCCTCCGCGCTCGACCAGCTGACGGTCAAGCAGACGGAGTCGCTGCAGAAGATCCAGTCCAAGCAGCGCACCCTCGCCCAGCAGCGCAAGGAAGCCCAGGACAAGCTCGGCGACCTCGCCGACGTCCGCAAGGCGCTCGGCGAGAACAAGAAGAAGTACCAGGGCAAACTGGCCGACGCCCAGCAGCTGCTCAACACGCTGACCCAGGCCGAACGCGCCAAGATGCAGAAGGACGAGCAGCGCGCCAGCCGCGCCGCCAGCGACCGGGTCGAGCTCGGCAACGAGTCCCCCGCGTCCGGCCGTGGAGCCGCCGCCCTGGCCGCCGCCGCCACGCAGATCGGCAAGCCGTACGTCTCCGGCGGCTCGGGCCCCAACTCCTACGACTGCTCCGGGCTGACCCAGTGGGCCTTCGCCCAGGCCGGCGTCTCCATCACCCGGACCACGTTCACCCAGCACAACGACGGCACGAAGATCGGCCGCAGCCAGCTCAAGCCGGGCGACCTGGTCTTCTTCAACAACCTGGCGCACGTCGGCTTCTACGCCGGCAACAACCAGATCCTGCACGCCCCGAAGCCGGGCACCGTCGTCCGCTACGAGTCGATGGACTACATGGGCACCTTCCAGTTCGGCGTCCGCATCTGACGTCACGGCATGCCCGCGGCACGCCCGAACGAGGGAATCGCCGGGCACCACACTGACGCACCGCCCCGCCGGAGACCAAGGTCACCGGCGGGGCGGCGGCGTTGGACCCCTCCGCCGCCACCGGCGCGGTCTTTTGCCGGTGCGTAGTCGCGCGATTACTGTCTGGCTGCCGCGCAGCTCCCGGTCTCCGTCCGCCCGTCCCGGGCGGCAGGGGCTGCGCACTACCGCGTCAGCGGAAGGGAGTGCGGCTACCTGTGGTGTCCCATCGCCGTTCCACACCGTCCGGCTTCACCAGAGGCGTCCGGATCACGGTCGTCTCGGCGGCCGCCGCCACCGCGGCCGCGACGCTGACCGGGGCCCCGGCGAGCGCCGACCCGAAGGAGACCCGCGAGAGCGCCAAGGCAGCCGTCGACCGCCTCTACGGGGAGGCCGAGCAGGCCACCGAGCGCTACAACGAGGCCGGGGAACGCGTGGACCGGCTGCGCGGCGAGGCGGACCGCTCCCAGGACGCCACGGCCCGGGGCCAGGAACGCGTCAACCGGATGCGCGACGCGCTGGGCGCGATGGCGGGCGCGCAGTACCGCACCGGCTCCATCGACCCGGCGCTCGCCCTGCTGCTCTCCGCCGACCCGGACACCTACCTGGAGCGGGCCGCCGCCCTCGACCGGGCCGGCGCCCGCCAGGCGATGACCCTGGACAAGCTGCGGCACGCCCAGCGCAAGCTCGCCCAGACCCGCGCGGAGACCACCCGGGCCCTGACCGAGCTGGAGCGCAACCGGGCCGCCGTCACCCGCCACAAGCACGCCGTCGAGTCCAAGCTCCGCGAGGCCCGCCGACTGCTGGAGTCGCTGCCGCCCGAGGAACGCGCCACCTTCGACCGGGCCTCCCGCTCCGGCCGCGAGGGACCGCCCGACCTCTCCGGCGTCGCCCCCGGCTCGGGCCGCGCGATGTCCGCCGTGGCCGCCGCCCACCAGGCGCTCGGGAGACCCTACGTCTGGGGCGCCAACGGGCCCTCCGGATTCGACTGTTCCGGCCTGATGCAGTGGGCCTACGCCCAGGCCGGGGTGAGCCTGCCCCGCACCTCCCAGGCCCAGCGTCACGCGGGCCGCATGGTGCCCCTCTCCCAGGCGCGGCCGGGGGACCTGGTCGCCTACCGCGCGGACGCCAGCCACATCGGCATGTACGTCGGCAACGGGCAGGTCATCCACGCCCCCTACCCGGGCGCCCCGGTCCGCTACGACCCGGTCGGCATGATGCCCGTCTCCTCGGTGACCCGGATCTGACCGTACGACAGGATCTGACCGTACGATCGGCAGGGTGGCCGTACGAGGACGTGACGCGCGAGGGGGACGCCCCCGGGGACGACGGCGGGCGGCGGGCCCGCTGCTCGCCGTGCTCCTGACCGCGGCCGCCTGCACGGCCCCCGCCGACACGGACACCCACCTCACCACCGGTGCCCTCGACGCCACCCTGGAACGCCGCGCGGCGGCGGTCCTCGCCCACGACCCGGCGGGCTACGTCGACGGCCTCGCGCCGGACGCCGCGAAGCTGCGGGCCGCCCAGCGCACCGAGCTGGACCGGCTCGCCGACGTGCCCCTGAAGTCCTGGACCTACGACGTCAAGGACATCACCCAGCAGGACGGGCAGTGGGCCACCGCCGACGTGGAGCTGCGCTACCGCATCGACGGGTACGACACCGCCCCGGTCGCCACCCGCCGCGTCCTGGAGCTGATGCGCGACGGCGAGCGCTGGTACATCACCGCCGACCGGCCCGCCGAGGGAGCCTCCGGGCAGCTGTGGCAGCAGGGGGACGTCGAGGTCGTCGAGGGCGCCCACAGCATCGTCCTGGGCGTCGGACGGTCGGAGAGCGAGCTGCGCCAGGTCGCCGACACCGTGGACCTCGCCGTGCCGGCCGTCTCGGACGCCTGGCCGAGGCCCTGGACCCGCCGGGTGGTCGTCCTCGTCCCGGACTCCGTCGAGTCCATGGCGGGGTTGCTGGGCTCGCCGGAGTCCAGCTACCGGGGCATCGCCGCCGTCACCACCGGCGAGGTCGGCGGCACCGGCGAGCGCCCGGCCATCGCCGACCGGGTGATCGTCAATCCACAGGCGTACGCCACCCTGGGCAGCTTCGGGCAGCGGATCGTCCTGACCCATGAGACGACCCATGTCGCCACCCGGACCAGCACCTCCACCGCCACCCCGGTCTGGCTCTCCGAGGGCTTCGCCGACTGGACCGCCTACCGGGGCGAGGACCGCGCCGCCGACACCATCGCCCCCGAACTGGCCGACGCCGTCCGCAGCGGCCGGACCCCCGCCGAACTCCCCGCCGACCCGGACTTCGGCTTCGACGGCGACCCGGCGAAACTCGCGGGAGCCTACGAGGGCGGCTGGCTGGCCTGCGAGCTGATCGCGGAGCGGTGGGGCAAGGAGAAGCTGATCGCCTTCTACGAGGCCGTCGGCGCGCACGACGGGCGCGAGGGGGCGGTGGAGCAGGCGCTGAACGCGGTGCTCGACACCACCCCCGAGCAGTTCACCGCCGACTGGCGCGACTACCTCGCCACCCGGCTCGGCTGACCCCCGCCCGCGAGAAGGCCGCCCTGGACGCGCGGCCTCCCCGGCACCGTCGACCGCCACAGCCGCCGCGCCGCGACCAGCGAGGCGGCCACCAGCAGCCCGTTCCGTACGAGAAGGAGCGCCACGCCCCACGCGTCGCTCGCCACCACATGGCCGAAGCCGACCGGGAACTCCAGCAGCGTCACCCCCGCCGCCACCAGCACCAGCACGGCCGGAAGCGTCATCGCCGCCCCCCGGAACACGAGGCACACCGCCGCGAGCCCGACCAGCCACACCACGTACTGCGGGCTGATCACCCGGCTGGTGACCGTGAACAGCAGCACCGCGGTGAACGCCGCCTCGGCCGGGGTACGGGCGGCGAACGTCCGGGCCCGCAGCCGCCACAGCAGCAGCCAGCCCAGCGCCAGGACGCCGAGTCCCAACGCCAGCGTCGACACCAGCTCCACGTGCGGGCCGACGAACTCCAGCGAGCCGTAGCGCAGCTCCACCCGCCCCTCCCAGCCGAACCGCCGCGCCACGTGGAAGACCAGCGCCCCCAGGGACTCGACCTCGGTGCCCCGGTCCCGCTGGAAGGCCAGGAACGCGAACGCCCCCGGCATCCACAGCGCGAACGCCGCCGCGAGCCCCGCCGCCGTCAGCGCCGCCGACGTCCACGCGGCCCGCGTCGGACGCCCCTTGCGGACCCCGACCAGCAACAGCGCGGGCCACCCCTTCAGCAGCGCCCCGAACGCCGCCAGCGCCCCCAGCGCACGGGGCCGGCGCACCCCCGCCAGCAGCGCCGCCACCGCGACCGCCGTCACCATCAGGTCGTAGCGGGCGTAGACCGTCGGACCCAGCAGCGGCACCCCCGCGACCCACACCCAAGCGCCCGCCTCCCTTATCCCCGGCCGTCGGCCCGCGTACAGCAGCAGCCCCAGCACCAACGCGTCGCAGAGCAGCACCAGCACGAAGAACGCGGTCGCGTACTCCAGGAACGGCAGCAGGGCGGGGGAGAGGATCGCCAGAGCGGCCCCGGGCGGGTACTGCCAGGTGACGTCGGACAGCGGATACGTGCCGGTCAGCAGCGTCTCGTACCAGCTCCGGTAGATCACCGACACGTCCACCGTGACGTCCGGGCCGGGCACCGTGGCCACCTTGAACACACACGCCAGCAGCCAGGCCCGGGTCAGCGCCCACAGCGCGTACGGCCACGGACCGGCACCGACGGGTTCTCGTGCCGCCATCGCCGTCATCGCCGCCTCTTCGTCGCTCGTGTCCGGCCGGGTCTCCCGGCGGCTCATGATGCCGTCGGGAGAGCGCGTCAGCGGTGAAGCGCGGCCGTTCGGTACTGTCGGCGACGATGGACAAGACCTTGATCGTGACCAACGACTTCCCGCCCCGCCCCGGTGGCATCCAGGCGTTCCTGCACAACATGGCGCTGCGCCTGGATCCCGACCGGGTCGTCGTCTACGCCTCCACCTGGAAGCGCGGC
Organism: Streptomyces sp. NPDC026589; assembly: GCF_040638385.1. Lineage (NCBI taxonomy): Bacteria > Bacillati > Actinomycetota > Actinomycetes > Kitasatosporales > Streptomycetaceae > Streptomyces > Streptomyces sp. NPDC026589. Next base: position 259,556 of record NZ_JBEZYG010000002.1, read on the forward strand.
GAGGAGGGCGCGGCGGCCACCGCCGCCTTCGACGCCGAGCAGCCGTTCCCCGTGGTCCGCGACCGGACGACGATGCTGCTGCCGACCCCGCGCGTCACCGACCGGGCCACCGGTCTGCTGCGCGAGCACGGCTGCACCTCCGTCTGGTTCGGCGCCGCCGCCCCGCTCGGCCTGATGGCCCCCGCGCTGCGCCGCGCGGGCGCCCGGCGGCTCGTCGCCACCACCCACGGCCACGAGGCCGGCTGGGCGCAATTGCCCGCCTCCCGACAGCTGCTGCGCCGGATCGGCGACGCCACGGACACGATCACCTATCTCGGTGAGTACACCCGCTCCCGGATCGCCGGCGCCCTCACCCCCGAGGCCGCCGGGCGCATGGTCCAACTGCCGCCCGGCGTCGACGAGAAGACCTTCCATCCGGAGTCCGGCGGGGACCGGGTCCGGGCCCGCCTCGGGCTCTTGGACCGCCCCGTGGTCGTCTGCGTCTCCCGTCTGGTGCCGCGCAAGGGCCAGGACACGCTGATCCTGGCCATGCCCGCGATCCTCGCGCGGATCCCGGACGCCGTGCTGCTGATCGTCGGCGGCGGACCGTACGCCAAGGACCTGGAGCGGCTCGCGGCCCAGACCGGGGTCCAGGACTCGGTGCGCTTCACCGGCCCGGTGCCCTGGGCCGAGCTGCCCGCGCACTACGGGGCCGGGGACGTGTTCGCGATGCCCTGCCGCACCCGGCGGCGGGGGCTCGACGTGGAGGGCCTCGGGATCGTCTACCTGGAGGCGTCCGCGACCGGGCTGCCCGTGGTGGCCGGCGACTCGGGCGGCGCCCCGGACGCGGTGCTCGACGGCGAGACCGGGTGGGTGGTGCGCGGCGGCAGCGCCGAGGAGTCGGCGGACCGGATCGTGACGCTGCTCGGCGACCCGGAGCTGCGGCAGCGGATGGGGGAGCGGGGCCGGGCCTGGGTCGAGGAGAAGTGGCGCTGGGACCTGCTGGCGGAGAAGCTCAAGACCCTGCTGTGACCACGCCGTACGACGGAGGGGCCCGCGCCCGGTCACCGGGCGCGGGCCCCTCCGTCCGCGTGACACCGCTCAGGCGCGGTCCATCCCTCAGGATCGGTAGATCGACTCCACCTCGTCCGCGAAGTCCTTCGCCACCACGTTCCGCTTCAGCTTCAGCGACGGCGTGATGTGGCCCGCCTCCTCGGTGAACTGGGCGGGCAGGATACGGAACTTGCGCACCGACTCGGCCTTGGAGACCGCAGCGTTGCCGTCGTCCACCGCCCGCTGCACCTCGGCCAGCAGCTCCGCGTCCTCGCGCAGCGACAGGGCCGTCGAACCGGCCGGCTTGCCGTTCTCCTCGGCCCAGCGGCTCAGGAACTCCTCGTCCAGCGTGACCAGCGCGCCGACGAACGGACGGCCGTCGCCGACCACCATGCACTCCGCGACCAGGGCGTGCGCGCGGATGCGGTCCTCGATCACCGCGGGGGCGACGTTCTTGCCGCCCGCCGTCACGATGATCTCCTTCTTGCGGCCGGTGATCGCGAGGTAGCCGTCCTCGTCGAGCGTGCCGATGTCCCCGGTGTGGAACCAGCCGTCGGCCAGCGCCTCGGCCGAGGCCGACTCGTTGTTCCAGTAACCGGTGAACAGGTGCTCGCCGTGCAGCAGCACCTCCCCGTCGTCCGCGATCCGCACGACCGAACCGGGCAGCGGCTGGCCGACCGTGCCGATCTTCGGCCGGTCCCACGGGTTGAACGCGGTCGCCGCGCAGGTCTCGGTCAGGCCGTAGCCCTCCAGGACCGTGAAGCCGATGCCCCGGTAGAAGTGGCCGAGCCGCTCGCCCAGCGGAGCGCCGCCCGAGATCGCGTACTCGCCCCGGCCGCCGAGGACGGCGCGGAGCTTGCCGAAGACCAGCTTGTCGAAGAGCTTGTGCTTGAGCCTCAGCCCCAGCGCCGGGCCCTGCGGGGTGCTCAGCGCCCGGCTGTAGGCGATCGCCGTGTCGGCTGCCCGGTCGAAGATCTTGCCCTTGCCGTCGGCCTGCGCCTTGGCGCGGGCCGCGTTGTAGACCTTCTCGAAGACCCGGGGCACGCCCAGGATCAGCGTCGGCCGGAACGAGGCCAGCTCGTCCGTGAGGTTCTTGATGTCCGGCACACAGCCGAGCTTGATCGGGGCCATCACCGAGGCCACCTCCACCAGCCGGCCGAAGACGTGCGCGGCGGGCAGGAACAGCAGCACCGAGCACTCGCCCGTACGGAAGAGGGGCTTCAGCCGCTCCACCACGTTGCCGCACTCCGCGAAGAAGCTGCGGTGGGTGAGCACACAGCCCTTGGGGCGGCCCGTGGTGCCCGAGGTGTAGACGATCGTCGCCGGGTCGTCGGCCTTGGCGCTGCGCGTGCGCAGGTCCATGGTCTCCTCCGAGACCTCGGCCCCCGCCATGCCCAGCGCGTCCACCGCGCCCGCGTCGATCTGCCAGACGTGCTCCAGCTCCGGCAGCGCGTCCCGTACGGACGCCACGGAGGCGGCGTGTGCCTCGCTCTCCACGAGCACCGCCACCGCCCCCGAGTCACCGAGGATCCACTGAACCTGCTCGGCCGAGCTGGTCTCGTACACCGGCACGGTCACCGCGCCCGCGCTCCAGATCGCGAAGTCCAGCAGCACCCACTCGAAACGGGTGCGCGACATCAGGGCGACCCGGTCACCGGGCTGCACGCCCGAGGCGATCAGACCTTTGGCGGCGGCTCTCACCTCGGCCAGGAACCGCGTGGCACTGACATCCGTCCAGACGCCGGCCACCTTGCGGCTCATCACCGCGACTTCGGGATGCTGAGCGGCATTGCGGCGGATGAGATCCGTCAGGTTGCCGTCCGTCGGGACCTCGTACAGGGCCGGAAGGCTGAACTCGCGCAAGACTGCTGCTCCTCATCGGGCTCCGGTGCCACGGCTCTGTGTGACGCACCGGCTGCGGTCCAAGATTGGCGGGTGCTCAGTGGGGTGAGCACGACTGGACTGCCCGGACGTTACCCACCGGTACTCGGTTCCGGATAGGGGGTTCCGGCCAGATGTCTTATGCATCACACATATAAATGGCCCTTTCGCGCACAGTAGTCCACCGCCGTCCCGACGTGGAAGTAACCGCAGGTCCGGACGGTCTACCAGCGACGGAAGCGGCACCCTAGGGTGATCCCATGCGAGGCAGCGAACCGGACAGCCGGGGCCGGGCCGGAGGATCGACCCGGATCCACGTGGTCAGCGACGTACACGGGAACACCGAGGCCCTGGCCCGCGCCGGGGACGGCGCGGACGCCCTGATCTGCCTCGGTGACCTGGTGCTCTTCCTCGACTACGCCGACCACTCGCGCGGAATCTTCCCCGATCTGTTCGGCAGGGAGAACGCCGACCGCATCGTCGCCCTGCGCACCGCCCGCCGCTACGACGAGGCCCGCGCCTTCGGCCGCGAGCTGTGGGCGGGCCGCGACCGCAACACCGAGATCCTCGGCGCGGTGCGCAGGCAGTACGCCGAACTCTTCGCCGCCTTCCCCACTCCGACGTACGCCACCTACGGCAACGTGGACGTCCCCGACCTCTGGCCCGAGTACGCCCGCCCCGGCACCACCGTGCTCGACGGCGAACGCGTCGAGATCGGCGGCCGGGTCTTCGGCTTCGTCGGCGGCGGTCTGAAGACCCCGATGAACACCCCGTACGAGATCAGCGACGAGGAGTACGCCGCCAAGGTCGAGGCGCTCGGTCCGGTCGACGTCCTCTGCTCGCACATCCCGCCCGAGGTCCCCGAGCTGACGTACGACACCGTCGCCCGCCGCTTCGAACGCGGCAGCCGCGCCCTGCTGGAGGCGATCCGCACCACCCGCCCCCGGTACGCGCTTTTCGGCCATGTTCACCAGCCGTTGGTCCGCCGGATGCGGATCGGTACCACCGAGTGCGTCAACGTGGGCCACTTCGCCTCGACCGGAACACCCTGGGCGCTGAGCTGGTGACCGCGGGCGGCCGGGGCGTGGACCGGAGCGCCTTGGGCACGCGATAGCCTGCACAGCGGCAGGCTCCTGCCGAACGCGACCGGTTACACCGCACTGGAGGGCCACGGCGATGGCTGAACACACCAGCTCGAGCATCACGATCGAGGCGGCACCGGCCGACGTCATGGGCGTGATCGCCGACTTCGCCCGCTACCCGGAGTGGACCGGCGAGGTCAAGGAGGCCGAAGTCCTCTCCACCGACGACCAGGGCCGCGCCGAGCAGGTCCGCCTCGTCCTGGACGCCGGAGCGATCAAGGACGACCACGTCCTCTCCTACACCTGGACCGGCGCGAACGAGGTCAGCTGGAGCCTCGTCAAGTCCCAGATGCTGCGCTCCCTCGACGGCACCTACGCGCTGGCCCCGCTCGGCGGCGGCGAACGCACCGAGGTCACCTACAAGCTCGCCGTCGACGTCAAGATCCCGCTGCTCGGCATGATCAAGCGCAAGGCCGAGAAGGTCATCATCGACCGCGCCCTCGCCGGCCTGAAGAAGCGCGTCGAGTCCGCACCGGGGAACTGAGGGCCGTGCGTACGGTCCTGGTCACCGGCCCCGGCGGCGCCGGCCGTTCCACCGTCGCCGCGGCCACCGCACTGGCCGCGGCCGCGAGCGGCAGCCGTACGCTCCTGGTCTCCGCCGAGGCCGTCCCCGGCTTCCCGGCCGCCCCGGAGCCGACCCGGGCCGCCGACCGCCTCGACCACGCCCGCATCGACTCCGGCGAGCACTTCCGCGCCGAACTCACCGAGCTCCAGAAGCGCGCCTCCGGCGTCCTGGACCTGCTCGGCGCCGGCCGGCTCGCCGGCGAGGAGCTCACCGAGCTCCCCGGCTCTCCGCAGCTCGCCCTGCTGCACACTCTGCGCCGGGCCGCCGAGGGCGACTGGTCCGGCTACGACACCCTCGTCGTCGACCTCCCGCCGCTCGCCGAAGCCCTGGCCCTGCTCGCCCTGCCGGAACAGCTGCGCCGCTACCTGCGCCGGCTGCTCCCCGCCGAACGCCAGGCCGCCCGCGCCCTGCGCCCGGTCCTGGCCCAGCTCGCCGGGGTCCCGATGCCCGCGCAGTGGCTGTACGAGGCCGCCGCCCGCAAGGACGCCGAGCTGGCCGCCGTCCAGGCCCTGATCGAGGACGGGGCCACCACACTCCGCCTGGTCGCGGAGCCGGGCCCCGCCGGCGAGGACACCCTGCGTGCCGCCCGTACCGGCCTCGCCCTGCACGGACTCCGCGCCGACCTGCTGGTCGCCTCCCGCGTGCTGCCCCGGCACTCGCCCGACCCCTGGTTCGCCGCGCTCGCCGCCCAGCAGGAGAAGTGCCTGGACCACTGGCACCAGGACGTGGCCCCGGTCCTCCCCGTGCACGAGGCCCTCCACCTGGGCCGCGACCCGCAGGGCGCGGAGGACCTGGCCGCGCTGGAGATACCCGCCCCCGACGACCGGCCGGCCGGCCGGTCCGAGGACCCCTGGTGGATCGAGGAGGACCCGGAGGCCGAGGACGGGACCCGCACCCTCACCTGGTGCCTGCCCCTGCCCGGGGCCGTCAAGGAGCAGCTGCGCCTGGTCCGCCGGGGCGACGAACTGCTCCTGACCGTCGGCCCCTTCCACCGCGTCGTGCGGATCGCCTCCGCGCTGCGCCGCTGCACCGTCTCCGGCGCGGCCCTGGCCGACGGGGTGCTGCGCGTGCGGTTCACGCCGGATCCGGCCCTGTGGCCGCGCACCTCCTGAACGGCCCGCGGCCATTCGGGTAACGTCGGTAGTACGTGTACCGCAGGCCGACCGTCGGCCGCCCCGCGTAGCAGGAGTCCGCCATGAGTGAAGCCACCGATCGTCCCGTCGACGGCGACGCGTGGGCCGACGCCTGCGCCGAGGACCTCGCGGCCGAGAAGGCCCGCCGCCGGGCCCAGTACGGCCCCCGGCCCGGATCCGCCGCCGAGGAACTGCGCAAGCTGGTCGACGCGGTCGCCGACAAGGTCTCCTCGCTCCAGACCCCGCTGCTGGGCGCCGCCGCGCAGGGCGCGGTCCAGCAGGCCATCCGGCAGGCGAAGTCGGCCGTCGAACCGGTCATCGAACGCAACCCCCAGCTCTTCGACCACCTCGCCGCCGCGGGCAGCGAACTGCTGGCCGCCTACCGCTCCGCGGTCGAGGGCCAGGAGAGCCGCTGGACCCGTACCACCGAGGGAGCGTCGGGCGCCGCGCGCCCCGCCGACCCCTCGAAGAAGGCCGCCGACGACCCCTCCGACCCCCGGGACGAAGGCCCTTCCGGCACCGAGCGCATCGACCTGGACTGACCGGGCACATCGGCCGTCACCGACCGGACGACAGGCCGTCACCGACCGGACGACTGGCCGGTACCCACAGGACACATCGGCCGGGACCGACCGGCCCCGGCCGGGCCGGGCCACGCCTCGGGTACGGTTGCCCCTAGCGGGGCTCGACCGAAACTGAGGGATTCATGGGACTCACCATCGGCGTCGATATCGGCGGCACGAAGATCGCGGCTGGAGTGGTCGACGAAGAGGGCCGGATCCTCTCGACGTTCAAGGTGGCGACCCCGCCGACGGCCGAAGGCATCGTCGACGCGATCTGCGCGGCGGTGGCCGGCGCGAGCGAGGGACACGAGGTGGAGGCCGTCGGCATCGGCGCCGCCGGTTACGTCGACGACAAGCGCGCCACCGTGCTCTTCGCACCGAACATCAACTGGCGTCACGAGCCGCTCAAGGACAAGGTCGAGCAGCGCGTCGGCCTGCCGGTCGTCGTCGAGAACGACGCCAACGCCGCGGCCTGGGGCGAGTATCGCTTCGGGGCCGGCCAGGGTCACGACGACGTCATCTGCATCACGCTCGGCACCGGCCTCGGCGGCGGCATCATCATCGGCAACAAGCTGCGCCGCGGACGCTTCGGCGTGGCCGCCGAGTTCGGCCACATCCGGGTCGTCCCGGACGGACTGCTCTGCGGCTGCGGCAGCCAGGGCTGCTGGGAGCAGTACGCCTCCGGCCGCGCGCTCGTCCGGTACGCGAAGCAGCGCGCCAACGCCACCCCCGAGAACGCCGCCGTGCTGCTCGGCCTCGGCGACGGCTCGGTGGACGGCATCGAGGGCAAACACATCAGCGAGGCCGCCCGCCAGGGCGACCCGGTGGCCGTCGACTCGTTCCGCGAGCTGGCCCGCTGGGCCGGCGCCGGACTGGCGGACCTCGCCTCGCTGTTCGACCCGTCCGCGTTCATCGTCGGCGGCGGCGTGTCGGACGAGGGCGAGCTCGTCCTCGACCCGATCCGCAAGTCGTTCCGGCGCTGGCTGATCGGCGGCGAATGGCGCCCGCACGCCCAGGTGCTGGCCGCCCAACTCGGCGGCAAGGCAGGGCTCGTGGGCGCGGCCGACCTGGCCCGCCAGGGCTGAGAACGGCTGCACCCGACCCACCGGACGCCCGTCGTCGCCCTCCCGGGCCACGGCGGGCGTCCGTCGTATCGTGGCCCGCATGGTCCTGACGCCCCTGCCCGTCTCCCGTACCGAGCCGGACGGTTCAGCCGTCATCAGAGTGCTGAGCTACAACGTCCGGTCGATGCACGACGACACTGCCGCGCTGGCCCGCGTCATCCGCGCGTGCGCGCCCGACCTGGTCCTCGTCCAGGAGGCCCCGCGCTTCTTCCGCTGGCGCAAGGCCGCGGCCCGGCTCGCGAAGAGCAGCGGCCTGGTGGTGCTGAGCGGCGGGGCCACCGCCGCCGGACCGCTGCTGCTGTGCTCGCTCCGCGTGGCCGTCGAGCGCACCGAGGACGTCCTGCTGCCGCTCACCCCCGGCCTGCACCGCAGGGGCTTCGCCACCGCCGTGGTGCGGATCGCCGGGACCAGGCTCGGGGTGCTGAGCTGCCATCTGAGCCTCCAGCGCGACGAACGCCTCGCCCAGGCCGGCCTGTTGCTGGAACGGCTGGCGGCGATGGGCGTGGACCACGCCGTGGCGGGCGGCGACCTCAACGACGTACCGGCCGGCAAGGCGTTCCGGCACCTGGCCGGGCCCCTCCAGGACTGCCGGGCCGTCGCTCCGTGGGGCGGCGAGCTGACGTTCCCGCCCGCCGAACCCCGTAAGCGCATCGACGCCGTCTTCGCGACCCCGGGCATCAAGGTGCTCGGCTGCGGTGTGCCGAGCGGGCTGGACGGGGTGAGCGGAGACGACCTGAGGGCGGCCACGGACCACCTGCCGGTCCTGGCCGCCCTCAGGATTCCCGCGGGCTAGGTCCTGTCGTCGAACTCCCGTCGTCGCCCGGAGGGCGGCCCTGCGGGGTCAGGCGGGAGTTCGACGACAGGGCCTCGGGCCCGTCCCGCCGGGAACAGCGGGACAGCCCTCACACCACCGCGCCGCGCCCCGGGTCGCCGTAGGTGTCGTCATCGTCGTCGTGCGGCATCCGGGCCACCAGGGTGGCGAAGCCGCCGAGGAAGCCGCCGACGCAGAGCGTGGTGAGCCACCACGTCATCTCCCAGCGGAGCATCACCGCGATCAGCATCAGGACCGGCCCGCCGATCACCGCGAGCCAGGCGAACTTCGCCGTGACGTCGGCCTCCGGCAGCGGCGGCGGCTCCGGGGGCACGAAATGGCCCTCGTCCCCGTCGTCCGGCTCGCCGACGCCGTCGTCCTTGGACTCGGGCAGCTCGTAGTCGCGGGGGCCGGCGACACCGGGCGCGAAGACCACGGAGCTGCCGAGCGGCTTCTTCTCCGGCGGCTTCGGGGGCGTCTTGCCCGACCCCTTGTCCGCCTGATCACCGGCGGAGCCGTCCCTCGGCCCCAGCACGTTGCGCTGATCGTCCTCCAGCAGCGCCAGGTCCTCGACAGCCTTGAACGGCTTGGCGCCCGGCGGGTCCGGCGGCTCCTCCCCGTAGCCCTCGACGATCGCGGCCCACGCCGCGTCCTCGTCGATCGCCCGCTCCTGCTCCGCTCCCTGCTCCCCCTCCGGCTTCGTCCCCTCAGGGACGGCCGCGGGCTCCGTGGGGCGCGGCTCGCGCTCCTCGTCGCTGCCTGTGCGTTCCGCGTCGTGCTCAGCCACCGGACGTGCTCCCCTTCATCCCGACGCTCGGTGCGAGACGGCCGATGAACCGGTAGCTCTCATCGAAGATCCGCTCCGCATCATGGTCCAACGTCGCCACGTGGTAGCTCTGTTCCAACAGGATCTCCGAGACGTCCGTGGAGGAGATACGGCTCAGGATCCGCGCGCTGTCCGCGGGCGGCACGACATGGTCCTGCGGGCTGTGCAGCACCACCACGGGCTGGGTCACCTGGGGCAGCTCCCCGTCGACCAGCCGGAAGAACTTCCGCACCGAGTGCGCGGCGTGCAGCGGAACCTTGGCGTAGCCCACCTCGTGCGAGCCCGGAAGCGCGATGTCGTCGGTCAGGCCCTTGGTCGTCCGCACCAGATGACGGGCCACCGGCAGCGCGTACGCCGAGAGGCCGTGCACCTTGTTGGCCGGGTTGACCAGCACCAGACCGCTGATCGCGTCCCCGTGCTTGGCCGCGAGCCGCAGGCTCAGCGCGCCGCCCATGGACAGACCGAAGACGAAGACCCGCTCGCACTTCTCCCCGAGGACCCGCAGCTCCCGGTCCACCTCCGCGTACCAGTCCTGCCAGCCGGTGACCGCCATGTCCTCCCAGCGAGTGCCGTGGCCCGGCAGCAGCGGCAGCGAGACCGTCAGCCCGCGCTCGGCGAGATAGTCCGCCCAGGGGCGCAGCGACTGCGGCGATCCGGTGAAGCCATGACAGAGGAGGACGCCGACCTCTCCGCCCTCGTGGCGGAACGGCTCGGCTCCAGGGAGGACCGGCACCAGGGTCTCCTGTTCGTGGGACGGGGCGGGCGGGCACCTGGGGGAGTGCTTGACGGATGACTTCACCGTACGCGACCGGACCGACACCGACCAGGGCCGTCACGCCCCCCTGGGGCCGCCCCGCACGGCCCGCGCGGGCAGTCCGGTCCGCCCATGCCGGGCACAGGCCGCGAGGACCTCACAGGCTAAGGTCTCCACGACAGCACACAGGAGGCACAAGAGTTGATCTACGGCGCAATGAAGTTCTCCATCGGCGGGTCCCTGAAGCTCGCCTTCCGGCCGTGGGTGGAGGGCCTGGAGAACATCCCCGAGCGCGGTCCGGCGATCCTCGCGAGCAACCACCTGTCGTTCTCCGACTCGTTCTTCCTCCCGGCCGTGCTGGACCGCAAGGTCACCTTCATCGCCAAGGCCGAGTACTTCACCGCCCCCGGGGTCAAGGGCAAGCTCACCGCCGCCTTCTTCAAGGGCGTCGGCCAGCTCCCCGTCGACCGCTCCGGAGCGCGCGGCGCGGGCGAGGCGGCGATCAAGGCGGGCATCCAGGTCGTCGAGAGCGGCGGCCTCTTCGGCATCTACCCCGAGGGCACCCGCTCGCCCGACGGCCGCCTCTACCGGGGCAAGCCCGGCGGTCTGGCCCGGGTCGCGCTGGCCACCGGAGCGCCCGTGATCCCGGTCGCCATGATCGACACCGAGAAGATCCAGCCGCCCGGCCAGGTGATGCCCAAGCTGATGCGCCCCGGCATCCGGATCGGCAAGCCGCTGGACTTCAGCCGCTACCAGGGCATGGACGGCGACCGCTTCATCCTGCGCTCGGTGACCGACGAGGTCATGTACGAGATCATGAAGCTCTCCGGCCAGGAGTACGTGGACGTCTACGCCACCGCCGCCAAGCGCCAGATCGCCGACGAGGCGAAGGCCAGGGCGGAGGAGGCGAAGGCCAGGGCCGAAGAGGCCAAGCGTGACCGGAAGCAGGCCGCCGCGAGCGACGAGAACGGAACGGAACGGTCCGGCGCGTAACCGCGTCGTTCACCGTCCGGGGGGTGTGGGGCCATGGCCAAGCGTGAGCGGGTCGTACGTATGTCGGTCGAGCAGCCGCTCTGGCGCGCGCTGACGGGCTACCGCGTCCTGACGATGCTCTACGCGGTGCTGCTCGCGATCTTCGGGAAGGACGACTTCGGCCGGCAGAGGTTCGAGCGGCCCTGGGTGGCCGTCGCGTATCTCGCGTTCCTCCTCGTCTGGACGCTCGCCACGCTGCCGAAGGTCCGCTCGGCCGCGAGCTGCACCAAACGCTTCCTCGTCGCGGACCTGGTCGTCGCGCTGACCGGCATCCTGCTCACCCCGCTCGCCGACTTCGACTCCCAGTCGTTCGACGGCCCGACGCTGCCGTCGATCTGGACGGCCGGCGCGGTCCTCGCCTTCGCGATCAAGGGCGGCTGGCGGTGGGCGGCCTTCGCCTCCACGTTCGTCGCCGCCGCCAACATCATCCAGCGCGGCGAGCCCAGCCGGGACACCTACCACAACGTCCTGCTGGTCTGGGTCGCCTCCATCGCCATCGGGTACGTCGTCGAGGTCGCCCGGGCCAGTGAACGCACCCTGGCCCGCGCCCTGGAGATCGAGGCCACCACCCGCGAACGCGAACGGCTCGCCCGCGACATCCACGACAGCGTGCTCCAGGTCCTCGCCATGGTCCAGCGCCGGGGCACCGCCATCGGCGGCGAGGCGGCCGAGCTGGGCCGGATGGCCGGGGAGCAGGAGGTCGCCCTGCGCACCCTGGTCTCCAGCGGCCTGGTCCCACCGACCCGGGTCTCCGAGGACGCCGCCGAGGGGGCCGTGGTCCGCACGGTCGACGTGGACGACGACGAAGGCGCCGGGGCCGCGTGCGACCTGCGCGCCCTGCTCGCCCCGCACGCGGGATCCCGCACGAGCTTCGCGGAGCCGGGCGCCCCGGTGCTGCTCCCCGCCGAGTCGGCCCGTGAACTGGCCGCAGCCGTCAGCGCCGCCCTGGACAACGTGACCGTGCACGCCGGTCCGGACGCCCAGGCGTGGATCCTGGTCGAGGACGAGCCGGACGAGGTGATCGTCACCGTCCGGGACGACGGCCCCGGCATCCCGGAGGGGCGGCTCGCCCAGGCGGAGGGGGAGGGGCGGCTCGGCGTCGCGCTGTCCATCCGGGGCCGGCTGCGCGACCTGGGCGGCACGGCAGAGCTGATCTCGGTGCCCGGCCAGGGCTGCGAGGTCGAGTTGAAGGTTCCCAAAGCACCGAAGGTTTCCCGGGGGAAGGCAGGATCGGCCCGATGAGTACACAGAGCACGGCGCAGGACGAGCAGGGGGCCGCAGACCGGCCCATCAGGGTCATGGTCGTCGACGACCACCCCATGTGGCGCGACGCGGTCGCCCGCGATCTGGCCGAGTCCGGCTTCGACGTCGTCGCGACCGCCGGGGACGGCCCGCAGGCGGTCCGCCGGGCCAAGGCCGTGAGCCCGGACGTCCTGGTCCTCGACCTGAACCTCCCCGGCATGCCCGGCGTCCAGGTCTGCAAGGAGCTCGTCGGCTCCCACCCGGGCCTGCGGGTCCTGGTCCTCTCCGCGAGCGGTGAGCACGCCGACGTCCTGGAGGCGGTGAAGTCCGGGGCCACCGGCTATCTGCTGAAGTCCGCCTCCACCCAGGAGCTGACCGACGCGGTCCGCTCCACCGCGGCCGGCGACCCGGTCTTCACCCCGGGCCTGGCGGGCCTGGTCCTCGGCGAGTACCGCCGGCTCGCCTCCGACCCCGTACCCGTGGCGTCGAACGAGCCCAAGGCCCCGCAGCTCACCGACCGGGAGACCGAGGTGCTGCGCCTGGTCGCCAAGGGGCTCTCGTACAAGCAGATCGCCGAGCGCCTGGTCATCTCGCACCGCACCGTGCAGAACCATGTGCAGAACACTCTCGGCAAGCTCCAGCTGCACAACCGGGTGGAGCTCGTGCGGTACGCCATCGAGCGCGGCCTCGACGACGTCTGACCGGCGGGTCCGGGGGCGGAGCCGTATATTCGCGATGTCCGGCCCCTCTTCGCGACGTCCGGATGTTCGCGATGTGCGGCCCCGCCCGCGGAAACAGATGGAGTACCGGTGGAAATCCTGGCCTTCGGTGTGCAGTCCGACGAGAAGCCCCTGATCGAGAAGGCCTTCGAGGGGCTGCACGAGGTCCGCTGCCTGGACGTCTTCCTGAACCGGGACACCGCCCCCATCGCGGCCGGCCATGAGATCGTCTCCACCAGCGTCAACGCCGATCTCGGCCCCCAGGTGCTCCAGACGCTCGCCGCGGGCGGCACGCAGATGATCGCCCAGCGCTCCACCGGCTTCAACAACATCGACCTGGAGGTCGCCGAGCGCCTCGCCCTGCGCGTCGCCCGGGTCTCGTACTACTCGCCGTACTCGGTCGCCGAATTCGCCTGGACGCTCGCCATGGCCGTCAACCGGCGCATCATCCGCGCCGCGAGCCGCACCCGGGACTTCGACTTCCGCCTGGACGGGCTGCTCGGCCGGGACATGCGCGGCCGGACCGTCGGGGTGCTCGGCACCGGGAAGATCGGCGAGGCGTTCACCCGGATCGCCCACGGCTTCGGCATGAGGCTGCTCGGCTGGGACGTGGCCCAGAACCCGGCCTGCGTCGAGCTGGGCATGGAGTACGTCGACAAGGACCGGCTGTTCGCCGAGGCCGACCTGATCAGCCTGCACGTGCCGCTGCTGCCCAGCACCCACCACATCCTGGACGCGGCCGCCCTCAAGGCGATGAAGGACGACGCGATCCTCGTCAACTCCAGCCGCGGCGGCCTCATCGACACCGCCGCCCTGGTCACCGAGTTGCGCGCGGGCCGCTTCCTCGGCGTCGGACTCGACGTGTACGAGGCGGAGGCCGGGCTGTTCTTCCTCGACAAGTCCCTGGAGGGCATCGACGACGACACCCTCGCCCGTCTGGTGACCTTCCCCAACGTCGTCGTCACCTCCCACCAGGCGTACTACACCGAGGACGCGGTGGGCCAGATCATCGACGCGACCGTCAAGAACGTCACCGACTACCTGGCCCGCCGCCACAGCGAGAACGTCCTCGTGCCGAGGGCGTGAAGCCGCACCTCAGAGGCCGTCGGGTGACCTCGGGGCGGGCAGCCCCTCAGCTCCGCACCACCGGCAGCCCCGCCAGCAGCTCCGTCACGATCACCGAGCCCCGCACCGTCAGCACCGACTCCGGGTGGAACTGCACCGAGGCGAAACCGGGACCGCGCAGCGCGTGCAGCTCGCAGCTCTCCTCGTCGCGGCTCACCTCGATCCCGTGCGCGGCCAGCTCGACCGCGGCCGGGCCGTCGCACCGCCCGGTGAAGCTGTTGTAGAAACCCACCGTCTCCGGCCGGCCGAACAGCTCGATCCGGGTCTGCGCCCCCTGGTACGGCACGGCCTTGCGCACGATCTCCAGACCCAGCTCCGCCGCGATCAGCTCATGCCCGAGGCAGACCCCCAGCAGCCCGTGCCGGTGGTCCCGCACCAGCTCCGCGGTGATCTCCCGCAGCAGCCGCATCTTCGGGTCGGTGAGATCGCCCGGGTCGCCCGGCCCCGGACCCAGCACCACGGGCCCCTCGTGCGCCCGGACCACCTCGCGCAGTCCCGGCTCGTCGTAGCGGCGCACCGAGACGTCAAGACCGGACGCCCGCAGCAGATGGGCCAGCATCGCGGTGAACGTGTCCTCGCCGTCCACCACCAGCGCGTGCCCCGAAAGATCCCGGGTGCGCTCCTGCATCCGCAGCCAGAACGGCGCGAGCCCTCCGCGCCGGTCGTCCAGCGCCGCCTGCACCCGGGGGTCGGACGCCAGCCGCGGGCGGTCCGCCTCCGCCCCGGGCCGGCCCGGCCGCACCCCCAGCGCGGCGAGCACCCCGGCCGCCTTGGCATGCGTCTCGGCGACCTCGCTCTCCGGGTCCGAGTGGCGTACGAGGGTGGCCCCGACCGGCACCTTCAGCGAGCCGTCCGGGGCGATGTCGGCCGTGCGGATCAGGATCGGCGAGTCCAGGGTCTGCGCCCCGCTCGCGTCCCGGCCCAGCAGGGCCAGCGCGCCAGCGTAGTAGCCGCGGCCCCCGGACTCGTACCGCTCGATGACCCGGCACGCGTTCTGCACGGGGGAGCCGGTGACGGTCGCCGCGAACATCGTCTCGCGCAGCACGTCCCGCACATCCAGCGAGGACTTCCCGCGCAGCTCGTACTCGGTGTGCGCGAGGTGCGCCATCTCCTTGAGCCGGGGCCCGACCACCACCCCGCCCATGTCGCCCACCGTGCACATCATCTTCAGCTCCTCGTCGACCACCATGGACAGCTCCTCGCTCTCCTTGCGGTCCCCGAGGAACGCCAGCAGGCTCTCGGCGGTGGGCCCATCGGCCGGGTAGCGGTACGTCCCGCTGATCGGGTTCATCACGACCGTCCCGCCGGACATCCGCACGTGTACCTCGGGGCTCGCCCCCACCAAGGTCCTGTCCCCGGTATGCACCACGAACGTCCAGTACGCGCCCCGCTCGCCCGCCAGCAGCCGCCGGAACAGCGCCAGCGCGTCCGCCCGCCCGAACCCGGGGATCTCGCCCCGGAACGTCCGCCGGATCACGAAGTTCGCCCCCTCGCCCTGCCCGATCTCGTCCCGGATCACCCGCCGCACGATGTCCGCGTACTCCGCGTCCTCCACGTCGAAGCCGCGGTCCTCCACCCGCACGTCATGGCCGGGCAGCGCCGCCAGCAGCTCCGCGAGCTCCAGCTCGTGCGTCTCGTCGGCGACCAGCACGCTCAGCGGGGTGCCGTCGTCGCGCACGTCGAAGCCGCGCTCGGCGATCTGCCGGAACGGCACCAGGGCCAGCGCGGGCGCCGCGCCCACCGGCAGGTCGGCCAGCCGGGCCGCCTCCCGCACCCCGCCGATCAGCAGTTCGACGTGATCGTGGTCACGGCCGGGCGTGCGACGGCGCAGCAGGGCGAACGGCGGGGCGTCCTCCGCCAGCAGCCGGCGGACGAGACCGGAGGCGGAGCGGGATGCGGTCTGCGACATGGGAGCAGGTTCCTTCCGGACGGCCCGTACGGCATTCCGTACGGGATTCACAGGGGGAGGAACGGCTCCGCAACGCAGAAAGGCCGCCCCTCGGGCGGCCTTCGCGAAGTGTCAGCGCGATGAATCAGCGGGCCGCCGGATGAGCGGTCCACCACCAGTTCTGGATCGAGATCTCGATCAGTCGCGTCGACATGCCCCGACCCTAGCGGACCGGTCCGGGCATCGGAGCGTGTGTCTCATCTGTTGAGCGCACGGCTGGACGCCTCTTGCGACCCCGTAATGTTGTGCTCGTGACCGTGAACGCCAATACCTCCGTCGCCGGTGGCAACACCTGGCGAGACCTTCCCGCGGCGCAGCAGCCCGAGTACCCCGACTCCGAGGCCCTGCGCGATGTACTCGCGGACCTCGCGTCGTATCCGCCGCTCGTCTTCGCCGGCGAGTGCGACCAGCTGCGCGCCCGCCTGGGAGCCGTCGCCAAGGGCGAGGCGTTCCTGCTGCAGGGCGGCGACTGCGCCGAGGCCTTCGACGCCGTGTCCGCCGAGCACATCAGGGCCAAGCTGAAGACGCTGCTCCAGATGAGCGCCGTCCTGACCTACGCGGCCTCCGTGCCCGTGGTGAAGGTCGGCCGCATCGCGGGCCAGTACTCCAAGCCGCGCTCCAAGTCGACCGAGACCCGCGACGGCGTGACCCTGCCGACCTACCGCGGCGACTCGGTGAACGGCTTCGCCTTCACCGAGGAGGCCCGGATCCCGGACCCCGCGCGGCTGAAGCAGATGTACCACGCGTCCTCCTCCACGCTGAACCTGGTGCGCGCCTTCACCACCGGCGGTTACGCCGACCTGCGCCAGGTCCACGCCTGGAACCAGGACTTCGTGAAGTCGTCCCCCGCCGGCCAGCGCTACGAGGCGCTGGCCCGCGAGATCGACAACGCGCTGAACTTCATGAAGGCGTGCGGCACCGACCCGGCCGAGTTCAAGGCGGTCGAGTTCTACGCCTCGCACGAGGCGCTGCTGCTGGACTACGAGTCGGCGCTGACCCGTACGGACTCGCGCACCGGCGAGCTGTACGACACCTCCGCCCACATGGTCTGGATCGGTGAGCGCACCCGCCAGATGGACGGCGCGCACATCGAGTTCGCCGCCCGGATCCGCAACCCGATCGGCATCAAGCTCGGCCCGACGACCACGGTCGACGAGGCGCTCGGCTACGTCGACCGCCTCGACCCGGAGCGCGAGCCGGGACGGCTGACCTTCGTCGTCCGGATGGGCGCCGACAAGGTCCGCGACAAGCTCCCCGAGCTGGTCGAGAAGGTCACCGCCTCCGGCGCGACCGTCGCCTGGGTGACCGACCCGATGCACGGCAACACCTTCGAGGCCGCCTCCGGCCACAAGACGCGCCGCTTCGACGACGTCCTGGACGAGGTCAAGGGCTTCTTCGAGGTCCACAAGGGCCTCGGCACCCACCCGGGCGGCATCCACGTGGAGCTGACCGGCGACGACGTCACCGAGTGCGTGGGCGGCGGCCACGAGATCTTCGTGGACGACCTGCACCAGCGCTACGAGACGGCCTGCGACCCCCGGCTCAACCGCAGCCAATCCCTCGACCTGGCCTTCCTCGTCGCCGAGATGTACCGCGACCAGTAGTCCGGCGGGCCGGGAGGGTTCCCGGCAGTCGCACCTGTGGGGCACGGATCCATGTGATCCGTGCCCCACAGGCGTATCCGGGCTTTTACGCCGGTTGAGCGGCGGGTAAGGTTAGGTTAGCCTCACCGTGGAAATCGGAGCGGCGCCCGTGACCGACCCGCAGGGAGGTGAACCGCATGTACGTCTGTTCCTGCTTCGGCATCACGGAAGCACAGGTAAAGAAGCATGCGGACGCCGGAGCCTGCACACCCCGCCAGATCGCCTCGGCCTGCAAGGCCGGGACGGACTGCGGTGGATGTGTACGCCGCATCCAGGCGCTGCTGGGCCGGGGCGACTGCCCCCGCCGTGAGCTGCTCGACCAGCGGCAGGAACCCGCGACCGCCTCCCTCGCGCACCCGGTCGCCGCGACCGTCGCGGCATCGGCCGCCGCGGCAGCCGCCATCGGCGCGATCCGCGACGTGACGCTCTCCGACGCCGCCTGACCGCCCCGCACGCCCCGCGAACAGCCTCCGACCCGGATTCGGCCCCGGTCAGCTCTCCGGCTGCTCGATCAGCTGGGCGATGTAGAGCGGCTCACCGAGCTTCTCGACCAGCTCCAGCTGGGTGTCGAGATAGTCGATGTGGTGCTCCTCGTCCGCCAGGATCGACTCGAAGATGTTCGCGGACGTGATGTCGCCCTTGCCGCGCATCACCTCGATACCGCGCTTGAGGCGGTCGATCGCCTCCACCTCGACCTGGCGGTCCGCCTGGAACATCTCGGTGACCGTCTGGCCCACCCGCACATGGAAGAGCCGCTGGTAGTTCGGCAGCCCTTCGAGGAACAGGATCCGGTCGGTGAGGATCTCGGCGTGCTTCATCTCGTCGAAGGACTCGGCCCGGGTGTATTTGGCGAGCTTCGTCCACCCGAAGTTGTCCTGCATCTTGGCGTGCAGGAAGTACTGGTTGATGGCAGTCAATTCGGCGGTCAGCTGCTCATTGAGAAACTCAAGGACCTCGGGGTCGCCCTGCATGGCAAAGGCTCCTTCCAACCGGTGATCGATCTGGCGAGTTGGCGAGATCCTCGCACCGCGCCCGGCGGCCGTCCAGTAAGTGCACGCTTAGTACGAGTTGCCCCGATGGGATACTCCCCTGGTCATGACCACCCCTGCCTGTCTGTCACCATGGAGGCATGGGTCAGCCGGAAAGCCGGGAAAACCGCGAGACAGAGCAGTCCGAGCTTCCGCCGGGACAGCGGCTGCAACGCGGATGGCCGGTCACCCACTACGGGCCCGTTCCCAAGTTCAAGCCCGACCGCTGGGAGTTCCGGGTCTTCGGGGCCACCGCCGACGGTGACAAGCACTGCTGGAACCACCAGGAGTTCTCGGCGTTGCCGTTCTCCTCGGTCGTCGCCGATCTGCACTGCGTGACGAAGTTCAGCATGATCGGCGCCGAATGGGGCGGAATCCCCGCCCGTACGGTCCTCGAACTGGCACCGCCCGCCCCCGACGCCACCCATGTGATGGTCTGGGCGGAGTACGGCTTCTCGTCGAACCTGCGCCTCGACGACTTCGCCTCCGAGCGCACCCTGTTCGCCACCCACAAGGACGGCGAACTCCTCACCGCCGAGCACGGCTTCCCACTCCGCCTCGTCGTCCCGCACCGGTATGCCTGGAAAGGCCCCAAATGGGTCCGGGGCATCGAGTACATGACGGCGGACCGGCGCGGATTCTGGGAGGAGCGGGGCTACCACAACATCGGCGACCCCTGGGGCGAGCAGCGCTACTCCTATCAGGAGGAGCCCGGCGACGGCCCCGAGCTCTGACCCGTCTCCCGTAGCCCTTTCAGCCGGGCCACGTCCGCCGCGTGCCCGTCCCTGCCGCCGGGCGTCTCGATGACCAGCGGCACGCCTTCGGTCGCCGGATGCGCGAGCAGCTCCCGGAAGGGCTCCACCCCGATGTGACCGGCGCCGATGTTCTCGTGCCGGTCCTTGTGGGCGCCCACGACGTCCTTGGAGTCGTTGGCGTGGATCAGCTTGAGCCGCCCCTCGCCGACCGTGTCCACCAGCAGGTCGAGCGTCTGCCGCATCCCCGAGGGGCCGGCCAGATCGTGCCCGGCGGCGTAGATGTGGCAGGTGTCCAGGCAGACGCCCAGCTTCGGGTGGGAGTCCAGCGCCTCGAAGTACGGACCGAAGTCCCAGGTCCGCGAGCAGAGCGAGAAGCCCTGGCCGGCCGTCGACTCCAGCAGCAGATCCGGGGAGTCGTCGTGGGTCAGCTCGTCCAGCAGCGGGCGCATGTGCTCGCGCACCTGGGCCAGCGCCTCGGCGCGCGGCCGTCCGCCGGTCGCCGAACCGGTGTGCACCACCACGCCCAGCGCGCCGATCTCGCGGGCCCGCCGCAGTGAGTGGCGCAGGGACTCCACGGACTTCTCGACCGTCGCCTCGGTGCCCGAGCCGAAGTTGATCAGATACGGGGCGTGGACGTACGCCGGGATCGATTCCGCCGCACACGCGGCCCGGAACAGCTCGTCCTGCGCCGGGTTCCCGGCGGGCGTGGCCCAGCCGCGCGGATTGGCCACGAAGACCTGCACGGTCTCCGCCGCCAGCTCCCGGGCGTACTCCAGGCCGACCTTGGCCAGACCGCCGGCCACCGGGACGTGTCCACCCACCGGGTTGCGCAGAGCGTGCATCTGGTTCTAGAACCCCTTGGTCTTGATCGTGATCGTGGACCCCTCGGGGGCCTGCTCACCGCCGTCCACGGACTGGCTCGCGATCGTGTCGCCGAAGGAGAGGAACGGCCGGTCGACCTTCACGTCGAAGCCCGCCTCCTCCAGGGTGCTCCGCGCCTCGTCGACGTCCCGGCCGGTGACGTCCGGGACGTCCAGCATCCGGGGGCCCTTGGAGACGGTCAGCTCGATCGTGTCGCCCTCGGCGGCCTCGGCCCCTCCGCCGGGGGACTGCTCGGCCACATCGCCCTCGGCCTCGGCGGAGTGGACCCGGCCCGGCAGCACCTCGGGCTTCAGCCCCTCGGCCGCCAGCTCGGCGGCGGCCTCCTCGGCGGAGAGCCCGGTGACGTCCGGGACGTCGATCGGGGCGCCCTTGCTGACGACGAGCGCCACGGCCGTGTCCGGGGTGCGGTCGGTGCCCGCGCGGGGATCCGTGCGGATCACCTCGCCGCGGTCCACGTCCTCGCTGAACTCCCTGGTCACCATCCCGGGGGCCAGGCCCACCTTCTTCAAAGAGCGCCGGGCGTCCGCGAGGGAGCGGCCCACCACATCGGGCACCCGCACGATCTCCGGACCCCGCGAGACGACGAGCTTCACCGAGCCGTTGCCCCGGATCCGGTCACCCGAGGCAGGGTCGCTGCTCACGACCGAGCCCCGTTCGACGGTGTCGCTGAAGACCCGCTCCACGCCCTTGAGCCCGAGCCCCTCGTCGGAGAGCCGCTTCTCGGCGGTCTGCTGGGTCTGGCCCAGCAGCGAGGGGACCTGGGTGAACTGCCCGGAGTTGATGTACCAGACGCCCGTCCCGATGCCCAGCGTCAGCAGGACGGCGGTGAGCGCCATGATCAGCTTGCGGTGCGGCCCGCCGAACGGGCCGCGACGGCCGGTCGCGCGCCGGGGAGCGGCAGGGTCCGCGGGCGGCATCACCAGCCGGCTGGTGCGGTGTACTCCGGCCCCGTCGCCGTCCGCCGGGAGGGCCCGCGGGATCACGCTCGTACGGTCGTCCGCGCCGTCATGGGCATCCGACAGGGCCCCCGGCGGTACGGCGTCCAGCTCGGCGTCGGTCAGCGTGGCACGGGCCTCACGCGCCTCGGCCAGCAGCAGCACCGCGTCGTGCGGGCGCACCTCGGGATTGCGGGCGGTCGCGCTCGCCACCAGGCTGTCCAGCGCGACAGGGAGCCCCGGCACGACGGCGGACGGGGCCGGGACGTCGGAGTTGAGGTGCCGGTAGATGACCTGGGCGGCGTTCTCCCCGGTGTGCGGCTTGACGCCGGTCAGCATCTCGTAGAGCACGACCCCGCAGGCGTACACATCGCTGCGGGTGTCGGCGCTGCCGTGCTCGATCTGCTCGGGGGCCAGGTAGGACACCGTGCCCAGCAGCGAGCCGGTCGTGTCGGTGGCCGTGCCGACCGCCCTGACCAGGCCGAAGTCGGCGACCTTCACCCGGCCGTCGTCCCCTATCAGGACGTTCTCCGGCTTCATGTCGCGGTGCACGAACCCGGCCCGGTGCGCGGCGCCGAGCGCCGCGAGGACCGGCTCCAGGATGTCCAGCGCCGCCCGGGGCTGCAGGGCCCCGCGCTCGCGCAGCACGTCGCGCAGGGTGCAGCCCGCCACGTACTCCATCGCGAGGTAGACATACGCGCCCTCGGCGCCCTGGTCGAAGACCGCGACGACATTGGGGTGCGCCAGGCGGGCCACCGACTTGGCCTCACGGATGAAGCGCTCGACGAACGAGACGTCGGCGGCGAGCGCCGGGTGCATCACCTTGAGGGCGAGCACCCGGTCCAGGCGGGTGTCCACGGCCCGGTAGACCGTGGCCATCCCGCCGACGGCGATGCGCGCCTCAACGCGATACCGGCCGTCGAGCAGCTGCCCGACGAGAGGGTCCTGGAGGGTCGTGTCCACCCCGAGAGTCTACGAGCCGCCGCCGACACCCCGGACGGGCGAGGGCGTTGCCGGGGCCGTTCCGCGATTCAAGCCCCTCCGGCGATTGAGGAGCGGGGGTTCGGGGGCGGCGCCCCCGAACACGTACCGGCGCTCAGAACGCGGGCCGCTCCGGGTCCAGCGTCGCCCGGCCGTCCACCGGGGACGAGGCCTGGGCGAAGTGACGGCGCGGAATCCGGCCCGCCCGGTACGCGAGCCGCCCGCCCTCCACCGCGTGACGCATCGCACCCGCCATCAGCTCCGGCTCCTGGGCCCGGGTCACCGCCGAGGCGAGCATTACAGCGGCGCACCCCAGCTCCATCGCCTGCGCCGCGTCCGAGGCGGTCCCGGCCCCCGCGTCGAGGATCACCGGCACCCCGGCCCGCTCGACGATCAGCTCGAAGTTGTGCGGGTTGCGGATGCCGAGCCCGGAGCCGATGGGGGAGCCGAGCGGCATGATCGCCGCACACCCCACGTCCTCCAGCTTCCGGGCCAGGACCGGATCGTCGTTGGTGTAGGGCAGCACGGTGAATCCGTCGTCGACCAGGACCTCGGCCGCGTCCAGCAGCTCGATCGGATCGGGGAGGAGGGTCCGCTCGTCGGCCACCACCTCCAGCTTCACCCAGTCGGTGCCGAGCGCCTCCCTGGCCAGCCGGGCGGTCAGCACCGCCTCGCCCGCGGTGAAGCAGCCGGCGGTGTTCGGCAGGACCTGGATGGAGAGCCGCTCCAGCACCGAGAGCACCGAACCCCGCACGGTCGGGTCCAGCCGGCGCATCGCGACCGTGGTCAGCTCGGTGCCGGACGCGATCAGCGAGCGCTCCAGCACCTCCAGGCTCGGGGCCCCGCCGGTGCCCATGATCAGCCGGGAGCCATACGTGGTGGGCCCCAGCGTGAAGACGTCGTCGGACATGTTCAGCCTCCCTGGACGGCGGTCAGGACCTCGACGCGGTCGCCCTCGCCGAGCGTCGTCGCGGCCCACTGGCCGCGCGGGACGACGCTCTCGTTGACGGCGGCGGCGACCCCGGAGCGGGCCGGGGTCAGCGTGGCGACGAGGGCGTCCAGATCCGTCCCGGCGGGAACGGCGCGGACGTCCCCGTTCACCGAGACGGCGACGGTGGCGGCGGACACCGGTACGGAGACGGTGGCGCCGGAATCCGGTACGGCGTGCTGCTGGGTCATACGGGCTGCTCCTGGAGTACGGGGGCGGCGAGGGCGGCGGTCTCGAAACGGCCGGGGGTGAAGGGGCGGGCCGTCTCGGGCAGCTCGCCGGTGGTCAGGACGTCAGCCATCGCGTCCCCGGTGACGGGCGTCAGCAGGACGCCGTTGCGGTGGTGGCCGGTGGCGAGCAGCAGACCGGGCAGGGCGGTCGGGCCGAGCAGTGGGGCGTTGTCGGGCGAAGCGGGACGCAGACCGGCCCGGGTCTCGGTGAGCGGCAGCTCGGTGATGCCCGGTACCAGCTCGTGGGCGTCGCGCAGCAACTCGTACACCCCGCCGGCGGTGACGGTCGTGTCCCAGCCCATCTCCTCGCTGGTGGCGCCGACGACCAGCTCGCCGTTCTCGCGCGGCACGAGGTAGACGTGACCGCCCCGGACCACGGCGCGCACGGTGCGGCTGAGGAAGGGGGCGTACGCCCGGGGCACGGTGAGCCGGAGCACCTGGCCCTTGACCGGGCGGACCGGCGGGAGGAGCTCCGGCGGGAGCCCGGCGAGCCGGCCGCTGAGACTGCCCGCGGCGAGCACGACCTGATCGGCCGCGAACTCCGTACCGTCGCCGAGCAGCGCCCCGGCGGCCCGGCCCCCGGCGACGGTGAGCCGCTCGGCGGTCGTCCGGCGGAACGCGACCCCGGCCCGTTCGCACGCGGTCAGCAGCGCCGCGGCGAGGCGGCGGGGATCCACCTGGTGGTCGCCGTCGACCCGGAGGCCGCCGCGGACGCCCGGGGCCAGCATCGGCTCCAGGCGGCGGCACTCACGGCCGCTCAGCCAGACCGACTCCAGGCCCGAACGCTCCTGGAGGGTGTGCAGTTCGCGCAGATGCGCCCGGTCGTCGGAGTCCAGTGCGACGGCGAGCGTGCCGCAGGTCCGGAAGCCGGTGTCCCGGCCGCTCGCCTCCTCCAGCTCGGCGACGAACGAGGGATAGCGGGCGGCGGAGGCGAGGTTGAGCCCGAGCAGCATCTGCTCGCCGTAGTGCAGTTCGGTGACGGCGGCCAGCATGCCCGCCGCGACCTGGGCGGCGCCGCCGCCCGGTTCCGGGTCCGCGACCGTGACGCGCAGCCCCCGCTGGGCGGCCCGCCACGCCGTGACCAGGCCGATGATTCCGCCCCCGATGACGAGGACGTCGGATCCGGGGCCTCTCTTGACGAGGACATCGGATCCGGAGCTTCTCTCCGAGACGCGCATGGGTGTCCAGCCCCTCCCTTCGCCGGCATGACCCGGAGCAGGTTCGTACGGTCGGAGGCCGGCCAGCCTCCCTCTCAGCCCGGTGCGTCCGGGCTCCCGCGAGTGTTCTACCTTGGCCACCCTAAACCCCGCCGCCCCCGGCCAGTAGAGGAGCGCCCGCCATGGCCCGTTCGCTCGACGGACTCGTCCTGTCACCCGTCGCCGACCAGGCCCCGGGCCAGGTCGGCACCCGCACCCGCTTCACGTACCACGAGCTGGACGGCCGGATCTGGGCCGAGTACGCGGGCGGCGACGTGGTCCGCGGTCATCTCGTCGGCACCCGCGACGGGGACGCGCTGGACTTCCGCTACGTGCAGCTCAAGCGGGACGGAACGACCTCGTCCGGGCACTGCCTCTCCACGGTCGTCGACCTCGCCGACGGCCGGGTGCGGCTGGAGGAGCGGTGGGCCTGGGAGTCCCAGGAGGGCAGCGGCACCAGCGTGGTGGAACAGCTTCCTTCCTGAGCTCCCTGCCGGGTTCCTTCCTGGGTTCCTTCCCGCCACCCCCTTACCTGACGACCTGTCAGATGATTAAGGTGGACGGGTGAGCGAGCAGACGGAACAGCGGACGGCGCGGCAGGCACGGCACGTCGTGGTCGTCGGGGCGGGCATGGCGGGCGTGCAGAGCGCCGTGGCCCTGCGCGAGGCGGGCTTCACCGGGCCCGTCACCCTGATCGGCGCCGAACCCCACCAGCCCTACGACCGGCCGCCGTTGTCCAAGGCCGTCCTGCTGGGCAAGGCCGAGGACTCCGCCTTCGACGTCGACTTCGAGGCCTTGGACATCACCCTGCGCCTCGGCCTGGACGTCACCGCCCTGCGCGCCGCCGACCATGTGCTGGACACCGCCGACGGGCCGGTGTCCTACGACGCCCTGGTCCTCGCGACCGGCGCGGAGCCCATGACCCTGCCCGGCGCCGAGGGCGTGCCCGGCGTCCACCTGCTGCGCACCCTCGACGACGCCGCCCGGCTGCGGCCCGTCCTGGACCGGCAGCACGACGTGGTCGTCGTCGGGGCGGGCTGGATCGGCGCGGAGTTCGCCACCGCCGCCCGCGCCGCGGGCTGCGCCGTCACCGTCGTCGAGGCCGCCGCCCGCCCGCTCGCGGGCACCCTGCCCGCCGAGGTGGCCGCCCCGATGACCGCCTGGTACGCCGACAGCGGCGCCGAACTCCTCACCGGCGCCCGGGTCGACCGCGTCGAGGAGGGGGCCGTCGTCCTCGACGACGGCCGGGTCCTGCCCGCCGGGGCCGTGGTCGTCGGCATCGGCGCGCGCCCCGCCACCCGCTGGCTCGCCGGCTCCGGGGTCGCGCTCGGCCCGGACGGCTCGGTCACCGCCGACAGCGCCCTGCGTACCTCGCTGCCCGATGTGTACGCGGTCGGGGACTGCGCCTCCTTCCCCTCCGCCCGCTACGGGACACGCCTGCTGGTCCACCACTGGGACAACGCCCTCCAGGGCCCACGCACCGCGGCTGCCGCGATCATGGCCGTACAGGCCGGGGAGCCGCTCCCCGTCTACGACCCCGTCCCGTACTTCTGGTCCGAGCAGTTCGGCCGCTTCGTGCAGTACGCCGGCCACCACGCCGACGCCGACACCCTGGTGTGGCGCGGCGACGGGGCGGACACCGCCTGGTCGGTGTGCTGGCTGCGCGACGGCGCGCTGGCGGCCGTGCTCGCCGTGGGCCGCCCGCGCGACCTCGCCCAGGGCCGCAGGCTCATCGAGTCGGGGGCCGCCCTCGACCCGGAGAAGGTGGCCG
Organism: Streptomyces sp. NPDC026589; assembly: GCF_040638385.1. Lineage (NCBI taxonomy): Bacteria > Bacillati > Actinomycetota > Actinomycetes > Kitasatosporales > Streptomycetaceae > Streptomyces > Streptomyces sp. NPDC026589. Next base: position 285,862 of record NZ_JBEZYG010000002.1, read on the forward strand.
ACCCCGCCGCACCGCTGAAGTCCGCCGCCCTGTGACGGACCGGCGACCCGCCGGGCCGCCCCGTACGGTCGGCCCGGCTACCGGCTGTCGGTCCGGGATGGCACGCTTGTCCCTGTGACCGAGATTGACGCAAAGACCGATGCTCTCGTCCCCGCCTGGCTCCACCTTCCCGACATCGCGGAAATGCTCGATGTCCAGGTGACGCGCGTACGGCAGCTGGTCAGGGATGGCCAGCTCATCGCCGTACGCCGTGGTGAGAACCGGGCGCTCCAGGTGCCCGCCGCCTTCATCGACGGCGACAAGGTGGTCAAGGGCCTCTCCGGCACCCTGACCCTCCTGAGGGACGACGGCTATTCCGACGAAGAGATGCTGGAGTGGCTCTTCACTCCCGACCCGACCCTGCCCGGCACCCCCGCGCAGGCGCTGAGCGAGAATCGCGGTACGGAGGTGAAGCGCCGCGCCCAGGCGCTCGCCGTCTGAACCGATACGACGGAAAACGGTGCACGGGCCGCCCGGCGCGGCCCGTGCACCGTCACGACCACGGGGGAGCCCACCCATGTCCACGCCTCGCGAGCAGCTGTCCGATGCCCGGCTCTACCTGTGCACGGACGCCCGCAAGCGCCAGGGTGACCTCCCCGCCTTCCTGGACGCGGTGCTCGCCGCCGGCGTCGACATCGTCCAGCTCCGGGACAAGGGCATGGAGGCCGCCGAGGAGCTGGAGCACCTCGCCGTGTTCGCCGACGCCTGCCGCCGGCACGGCAAGCTCCTCGCGGTGAACGACCGCGCCGACGTCGCCCACGCCATCGACGCCGACGTGCTCCACCTCGGCCAGGGCGACCTCCCGGTCCCCGCCGCCCGGGCGATCATCGGCGCCGACCGCCTGATCGGCCGCTCCACGCACGCCGAGGCCGAGGTCGACGCGGCGCTCGCCCAGGAGGGTGTGGACTACTTCTGCACCGGCCCCTGCTGGCCCACTCCCACCAAGCCCGGCCGCCACGCCCCCGGCCTCGGCCTCGTGCGCTACACCGCCTCCCTCGGCGGGTCACGGCCCTGGTTCGCGATCGGCGGGATCGACGCGGGCAATCTGGACCAGGTGCTGGACGCCGGAGCCCGCCGTGTCGTCGTCGTCCGGGCCATCACCGCGGCCGACGATCCCGCCGCCGCCACCGCCGAGCTGGCCCGACGCGTCAGGGCCCGCGCGCTCTGATTCTCCGCGCGCCGATCAGCGCGCCGATCAGCGCGCCGACCGTCGCGCCGCCCCGCATGCCGGCCCGCGTACCGACGCATCTGTCGGCTTGCGCGCCGACGCGGAACCTCCCGTCTCACTTGTCCGAGGGCTGGACAACAGTCCGGCAAAACGAGACAAAGTCGGTTGCTGCGGTTGGGGGAGCGTCCACCGCCTGGTTAACCTCCCCCTATGGCCCTTGGCACACCCTCCACCAGGACGGATCACGCGCGCACCGTGCGTGACCTGCTAGCGACCGGCAAGACGTCGTACTCCTTCGAGTTCTGGGCGCCCAAGACGGAGAAGGGCGAGCGGAACCTCTGGAACGCGCTCCGGCGCGTCGAGGCGGTCCGTCCCAGCTTCGTCTCCGTGACGTACGGCGCCGGCGGTTCCACCCGCGCCGGGACGGTCCGGGCCACCCAGCAGATCGCCGCCGACTCCACCCTCACCCCGGTCGCCCACCTCACCGCGGTGAACCACTCCGTCGCCGAGCTGCGCAACATGGTCGGGCAGTACGCCGACGCGGGCATCAGGAACATCCTCGCGGTCCGCGGCGACCCGCCGGGCGATCCGATGGGCGAGTGGGTCGAGCACCCGCAGGGGGTGAAGTACGCCGCCGACCTGGTCCGTCTCATCAAGGAGTCGGGCGACTTCTGCGTCGGCGTGGCGGCATTTCCCGAAATGCACCCCCGGTCGTCCGACTGGGAGACGGACATCGGTCATTTCGTGGACAAGTGCCGGGCGGGCGCGGATTATGCGATCACCCAGATGTTCTTCCGTCCGGAGGACTATCTCCGGATGCGTGACCGTGTGGTCGCCGCGGGTTGCGAAACGCCGGTGATCCCCGAGGTCATGCCCCTTACCAGCGTGAAGCAACTGGAAAAGTTCTCCCAGCTCAGCAACGCGACCGTGCCCGCGTCGCTGAAAGAGCGCATCCTCGCAGCCAAGGACGATCCAGCCGCTGTACGCTCCATTGGCATCGAGTTCGCAACGGAGTTCTGCGCGAAGCTGCTGTCCGAGGGTGTGCCCGGACTGCACTTCATCACGCTCAACAACTCGACGGCTACGCTCGAAATCTACGAAAAACTCGGACTGCACAAGCAGTCGTGACCGGTCGTACCCGCCGCCGACGCGGCTACGGCCGAAGGAGGGGGCGGGCGTGGGCTGGACGGTCCTCTACATCGCTTTCGGTCTGGTGGCCCTGTGGCTGCTCGGCGAGGTGCTGTTGCAGTACAAGGCACGACTGCGCTGGCGGCTCCTCGCCTTCGGCGGCTTCCTCGGCGTGGTGGTCGGGGTGCTGCTGGCCTCCGTTCCGGTCATCGTCGTCGGGACGCTGGCCTTCGCCACCGGCCAGACCTTTGTGACGCTGTCCTTCCGGCGCGGCTTCTCCACCGGCTGGGCCATAGGCGGCAGTCCGGGGGAGAGCCGTCGCCGCAGGGCCGGCAGCGAGGGCGCCGCCGTGAAGGAGCCCACGCTGGAGGTCTCGGACCTGGAGGTCACGGGACCCGGGTACGACCAGCCCCCGGCCGGCCCGCCCGCCCAGTCCGTCTACGAACCGCAGCCCCTGCCCGACGACACCGGCCAGTACGGCGTGTACGGGAACACGGGCTACGACGCGAACGGCAGCGCCCGACAGGACCACGGCCACGAGGCCGACCCCTCGGCCCAGCCGCAGTACGCCGCGTACGACCCGTACACCGGCTACGAACAGCCCCCGGCCCAGGACCCCTACGCCGGGACCTACGACTACGGCACCGACCCGCAGAGCTACGCCGCCTACTCCGACCCGTACATCGGCACCACCAACGGAGCCCCCTCCTACGGCGGTCACGACGCCTACGGTCATGGCGGCGACGGCTACGACAGCCAGGGCGGGCAGCAGAGCCACCCCGACCCCTACGCCCAGGGCTACGTCGCCGACACCCCGCCCGGCGGCGTCTGGGTCCCGCAGCAGCGCGACACCGAGCAGTACCCCCCGATGCCGCCGGAGCAGCCCGCGACGCCCGCTCCGTACGCCAACGGCAACGGCTACGACACCGGCCCGAACGAGCAGTACCGCTACTGAGGCCGCGCCGCTGCCGGGGGAGGGACGCTTCGGCAGCGGCACACGCGCAGCCCCCTCCCGATCAGCGTGAGCCGCGGAACGCGTCGCCCTCCACGACCAGCCCGGCCACCAGCGTCCCCGACATCCCGGCGTGCGCCAGCCCGCCGCCCGGGTGCGACCAGCCGCCGACGAGATACAGCCCCGGCAGCCGCGTGAGGTTGCCCGGGTGCAGATACGCTCCGCCGGCCCCGGCCAGCGCGGGCGGCGGCACCGCACCGCCCTCGGCCCCCGTCCCGTCCTCGGTCTCCGCGGGCGTGCGGACCTCGGTGTGCAGGATCCGCTCCCGCAGCCCGGGGACGGCCGCCGTCGCCCGCTCCACCAGGACCTCGGCGAACCGCTGCCGCACCCCGGCGTCCCGCCAGTCGACCGGCCCCTGCGGAGCCACCGTCGCGGTGAGCGTCACCGCCTCGTGCTCCGCGTCCGGACGGGTCGCCGGATCGTCGGGGCGCAGCACCGTCACCATGGGGCTCCCGGCGACCCGCCCCCCGAACACCGCCTCCTGCTCCGCCGCCCCGTCGGCGCCGTGCACCACGGTCCGGTGCACGGCGTCCGCCTCCCGGGCCCCGCGCAGCGACAGCAGCACCGTGAACCGGCCCGCCGCGCCCGCGCCGGAGCCCGGTCGGACCGTCACATCGCCTCCGCCCCACACCTGCTGACCCGGCACCAGACCCGGGCGCGGCCGGACCCCGAGCACCACCCGGTCCGCCTCGGCCACCTCACCGTCCGCCAGCTCCACACCCGCCGCCCGGCCGTCCTTATCGACGACCCGGACCACCTCGGCCCCGAAGACGAACCGCACCCTGCGGGCCACGCACCGCTCGTACACCGCCCGCGCCAGCTCGCGCATCCCGCCCATCACGTACCAGCTGCCGAAGGTCTGCTCCATGTACGGCAGCAGCGCGGCGCTCGCGGGGGCGGTGCGCGGGTCGAGGCCGTGGGACAGCGCGTACCCGTCGAGCAGCGCGGCGAGACGGGCGTCCGCCAGCTCCCACGCGCCGATCTCCGCGACCGTGGCCGCCTGCCGGGAACCGCGCAGCAGGCGGCGCCGGCGCACCGCCGGATACGGATCGCGCCCCAGCACCTGGTGGTCCGCCCGCAGGGGCTCCTCCAGGAGCGGCCGCCGCGAACGGTCCCAGGCGTCCCGGGCCCGGTCCATGAAGTCGCTCCAGCGTGCCCCGGCGCCCGTACCGAGGGCGTCGTCGAGGGCGGTGGCCACGCCGGCCCGGGAGGCGTTGGGCAGGGACACGGCCGTGCCGTCCGCGAAGAGATGGCGGCTCGCCGGATCGACCTGTGTCAGGGTCACGGACCGCTCCAGCGACTCCTTGCCGGTCTTCACGAAGAGGTCCCGCTGGACGGCGGGGAGATGCAGCAGCCCGGGCCCGGTGTCGAAGACGAAGCCCTCGTGCTCATGGCGGCCGAGCGCGCCGCCGTAACTCGCGGACCGCTCGTAGACCGTCACCGTCTCGCCCGCCACGGCCAGCCGGGCGGCCGCCGCCATCGCGCCCGTCCCGGCGCCGATCACCGCAATTCGTGCCATGCCGGTGACTTTATCGACCGGCGCCGACAGCTCAGCCGGGAGGCCGGGGGCACGACCTCTCCGGCGAGGCTTCTCTCCTCGCGGCCCTGCCCTGGGCCCGGCGGCGCGGGAAGCGGCGGATCCGCGAGGCGAGGAAGAGCACGGTGACGATGCCGAGCACCAGCGGCACGGCCGCGATCACGGCGGCCACCCAGCCGCTGGTGAACACCAGGGGGATGACCGACACGCAGGCGATCGCGACGACCCCGCGCGGGACCCGGATGGGGTTCGGCGCGGGGCCCTGAGTATCCGTACTCAGGGACGGAGATGAGTAGCTTCGCGGATAGGCCCCCACCTGCGGGGACGGCAGAGTGATGACCACGGAAGGGGCGCTGCGCCAGGACCGCCGGCACGGGGCGGCGGAACGGCGCGGTTCCCCCGACGCAACGGGGGTGCACGACGGAGACCTGGGGACCACGGGGGACACGGGGTCACGGGGAACGGGTTTCCGGAAGCACGGAAGACGCCGGTCCGGTGAGGTTCGCGGGGGATGCGAACGTCAGCGGCCGGCGTCTTCGGCTTTCCCGGTACGTTTTCCGGACCCGGACCCGGACCCGGACCCGGACCCGGACCCGGACGGCCGGAACGCCCAGGACCCGGTGCGCCCGGCCGGCCTCAGTGCCCGCTGACCCGCCCGTGCAGCAGCAGGGACAGCGCAGAGTGGACCTCGTCGATCGAGCGCTCCGGCTGGAACGCCTGCCAGTCCAGCGCCGCCACCAGCACCATTCCGACCAGCGCGGCGGCCGTCAGCGGGATGTCGATCTCCTCGCTCAGCTCACCGCTGTCCACGGCCTCCCGCAGCACGTCCTCGACGACCGCGACGGCCTCCTGACGTACCACCAGCAGCGTGGACTGCCAGGCGCGGTTGGTGCGCCAGAGCTCGGCCACGTACAGCTGGGTGAAGGCCGGGTAGCGGTCGATGAAGGCGAGCCCGGCCCGGATCATCGCGTCCAGCGCTTCGACCCGGGTGCCGCCGCGCTCCTCGGACTCCTCGGCCGCGGCCCGCAGCGAGGCCGTGAGCAGCCCCACGCCGTGCCGGAGCAGCTCCTCGAACAGCTCGGTCTTGCTCTTGAAGTTGTAGTAGACCGTGCCCTTGGCGACCCCGGCCCGCTCGGCGATCTCGTCGACGGTGGTCGCCGAGAACCCCTTCTCGGCGATGAGCGTCACCGCCGCCTCGTAGAGCTTCTGCCGGGTGGCCTGGCGGCGCGTGGTGCCACTGCTTTCCATGAGGCCGATTCTTTCAGGCCCCGCCGAGCTCGCAGGCGCGGCTCCTGGCCCGCTCACAGGCTCAGCTCCGGGTGCAGCCGGCTCAGGCTCCACACCTGCTTGCGGCGGGCGGTGAACGCGGTCAGGGCCAGCGCGCCGACGGTGAAGGCCCCCAGCACCGCGCAGCCCAGCCACACCGGGCCGAGAGGGCCGCCCGTGATCAGCCGGCGCAGCCCCTCGACCACATACGTCATGGGGAGGTACGGGTGGATCGCGCCGAAGAAGCCGGGGCTGGTCTGGACGGGGTAGGTGCCCCCGGCCGAGGTCAGCTGGAGCATCAGCACCACCAGCACCAGGATCCGCCCGGCCGCCCCGAAGCAGGCGTTCAGCCACTGCACGATCGCGGCGAAGCAGCAGGTCACCAGAGCCAGGAAGCCGATCGTTCCGGCGGCGTGGGTCATCTGGAGGCCGAGACCCCAGTGCAGGACGGCCATCAGGGCGCCGACCTGGAGCGTGCCGATGGCGGCGACCGGGAGCCAGCCGGCGAGCGCGATCCGCCACGACGAGGCCCCGGCGGCGAGCGCCCGCCTGTTGAGCGGGTGGATCAGCATGTACGCCACCATCGCGCCGACCCACAGGGACAGCGGGATGAAGTACGGGGCGAAGCCGGTGCCGTAATTGGGTGCCTCGTGCAGCGACTTGGAGGCCAGCTGGACGGGGTCGGCCATGACGTCGGTCCGCGCGTCGCGGTCCTTCTTGTCGTAGTCCGGGATCTTGTCGACGCCGTCGTTGAGGCCCCGGGCCAGCTCGGTCGAGCCGTCGCCGAGCCGGAAGAGTCCGCCGTCCAGGTTCTCCGCGCCGGTCTTCAGCTTGCCGACGCCGGTGTCCAGGTCGCTGGAGCCTGTCTGCGCGCCGCCGAGTCCGGTGTGCAGCGCCCGCGCGCCCTTGGCGACCTTCTGGGCGCCGGTGTTCAGCTCATTGACCTTGGCCACGGCCGACGCCAGGTCGTCGTCCAGCGTCGGCGCGCGCTTCGCGAGGTCGTCGGCCTGCTTCTGGAAGGCGGTCAGCTGGGTGCTCAGCTTCTTCAGGTCGCCGTTCTGGTTCGTGACCAGGGTGTTCACATCGGCGGCGATCTTCGCCACGTCGTCGGCCGTGACCTTCGCGCGCTCCAGCGGAGGGCAGACCGCGGTGTCGGGCTCCGCGGCCTCCTCGCACCGGGTGCGGTGGATCCCGGCCAGCTCGTCGGCCGCCTCCTTGGCTCCGGCGGCGGCGGTGGGCGCGCTCTTCACCAGCAGGTCCAGGTTGTGCCGTACGGCCCCGGAGGTGTCGGCGACCAGCCGGGCCGTGTCGCGGATGGACTTCCCGTTGTCCCGGAAGAAGGGGCGAACGTCATCGGCGATCCCGTTGACCTTGTCGGCCAGGACCTGGGTGCCGCCGGCCACCTGGGCGGAGCCCGTGGCGAGATCCCGCGAGCCCTGGTTCAGTTTGACGATCCCGTCGGAGAGCTTCTTGCTGCCCGCCTTGGAGTCCTTGAGACCGTCCGCGAGGTCCTTGGAACCCTGCTTCGCCTTCGAGATGCCGCCCTTGAGGTCGTCGGCGCCCTTGGCCGCCTCGGCGGTCTTGTCGTGCAGATCGGAGAAGTTGATGAAGATGCGGTCGAGGAAGGACCGGGAGGCGTTCGTGGAGGCGGCGTCGCGCACCTCTCCGAAGACCGTCCTGGAGATCTGACCGACGATGTAGTTGTTCGCGTCGTTCGTCCGCACCTGGAGCGCGCCGGTCTCGGGGGAGTCCCCGCCGCTGGACGCGATCTTCCTGCTGAAGTCCGACGGCATCGTCAGCGAGAGGTAATACGTACCGTCCTCGACGCCCTTCTCGGCCTCGGCCGAGCTGACCTCGTGCCAGTCGAACACCTTGGAGTCGAGCAGCTTCTCGCTGATCTCGTCCCCGGCCGCGACGCGCTTGCCGTCGTCGGTGGCCCCCTTGTCGTCGTTGACCAGGGCGACGGGCAGCTTGTCGAGCTTCCCGTACGGGTCCCAGAAGGAGTACAGGTACAGGGCGCCGTAGAGCAGAGGCAGGAGCAGCAGGGCCACCAGCGCGGCGGCCGGCAGCCTCCCCCGCCCGAACCGCTTCAACTCGAGCGCGGCCAGCTTCGGGCTACGCATCGGCCGTCTCCTCATCGGTGGTGGGTTCCTCGGCGACGGGCGCGGTACGCACGACCTGGGTGTTCCCGGGGGCCTCGCTGCATACGGCGAGCACGGTCGTCCCGCTGTCGGCCACGGCGCGCAGCAGCTCCCAGGCCCGGTCGCGTTCGGCGTCCGAGAGCTTGAGATCGGTGTCATCGACGGCGAGCAGCCGTGGCTCGCCGATCAGCGCAAGCGCCGTGGACAGCCGCAGCGCCTCAAGACGCTCCAGATCCCGTACGGAGGTGCGCCCCGCCTTGGGCAGCGTGGCGAGGTCGAGACCCGCGGCCTCAAGAGCCCCGTCGACCCGGGCCCGGGCCGCGGCCCGGCGTTCGGCGCGCGGGCGCAGCAGGGTGCGCAGGGAGGCGCCGTAGCGGCCCTGGAGGAGGGCGCGCTCGCCCAGGTGCTCGGCGACGGTGAAGGCGGGGTCCAGCTCGCTGACGCCCGGGACCGGGCCCAGGGCGGCGATCCGCCGGACGGCGGCGGCCTGCTCGGGCAGTCGCAGCCCGCCGGTCTCGGCGCGGCCCCCGGTGGGGCGCATCCGGCCGGTCAGGGCGAGCAGCAGGCAGGTGCGGCCCGATCCCGACGGTCCCTCGATGGCCACCAGCGTTCCTGGCTCGGCACTGAACGTCACGTTCTGGAAGACCCGGCCGCGCGGCCCTTCCAGTCCGAAGTCCTCGGCGGCGACAGCCGCGCCGTGCGGGCTCTCCACAGACCCTCCCCTTTTAAACTGACCAGTCAGTGCAAAAAGGTAGTCCGAACGCGCGCTCGAAGCAAAACGGCAGCTCAGGGGCGTATCGAGGTCGATTGTCAGTGGGGCCCGCCACCATGGACACAGACGGCCACGAAGCCGTCACACGACGACAGGAGGTTCGTCATGGCCAGCTCGTCCGCAGCCGCCGCCCCGCGGCGCCGCGCAGGCAGCCCTGCCCCCTCACTGACCGGTCCGGCCGGCGATGTCCACCCCGTGCTGCGCCGCAGCACGGCGCCGCCCGCCGCTCTCGAACTGCTCGCCAAGGCCCGCTCCGGCCTCGACGAGGCCGCCGTGCTCCACGAGCCGAACGAGCGGTACGCCACCGCGCACCTCGCCGCCCTGCGCACCGCGGCGGCCGTGCTGGCCGCCCGAGGCCGCCCCGAGACGAACAAGCGCCGCCGCGAACGCATCCGCAGCGCCTGGGAGGTCCTCCCGGAGATAGCACCGGAACTGACCGAATGGAGCGCCCTCTTCGCCTCGGGGGCCCTGCGCCGGGCCCGTGCGGAGGCCGGCATGCCGGGAGCCGCCAGCGGGCGCGACGCCGACGACCTGCTGCGCGACGCGGCCATGTTCCTGCGCCTGGTGGAACGGCTCCTGGTCCTCCAGCCGGTGCTCCCGCAACCACGCCCGGAGCGTCCGGGCGGCGGGTGACCCGGGGCGAGGCAATAGGGTGGTGACCGCTCACCGCACCACCCGCACTGTTCACGCTCCGCCGTCCCCGGCGGCACGTTGCCGAGGAGTCATCTGCCGTGTCGGACCAGCCGCGCCCCCGCGCCTCCCTCCGTACCGCCGTGGTCTGGGAGGTCCTCAAGGACGCTCTGGACCGTCAGGTCAAGGCGACCGGCAGGGACGCCCTGGATGTTCTGGACACCGGCGGCGGCACCGGCAACTTCGCCGTGCCCGCGGCCCGGCTCGGCCACCGGGTCACCGTCGTCGACCCCAGCCCCAACGCGCTCTTCGCGCTGGAGCGCCGCGCCGCCGAGGCCGGGGTCGCCGACCGGGTCCGGGGAGTCCAGGGCGACATCCTCGGTCTCTTCGACGTCGTGGAGCGCGACGGCTTCGACGCGGTGCTCTGCCACGGCGTCCTGGAGTACGTCGACGAGCCCGCCGAGGGCGTGCGCAACGCGGTCGAGGCGCTGCGGCCCTCCGGTGCGCTCAGCCTGCTGGCCGCCGGCCTGGGCGGAGCCGTCCTGGCCCGCGCGCTCGCCGGTCACTTCACGGAGGCCCGGCAGGCGCTCACCGACCCGGCGGGCCGTTGGGGCGAGGGGGACCCGGTGCCCCGCAGGTTCACCGCCGAGCAGCTCTCCGGCCTGGTCTCCTCGGCCGGTCTGGAGATCGCCGCGGTGCACGGGGTCCGGGTCTTCGCGGACCTCGTGCCGGGCGTCCTGGTGGACACCGAGCCCGGCGCCATGGAGGCGCTCCTCAAGCTCGAAGCGGCGGTCGCCGAGCAGCCCGCGTTCCACTCCGTCGCCACCCAGCTCCACGTTCTGGGCGAGAAGCGCCGCTGATCAGCAACGCAAGCGCGGACGGAGTGGGACTCAGGACCCCCGTACCGGGCGTACGCCCCGTATGATCGGGTGACACCATCCGGCATGGCGGATCGGTCGTCGGGGAATCTACGCCTCAGCAGCCGAGCCGACACAGCGGTCCGGACTGGCTGAGCGCTAGAGGGCGGGTTTCACGGGGGCGAATCCCTGCCTATCCTGGAAGGGCCGCATACCGGTCGCCCCCGCGGCCGACGACGAGGAGGATCCCGTGCCGCTCTCGGAGCACGAGCAGCGCATGCTCGAGCAGATGGAGCGAGCGCTGTACGCCGAAGATCCCAAGTTCGCGACAGCGCTCGAGGGAAGCGGACTGCGTACGTACACCCGGAAAAGGGTCTATCAGGCGGTCGCTGGCTTCCTGGTGGGTATCGCGCTCCTCATGGCCGGAATGGTCGCCCAACAGATCTGGATCAGCGTGGTGGGGTTCCTCGTCATGCTCGGCTGTGCCGTGCTCGCGGTCACCGGATGGCGTAAGGCGCCCAAGCCCGGTGAGCAACAGCCGGCTGCCGCAGGCAGCGGGGACAGCGGCGCAGGCCGCCGACCGAGACAACGCCGGTCGATGATGAACCGCATCGAGCAGCGGTGGCAGCGCCGCCGCGACGAACAGGGCCAGTAGACGCCTCGGGAGTGTCCGCACAGTTGTCGTCGTCCGCCCTCCGGGCGGGCCGGACGAGACCGTGCGGACACGACTCAGGTCCTGCTCTTCTCCGCAGGGCCGGGCGAAGGCACGTGACACCGATGGGTGAGGGGTGGCCGCAATCTCTGCGGCCACCCCTCAGCCGTTGTCCGTCGGCGCCACGCGAGCCGTTGCCCACGGCGCCGCTTGCCCGACCGCACCGCCGGCAGTGGCGCCGCTGCCCGACCCGACAGCGCTGAGCCTCCGGTCCCGGACCCTGCCAGGGCCGGGACCGGAGGCTCTGTCGTGCTTCGCCCCCGACCGCCTCAGCCGTGCTGACGGGTGAGGCGACGCAGCCGGGCCGTCCAGCGACCGGCTCCCGGGCGGCCCGCCCATCGCTCACCGAGGGCCGACCGGCGCTCCGCGAGGGCCCACACCACCCGGACGGACGATCGGGGCAGGAGGGTTGCCCGCAGCCGGGCGGAGCGGTCGGCCGATGACCGCAGACCCGCCCGTACCGCCTGCGCGTCTCCGGTCAGTCCCGACGCGGGGCGCGGCTCGGCGGCGTACAGCACCTGCTCCACCGAGCCCGCGATCCGGTGCACCGCCTCGGCCGCGGTGGTGTCGAGGCGGCCCAGCCGCACGATCCTGGCCGCCGCCTTCCGTGGCGTCAGCGACCCGTCCGGCGCGATGCCGTGGTCCCAGGCCGTGTCGGTGATCTCCCGCCAGACAGCCAGCGTGCGCGCGGCGGCGTCCGCGGGCGTCCGCCCCCCGGAGCCCAGCCGGCGATTCCGCGTCCGGATCCGCCACAGCAGCGGCGACAACGCCAGTGCCGCCACCAGCAGGACCGCCGCGGGGACCACCAGCAGCACCTTCCAGAGCGGAGTGCCCCGGTCGGTCGGCAGCGCGGCTCCCGGCTCCTGCGAGGGGCCGCACCCGCCTTCCTGACGCAACTGCGGCGGGCAGCTGTCCTCGGCGGAGGGCGCCGAGGACGGCTCGTCGGAGGTGTCCGCCGAGGGCTCGGCGGCGTCGCTCGCACTGTCCGTGGGCACCTCGGGGCGGGTCCACGAGGGCGTGCTGCCCCGGCTCGGGGTGGGCTCGAACCGGGTCCACCCGACCCCCTCGAAATACAGCTCGGGCCAGGCGTGCGCGTCGCGCAGCCCGACCGACATCGCCCCGTCCCCCTGCACGGTCCCCGGGGTGAAGCCCACCGCCACCCGGGCCGGGATGCCCAGCGTCCGCGCCATCGCGGCCATCGAGAAGGAGAAGTGGACGCAGAAGCCCTCCTTGTCGCGGAGGAACCGGGCGATGGCTGACGACCCCGTCCCCGAGGTGACCGTCGTGTCGTACGTGAAGCCGCCGTCGGACGCGAACCAGTCCTGGAGTTTCACGGCCTGCTCGTAGGCGTTGGACGCGCCTTCGGTGACCTGCTCGGCGGTCTCGGCGACCACCTTCGGCAGGGAGCCGGGAACCTGGGTGTATTCGCGGACCAGCTCCTGGGGCGGGGCGCCCGCGGCCGCGAGCTGGCCCGCCGTGGGTTCGACGACCAGACTGCCGACCTCGTAACGCGCGCCGCGCGTGGTCTGCCCGTCGTCGCCGACCAGGGTGCGGCCCTCGGGTTCGTACCGCCAGCGACCGCCGACGCGGACCTCGCTGGCCGGGTAGGGGAGCGGCAGATAGGTCTGCTGGTAGGAGCCCGACGCGGAGATGTTCGTCCGGACCTCGGTGACGGAGACGTCCCTGCCGAGACCGGTGGGCTGCGGGAGGCGGTCGGGAACGTCCGTCAGCCGGCGGGTGGAGGAACGCCACTCGCTGCCGTTGAACTCGTCCAGGGCCAGGATCCGGAGGTAGAGACTCTGCGGGTCCTCGATGTTGCTGCGGTACGTCATCACCTCCCGGTTGTCCGGCTGGTTGAGGTTGTTCTGCAGCGAGACCAGCGGATTCACCGCGGAGATGGTGCCACCGCCGCTGCCTCTGCCGTTCCCCGGTCCGTCGCCGCCCAGCAGGCCGCTGTCCAGGGCGGGCAGGGCCAGGGGGGCCACCAGGGCGATGCCGAGCGCGAACACGCCGATCCGCCGCCCGGTCCGGACGGGGGAGGAGCCGCCGCTCACCCCGGCCAGCCCGTCGGCCAGACCGCCCGAATTCCGCGTGGCGCCACCGAAGACGCGGCCCCACTGGGAGAGCCGGTCCCGGCCCTCCGCCAGCAGGAGCAGCAGATAGCCGGAGGCGGCCAGCAGGAACCACAGCCAGCTCGCTCCGCCGTCGGAGAGACCGGCCGCGACCGAATACAGGGCGAGGAGGGGCAGTCCCGCGGGGGCCGCGCTGCGGAAGGTCACCGCCAGGGCGTCCACGGCAAGGCCGATCAGGACCACCCCGCCGACCACCATCAGTTTGATGCCGTCGGTCATCGGGGCCGGGATGGCGTACGTGCCGACGTCCTCCCCGCCCGCCACCAGCAGCTCACCGAGGCGCATGAGGGCCCCCGGCCCCGGCACCACCCCGAACAGGGCGTGGTCCCGGACGAACACCAGCGTCAGCAGCAGCAGGGTGACCAGCGTCTGGACGCCGATGGTCAGCGTCCTCGCCAGCGGCACCCGGCGCGCGAGGGCGCCCACCCCGCTCTGGACGCCGAGCAGCACCGCCGCCTGCATCAGCCAGCCGACCCCCTCCACCAGCGGGATCAGCGCCCCCGCCGCCAGCAGAGTCGCCGCATAGGCGCACAGCGCCAGCCTGGCCCGCCCGCTCATGACCATCTCCCCGTGAAACCTGTCGCGCCGCCGCTCGTGGCCGACGGTGAATCCGTGCGCATCCCGCCCGCCAGCTGCCACAGTGCGGGCAGTTCGGCCCCAGGCTCCACGGGCACCGCGGTCCAGCCCGACTCGCGCAGCCGCCGCAGCCGCTCCTCGGCCCGTCCCACGCCGTCCTCGTCGCCGGCCCAGGCGGCGCTGTCGAGGACGAAGGCGACCCCAGCCCCGGCCCGCTGCCGCATCCGGGCCGCGACCGCGGCCTGTTCCTCGTCGAGATCGCCGAAGAAGGCGATGAGCAGTCCCTCGTTGCCGCCGCGCAGCACGTCATGGGCGCGCGAGAGGCCCCCGCCGTCGGAATGGCCGACCACCGCGAGCGTGTCGAGCATCAGGCCCGCCGAGTCCGCGGACTCCTGGGTCGAGCCCGCGTAACCGCCCGACCCCTCGCCGGGCACCGCGTTCCCGTCGTCCGTGAGCAGCCGTACGGCGAAGCCGCGCTCCAGCATGTGCACGAGCGCCGAGGCCGCCCCGGAGACCGCCCATTCGAAGGCCGAGTCGGGCCCGGCGCCCTGGTAGCCGATCCCCCGGGTGTCCAGCAGGACCGTGCACCTGGCCCGCTGCGGCTGTTCCTCGCGGCGCACCATCAGCTCGCCGTGGCGGGCGGTGGAGCGCCAGTGGACCCGGCGTAGATCGTCGCCGTGCCGGTAGCCGCGCGGAATGATGTCGTCCTCACCGGCCAGCGCGAGGGACCGCTGCCGCCCGTCGCCGTATCCGGAGGCCTCGCCCGCCAGCCGCAGCACGGGCAGCGGCACCGTGCGCGGGATGACGACGAGGGTGTCGTACGCGCTGAAGGAGCGGGTCAGCTCGCACATCCCGAACGGGTCGCTGAGCCGCAGCTGCAACGGGCCCAGCGGATAGCGTCCGCGCAGGTCGGAGCGGACCCGGTAGGACACCTCGCGCCTGCCGCCCGCCTCCACCCGGTCCAGGACGAAGCGGGGGCGCGGGCCGAGGACGTACGGAACACGGTCCTGGAGCATCAGCAGTCCGGTGGGCAGCCGGGAGACGTTCTCCATCCGCAGGTGCACCCGGGCCTCCGAGCCCGCGGGCACGCGCGACGGTGAGAGCCGCCGGGTGCCCGTCACCCGGTAGCGGGTGCGGTAGAGCACGATCACGCAGACCAGGGGCAGCACGGCCAGCAGCAGTCCGACCCGCAGCAGATCGCCCTGGCCCAGGACGTACGCGCAGGCGGCGGCGGCGAGACCGGCGGCCAGGAACGAGCGTCCCCGGGTGGTCAGTCCGCCCAGGGCCGCCCGGAGGCCGCCCTTCCTGTCGCCGTCCTCCACGGCGCCGGGCTCGCCGGCGGCCATCACAGCCGCCGTGCCCCGGGCTGCTGCTGGTGGTACAGCGGACGGCCCGGCTCCTGCCCGACCGGCGCGGTGCCACCGGCCGAGGTCGGCACGGGGGTGCGCTGGATGATCTCCAGGACCACCTGCTCCGCCGTGCGGCGGTTCAGCTGGGCCTGGGCGGTGGGCAGCAGCCGGTGCGCGAGCACCGGCGTGGCCAGCGCCTGCACGTCGTCCGGCAGGGCGTAGTCGCGCCCGCTGAGCGCGGCGGACGCCTTCGCGGCGCGCAGCAGGTGCAGCGTCGCGCGCGGGGAGGCGCCGAGTCTGAGGTCGGGGTGGCTCCGGGTGGCCCCGACGAGCTCCACGGCGTAGCGCCGCACGGCGTCGGCGACATGCACCGTACGGACGGCGTCGATCAGCTTCACGATGTCGTGGGCGTGGGCCACCGGCTGGAGGTCGTCCAGCGGGGAGACGCCCCCGTGCACGTCGAGCATCTGGAGCTCGGCCTCCGGGCTGGGGTAGCCGATGGAGACCCGGGCCATGAAGCGGTCGCGCTGGGCCTCGGGCAGCGGGTAGGTGCCCTCCATCTCGACCGGGTTCTGGGTGGCCACCACCATGAACGGGTCGGGCAGCTCGTAGGAGTGCCCGTCGATGGTGACCTGGCGCTCCTCCATCGACTCCAGCAGCGCCGACTGCGTCTTCGGCGAGGCGCGGTTGATCTCGTCGCCGATCACGATCTGGGCGAAGATCGCGCCCGGCTTGAACTCGAAGTCCCGCCGCTGCTGGTCGAAGATCGACACACCGGTGATGTCCGAGGGAAGCAGGTCCGGTGTGAACTGGATCCGTCGCACCGAACAGTCGATGGACCGCGCCAGCGCCTTGGCCAGCATGGTCTTGCCGACACCGGGGACGTCCTCGATGAGGAGATGCCCCTCGGCGAGGAGCACCGTCAGCGATAGCCGTACGACCTCGGGCTTGCCCTCGATCACACTCTCCACCGACCTGCGCACCCGCTCTGCTGTGGTGGTCAGATCCGTGAGGCTCGCTCGATCGTCATAGGTCGTCACCCGGCCCTCCTCGGCCCTTTTGCGCAGGGGCCGTCGCGCGTACCCGCGCGGCCCACCCCGAAAAAATCGGACACTCCGCCGGAAGGCCCGGGGATGTCACACCCGCATTCTTGTTGCCGTTACCGCTTCGTGTCACTCGCCTGTGGATAAGTGGGTGTGAAAAGTCAGCGTCTGTCGCGATTTCGGCACCGCGAGAAGCGGTGATGAGTGCGTGAGGTGCGGCGGAGGGCCGGGAAAGCGAGGTGGGTGCGTTCAGGAAACGGAGTGGATCTCGCGCAGCAGGCCGGTGGTCACGTCGAAGACGAACCCGCGCACGTCGTCGGTGTGGAGCAGGAACGGCGAGGTGCGCACCCGCTGCATCGACTGGCGCACGTCCTGGTCGGCGTCCGTGTAGGCCTCGACCGCCCAGACCGGACGCTGGCCCACCTCGCGCTCCAACTCCTGCCGGAAGTCCTCGGTGAGGGACTCCAGGCCGCAGTTGGTGTGGTGGATGAGGACCACGCTGCGGGTGCCGAGCGCCCGCTGGCTGATGGTCAGCGAGCGGATCACGTCGTCGGTGACCACGCCGCCCGCGTTACGGATGGTGTGGCAGTCGCCGAGCTCCAGACCGAGCGCCGCGTGCAGGTCGAGACGGGCGTCCATGCAGGCGACCACGGCCACCTGGAGGACGGGGCGCGCGTCCATACCCGGATCGCGGAAGTCCTTGGCGTACCCGGCGTTCAGGGCGACGAGCCGGTCGGTGACCTGGCCCCCCTCGCGGACCGCCGCAGCGGTGGACGTCACGGACTCGGCGGGAGAGTGAGCAGAAGTCGACATGGATACGACGTTAGCCTTCCCGCCTGGCCCGGGCGTGCTGTGAGAGCGGACAAAAAACGTCAACTCGGCTTGTTGTGAGCTAACCCACAAGACGCGCGGGGGTGCACCCGTTCGGGTGAGTTCGCCGCATCCGGACGGGTGGCGCGACTCGCTGCCCGGTTCGTTGATCGTGAATCGATCGAATGGCAGGGTGGACTAAAGTAACGCGAAGTCACCGACCACCGCCGTACCCACTGCCCCATCGCACCCCCTGCACCTCCTGCATATTCCGTATTTCCCCCGTGATGTGCGGCGTACGTGCGACCCGGCCCTCTCCCGCTCTCGGTCGGCCGACGCCTCTTCCCCGGCGCCGGCGGACCTCCCCTTCAGAGCGGGCGGGGACCAGGACGTACGTGCCGGCCGCGCGGGACAGAGCCTGAGAGGGCGCCTTGAGCCAGACCCGACACGTCCCCGTGATGCTCCAGAGGTGTCTGGACCTGTTGGCCCCGGCTCTCCAGGACCCGGCCCACCCGGAACCCGTGGTCGTCGACTGCACCCTCGGCCTCGGCGGCCACAGCGAGGCGCTGCTCGCCTCCTTCCCCACCGCCCGGCTGATCGCCCTGGACCGCGACAAGGAGGCCCTCCGCCTCTCCGGCGAACGGCTCGCCCCCTACGGCGACCGCGCCACCCTCGTCCACGCGGTCTACGACGAACTCCCCGAGGTCCTCGCGCGGCTCGGGATCCCCAAGGTCCAGGGCGTGCTGTTCGACCTCGGCGTCTCCTCCATGCAACTGGACGAGGCCGACCGCGGATTCGCGTACGCCCAGGACGCCCCGCTCGACATGCGGATGGACCAGAGCACCGGCATGGGCGCCGCCGAGGTGCTCAACACCTATCCGCCCGGCGAACTGGTCCGGATCCTGCGCCAGTACGGCGAGGAGAAGCAGGCCAAGCGGATCGTCTCCGCCGTCGTCCGCGAGCGCGAGAAGGAGCCGTTCAGCAACAGCGCCCGGCTCGTCGAGCTGATCCGCGACGCGCTGCCGCAGGCCGCCAAGCGCACCGGCGGCAACCCCGCGAAGCGGACCTTCCAGGCCCTGCGCATCGAGGTCAACGGCGAGCTGAGCGTCCTGGAGCGGGCCATTCCGGCCGCCGTCCAGTGCCTCGACGTCGGCGGCCGCATCGCCGTGCTGTCCTACCACTCGCTGGAGGACCGGCTGGTCAAGCAGGTCTTCGCGGCCGGCGCCGCCAACACCGCGCCCCCCGGCCTGCCCGTCGTCCCCGAGCGCTACCAGCCCCGGCTGAAGCAGCTCACCCGGGGCGCCGAGCTGCCCACCGAGGAGGAGGTCGCCGAGAACCGGCGCGCCGCTCCCGCCCGGCTGCGCGGCGCCCAGCGCATCCGCGCGGAGGAGCGATGAGCACCCGGCGTCGCCCGACGCGAAGCGGCCGCCCGGCGCCGGGCGGCAGGGGAGCCGTGCGGTGAGCAAACCGGCCGCACCACTGAAGGGGCGGGCCGCGAGGCTCGCCCGGCTGATGCCGTCCACCGGGCCCAGCACCGCGGCCCGCACCCCCTTCGTGCTGCTGGTCGTCCTGCTTCTGGGCGGCGGGCTCATCACCCTGCTCCTGCTGAACTCCGCGCTCAACGAGGGATCGTTCAGGCTCAGCGAGCTGAAGCGGGACACCACCGAGCTCACCGACGAGCAGCAGGCGCTCCAGCGCGACGTCGACAGCCGTTCCCAGCCCGACGCCCTGGAACGCCGGGCCCGGGAGCTGGGCATGGTCCCCGGCGGCAGCCCCGCCTTCCTGAACCCCGACGGCACGGTCCGCGGCAACCCCACCGAGGCCACCGCCCCGCCGTCGCCGAGCCCCAGCCCCACGCCGAGCCCCAGCGCCCCGGCCGACGCCGGGACCCCCGCCGCCGCCGGGATCCCGGACGTACCCTCCGGCTCCGCCCCGCCCTCCGGATCCGTCCCCGCGACCGCCCTCGCGACCGAGCCCGACCCCGCATCCGCCGCGGAGAGCACCCCGCCCCCGACGAGCCCCGGCAGGTGACGCAGTGCCGCCCAAGGAACCGCCGCGCCGCCGCGTACCCGGCCCGGCCCGGCCCCGTAACGGGGGATCAGGATCCGGCCGCTCCGGCGCGCGCCCACCGGCCCGCCGCCCCCGTTCCGCCCCGGGGCGCACCACCGCGCGCCCCGGCGCACAGCGCTCCCTACGCCTCGGCAGCCCCCGCCCCCGGCTCCGGCTCGTCAGCCTCGGGCTGACGCTGGTCATGCTGGCCTTCGTGGCCCGCCTGCTCCAGGTCCAGGCCGTCGACGCCGGCGCGTACGCGGCCAAGGCGGAGAAGAACCGCTACCTGGACTACACGGTCGCCGCCGAGCGCGGCGAGATCACCGACCGCAAGGGCGTCGCGCTCGCCACCAGCGTGGACGCGCACAACATCACGGCCGACCCGAAGATGTTCACGCCCGAGGACAGCAAGGCCCCGGACGCGCCCCAGCAGGCGGCGGCCCTGCTCGCCCCGATCCTCGGCAAGGACGTCGACGAGCTCGTCAAGAAGCTGTCGGCGCCCAAGTCCCGTTACACCGTCCTCGCCTACCGGCAGACCCCCCAGGTCTGGAAGCAGATCAAGGACCTCAAGTCCGTCTTCGCCGAGAAGGCGTACGAGGACAAGCTGAAGGGTGGTCCGGGAGCCGACGTCCTGGCCGGCGTCCTCCAGGTGCCCACCACCAAGCGCGTCTACCCCAACGGGGATCTCGCCGCCGGGATACTGGGATTCGTCAGCGCCGACGGCAAGGGCGGCGGCGGCCTCGAATCGCAGCTCGACAAGGAACTCGCGGGCGAGGACGGCAGGATCCGCTACGCCCAGGCCGGCGGCCGCCGGGTCCCCACCGCGGGCAGCAGCGAGATCCCGGCCGTGCCCGGCTCCGACATCGAGCTGACCATCGACCGCGACATCCAGTGGGCCGCCCAGAAGGCCATCAGCGACCAGGTCGAGAAGTCCAAGGCCGACCGCGGCTACGTCATCGTCCAGAACACGCGGACCGGCGAGCTGCTGGCCATGGCCAACGCCCCCGGCTACGACCCCAACGACCTCTCCCAGGCGACCTCCGCCTCTCTCGGCAACGCAGCGCTCCAGGACGTGTACGAGCCCGGCTCCACCAGCAAGGTCATGTCCATGGCCGCCGTACTGGAGGAGAAGGCCGCCACACCCGGCACCCACGTCACCGTCCCCAACCGGCTGCACCGCGGCGACCGGCTCTTCAAGGACGACGTGGACCACCCCACCTGGTACCTCACGCTCAACGGGGTCCTCGCCAAATCCAGCAACATCGGCACCATCCTGGCGACCGGTCAGCTCGGCAGGACCCAGGCGGAGTCCAACCAGGTCCTCTACTCCTACCTGCGCAAGTTCGGCCTCGGCTCCAAGACCGGGCTCGGCTACCCCGGCGAGTCGCCGGGACTGCTGGCCCACCCCAAGGACTGGTCGACCTCGCAGCAGTACACGATCCCTTTCGGCCAGGGCCTCTCGCTCAACGCCGTCCAGGCCGCCTCGGTCTACTCCACCATCGCCAACGGCGGCGTACGGATCGCCCCCACCCTCGTCCGCGGCGCCAAGGGCTCCGACGGGCGCTTCACGGCCGCCGAGGCCCCCGAGGAGAACCGGGTGGTCAGCGAGAAGACCGCCAAGACCCTGGCGACGATGCTGGAGTCCGTCGTCGACGACCGGGAAGGGACCGGCACCAAGGCCGCCATCCCCGGCTACCGGGTCGCGGGCAAGACCGGCACCGCCAACCGCGTCGACCCCGTCCGCGGCGTCTACAAGGGCTACACCGCCTCCTTCGCGGGCTTCGCCCCCGCCGACAACCCCCAGGTCACCGTCTACTGCGCGATCCAGAACCCCACCAAGGGCAGCTACTTCGGCGGCCAGATCTGCGGCCCGATCTACAAGCAGGTCATGGAGTTCGCGCTCAAGACGCTCCAGACCCCACCGTCCGGCAGCGAGCCGCCCCGGCTGCCGGTGTCCTTCAAACCCGGCGAGTGAACACGGGGATGCGCGAGCATCTCCTCCAAGGGAACCCTCAGTGACAACCATCACCCCCGATCCAGGGAACCGGAACGAGAACCGCCGGAACCAAGGTCCCTCGCTTCGCGAGACGCCGCACCGGCCCGGTACGCTCACCGCCGTGCCCCACGCTGATCAGTCCCAAACCTCTCAGAAGGACGCGCCTGTGACCTACCCGGGAGCGCCCCGACCGGACCGGCTCCGGCCCACCCCTCTCGGCGAGCTGGCAGACCGGCTCGGCGTAGAAACGGCCGGGACCGGTGAGGTCACCGGCATCACCCACGACTCACGGGCCGTGCGACCCGGAGACGTGTACGCGGCCCTGCCCGGCGCCCGCTTCCACGGCGCCGACTTCGCCGCCCAGGCCGCCGGCCTCGGCGCCGCCGCCGTCCTCACCGACCCCGCCGGCGCCGAACGCGCCGCGGCCACCGGCCTGCCGGTGCTGGTCACCGAGGACCCGCGCGCCGTCATGGGCGAGCTGGCCGCCGACATCTACGGGCGGCCCGGCATCGGCCTGCTCCAGCTCGGCATCACCGGCACCTCCGGCAAGACCACCACCGCGTACCTCGTCGAGGGGGGACTGCGCGCCGCCGGACGCCCCACCGGGCTGATCGGCACCGTCGAGATGCGGATCGGCGACGAGCGCATCAAGTCCGAGCGCACCACCCCCGAAGCCACCGACCTCCAGGCCCTCTTCGCCGTCATGCGCGAACGCGGCGTCGAGGCCGTCGCGATGGAGGTCTCCAGCCACGCCCTGGTGCTCGGCCGGGTCGACGGCTGCGTCTTCGACGTCGCCGTCTTCAACAACCTCAGCCCGGAGCACATGGAGTTCCACTCCGGCATGGAGGACTACTTCCAGGCCAAGGCCCAGCTGTTCACCCCCGAACGCAGCCACCGCGGCGTCGTGAACTTCGACGACGAGTACGGCCGCAGGCTCCTGACCGAGTCCGGGGTGCCGGTCACCAGCTTCTCCGCCGAGGGCCACCCGGACGCCGACTGGCACGCCGAGGACGTCGAGGTCGGACCGCAGGACAGCACCTTCACCGCCGTCGGCCCGAAGGGCGAGCGGATCACCGCCCGCGCCCCGCTGCCCGGCCCTTTCAACGTCGCGAACACCCTCGCCGCCATCGTCACGCTGGCCGTCGCGGGCGTCGACCCGCAGACCGCCGCCGACGGCATCGCGGCCGTCCCCGGGGTCCCCGGCCGGCTGGAGCGGGTGGACGCCGGACAGCCCTACCTCGCCGTCGTCGACTACGCGCACAAGACCGACGCCGTCGAGTCCGTACTGCGCTCCCTGCGCAAGGTCACCGAGGGCAAGGTGCACATCGTCCTCGGCTGCGGCGGCGACCGCGACACCACCAAGCGCGGCCCGATGGGCGCGGCAGCCGCCCGGCTCGCCGACACCGCCGTGCTGACCTCCGACAACCCCCGCTCCGAGGACCCCCTCGCGATCCTCGCCGCGATGCTCTCCGGCGCCGCCGAAGTGCCCGTCCACGAGCGCGGCGACGTGCTGGTCGACGCCGACCGCGCCTCGGCCATCGCCGCCGCCGTCGCCCGCGCGGAGGCGGGCGACACCGTCCTCGTCGCGGGCAAGGGGCACGAACAGGGCCAGGACATCCACGGGGTGGTACGCGCCTTCGACGACCGCAAGGTCCTGCACGCAGCCATCGAGCGGTCCCTGACGCGCCCCGGCGCCTCGGACCGTGCCCCTCACCTCGAGAACAACAGTCAGGGATGACCAAGTGATCACCCTTTCCCTCGCCGAGATCGCCGAAATCGTCGGCGGGCAGTCGTACGACATACCGGATCCGGCAGTCACCGTGACCGGACCCGTCGTCATCGACTCCCGCGAGGTCGCGCCAGGCAGCCTGTTCGCCGCGTTCGCCGGCGAACGGGTCGACGGCCACGACTACGCCCGGCGCGCCGTCGAGGCGGGCGCCGCGGCCGTCCTGGCGGCCCGCCCCGTCGGCGTTCCGGCGATCGTCGTGGACGACGTCGTCGGCGCGCTCGGAGCCCTCGCCCGTGCCGTGGTCGAACGCCTCGGCACCACCGTCGTCGGACTCACCGGATCCGCCGGCAAGACGTCCACCAAGGACCTGATCGCGCAGCTCCTCCGGCGCAAGGGCCCGACCGTCTGGACCCCCGGCTCCCTCAACAACGAGATCGGCCTGCCGGTCACGGCGCTGACCGCCACCGCAGAGACCGAGCACCTGGTCCTGGAGATGGGGGCCCGCGGCGTCGGCCACATCCACTACCTGGCCAACCTCACCCCGCCCCGCATCGGCCTCGTCCTGAACGTCGGCTCCGCGCACCTCGGCGAGTTCGGCAGCAGGGAGGCCATCGCCCAGGCCAAGGGCGAGCTGGTCGAGGTCCTGCCCGAGGACGGCTGTGCCGTGCTCAACGCGGACGACCCGCTCGTCCGCGCCATGGCCCCGCGCACCAAAGCCCGCGTCCTGCTCTTCGGAGAAGCCCCGGAAGCGGACGTACGGGGCGAGAAGGTCAGAATGACCGCCGACGGGCGGCCCGCCTTCGAGCTCCACACACCCACCGGGTGCAGCGACGTGACCATGCGCCTGTACGGTGAGCACCACGTGTCGAACGCGCTCGCCGCGGCCGCCGTCGCCCATGAGTTGGGCATGTCCGTGACCGAGATCGCCGAGGCGCTCTCGGAGGCGGGCACCCTCTCCCGCTGGCGCATGGAGGTCACCGAGCGTCCGGACGGTGTGACGGTCGTCAACGACGCCTACAACGCGAACCCCGAATCCATGAGAGCCGCACTGCGTGCGCTGGCTGCCATGGGTCAGGCCCGAGGGGCCGACGGGGGACGCACCTGGGCGGTGCTCGGTCAGATGGCCGAGCTCGGTGACGCGTCGCTCGCCGAGCACGACGCGGTCGGACGGCTCGCCGTCCGGCTCAACGTCAGCAAGCTCGTCGCTGTCGGGGGGAGAGAAGCCTCCTGGCTGCAACTGGGCGCATATAACGAGGGTTCGTGGGGTGAGGAGTCGGTGCACGTGTCCGACGCACAGGCGGCCGTCGACCTGTTGCGCAGTGAACTGCGCCCGGGAGACGTCGTGCTGGTGAAGGCGTCCCGGTCGGTCGGCCTGGAGAAGGTCGCCCAGGCACTGCTGGAGAACTCGACCGAGGGCGAGGTCGCCGGCCGATGAGGCAGATCCTCTTCGCGGGGGCCATCGGGCTCTTCCTGACCCTGGTCGGTACCCCGCTGCTGATCAAGCTGCTGGCCCGCAAGGGATACGGGCAGTTCATCCGGGACGACGGCCCGCGCACGCACGGCAGCAAGCAGGGCACGCCCACGATGGGCGGCATCGCCTTCATCACGGCGACGATCATCGCGTACCTCCTCGCGAAGGTCATCACGGGTGAGGACATCCGCTACTCCGGCGTCCTCGTGCTGTTCCTCATGGCGGGCATGGGCCTCGTCGGGTTCCTCGACGACTACATCAAGATCGTCAAGCAGCGTTCGCTCGGTCTGCGGGCCAAGGCGAAGATGGCGGGACAGCTGATCGTCGGCATCGCTTTCGCGGTGCTCTCGCTCCAGTTCCCCAACTCCGCGGGCAGCACCCCGGCCTCCGACCGGCTCTCCTTCGTGGAGGACTTCGGCTGGTCGATCGGCCCGGTGCTCTTCTGCGTCTGGGCGCTGTTCATGATCCTCGCCATGTCCAACGGCGTGAACCTCACCGACGGCCTCGACGGTCTGGCCACCGGCGCCTCCGTCATGGTCTTCGGCGCCTACACCTTCATCGGCCTCTGGCAGTTCCAGGAGTCCTGCGCCAACGCGGACAAGCTGACCAACCCGAGCGCCTGTTTCGAGGTACGCGACCCGCTCGACCTCGCCGTCGTCGCCGCCGCCCTGATGGGCGCCTGCTTCGGCTTCCTCTGGTGGAACACCTCGCCCGCCAAGATCTTCATGGGCGACACCGGCTCGCTCGCCCTCGGCGGCGCCCTCGCGGGCCTGGCGATCCTGTCCCGCACCGAGTTCCTCCTCGCCATCCTCGGCGGCCTCTTCGTGATGATCACCATGTCCGTGGTCATCCAGGTCGGTTCGTTCAAGATGACCGGCAAGCGGGTCTTCCGGATGGCGCCGCTCCAGCACCACTTCGAACTCAAGGGGTGGTCCGAAGTCCTTGTCGTGGTCCGCTTCTGGATCATCCAGGGCATGTGCGTGATCGTCGGCCTCGGCCTCTTCTACGCGGGATGGGCAGCCAAGAAGTGAGCAGCACCGTGGACTGGCAGGGCAAACACGTCACCGTCGCCGGGCTCGGCGTCAGCGGGATCCCCGCGGCCCGCGCCCTGCACGAGCGCGGCGCGCTCGTCACCGTCGTCAACGACGGCGACGACGAGCGCGCCCGCGCGCAGGCGGCCGAACTGGAGGCGCTCGGCATCACCGTGCGCCTCGGCGACGGCGCGACCCTGCCGCCGTCCACGGAGCTCGTCGTCACCGCCCCCGGCTGGCAGCCGGACAAGCCGCTCTTCCTGGCTGCCGCCGAGGCGGGCGTCCCGGTCTGGGGCGACGTCGAACTGGCCTGGCGACTGCGCGGGACCAACGGCCGCGAGGCCGCCCCCTGGCTCGCGGTCACCGGCACCAACGGCAAGACCACGACCGTGCGGATGTTGGCCTCGATCCTTCAGGCCGCGGGCCTGCGCACCGCGGCCGTCGGCAACATCGGCGTATCCCTGCTGGACGCGGTGCTCGGCGAGACCGAGTACGACGTCCTCGCCGTCGAACTCTCCAGCTACCAGCTGCACTGGGCGCCCTCCCTGCGCGCCCACTCCGCCGCCGTCCTCAACCTGGCCCCGGACCACCTCGACTGGCACGGTTCGATGGCGGCGTACGCCGCGGACAAGGGCCGCGTCTACGAGGGCAACACGGTCGCCTGCGTCTACAACGCGGCCGACCCGGCCACCGAGGACCTGGTGCGCGAGGCGGACGTCGAAGAGGGCTGCCGGGCCATCGGCTTCACCCTCGGCGCCCCCGGCCCCTCGCAGCTCGGCGTGGTCGACGGCATCCTCGTCGACCGGGCGTTCGTCGCCAACCGCCAGAAGCAGGCCCAGGAACTGGCCGAGGTCACCGACGTCAACCCGCCGGCTCCGCACAACATCGCCAACGCACTCGCCGCCGCCGCCCTCGCCCGCGCCTACGGTGTGGAACCGGCCGCGGTCCGCGACGGACTGCGCGCCTTCCGGCCGGACGCCCACCGCATCGAACACGTCGCGGACATCGGCGAAGTCGCCTACGTGGACGACTCGAAGGCCACCAACACCCATGCCACCGAGGCCTCCCTCGCCGCCTACGACTCCATCGTCTGGATCGCGGGCGGACTGGCGAAGGGCGCCACGTTCGACGAGCTGGTCACCGGCGCGGCGAAGCGGCTGCGCGGGGTCGTGCTGATCGGCGCCGACCGGGCGCTGATCCACGAAGCCCTGACGCGACACGCCCCCGAAGTCCCGGTGGTCGACCTCGACCGGACCGACACTGGGGCGATGTCCGAAGCGGTCGCGCGGGCGGCCGAGCTCGCCCGGCCGGGCGATACGGTACTGCTGGCCCCGGCCTGTGCCTCGATGGACATGTTCACCAACTACAACAAGCGGGGCGAGGCGTTCGCGGACGCGGTCCGCGCACGCGCCGACGAGAGCGCCTGACCGACCGGGCCTCCGCGCCCGGGGTTCACGGGCCCCGGGCACGAGCAGTGGAGGGGACAGCGACAATGCCGGCCGACGAGAGATTCGCCGTACGGCGGGACCGCGCGCGGGCCTCGGTTCCCCGCCCCCTCACCGCGACGCCCGCCCTCTCCGGAGTACCGCTGCCCGACGGGCTCGCCCTGCGCGGGCGCCTCGCCACCGGCTCCCGGCGCCCCGAGAAGCCCTGCGGCTCCGGACGCGGCGGCTCGGGACCCCGCCCCCCGCGCACCGGGCGCGGTGGTGGACCCCGCCGTACCTACGAGCGGGCACGACGGGCCTGGGACCGGCCCCTGACCGCCTACTACGTGATCCTCGGCTCCAGCCTCCTGATCACCGTGCTGGGCCTGGTGATGGTCTACTCCGCCTCGATGATCAAGGCGCTGGACATCAGCAAGCCCTCCACCTACTTCTTCGGCAAGCAGTTCCTCGCCGCCGTCATCGGCGGCACGCTGATGCTGATCGCCGCCCGGATGCCGGTGAAGCTCCACCGGGCGCTGGCCTACCCGATACTGATGGTCACCGTCTTCCTGATGGTCCTGGTCCAGGTGCCGGGGATAGGGATGTCGGTCAACGGCAACCAGAACTGGCTCTACCTGGGCGGCCCGTTCCAGCTCCAGCCCAGCGAGTTCGGCAAGCTGGCCCTCATCCTGTGGGGGGCGGACCTGCTGGCCCGCAAGCAGGACAAGCGGTTGCTGGCGCAGTGGAAGCACATGCTCGTACCGCTCGTGCCGGTCGCCTTCATGCTGCTGGGACTGATCATGCTCGGCGGCGACATGGGAACCGCGATCATTCTCACGGCGATCCTGTTCGGTCTGCTCTGGCTGGCGGGCGCTCCCACCAGGCTGTTCGCCGGGGTGCTCGGCTTCGCCGCCGTCATCGCGTTCCTGCTGATCAGGATGAGCCCGAACCGGATGTCCCGGCTCGCCTGCATGGGCGTGAGCGAGCCCGATCCGGAGGGCGGCTGCTGGCAGGCCGCACACGGGATCTATGCTCTGGCGTCCGGCGGATGGTTCGGTTCCGGACTGGGTGCGAGTGTGGAAAAATGGGGTCAACTCCCGGAACCTCACACCGACTTCATCTTCGCCATCACCGGTGAGGAACTGGGTCTGGCGGGGACGCTGTCCGTGCTCGCCCTGTTCGCGGCTCTAGGCTATGCGGGTATCCGCGTGGCCGGACGCACGGAGGACCCCTTCGTGAGGTTTGCCGCGGGAGGCGTGACCACGTGGATCACGGCCCAGGCCGTGATCAACATCGGTGCGGTGCTCGGTCTGTTGCCGATCGCCGGGGTGCCGCTCCCGCTGTTCTCCTACGGGGGGTCGGCCCTGCTGCCGACGATGTTCGCGGTCGGGCTGATGATCGCCTTCGCACGGGAGGACCCAGCCGCCAAGGCGGCCCTGGCCATGCGGAAGCCCGGGGTGAGATGGAAGACGATGAGACGGCGCGTCAAGAAGCGTCCGTCCGGAGAGCGGTGAATTTCGGTGCATGTCGTACTCGCCGGCGGGGGGACCGCCGGACACATCGAGCCCGCGCTTGCCCTCGCAGACGCCCTGCGCAGGCAGGACCCGACCGTGGGAATCACTGCCCTCGGCACGGAACGCGGACTGGAGACCAGGCTCGTGCCCGAGCGGGGGTACGAGCTGGCGCTCATTCCCGCCGTGCCACTGCCCCGCAAGCCCACACCCGAACTGATCACCGTCCCGGGCCGGCTGCGCGGCACCATCAAGGCCGCCGAGCAGATCCTGGAGCGCACCAAGGCGGACTGCGTGGTCGGCTTCGGCGGCTACGTCGCGCTGCCCGGCTACCTGGCGGCCAAGCGGGCCGGTGTGCCGATCGTGGTCCACGAGGCCAACGCCCGCCCGGGCCTGGCCAACAAGATCGGTTCGCGGTACGCCCACGGGGTCGCCGTCTCCACCCCCGACAGCAAGCTGCGCGGCGCCCGCTACATCGGCATCCCGCTGCGCCGCACCATCGCCACCCTGGACCGCGCCCGGGTCCGCCCGGAGGCCCGCGCCTCCTTCGGACTCGACCCCAACCTGCCCACGCTGCTGGTCTCCGGCGGCTCGCAGGGTGCGCGCCACCTCAACGAGGTGGTCCAGCGGGTCGCGCCGCTGCTCCAGCGCTCCGGGATCCAGATCCTCCATGTGGTCGGCCCGAAGAACGAATTGCCGCGCATCGACAACATGCCCGGGATGCCGCCCTACATCCCGGTACCGTACGTGGACCGGATGGACCTCGCGTACGCCGCGGCCGACATGATGCTCTGCCGCGCGGGCGCGATGACCGTCGCCGAACTCACCGCCGTCGGGCTCCCCGCCGCCTATGTCCCGCTGCCCATCGGCAACGGCGAACAGCGGCTCAACGCCCAGCCGGTGGTCAACGCCGGCGGCGGCCTGCTGGTGGACGACGCGGCGCTCACCCCGGAGTGGGTGCAGGGCAACGTCCTGCCGGTACTGTCGGACCCCCACCGGCTGTACGAAATGTCCCGCGCCGCGGCCGAGTTCGGCCGGCGCGACGCCGACGACCTGCTCGTCGGCATGGTGTACGAAGCGATTGCCGCGCGCCGCTAGGCGCCCGGCGCGATGCGGTGCGGGTCCGGGGCGGGCGCCCCGGGCCCGTCGAAGGAGCGAGCGTGGCCGGACCGACGACCGCCCAGCGCGGCGCACCCGGGCGGGCGGACACCTCCGCGGGCCCGTCTCACAGCGGCCCCGAGGGGCCACGGATCGGCCGCCGCACCCTGCTGATCCTGATCGGCGTCGCGGTCGCCCTGCTCACCGCGTTCGTGATCTGGGTGCTCTACGGCTCCTCCTGGCTCCGTGTCGAGAAGGTCAGCACGAGCGGCGTCGAGGTACTGACCCGCGAAGAAGTGGAAGCGGTTGCCGCCACCCCGATCGGCGCCCCGCTGGTCTCCGTGGACACCGGTGCCATGGAGCGCCGGTTGCGCCAGAAGTTGCCTCGTATCGACACAGTTGATGTCGTTCGGTCCTGGCCGGACGGCATCGGCCTTAAGGTGACCGAACGGAAGCCGGTCCTGCTGGTCGAAAAGGGCGGCGCGTTCGTGGAAGTGGATGCCGAGGGCGTGCGCTTCGCCACCGTGGACAAGGCGCCGAAGGGTGTGCCCCTGCTGGAGCTGACTCCCGAACCGTCCGCGAGCCTTCGCCGCTTCGGCGGTGACGGTCTGTTGCGGGAAGCGGTCCGGGTCGCCGGCGACCTTCCGGCAGGTGTGGCCGAGGACACCGAGACCGTACGGGTCACCTCGTACGATGCGATCTCCTTGCTGCTCACCCGGGATCGTGTGGTGACCTGGGGGAGCGGTGAAGACGGGGCGGTGAAGGCGCGCGTCCTCACCGCACTCATGAAAGCGGCCCCCAAAGGGGGACAGTTCGACGTAAGCGCCCCCACCGCCCCGGCGGTATCGGCGAGTTGACGGGTATTTGTGCTGGCCAGCACCCTGGTTGGTCAGCGCTACGGGTGATCACATAGGGTGAAAAGAAAAACGGGAGGTTCGGCGTGTTCGTTGAACGTGCGCCACTTGTCGACTTAGTGTCCTGTTCGGAAGAGTCCAGGAAGCAGACACACTGGTAACCCTAAACTTCAACGTTAGGGTTTGGGTCGGCGTTCGGACCGTCCCCATCGACATCAGTCGTCGCCGCGGAGCTACCGCAGAGCGACGACACGTAACTCGAGGCGAGAGGCCTTCGACGTGGCAGCACCGCAGAACTACCTCGCAGTCATCAAGGTCATCGGTGTCGGCGGCGGTGGTGTCAATGCCATCAACCGAATGATCGAGGTCGGTCTCAAGGGCGTCGAGTTCATCGCGATCAACACGGACGCACAAGCCCTGTTGATGAGCGACGCCGACGTCAAGCTCGACGTCGGCCGCGAACTCACCCGGGGCCTCGGCGCCGGGGCGAACCCGGCCGTCGGTCGTAAGGCGGCAGAGGACCACCGTGAGGAGATCGAAGAGGTCCTCAAGGGGGCCGACATGGTCTTCGTCACCGCCGGAGAAGGCGGCGGCACCGGCACCGGCGGCGCACCCGTCGTCGCCAACATCGCGCGCTCGCTCGGCGCCCTGACGATCGGCGTGGTCACCCGCCCGTTCACCTTCGAGGGCCGGCGGCGCGCGAACCAGGCGGAGGACGGCATCGCCGAACTCCGCGAAGAGGTCGACACCCTCATCGTCATTCCCAACGACCGCCTGCTGTCCATCTCGGACCGCCAGGTCAGCGTGCTCGACGCGTTCAAGTCGGCCGACCAGGTGCTGCTCTCGGGTGTCCAGGGCATCACCGACCTCATCACCACCCCGGGTCTGATCAACCTCGACTTCGCCGACGTCAAGTCGGTCATGTCCGAGGCCGGATCGGCGCTCATGGGCATCGGCTCGGCGCGCGGCGACGACCGCGCGGTGGCGGCCGCGGAGATGGCGATCTCCTCGCCGCTCCTGGAAGCCTCCATCGACGGCGCCCGCGGTGTCCTCCTCTCCATCTCCGGCGGCAGCGACCTCGGTCTCTTCGAGATCAACGAGGCCGCCCAACTGGTGAGCGAGGCCGCGCACCCCGAGGCCAACATCATCTTCGGCGCCGTCATCGACGACGCCCTGGGCGACGAGGTGCGGGTCACCGTGATCGCGGCGGGCTTCGACGGCGGACAGCCGCCGGCCCGCCGGGAGAACGTCCTCGGCGCGAACAGCAACAAGCGCGAGGAGCCGGCCGCCCCGGCCAGGTCCTCCGCCGAGTCCACGCGCCCGACGGGCGGACTCGGTTCCGTACCTCCGCGCGAGGAGAGCCCGGCTCCGGCCGAGCCCGCCCCCGCGTCGGCTTCGAGTGAGAGCGGGCTCGGGCCGGTCTCGCCGCCGCACGTCCCGCCGGCCCGTCCCTACCAGGACACCCAGGCCGAAGAGCTGGATGTTCCGGACTTCTTGAAGTGATAGCCCATCACCGGGCGGCACCCGTCACGGGCAGCGCTCATTTCGCCTTCACCGACCGGTGGGGCGGAGTGAGCGCGGCTCCGTACGGTGAGCTCAACCTCGGCGGCGCGGTCGGCGACGACCCCGCCGCCGTCGGCGCGAACCGGGAGCGCGCGGCCCGACGCCTCGGTCTCGACCCGGCCCACGTCGTCTGGATGAACCAGGTGCACGGCCGGGACGTCGCGGTGGTGGACGGACCCTGGGGCGCGGACGCGGAGATTCCGGCCGTGGACGCGGTGGTGACCGCCCGGCGCGGACTGGCGCTCGCGGTCCTCACCGCCGACTGCACCCCCGTTCTTCTCGCCGACCCGGTCGCCGGGGTCGTCGGGGCGGCGCACGCCGGGCGGCCGGGACTGGTCGCCGGGGTCGTTCCGGCGGCGGTCGAGGCCATGGTCGCGCTCGGCGCACACCCCTCCCGGATCACCGCGCACACCGGGCCGGCCGTCTGCGGACGGTGCTACGAAGTGCCGGAAGCGATGCGGGCCGAGGTCGCCGACGCCGTCCCGGGCGCGTGGTCCGAGACCAGCTGGGGAACCCCGGCGGTCGACGTCACCGGCGGAGTCCACGCCCAGCTCACCGCCCTCGGTGTGACGGACCGGCACTCCTCGCCGTACTGCACCCTGGAATCGGGCGACCACTTCTCGTACCGCCGCGACCGCACCACCGGGCGGCTCGCCGGATATGTCTGGTTGGACTGATAGGGCATGACGGATCGTAAGGCTGAACTCGCCGCGAATCTGGCGCAGGTGGAGGAGAGGATCGTCTCCTCCTGCGCCGCGGCCGGTCGTC
Source organism: Streptomyces sp. NPDC026589 (assembly GCF_040638385.1). NCBI lineage: Bacteria > Bacillati > Actinomycetota > Actinomycetes > Kitasatosporales > Streptomycetaceae > Streptomyces > Streptomyces sp. NPDC026589. Next base: position 318,528 of record NZ_JBEZYG010000002.1, read on the forward strand.
AGCGCGAGGAAGTGACCCTGATCGTGGTCACCAAGACCTACCCCGCGAGCGATGTGCGGATCCTGCATGAACTCGGTGTGCGCCATGTCGCGGAGAATCGCGACCAGGACGCCGCCCCCAAAGCCGCCGCTTGTGCGGATCTTTCGCTGACATGGCACTTTGTCGGACAATTGCAGACGAACAAGGTTCGTTCTGTGACCAGTTATGCCGATGTCGTGCAGTCGGTGGACCGCGCCAAGCTGGTCACCGCCCTCTCCGCCGCCGCGGTGCGCGGGGAGCGTGAACTCGGCTGCCTCATCCAGGTCGCCCTGGACGCGGAGAGCGGTGAGCGCGGTGAGCGCGGCGGAGTCGCGCCGGACGGGATCGAGGAGTTGGCGGCCGCGATCGGGGCGGCGGGCGGACTCCGGCTCGACGGACTGATGACCGTGGCGCCGCTGGCCGGGGAGTACGCCGGCCGGCAACGGGCCGCGTTCGACCGGCTGATGGAAATCTCATCCCGCCTGCGCGCAGGTCATCCGGCTGCGAACATGGTCTCCGCAGGTATGAGCGGGGACCTGGAGGACGCGGTGGCGGCCGGAGCGACACATGTACGCGTCGGTACGGCGGTACTCGGAGTCCGACCCCGGCTCGGGTAACGTCGCGAAGCAAGTCGGACCACAGCAGAAAATATGGTCATTACCGCTCACAGCGGGCAGACCACAGTGGATCGCGGGCACTTGGTGACGAATGCCGATCCACCACAGAGCGGAGGACTCGGAGCATGGCCGGCGCGATGCGCAAGATGGCGGTCTACCTCGGCCTCGTGGAGGACGATGGGTACGACGGTCCGGGGTTCGACCCCGATGACGAATTCGAACCTGAGCCGGAGCCTGAGCGTGACCGGCGGCGGCATCAGCCCCCACACCAGGTGGAGCGGGAACGCGAGCGCGAGCGCGAAAGGGACGAATCGGTACGAGTAGTGCAACCGCCCGCCCAGCGCGAGCCGGTTCAGCTCCCCGCGGAAAGCGTGCGACCCGCCCGGATCGCGCCCGTGGCATCCATCACACCTGAACGCCCGAACATGGAGAAGAACGCGCCGGTGATCATGCCCAAGGTCGTGTCCGAGCGGGAGCCGTACCGCATCACCACGCTGCACCCCAGGACCTACAACGAGGCCCGTACCATCGGGGAACACTTCCGTGAGGGCACTCCGGTGATCATGAATCTCACGGAGATGGACGACACGGACGCGAAGCGACTTGTCGACTTTGCCGCGGGACTCGTCTTCGGTCTCCATGGCAGCATTGAACGCGTGACGCAGAAGGTGTTCCTGTTGTCGCCTGCTAACGTCGATGTCACGGCGGAGGACAAGGCCCGCATCGCAGAGGGCGGATTCTTCAACCAGAGCTGAGAACACGACACCGGAACAACCCGGCCGAGAGGCCGGTGCCGGCCACGAGGCCGGAGCTGACGAGAGCCAGGGGAGAGGGAACCGCGGGACATGGGCGTCGCACTGGATGTGGTCTATATCGCGCTGATGTGTTTCCTCATCGTGCTGATCTTCCGGCTGGTCATGGACTATGTCTTCCAGTTCGCACGTTCATGGCAACCCGGCAAGGCGATGGTGGTCGTACTTGAGGCCACCTACACTGTCACCGATCCACCGCTCAAGCTTCTGCGGCGGTTCATCCCGCCGCTGCGTCTCGGGGGCGTGGCACTCGACCTGTCCTTCTTCGTTCTGATGATCATCGTCTACATCCTGATCAGCGTTGTGGTCAGGTTGTGAGCGATACGGTCTTGCCGACTGCCGACGACTACGTAGAGGTGAAGAAGAGATGCCGTTGACCCCCGAGGACGTGCGGAACAAGCAGTTCACGACCGTCCGCCTCCGAGAAGGCTATGACGAGGACGAGGTCGATGCCTTTCTCGACGAGGTCGAATCGGAGCTGACCCGTCTGCTCCGTGAGAACGAGGACCTGCGCGCCAAGCTGGCCGCCGCGACGCGTGCCGCCGCGCAGAACCAGCAGCAGCAGCAACAGCAGCAGCAGGGTATGCGCAAGCCTCCGGAGCAGCAGGATCGCCCGGGTGCGCCCGTTCCCGCCGCCATATCAGGACCGCCGCAGCAGCAGCAGCCCCCGCAGATGGGTCCGCCCCAGCTGCCCGGTGGCGCGCCGCAGCTGCCCGCAGGTCCCAGTGGCCACGGCCCCCAGGGTGGCCATGGTCCCGGTCCGCAGGGCCCGCACGGCCCCGGCCCGATGCAGGGCGGTCCCATGGGTGGCCCGATGCAGGGCGGCCCCATGGGGCAGCACCCCCAGCAGCAGCAGATGCAGCAGATGCAGCCGCCGCAGATGCAGCAGCAGCAGGGCCCCGGTGGCGACAGCGCCGCCCGTGTCCTCTCGCTCGCACAGCAGACCGCCGACCAGGCGATCGCGGAGGCCCGTTCCGAGGCCAACAAGATCGTCGGCGAGGCGCGCAGCCGTGCCGAGGGCCTGGAGCGCGACGCGCGTGCCAAGGCCGACGCTCTGGAGCGGGACGCGCAGGAGAAGCACCGTGTGGCGATGGGCTCGCTGGAGTCGGCCCGCGCGACGCTGGAGCGCAAGGTCGAGGACCTGCGTGGCTTCGAGCGCGAGTACCGCACGCGGCTGAAGTCCTACCTGGAGAGCCAGCTGCGTCAGCTGGAGACCCAGGCGGACGACTCGCTCGCCCCGCCGCGGACTCCGGCAGCCGCTTCGCTGCCGCCGTCCCCCTCGCTGGCCCCGGCCGGTGCGGGTGCGATGGGTCACTCCATGGGCGGCTCCAACCACGGTGGCCACGGCGGCCAGCAGATGGGTGGCGGCCCGTCCACGATGGGCGGTGCGCCGTCCTACGGTGGCCAGCAGCAGATGTCGCCCGCGATGACGCAGCCGATGGCGCCGGTGCGGCCGCAGGCGCCGCAGCCGATGCAGCAGGCGCCTTCGCCGATGCGCGGGTTCCTGATCGACGAGGACGACAACTGAGCGGTTCGCGCTCGCTGAGCGCGTAGCCGTCGGCAGGCAGAGGGCCGGGCCCCGGGATTTCCCGGGGCCCGGCCCTTTGGCGTGGGTCCGGCCGCGTCTGCCGGGTGCGGGTGGGCCGCCTGCGGCGGGCTGTTCCCCTCCCCGCCCCTTCCCGAAACCGGGGCGCTGCCCCGGACCCCGCTCCTCAAGCGCCGGAGGGGCTATAGATAGCCTCGCCGGCGTTTGAGGCGCGGGGGTTCGGGGGCGGAGCCCCCGAGGGGGTACGCGGAAGGGCCCGGCCGGAAACCTTCCGGCCGGGTCCCGTAGACGTGCCGGCTACCGCTTGCGCAGGCGGAACGTGAGCTCCAGGCCCTCGTCCTCGAACACCTCGCCGTAACTCTCGTCTGCCTCGCCCTCCGCGTAGTCCGGGGCGAGCACCTCCTCGGAGATCAGCGGGGTGTGCTCGGTGAGTGCCTCCACTGTTGCCGGGGACGTCGAGGTCCAGCGGACGGCGATGCGGTCCGCGACGTCCAGGCCGCTGTTCTTGCGGGCCTCCTGGATCAGGCGGATCGCGTCACGGGCCAGGCCCGCGCGGCGCAGTTCCGGGGTGATCTCCAGGTCCAGGGCGACCGTCGCGCCCGAGTCCGAGGCGACCGACCAGCCCTCGCGCGGGGTCTCCGTGATGATGACCTCGTCGGGGGAGAGAGTGATCCGCTCGCCGTCGACCGCCACCGCCGCCGTGCCCTCGCGCAGGGCCAGGGACAGTGCGGCCGCGTCCGTGTTCGCCACCGCCTTGGCCACCGCCTGGACGCCCTTGCCGAACCGCTTGCCCAGGGCGCGGAAGTTGGCCTTCGCCGTCGTGTCGACCAGGGAGCCGCCCACCTCCGAGAGCGAGGCCAGCGACGTGACGTTCAGCTCCTCCGTGATCTGGGCGCGCAGTTCGGGGGAGAGGGCCGGGAAGCCCGTCGCCGCCACCAGCGCACGCGACAGCGGCTGACGGGTCTTCACGCCCGACTCGGCTCGCGTGGCCCGGCCCAGCTCCACCAGGCGGCGCACCAGCGCCATCTGCGTGGAGAGCGTCGGGTCGATCGAAGACAGGTCCGCCTTCGGCCAGGAGGACAGGTGGACCGACTCCGGGGCGTCGGGAGTGACCGGCGCCACCAGGTCCTGCCAGACCCGCTCGGTGATGAACGGGGTCAGCGGGGCCATCAGCCGGGTCACCGTCTCGACGACCTCGTGCAGCGTGCGCAGCGCCGCCTTGTCGCCCTGCCAGAAGCGGCGGCGCGAGCGGCGTACGTACCAGTTGGAGAGGTCGTCCACGAACGCCGAGAGCAGCTTGCCGGCGCGCTGGGTGTCGTAGCCGTCCATCGCGACGGTCATCTGGTCGACCAGCGCGTTCAGTTCGCTCAGCAGCCAGCGGTCCAGGACCGTGCGGTCCGCCGGGGCCGGGTCGGCCTCCGAGGGCGCCCAGCCCGACGTGCGCGCGTACAGGGCCTGGAAGGCGACCGTGTTCCAGTAGGTGAGGAGCGTCTTGCGGACGACCTCCTGGATCGTGCCGTGGCCCACGCGCCGTGCCGCCCACGGGGAGCCGCCGGCCGCCATGAACCACCGCACCGCGTCCGCCCCGTGCTGGTCCATCAGCGGGATCGGCTGGAGGATGTTGCCCAGGTGCTTGGACATCTTGCGGCCGTCCTCGGCGAGGATGTGGCCCAGGCAGACGACGTTCTCGTAACTCGACTTGTCGAAGACCAGGGTGCCGACCGCCATCAGCGTGTAGAACCAGCCGCGGGTCTGGTCGATGGCCTCCGAGATGAACTGCGCCGGGTAGCGGCTCTCGAAGACTTCCTTGTTCTTGTACGGGTAGCCCCACTGCGCGAACGGCATCGAACCCGAGTCGTACCAGGCGTCGATGACCTCCGGGACGCGATACGCCTCCAGTTGGCAGTTCTCCTGCGTGCAGGTGAAGGTGATCTCGTCGATGAAGGGGCGGTGCGGGTCCAGCCCCGACTGGTCGGTGCCCGTGAGCTCCGTCAGTTCCGCGCGTGAGCCCACGCACGTCAGGTGGTTGTCCTCGCAGCGCCAGATCGGCAGCGGCGTGCCCCAGTAGCGGTTGCGGGAGAGCGCCCAGTCGACGTTGTTGTTGAGCCAGTCGCCGAAGCGGCCGTTCTTGACCGAGTCCGGGAACCAGTTGGTCTTCTCGTTCTCCTCAAGGAGCCGGTCCTTGATCGCCGTCGTCCTGATGTACCAGGACGGCTGCGCGTAGTAGAGCAGCGCCGTGTGGCAGCGCCAGCAGTGCGGGTAGCTGTGCTCGTACGGGACGTGGCGGAAGAGCTTGCCGCGCGTGTCCAGGTCCGCGGTGAGCGCCTCGTCGGCCTTCTTGAAGAAGACGCCGCCGACCAGGGGGAGGTCTTCCTCGAACGTGCCGTCCGGGCGGACCGGGTTGACCACCGGAAGGCCGTACGCACGGCAGACCGCGAGGTCGTCGGCGCCGAACGCGGGGGACTGGTGGACCAGACCCGTACCGTCCTCGGTCGTGACGTACTCGGCGTTCACCACGTAGTGGGCTTCTGCGGGGAAGTCGACCAGGGTGAAGGGGCGCTCGTAGCTCCAGCGCTCCATCTCGGCCCCGGTGAACGACTGGCCCGTCACCTCCCAGCCCTCGCCGAGGGCCTTCTCCAGGAGCGGCTCGGCGACGACGAGCTTCTCCTCGCCGTCGGTCGCCACGACGTAGCGGACCTCGGGGTGGGCGGCGACCGCCGTGTTGGAGACCAGGGTCCAGGGGGTGGTCGTCCAGACCAGGAGGGCCGCCTCACCGGCCAGCGGGCCCGAGGTGAGGGGGAAGCGGACGAAGACCGAGGGGTCGACGACCGTCTCGTAGCCCTGGGCCAGCTCGTGGTCGGACAGGCCGGTGCCGCAGCGCGGGCACCAGGGGGCGACCCGGTGGTCCTGGACCAGCAGGTCCTTGTTGAAGATCTCCTTGAGCGACCACCACACGGAGTCCACGTACTCCGGGTCCATCGTGCGGTACGCGTCGTCCAGGTCGACCCAGTAGCCCATGCGGGTCGTCAGCTCGGCGAACGCGTCGGTGTGCCGGGTCACCGACTCGCGGCACTTGGCGTTGAACTCGGCGATGCCGAACGCCTCGATGTCCTTCTTGCCGTTGAAGCCCAGCTCCTTCTCGACCGCGAGCTCGACCGGCAGGCCGTGGCAGTCCCAGCCGGCCTTGCGGCCGACGTGGTAGCCCTGCATGGTGCGGAAGCGGGGGAAGACGTCCTTGAAGACGCGGGCCTCGATGTGGTGCGCGCCCGGCATGCCGTTGGCGGTGGGCGGACCCTCGTAGAAGACCCACTCGGGGCGGCCCTCGGACTGCTCCAGGCTCTTGGCGAAGACCTTGCTCTCCCGCCAGAAGTCGAGCACGGCGTGTTCGAGCGCGGGCAGGTCGACCTGGGCGGGCACCTGGCGGTACTGCGGCGATGTCATGTGCGGCTTCCTCCGGCGGACGTCTTCCACTTCCGTCGGAGGGACGAGAGCGTCTCGGCTCCCGCGGTACCACCCTCCTTGGCCCCGGGCGCAGGCCCGTGGCCCCCTCATTGGGGTCGCGATGCCGGGTCTAGTGGCCTTGCGTCGGTGGGCGGGGCCCATCGGTCAAGGCGTTCTTCCGGCGGCTCCGGGGTGATCTTCACGGCGCGCTCGCCCCCGGGCTCCCACCGTCCCCGGGTCGCTTCTGGCTGCGTACGACGCTACTCGTCCCATCCAAGCCTCTCGCTGGGCCCAGTGTACGGGCCCGTACGGGCGACGGCCGACCGGTTATCCGCGGCGCGAGGGTGTGACCCGGGTGGCGGGACGGGGTACAAGGACTTCCCGGCGGGGCCCGAGGGCCGGATTACCGGACGGGGAGCTGGGAACAACGGAGGCAGGCGCGCCACGACCGGATACGGGGAGGGGCGAGAAGGCGGCGTGCCCCGTTGCCGCGGGGCTGGAGTCGATTTATCGTCCCAGCACGACTCGCGAGCAAGATCACAATATGTGAAGGGGCCGCGGCCATGGTGGCGAAGAAGACGGCGGAAGAGACCGCGGCCGAGCACGACGGCAGCCACGAGTCGCCGGCCGAGCAGGCGCCCGCGCCCGCGAGGAGGACGGCGAAGAAGGCCGCCGCCAAGAAGGCGTCCGCCAAGAAGACGACGGCGAGGAAGACCGCCGCCAAGAAGAGCACCGCCAAGAAGAGCGCGGCCAAGAAGGCCTCGGAGAAGGCCACGGAGGCGGCCCGGGCCGCCGAGCAGACGGGAGCCCACACGGTGGTAGCCAAGAAGAGCGCGAGTCGTCCCGCAGCAGGCGCACAGGCCACGGCCCCCGTGCCGCCGGCCCGCGCCGCCGCCCCCGACGAGCTGGCCGTCCGGCCCGGGGAGGACCCCTGGACGCCGGAGGAGGTCACCGAGGCGCGCACCCTGCTGACGAGCGAGACGCTGCGGCTCCGCAGCGAGCTGGAGGCCTCCGGTGCGGCGCTCGCCGGGCTGATGCGGGACTCCGGCGACGGTGCGGGCGACGACGAGGCCGACACCGGCACCAAGAACATCACCCGCGAGCACGAGCTGTCGCTGGCCGCCCACGCCCAGGAGACGCTGGAGCAGACCGAGCGGGCGCTCGCCCGGCTGGAGGCGGGGACGTACGGGCTCTGCGAGGTCTGCGGCAAACCGATCGGCAAGGCGCGGATGCAGGCCTTCCCCCGGGCCACCCTGTGCGTCGAGGACAAGCAGAAGCAGGAGCGGCGCGGCTGATCCGCACTGGTGTGTCGTACCCTCATCCTCAGGCAGGCACCTAGGTTGAGGGACTCACGTGGCAGAGGCGGAGCGCATCATCGGTACGCCGGACGATCCCGAGGCCGAGGGCACGGACGAAGCCGGCAGCACGGCCGCCGACGCGGCCGTGAACGCGGGCAGGGGCAAGCGGAAGGTCCTCGTTCTCCTGAGCGTGGCCGTCGTGGCCTATCTGCTGGATCTGGTCACCAAGATGATCGTGGTCGCGAAGCTGGAGCACCAGCCGCCGATCGACATCATCGGCGACTGGCTCCAGTTCCGGGCGCTCCGGAACGCTGGCGCCGCGTTCGGGATCGGCGAGGCGTTCACGGTGATCTTCACCATCATCGCCTCCGGAGTGATCGTGGTGATCATCCGGCTGGCCCGCAAGCTCTACAGCCTGCCGTGGGCCATCGCCCTGGGCCTCCTCCTGGGCGGTGCGCTCGGCAACCTCACCGACCGGATCTTCCGGGCGCCCGGCGCGTTCGAGGGCGCGGTGGTGGACTTCATCGCCCCCAAGCACTTCGCCGTCTTCAACCTCGCCGACTCCGCCATCGTCTGCGGCGGCATCCTCATCGTGATCCTCTCCTTCAAGGGCCTGGACCCCGACGGGACCGTGCACAAGGACTGACCGTCCGGCGCGGGGACCCGCGGGCGCAAGGCATACTCGACAGGTGAGTACGCACCCCGAGATCCGCACCCTGCCCGTACCGGACGGCCTGGAAGGCGAGCGCGTCGACGCCGCCATCTCCCGGATGTTCGGTTTCTCCCGCACCAAGGCCGCCGAGCTGGCCGCAGCCGGGAAGGTCCAGGTGGACGGTTCGGTGGCCGGGAAGTCCGAACGGGTCCACGGGGGCGCCTGGCTGGAAGTGGAGATGCCGGGTGCGCCCGCCCCCGTCCAGATCGTCGCCGAGCCCGTCGAGGGCATGGAGATCGTCCACGACGACGACGACATCGTCGTCATCATGAAGCCGGTCGGCGTCGCCGCCCACCCCAGCCCCGGCTGGACCGGCACCACCGTCATCGGCGGCCTCGCCGCCGCCGGCTACCGGATCTCGACGTCCGGCGCCGCCGAGCGCCAGGGCATCGTCCACCGCCTCGACGTCGGCACCTCCGGGCTGATGGTCGTCGCCAAGTCCGAGCGCGCCTACACCCTGCTCAAGGCCCAGTTCCGCGACCGGGTCGTCGACAAGAAGTACCACGCGCTCGTCCAGGGGCACCCGGACCCGATGAGCGGCACCATCGACGCCCCCATCGGGCGCCACCCCAACCACGACTACAAGTGGGCGGTCACCGCCGAGGGCAAGCCGTCGGTGACCCACTACGACCTGATCGAGGCCTACCGCGCCGCCAGCCTCCTCGACATCAAGCTGGAGACCGGCCGCACCCACCAGATCCGGGTCCACATGTCCGCCCACCGCCACCCCTGCGTCGGCGACCTCACCTATGGCGCGGACCCGACCCTGGCCAAGCGCCTCGGGCTGACCCGCCAGTGGCTGCACGCCGTGCGCCTGGGTTTCGAGCACCCGAGCGACGGCAGCTGGGTGGAGTTCTCCAGCACCTACCCGGCCGACCTCCAGCACGCCCTCGACACCATCTCCGCGGAGAGTCAGTGACCGCCGTTCCCTCCCCGTACAGCACCCGCAGGGCCGTCGAGGAGAGCGACCTCCAAGCCTGCTTCCAGGTCCGCAAGGAGGTCTTCGTCGGCGAGCAGCACGTGCCCGAGGAGCTGGAGTACGACGCCTACGACGCGACCGCGGTGCATGTCCTGGCCGTCGCGGCGGACGGCACCGCGCTCGGCACGGGCCGGCTGCTGCACGGCGCCGACGCGGCCGGGAAGACCGGCGGCGACCCGGCGGCCGGCTCGCTGGGCCGGCTCGCCGTCAGCAGGGAGGCCCGTGGCCTCGGGGTCGGCGCCGCCCTCGTACGGGCCATCGAGGACGAGGCGCGGGCGCTGGGCCTGGCCGCCGTCGACCTGCACGCCCAGACGCACGCCCTCGGCTTCTACGAGCGGCTCGGATATGTCGCGTACGGCCCCGAGTTCCCCGACGCGGGCATGCCCCACCGGGCCATGCGGCGGGAGATCCGCCCGGCCTGAGTCCCGGTAGCGGAGGGTATCGGCCGAATCGCGTACCCCGCGTGGCAGGGTGGGAACCCTGTTCGGCAGCTCGTGGTGTGCCGGACCCGCACGCTCCGGAAGGCACCTCGTGGAACAGATGTCCCTGCTGCTCCTGCTGCTGCTCGGAGCCGTGGTCACGGTGCCGCTCGGCGACCGGCTGGGGCTGCCCGCGCCGGTGCTGATGACCCTCATCGGCGTCGCCATGGCCTTCATGCCGTTCGTGCCGAACGTCGACATCCCGCCGGAGATCATTCTCCCCGCGCTGCTTCCGCCGCTGCTCTACGCCTCCGTGCAGCGCACCTCCTGGCGGCAGTTCGCCGCCAACAGACGCCCGATCTTCCTGCTGGCCGTGGCCCTCGTCTTCGTCACCGCCGCCGCCGTCGCCGCGGTCGCCAACTCGATCGTGCCGGGGCTGCCCATCGCCGCCGCCGTCGCCCTCGGCGCTCTCGTCGCCCCGCCCGACCCGGTCGCGGCGACGGCCGTGGCGGGCTCCGTGGGACTGCCGCGCCGACTGGTCTCGATCCTGGAGGGCGAGGGGCTCTTCAACGACGTGACCGCCATCGTGCTCTACCACGTGGCCATCGCCGCCGCCGTCAGCGGCACCTTCTCGCTCCCCGAGGCCTTCGGGCTGCTGCTCCTCTCCGCCGTCGTCGCGGTCGCCGTCGGCCTCGCCCTCGGCTGGCTCACCATCAAGCTGATGAACCTGCTGGGCGACGCCACCCTCCAGGTCGGGCTGACCCTGCTGGTGCCGTTCGTCGCCTACGTCCTCGCGGAGGAGCTGATGGGCTCCGGTGTGCTGGCCGTACTGACCGTCGCGCTGTTCCTCGCCGAGCACACCGCCGACGCCGACGACGTGCTGGGCCGGCTCACCGGACGCACGTTCTGGGACATCGTCGACACCCTGGTGACCGGCGTGGCCTTCGGGCTGATCGGCCTGGAGCTGCACAGCGTGTTCGGCACCGCCGACGGGCACGCCCTGGAGATGGCCGGCTGGGGGCTCGCGGTCGTCGGGGTCGTCGTCGGCGTACGGCTGCTGTACCTGCTGCCCGCGACCTGGCTGGCCAAGCGGCTCCACACCCGCCGTGACGTCAGCGAGGAGATCCCCACCAGCTGGCGGGAGACCGTCGTGATGTGGTGGGCGGGGATGCGCGGGGTGGCCTCGGTCGCCCTGGCGCTGGCGATCCCGCTGGAGACCGACGACGGGCGGCCCTTCCCCGGCCGTGACGAGATCATCTTCATCGCGTTCGCCGTGATCATGGCCACCCTGGTCTTCCAGGGACTCACCCTGCCCTGGCTGGTGCGCAAGCTGAGGGTCCGGGCCGACACCGACGCCGAGGAGGCACTGGAGCGGGACCTCGCCGTCCGGGCCGCCAAGGCCGCCAAGTACCGCCTCAAGGAGATCCAGGAGGTCGAGGAGTTCCCCGAGGAGGTCATGGAGCGGCTCCAGCGCGCCGCGTACGACATCGGAGCCCGGATCAGCCCGGACATGGTCGACGAGGAACGGCGTGAGGCCTACGCACAGCGCGCGGAACGCTTCAGGGCGATCAGCCGTGTCCAGCGCGAGATGATGTCGGCCGCCCGCCACGAGGTGCTCTCCGCGCGCAGCGAGCCCGGCTCCGACCCGGAGGTCGTGGACCGGGTGCTGCGGTATCTGGACTTCCGCTCGCTGCGCTGAGGAGCCGTAGCGGGGCAGCCTCAGCCGCGGCCCGTGCGCGGGGCCCTGGAGTCGTCCCCGTCAGTGGGCTCCGCCTTCTCGCGGCCCGCCCGGGGCCCGGCACCCGTCAGCTCCGCCCACTGTTCGCCCGGCGGCAGTACGGCGGGCGAGGTGGCGACCCGCGGCAGGGCGTACGGGTGGTGGTCGCGCAGCCAGCCGATCAGCTGCTCGCGCACCGCGCAGCGCGCCGTCCAGATGTCGTCCGCGTCCTTCGCCGTGACCACCGCGCGCACCTCGATCGTGGTCGGCGTGGTGTCGGTGACCGCCAGCGACCAGTCCCGGCCGTCCCAGGCGGCGATGTCCCCGAGGAGGTCCCGCAGCTTCGTCCGCATCGCCGCGATCGGAGCGGAGTGGTCGAGGTGGAAGTAGACCGTGCCGGTCATCTGCACCCCGCCGCGCGACCAGTTCTCGAACGGCTGGCTGGTGAAGTACGAGACCGGCATCGTGATCCGCCGCTCGTCCCAGGTCCGTACGGCCAGGAACGTCAGGGTGATCTCGTCGATCGTGCCCCATTCGCCGTCCACCACCACGGTGTCGCCGAGCCGCACCATGTCGCCGAACGCGATCTGGAATCCGGCGAAGAGGTTCCCGAGCGTCGACTGGGCGGCGACACCCGCGACGATGCCGAGCAGACCGGCCGAGGCGAGCATCGACGTGCCGACCGCCCGCATCGGCGGGAACGTCAGCAGCATCGCCGCGACGGCGACCACCGCCACCACCGCGATGACCACCCGCTGGATCAGCGTGACCTGCGTACGGACCCGGCGGACCCGGGCCGGGTCGCGACCGGCCGTCGCGTACCGGGCATAGCTGGCCTCCACGACCGTCGCCGCGATCCGCACCACCAGCCAGGCGGACGCGCCGATCAGCACCAGGGTCAGCACCTGGCCGATCCCGGCGCGGTGGTCACGAATCCAGTCGACGCCCATCTGGCGGTAGCTGCTGCGCAGCAGCGCCGTGATGAGCACCACCTGCAAGGGAGGGCGGCAGCGCCGCAGCAGCCCCCACAGCGGGGTCTCGTGGTGACGGCTGTCGGCCCGCCGCAGCAGCCGGTCGACCAGCCAGCCGACCAGCAGGGTGATCACCACGGAACCGCCGATGACGATCAGCGGGCGCAGCACGCTCTCCATTCCCTCGTCCTCCAAGCTGTAGGGCGGGCCCCAGGGCACAAATGGCACCATGGGCCTCATGAACATCATGCTTTTCCACTCGACGTACGGGCTCAGGCCCGCCGTGCACGCCGCGGCCGCGCGCCTCAGGGACGCCGGCCACGAGGTGCGCGTGCCCGATCTGTTCGAGGGGCACACCTTTGACACGGTGGAAGAGGGCATGGCCTACAAGGACGAGATCGGCAAGGAGGAGCTGCTGAAGCGCGCCGTGCTGGCCGCCGCACCCTACTCCGACCAGGGGCTCGTCTACGCCGGCTTCTCCCTCGGGGCGGCGACCGCGCAGACCCTGGCGCTCGGCGACGCGAAGGCCCGCGGGCTGCTGCTGTTCCACGGCACCTCGGACCTCGCCGAGAACGCCTCCGTGGACGAGCTCCCCGTGCAGCTGCACGTCGCGGACCCGGACCCGTTCGAGTCCCACGACTGGCTGAACAGCTGGTACCTCCAGATGCAGCGCACCGGCGCGGACGTCGAGGTCTACCGCTACCCCGGGGCCGGGCACCTGTTCACCGACCCCGACCTGCACGACTACGACCAGGCGGCCGCCGAGCAGACCTGGAAGGTCGCGCTCGGCTTCCTCGCCACCCTGTAGACCCGGCGGAAAGCCCGACACCCGGCGCGTCAGGGCGGTCGGCCTGCCCGGTGCGCCGGGTGTCGCGGAAGACGAAGGCCGTTACGCCTTGAGTGCCTTGTCGATGGCCTTCGTGAACTCGTCGGCCGTCATCGGGGCGTTCTCGCTGCCCTCCGCCGTGATCTTCTTGTCGTCCATCTTCAGCGTCGGCGTGCCCTGCACCCCGCTCTTGTCGAACGTCTTGGACATCTTCATGGCCCAGGCGTCGTACGTGCCGTCCTCGACGTCCTTCCGGAAGTCCTTGTTCCCCTTCAACGCTTCGACCGAGTCCGCGACCTCGATGAGGTAGCTGTCCTTGGCGAACTTGTCGTCGCTCTCCTCGGGGTGGAACTTCGCTGAGTACAGCGCGGCCTTGTACTCCATGAACGCCTCGGGGCTCACGTCCAGTGCCGCACCGAGCGCGCTCAGGGCGTTCTTGGAGCCCTCACCGTTGTCCGTGTTGTCGATGAAGGTCGCGCCGACGAACTTGACCTTGTACTTGCCGGCCTCGACGTCCTTCGAGACGGTCTCGCCGACGCCCTGCTCGAACGTGGCGCAGACCGGGCAGCGCGCGTCCTCGTACAGCTCCAGGGTCTTCTGCGCGCCCGGCTCGCCGACGACCACGGTGGTGCCGTCGTCGCCCGAGGTGTTCTTCGGCGCGGTGACGTTCTTCGCGTCGGCGGCGCTCTCCCAGGCGTCCGGCTTGTTCAGCTGCATCACGCCGTAGCTGATGCCGCCGACCACGGCGAGGGCGGCGACGACCGAGACCGCCACGACGAGCTGCTTGCGGGTCCTGTCCTTCTTGGCCTGGGCCTCGCGCTCGGCGCGCAGCCGCTCGCGGGCCGCTGCCTTGTTCGCCTGGGTGTTGCGCTTGCTCATGATCGTTCTCCGTGAGTACGTGTGTGGGGGTGGGCGGGTGCTGCCGTCGTCGCGTGGCCGTGCCCTCAGGCGGCGGCGTACGTCGCGAGCGGCGGGCCCCTGCGCCCCACACAGTGCACGAGGAGGCGGGCGGTGAGCGGCGGGTGCGGACGCCCGGCGGGCCGGGAGAGGCGGGCCGCGGCCCGGACGCCCGCGCGCACCACCGCGACCGCGACCAGCAGCGGCCGGAACGCCAGCAGGGCCGCCGCGCGCAGCAGCCCGGCCAGGGCCGCCTCACCGCGCCGCAGCCAGGCCGCGGCGAGCAGCCCGACCGCCACATGGGCGACGAGCAGCAACCAGGGCACGGCCGGTCCCGGCTGTGCCAGCAGCGCCGCCGCACGGTCGCCCGCACCGGCCACATCGGCCAGCGGGGCGCCCACCGCGCCGACGCCCGCGATCCGGGCCCCGCCCGCGCCGACCTCGCCGCCGCCGCACAGGACGTCGAAGCCCACCGCGCGCAGCGTGCCCGCGACCGGGCCGCCCGCCGCCCCGTAACAGAGGTGCTGGCCCGTGGTGAAGAGGGTGTCGGCGGCCAGCTCCAGCGGGACGAGCAGGCCCGCGATCGCCCCGAAGCCGCGCTCCCGGCCGGCCAGCGCGTACGCCACCGCGAAGACGCCACCGGCGAGCAGCGCGACCGCGGTCAGCGGCAGCGGGACCCCGGAGAGCAGCACATGGGACGCCGTGGACAGGGTGACGACGAGCGCGGTGAAGACCGCCGCGCGCGCGACCCTGAGCTGCGTCCCTGAGATGTCCATCGCCGGAAAGTGTGTCATGCGCCGAGGTAAGCGGACCTTAAAAGAGGCTGAGAGCCCCGGGGTGGCTGCCCGGGGCTCCGGCGCCCTACAGGCCCGGGATCCGGCCGTTGCGGAAGAGGTCCACGAAGATCTGGTGGTCCGCGCGGGCTCTCGCCCCGTAGGTGTGGGCGAAGTCGACCAGCATCGGTGCGAAGCTCTCCTCGTCGGCCGCGATGGCCGCGTCGATCGCCCGCTCGGTGGAGAACGGCACCAGCGAGTGCCCGCTCTCGTCGTCGGCGGCCGCGTGCATCGTGGCCGTCGCTCGGCCCAGATCCGCGACGACCGCCGCGATCTCGTCCGCCTCGTCGATGTCGGACCAGTCCAGGTCGACCGCGTACGGCGAGACCTCGGCGACCAGCTGACCCGAGCCGTCCAGCTCGGTCCAGCCCAGCCACGGGTCCGCGTGGGCCTGGAGCGCGCGCTGCGAGATCACCGTGCGGTGCCCCTCGTGCTGGAAGTACTCCCGCACGGCGGCGTCCGTGATGTGCCGGGAGACCGCGGGGGTCTGCGCCTGCTTGAGGTAGATCACCACATCGTTCTCCAGGGCGTCGCTGTTGCCCTCCAGGAGGATGTTGTACGAGGGCAGGCCGGCGGACCCTATGCCGATGCCCCGGCGGCCCACCACGTCCTTGACCCGGTAGGAGTCGGGGCGCGTCAGGCTCGACTCGGGGAGCGTCTCCAGATAGCCGTCGAACGCGGCCAGCACCTTGTAGCGCGTCGCGGCGTCCAGGTCGATCGACCCGCCGCCGTCCGCGAACCGGCGCTCGAAGTCCCGGATCACCGTCATCGAGTCCAGCAGCGAGAAGCGCGTGCGCGACCGGGCGGCGCGGAGCGCGCCCAGCAGCGGACCGTCCGCGGTGTCCAGCGTGAACGGCGGCACCTCGTCGTTCTTCGCGCCCGTCGCCAGCGCGTGGATCCGCTCGCGGTAGGAGATGGCGAAGATCGTCACCAGCTCGCTGATCTGCTCGTCGGCCAGCGCCTTCGCGTAACCGATCAGCGCCACGGAGGCGGCGAAGCGCTTCAGGTCCCAGGTGAAGGGGCCCACGTACGCCTCGTCGAAGTCGTTGACGTTGAAGACGAGGCGGCCGTTGGCGTCCATGTAGGTGCCGAAGTTCTCCGCGTGGAGATCGCCGTGGATCCACACCCGGCCGGTGCGCTCGTCCAGGAACGGGCCGCCGTGCCGCTCCCGCTCCAGGTCGCCGTAGAACAGGCAGGCCGTGCCCCGGTAGAAGGCGAAGGCCGAGCCCGCCATCTTGCGGAACTTGACCCGGAACGCGGCCGGATCGGCGGCCAGCAGCTCCCCGAAGGCGGTGTCGAAAACGGCGAGAATCTGCTCCCCGCGCTGCGCTGCGCCGGTCTGCGTTTCCGACATTTCTTGCTGCCTCCTGCTGTAGCTGGCGGGTCTGGCCGGACCGTGGGTCCGCCCGATCGGGTCCTGACTGAGTGCATGACAAAACGGACAGGTGTCCCGCCCTGTCCAACGCTCGGCGGAAGCCGGGAGTGCCCGTCGTTCGACTCCGTCACGTCGTAGACTTCCACGCTGTCCCCCCGTCCGTCATCGCCCGACTTCCCGGAGGCCCGACGCCGTGACCAAGCCGCCCTTCACGCACCTGCACGTTCACACCCAGTACTCGCTGCTGGACGGTGCGGCGCGGCTCAAGGACATGTTCGAGGCCTGCAACGAGATGGGCATGTCGCACATCGCGATGACCGACCACGGCAACCTCCACGGTGCCTACGACTTCTTCCACTCGGCGACGAAGGCGGGCGTCACGCCGATCATCGGCATCGAGGCGTATGTCGCCCCGGAGTCGCGCAAACACAAGCGCAAGGTGCAGTGGGGACAGCCGCACCAGAAGCGCGACGATGTGTCCGGATCCGGTGGTTACACCCACAAGACGATCTGGGCCTCCAACAAGACCGGACTGCACAACCTCTTCCGGCTCTCCTCCGACGCGTACGCCGAGGGCTGGCTCCAGAAGTGGCCCCGAATGGACAAGGAGACCATCTCCCAGTGGTCCGAGGGCCTCATCGCGTCCACCGGCTGCCCCTCGGGCGAGGTGCAGACCCGGCTGCGGCTCGGCCAGTTCGACGAGGCGGTCCAGGCGGCCTCGGACTACAAGGACATCTTCGGGGCGGACAAGTACTTCCTGGAGCTGATGGACCACGGCATCGAGATCGAGCGCCGGGTCCGCGACGGGCTGCTGGAGATCGGCAAGAAGCTCGACATCCCGCCGCTCGTGACGAACGACTCCCACTACACGTACGCCCACGAGGCCACCGCCCACGACGCCCTGCTCTGCATCCAGACCGGCAAGAACCTCTCGGACCCCGACCGCTTCCGCTTCGACGGCACGGGCTACTACCTCAAGACGACGGACGAGATGTACGCCGTCGACTCCTCCGACGCCTGGCAGCAGGGGTGCGCCAACACGCTCCTGGTCGCCCAGCAGATCGACACCACCGGCATGTTCGAGGCGAAGAACCTCATGCCGAAGTTCGAGATCCCGGACGGCTTCACGGAGATCACCTGGTTCCAGGAGGAGGTCCGGGTCGGCATGGGCCGCCGTTTCCCGAACGGCGTCCCCGACGACCGGCAGAAGCAGGTCGAGTACGAGATGGACATCATCATCCAGATGGGGTTCCCGGGGTACTTCCTGGTCGTCGCCGACTTCATCATGTGGGCCAAGAACAACGGCATCGCGGTGGGCCCCGGCCGTGGTTCCGCCGCCGGATCGATCGTCTCGTACGCGATGGGCATCACCGACCTCGACCCGATCGAGCACGGGCTGATCTTCGAGCGGTTCCTCAACCCCGAGCGCGTCTCCATGCCCGACGTCGACATCGACTTCGACGAGCGCCGGCGCGTCGAGGTGATCCGGTACGTCACCGAGAAGTACGGCGCCGACAAGGTCGCCATGATCGGCACCTACGGCAAGATCAAGGCCAAGAACGCCATCAAGGACTCCGCCCGCGTCCTCGGCTACCCGTACGCGATGGGCGACCGGCTCACCAAGGCCATGCCCGCCGACGTCCTCGGCAAGGGCATCGACCTCAACGGCATCACCGACCCCAAGCACCCGCGTTACAGCGAGGCGGGCGAGATCCGGGGGATGTACGAGAGCGAACCGGACGTCAAGAAGGTCATCGACACCGCCAAGGGCGTCGAGGGCCTGGTCCGGCAGATGGGCGTGCACGCCGCCGGCGTGATCATGTCCAGCGAGCCGATCGTCGACCACGCGCCGCTCTGGACGCGGCACACCGACGGCGTCACCATCACGCAGTGGGACTACCCGCAGTGCGAGTCGCTCGGCCTGCTGAAGATGGACTTCCTGGGCCTGCGCAACCTGACGATCATGGACGACGCCATCAAGATGGTGAAGTCCAACAAGGGCGTCGACCTGGAGATGCTCTCCCTCCCGCTGGACGACCCCAAGACGTACGAACTGCTCTGCCGCGGTGACACGCTCGGCGTCTTCCAGTTCGACGGCGGGCCGATGCGCTCCCTGCTGCGCCAGATGCAGCCCGACAACTTCGAGGACATCTCCGCCGTCTCGGCCCTCTACCGGCCGGGCCCGATGGGCATGAACTCGCACACGAACTACGCGGAGCGCAAGAACGGCCGCCAGGAGATCACCCCGATCCACCCGGAGCTGGAGGAGCCCCTCAAGGAGGTCCTCGGCCTCACCTACGGCCTGATCGTCTACCAGGAGCAGGTCCAGAAGGCCGCCCAGATCGTCGCCGGGTACTCGCTGGGCGAGGCCGACATCCTGCGCCGTGTGATGGGCAAGAAGAAGCCCGAGGAACTGGCGAAGAACTTCGTCCTCTTCGAGGCGGGCGCCAAGAAGAACGGCTTCTCCGACGCCGCGATCAAGGCGCTGTGGGACGTGCTGGTCCCGTTCGCCGGTTACGCCTTCAACAAGGCGCACTCCTCCGCGTACGGGCTGGTCACCTACTGGACCGGATACCTCAAGGCGAACTACCCCGCCGAGTACATGGCCGCCCTGCTGACCTCGGTCAAGGACGACAAGGACAAGTCCGCGGTCTACCTCAACGAGTGCCGCCGCATGGGCATCAAGGTGCTCCCGCCCAACGTCAACGAGTCGCTGTCCAACTTCGCCGCCCAGGGCGACGACGTGATCCTCTTCGGCCTGACCGCCATCCGCAACGTCGGCCAGAACGTCGTCGACTCGATCATCCGGTCCCGCAAGGCGAAGGGGAAGTACAGCACCTTCCCCGACTTCCTCGACAAGGTCGAGGCGGTCGTCTGCAACAAGCGCACCGTGGAATCGCTCATCAAGGCCGGCGCGTTCGACGAGATGGGCCACACCCGCAAGGGCCTCGTCGCCCACCACGAGCCGATGATCGACAACGTGGTGCAGGTCAAGCGCAAGGAGGCCGAGGGACAGTTCGACCTCTTCGGGGGCGGCGAGGAGGAGAGCGGCGAGCCGGGATTCGGGCTCGACGTGGAGTTCTCCGACATCGAGTGGGAGAAGGCCTACCTGCTCGCCCAGGAACGGGAGATGCTCGGCCTGTACGTCTCCGACCACCCGCTGTTCGGCCTGGAGCACGTGCTGTCCGACAAGGCCGACTCCTCGATCTCCCAGCTCATGAGCGGGGACTACGGAGACGGCGCCATCGTCACCGTCGGCGGCATCATCTCCGGCCTCCAGCGCAAGATGACCAAACAGGGCAACGCCTGGGCCATCGCCACCGTGGAGGACCTGGCGGGCTCCATCGAGTGCATGTTCTTCCCCGCCACCTACCAGCTGGTCTCCACTCAGCTCGTCGAGGACACCGTCGTCTTCGTCAAGGGACGGCTCGACAAGCGCGAGGACGTGCCCCGGCTGGTCGCCATGGAGATGCAGGTCCCCGACATCTCCAACGCCGGGACCAACGCGCCCGTCGTCCTCACCATCCCCACCGTGAAGATCACCCCGCCCATGGTCACCCGGCTCGGCGAGGTGCTCAGCCACCACCGGGGCGACACCGAGGTGCGCATCAAGCTCCAGGGCCCCCGCAAGACCACGGTGCTCCGGCTCGACCGGCACCGGGTCAAGGCCGACTCGGCCCTCTTCGGCGACCTGAAGGTGCTGCTCGGCCCGGCCTGCCTGGCCGGCTGAGCAGACGCGCCACCGGACGCGAACGGCAGGAGGGGCGTCCCGCATGTGCGGGACGCCCCTCTCGCTGTCCTCGATGCCAGTCTCTACCGCGAGCGGCCGACGGGTCAGTTGTGGCCGAAGCGTCGCTGATGCTTGCGCGCCACGTCGGACGGGCTGCCCTGGGCCTGCGCCTGCGGCTGGTTCTGCGACTCGTACGCCGTCGACTTGGCCTCCTCCGCGCTGCGCTCCGACGCGGACGCGCGGTCGTGCTGGCTGCCCTGCTTGCGGTTCTTGTTCTTGGCCATGGTGAATGCCTCCTGTGGGGAATCCTGGGGGGCCAGGACCGCTGCCAGATTCACATAGCGCCGCAAACGCCGCATGTTGGATCATTACCGTGCGTAGCGGTTTCCGCAGTGGGGCCCGGTCCCGCCGCCCTCGCCCGGCCTCTCCGCGTCTCCGCAGCGCCTCGCGCGACGTGTCCCTCTTCGCTTCTCACCCTTCCTTCCCTCTTCCTTTCCGGATCCGCCACGCCGATGATCCAGTTCCGGCCGTTAACCCCCGCGCGGTCGGGCAGACTCGAAGGAAACCCTGGGTAAGCGGACCCGGTCATCGAGGAGCGGGCCGCTGAACCGTTCCCGAATTCGGAAGAGGGTGGAACGCGTGGACCGTTGCGTCGTCCTGGTGGACGCCGGCTACTTGCTGGGCGCAGCCGCGAGTCTGCTGGCCGGAGAGCCCGCTCGTTCCCGCATCACCGTCGACCACGCGGCCCTCATCCAGGGGCTGCGCGAGCGCGCCGAGGCCGACACCCAACAGCCCCTGCTGCGCATCTACTGGTTCGACGGCGCCCCCGACCGGGTGCCCCAGCCCGAGCACCGCCGGCTCCGCGTGATGCCCCGCGTGACCGTCCGGCTCGGCGCCCTGACCCGCAGCGACGGGCGCTGGGCGCAGAAGGGCGTCGATGCCGCGATGCACGCCGAGCTGACCGAACTGGCCAGGAACCGGGCCTGCTCGGACGTGGTCCTGGTGACCGGTGACGGTGATCTGCTGCCCGGTCTGATGTCCGCCAAGGAACACGGGGTCGCCGTCCACCTCTGGGCCGTGCAGGCCGCCGACGGCGACTACAACCAGTCCGAGGACCTCGTCGCCGAGGCCGACGAACGGCGGGTCCTGGACCGCGCCTGGATCACCAAGGCCGTACGCGCCAAGGAGCTCGGCGGCCCCTGCGCCCCGCCGCCCGTCCCGCGCCCCGAGATCGCCGCGATCCTCTCCGCACCGCTGCCGGAGGCGGCCATCGCCGCCTCCGCCGAACGCGCCTCCGAGGCCCAGGCCGCCGCGGCCCGGAGCGGCGCCCCCGCCCCCGCCGAGAACGCCGCCGCTTCGTCGTCCGACACCTCGTCCGCCCCCGGACACAAGGCCGTCCCCACCCCCAAGGACCTGGCCGCGTTGCGCGCCCACGCCACCCACCCGGACCGCCAGCACCCGCCCCAGCCCGCCAACGCCACGCTGCGCTGGTCCTCCGACAAGGGCTGGGTGGAGCGCGGCGGGCCCCTCGGCGAGCCGGCGGAGACCGCGTCCCTGCCGACCCTCGCCCAGGTCACCAGCGCCGAACAGCGCTGGGCGGACCGGGAGGAGGACATCACCACCGTCGGCGGCGACCCCTTCGAGGTGGGCCAGGTCTTCGCCCGCCGCTGGATGGAGCGCCTGCCGGAAACCGTCCACCTGCAGAAACTCTCCACCATGTACCCGCGCATCCCGCACCGGATCGACGGCGAACTGCTGCGTTACGCGGCCCGCTTCGGGCTCCTCGCCCACAAGGACGACCAGATCGACGAGCACGACCGCTACGCGATCCGGGCCGGCTTCTGGCGGGAGATCGACGTGCGGGCCGCCGCCGAGCACGTACCGGCGGGGGAGTAGCCGTCCCGCCCCGTTCCCGTGCCGCCCGGCGACGCGGGGTGGCCCCGGACGTGAACCGGGGCATGTGACCCCGTACCCTCATACCTCGTGAGTACGGGCACTGCACAGGCGCAGAGGGACACCGGCACCGTGTGCGCGGTGCGTGATCTGGTCAAGACCTATCCCGCCGTCCGAGGCCGCCGGGGCGCCCCCGCGACGCCCGAGATCCGCGCCACCGACAGCATCAGTCTGGACGTCGAGCGCGGCGAGATCTTCGGACTGCTCGGCCCCAACGGTGCTGGCAAGTCCACCCTGGTCCGCCAGCTCACCGGGCTGATGCGGCCCGACTCCGGCAGCGTCGAGGTGCTGGGCCACGACCTCGTACGCCACCCCGAGCGGGCCTCCCGGCTGATCGGCTACCTCGGGCAGGAGTCCACCGCCCTCGACGAACTGACCGTCTCGCTCGCCGCCGAGACCACCGGACGGCTGCGCGGTCTCGCCGTCCGGGACGCACGCGCCGAGCGCGACGCGGTCCTGGAGGAGCTGGGCCTCACCGCGATCGCCGGGCGGCCCCTGAAGAAGCTCTCCGGCGGTCAGCGGCGGCTCGCCTGCTTCGCCGCCACCCTGGTCGGCGACCGGCCCGTCCTCGTCCTCGACGAGCCGACCACCGGAATGGACCCGGTCGCCCGCCGCGCCGTCTGGGCCGCCGTCGACCGCCGCCGGGCGGAGCGCGGGGCCACCGTCCTGCTGGTCACCCACAACGTGATCGAGGCCGAGACCGTCCTCGACCGGGTCGCCGTCCTCGAACGCGGCCGGGTCATCGCCTGCGACACCCCCGCCGGGCTCAAGGAGCAGGTCGCCGGGGAGGTGCGCGTCGAGCTGGTGTGGCGTGAACGGGCCCCGCTGGACGTCCCCGAGGTGGCGGCCCTGCGGCCGTCCGCCCAGGAGTCCGGGCGGCGCTGGGTGCTGCGGCTCGGGCCGGACGAGGCACGGGCAGCGGTCGCCGCGGTGACGGGCGGCGCGGCCTTCGCCGCGCTCGACGATTTCACCCTGGCCACGCCCAGCCTGGAGGATGTCTATCTCGCGCTCGGGGGAGACGCGGCCAATGCGACCAAGGGGCTGGTCAAGGCGTGATCGGCGTGATCGGCATGAGAGACGGCGTGGGCATCGTGAACGCGGTGAACGCGATGGATGTATGTGGCAGTTCGGACGTGTCTCAGGGGGGCAGCCGCAGGTGACGAGCATCATTCCGGCCAGGACCGCACCGCCGAGCGTCCGGTCCGCGCCCGGCACCTCCCCTACGGGCCCCGCCCGTACCGTCGCCGCGCCCCTCGCGCCGCGCGCCCGGCTGCTGCCGTCGCTGGCCGCCGTCTACCGCGCCCAGCTCTCCCGGGCGCGCGTCGCCCGGATCCCGCTGCTCTTCGTGGCGACCTTCCAGTCCGTCGGGATCATGGTCCTGATGCGGGGCGTCGTCGACGGCGGTGCGGAGGCCCGCGCGGTGGTCGCGGGATCCAGCGTCCTGGTCGTCGCGTTCGTCGCGCTCAACCTGCTCGCCCAGTACTTCGGGCAGCTGCGGGCGGGCGGCGGGCTCGACCACTACGCCACCCTGCCGGTGCCGCCCGCCGCGGTGGTGCTCGGCGCGGCCGCCGCCTATGCCTCCTTCACCGTGCCCGGCACGGTCTTCACGGCGATCACCGGCAGCGTGCTGTTCCAGCTGCCGATGACCCATCTCTGGGTCCTGGTGGCCGTCGTCCCGCTCTCCGGCGCGGCCCTGGCCGGTCTCGGCGCCGCCCTGGGGCTGCTCGCCCCGCGCCCGGAGCTGGCGACCCTGCTGGGACAGCTGGGGATGTCCGCCGCCCTGCTGCTCGGGGTGCTGCCGGCCGACCGGCTGCCGGAGCCGGTGGGGTGGGCGCGTGACCTGCTGCCCTCGACGTACGGGGTCGAGGCGCTGGCCCGGTCCTTCGACGCCCGCCCGGACTGGGGGCTCATCGCGTTCTTCCTGGCGATCTGCGCGGCGGTGGGGGTTCTCTCGCTGGCCGTGGCGACGTGGGCGTACCGGCGGGCCGCCGTACGGTGAGCCCGGGTGCGGCATCCGGTGAGGCGCCTCACCGGGTGGCCTGGCACGATGGCACGGTGACCGCACCTCTGACGCCGCCCCACCAGCCCGGCCCCCATGACCCGTGGCAGGCCCCGCCCTCGGGCTCCCACCCAGCACCCTCGGTGGGCGGCCCGGACCACCCGGATACGGCCACGGAGATCCGTCAGGCCGCCGTCGTCCTTGTTCTGGTCGCGCTCGCGGGCATCGTGCTCGGGCTGCTGTGGCTGTGGCTCGCGCCGCGTGTGCCGCTGATCTCCGACGACACGGCCGTCTTCCTGGAGAACAGCGAGGGCGAGGAGGCGATCGGGGCCGACGGAACGTTCGTCCTGCTGGCACTCGGCTTCGGCGCGCTCTCGGCCGCCGCCGTCTTCTGGCGGCTGCGTCGCGGAGGCGTCCTCGTGGTCGTGGGGCTGGCGCTGGGCGCGCTGCTCGCCTCGCTGGTGGCGTGGCGGGTCGGCATCTGGCTGGGACCGTCGTCCGACGTGGTGGCGCGGGCCCGGGAGGCCGGCCAGGGCGTGACGTTCGACGCGCCGCTGGAGCTGCACTCGGTGGGGGTGGCGGTGCTGGCGTGGCCGTTCGCGGCGATGGGGATCCATCTGCTGCTCACGGCGGCGTTCGGGCCGCGGGATGTGGAGCCGGACTGGACGGGGTACTCCGGGTACGGGTCGTACTACGACGGGCCCGTGCAGGGGCCCCTGGCGGGGCCGGGGTCCGGGCCCCCATCGTCGCCCGCCGGTGGCGGTGGGGCGGCCTAGAGTCGCCTGCGGCGGGCTGTTCCCCACCCCGCCCCTTCCCGAAACCGGGGCGCTGCCCCGGGTCCCGCTCCTCAAGCGCCGGAGGGGCTGGAAGTGTGGGGCGCTGCCCCGGGTCCCGCTCCTCAAGCGCCGGAGGGGCTGGAAATACAGCCTCGCCGGCGTTTGAGGCGCGGGGGTGCGGGGGCGGAGCCCCCGTGACGGTGCTCAGGTACCCCGCGCGATCTCCGCGAACACCGCCCCCGTCAGCTCCGCCAGATCCGTCGCCGCCAGTTCCACCTCCAGGCCCCGGCGGCCCGCCGACACGCAGATCGTGGTGTGGGCGCGCGCCGAAGTGTCCAGCACCGTGCGCAGGCGCTTGCGCTGGCCCAGGGGGGAGATGCCGCCGCGTACGTAGCCGGTGGTGCGTTCCGCGGCGGCCGGGTCCGCCATCGCGGCGCGTTTGCCGCCCACCGCGGACGCCAGGGCCTTGAGGTCCAGGGAGCCGGCCACCGGGACCACCGCGACCGTCAGGGCGCCGTCCACGTCCGCCACCAGGGTCTTGAAGACCCGGTCGGGGGAGACGCCCAGGGCCTCGGCGGCCTCCTCGCCGTAGGACGGGCTCGCCGGGTCGTGGTCGTAGGCGTGGACCGTGAAGGCGGTGCCCGCCGCGGTCAGGGCGACCGTGGCGGGGGTGCCGCCCGCCTGCTGCTTCTTGGGTTTCTTCGCCACCGGGGGCAGGTCCTCGTCAGTTGGGGTGGGTGGGGGCCCTGGTCAGGTCGGTCGCGGGGAGCGAGGGCAGGTAGCGGATGACCGCGGTCTCCTTGCGCAGCAGCGTCAGCTCCTCGCGCAGCCGGGTCGCCGTGTCCGGGGCCTGGAGCAGGCGCTGCTTGGTCGGGACGTCCAGGACGGTCGCCGCCGCGACCAGGTAGGAGATCACGGACGGGTCGTCGGGGAGCTCGGCGCCGGTCGCCAGCGACCGTTCGCTCGCCCCGGCCAGCCGCTTCTGGTAGGCGCGGAAGGCCCGCAGGACGCCCTCGCCGAGCGCTCCCGCCTCGTCCCCCTCGTCCTCGCCCGGCGGTTCCTCGGCCACCTCCTCGACCTCGGCGGTCAGATACGGGCCGCTCGCCTCGACGGACAGCAGCCTGACCCGGGTGGTGCCGGTGGCCAGGACCTCGAAGCTGCCGTCGGCGCGCTCGCGGATCGTCGCCGCGTCGGCGACGCAGCCCACCCGGTGGAAGGTCTGGATCGGGTCGGGGCCGAAGCCCTCCGCCGGGGCCCGTTCGGGGGGAGGGGCGGCCGCGACGGTGTCCGGCATGCCGGTGGCCGTCGGGGCGGTCTCGCGGCCGTCGCGGATCGCGACCACGACGAAGCGGCGAGGTTCGTCCTCGTCGCTCTTCAGCAGTTCCCGCATCATGGCGCGATATCGCTCTTCGAAGACGTTGAGCGGCAGCACCAGGCCGGGGAACAGCACCGCGTTGAGCGGGAAAAGGGGAAGGCGGGCGGTGGTCACAACGCTCAAGCGTAATGGCCCCGGGGGCGGCCGTGGTCGGCCCGGTTGCGCAAGGGCGTCAGGGAGGCCGCCTGGAGCCGTGCGCCGTCCCGCGCGTCCAGGAACCGGCCGAGCGCGTCCTCGGACACCGACGACCACGGGAACGACGTCGCGTGCAGGCCGATCAGGTCGAACTGGTGCAGCGCCTCCGCCCAGCGCCCCCGGGCGAGCAGGACGTACGCGAGGAGGTTGCGGACCTCGGCCGGCCAGGGATCGCCGGGCCGGTAGGCGGCGGAGAGCCTGATCGCCAGGTCGGCCGCCGCGTCGATCCGCTCCTCCAGTACGGAGGTGGTGCGGCCCGCCGCCTGGGTGTCCAGGAGCAGCGCGAAGGCCGCCCGGGCCGGGAGGGCCTGCACCAGGGAGTCGGGCAGCGCGTCCTCGGCGGCCTGCTCGGCGAAGTCGAAGCATTCGCGGTGCGAGCCGTACCAGGCGGCGGAGAGGTAGCGCAGGGCCGCCACATGGCAGCCGTAGTGGTGCGCGGAGCGCCGTACGGCCTGCTCCCACAGCGCTTCGAAGGCGGTGTGCGTGGCGTGGGTGCCGCGCGCGTGGTCCAGGGCGAGCCGCCACGGCACGGGGTCGCGCGGGTCCGCGTCGGCGGCGGCGGTGATCAGCGGGCCGACCTCGCGGAGCCGTTCCGCGCGGGCGGGCGACTCCCAGGCCCTGCGGACCGACAGCTCCGCCTTGACCAGCAGCGCGTCCGGGTCGCGCGGGGCGGCGGCCAGCCAGTCGACGAGCCAGCCGTCCCGGCCGCGGGCGAAGGCGACGAGCCGGCCGAGGTAGCGGTCCCGGTTCTCCCAGTCGGCGGCGGACCGGGTGGTGGCGAGCAGTTCGGCGGCGGGTTCGTAGTCGCCCAGGGCAGCGGCGACCAGCGCGGGAGAGAGCCGCTCGTCCGGGGCGTCGAGCAGCACCGCGTCATCCGCGGACAGTCCGGCGGACAGCGGAGGGCTGTGCCGGATCATGCGCGCGGTACTGAGCAGAGCGCGAAGGAAGGCCATGGTGCAGACCATTGAAAAGCGCTGGTGAGGGCCGCGCCAGGGGTGTGCTGTGAAGCTTCTGTGCCGAGTGAATGGGTTGTATCGGACCGGGTCAAGAAAGGGCAAAGGAAATGTCCTCCGCTGGCTTGATCGCACCCTCTCGTGACGCTCGCTCCGCCCTCCGGTCACGGGGCGCGGGCGGTCGGGCCCCTGGCCCCGACCGCCCACAGCCTGCTGCAGAGCCCTCCGCGGTCAGCCCCTGCGCAGCATCCGGGACGCCCCCGCCGCCACCGTGGTGGCCAGAACCCACCCCACCAGCACCAGACCCGCCGCGGCCCACTGCCAGGCGTCCTCCATCCGCCAGTAGCCGTCCTGCCCGAGGTTGATCACCGGGATCAGCAGATCCAGCGCGTACAGGGCGGGGTTCCACTGCGGATGCTCCTCGCCCTTGATGGAGGGCGGAACGTGCTGCGCGAACGCCGCCGTGCCCGCCGCCCACAGCACCGCCATCCACACCGCGGCCCGCCCCGGCCGGTAGCCGTACGCCACCGTCCAGTCCTGGAGGTAGCCCCACGCCTTCGCGGCGGGCGGCAGCGTCTCGCGGCGGCGGCGCTGCTTGGCCAGCAACACCTCGCGCGCGTCCGCGTCCTCGCCGCAACTGCGCATCACCGTGGCCAGCCGCTCGTACGGCTCGGGGACGTACTCCGGCGTCGCGGCCTGCACCCACTCCAGCCGCCGGGAGAGCGGGAAGTGGCCGTAGGGGACGAGGTTCTCGTAGACGAAGCCGCCCATCGCCAGACCGCCCGGGCCCGGCCAGCTCGTCGACAGGTCGATCAGGGTCACCACCTTCGCGCCGTTCAGTACGACGCGGCCCTCCTCCGGGCGCTCCGCGTTGAACCGGAGCTCCGGCGTCACGATCCGGCGCAGCGACAGCTCCTCCTGCCGGGTCATGGTGAACCGGGCCTTGTGCAGGTCCACCGCGTCCCCGAACCGCCCGTCGTCCAGGCGCACCCCGCCCCGGCACTCGAAGATCTGCGAGCGGGTGCCGCGCGCCGGCGTCGGGGCGTAGACCACGCCGTACGGGGGAGTGGTGCCCTGGTTCCCCGTGTCGACGCTCACCCACGCCTCGGTCATGTAGAGCGTGCGCTCCACCGTCAGCTGTGGGGCGTTCAGTGCGCGACGGTCCTCCGCGGCGCGCAGCCGGCTGCCGCGCAGGCTCAGCGAACCGCCCACCTTCGCCCCGCGCAGGCTCAGCTCGCCGAGCGTCTCGATCATCTCGGCCTGGAGGTCCTGGGCCACCGCCATGCCGTCCCCGACGATGGCCCGACCGTGCCGGTCCGGGCCGACGCTGAGCTGGTTGATCAGCAGATCCGTCCCGATCTGGGCGTCGGTCAGCCGGACGCCCCGGTCGATCCGGCAGCGCGGCAGATGCAGATCGCCCTCCGTGCGCAGCCGCGCGGCCTCCAGCCGGGGCAGCGCGCACCCCACCAGCCGCAGGGTCGTGAAGTGGCACTCGGGGAGCGACACCTCCTGCTCGAAGCGGCAGCCGGTCAGCTCCACGTACGGAGCCACCCGGCCGCCCGCCAGGTCCAGCTTTCCGGTGATCCGCACCCCCCGGAGCTTCAGCGCCGCCACCCGGCCGGGCCGGGCCGCCGGGCCGCTCAGCAGCAGCCGCGCCACCGTGCGCGCGCCGACGCTCCGCTCGGGCCCCCACACCTGCGGGGCGAACGGGTCGTTGTGGGCCGGGTCGTAGCTGCGTAAGTCGTAGGTGGTCCCGTTGCGGAAGGACTGCCACATGCCCAGCTCCGCTGCGCTGAGGCCGTCCGGGATATCGCCTTCGTGCGGCTCGGTCACGGCCGCTCCCTCCGTGCACACATGCTGTAGTGCTGTTCTTCCCTCTGTGTGACGCCGTGAAAGCTAGCGGTCAGCAGTGACAGTCGGACATGGCCGATACGCGTATCGGCCAGTGGTACGGGCGACCGGTATCAGCCAGTGATACGGGCGACCGGCCGCTCCGAGCGGTCTGAGAGAATTGCCGTGTGATCTCTCGAATCGATCTGCGCGGTGACGCCCTCCCCGAGGGTGCCGCCCTGCGCGACCTGCTGCCCCGTGCCGAGTTCGACGTGGAAGCCGCCCTGGAGACGGTGCGGCCCATCTGCGAGGACGTGCGCCATCGTGGCTCCGCGGCAGTGATCGACTGGGGCGAGAAATTGGACGGTGTCCGGATCGAGTCGGTCCGGGTGCCCGCTGACGCCGTCTCCCGCGCTCTCCAGGAGCTGAATCCGGCCGTCCGGGCAGCACTTGAGGAGTCGATCCGCCGTGCCCGCCTCGTCCACCGCGAACAGCGCCGCACCACGCACACCACCCAGGTCGTTCCCGGCGGCACCGTCACCGAGAAGTGGGTGCCCGTCGAGCGCGTCGGGCTCTACGTCCCCGGCGGCCGCTCGGTCTACCCCTCCTCCGTCGTGATGAACGTCGTCCCGGCCCAGGAGGCGGGAGTCCGGGGCATCGCCGTCGCCTCCCCGCCGCAGAAGGACTTCGGCGGGCTGCCGCACCCCACGATCCTCGCCGCCTGCGCCCTGCTCGGCGTCGACGAGGTGTACGCCGCCGGCGGCTCCCAGGCCGTCGCGATGTTCGCGTACGGCACCGAGGACTGCCTCCCGGTCAACCTGGTCACCGGCCCGGGCAACATCTACGTCGCCGCCGCCAAACGCCTCCTCAAGGGCCGCATCGGCATCGACGCCGAGGCCGGGCCCACCGAGATCGCGATCCTCGCCGACGCCACCGCCGACCCGGCGCACGTGGCCGCCGACCTGATCAGCCAGGCCGAGCACGACCCGATGGCCGCCGCCGTCCTGGTCACCGACTCCGAGGAGCTGGCCGCCGCCACCGAGGCCGAGCTGGCCCCCCAGGTCGCCGCCACCAAGCACATCAAGGACCGCGTCGAGCCCGCCCTCGCCGGCCGCCAGTCCGCCATCGTCCTGGTCTCCTCCATCGAGGACGGCCTCAAGGTCGTCGACGCGTACGGCGCCGAGCACCTGGAGGTCCAGACCGCGGACGCGGCCGCCGTCGCCGACCGGGTCCGCAACGCCGGAGCGATCTTCGTCGGCCCCTGGTCGCCGGTCTCGCTCGGCGACTACTGCGCCGGCTCCAACCACGTCCTGCCCACCGGCGGCTGCGCCTGCCACTCCTCGGGCCTGTCCGTGCAGTCCTTCCTGCGCGGCATCCACATCGTCGACTACAGCCGCGACGCGCTCGCCGAGGTCACCCACCACGTCGTGACCCTCGCCGAGGCGGAGGACCTCCCCGCCCACGGCGCCGCACTGAAGGCAAGGTTCGGCTGGAAGGTTCCGCAGCAGTGACGAACGACCCCGTGCCCGGCAACCCCTGGGACGAGCTCCCCATCCGCGACGAACTGCGCGGCCAGTCCCCGTACGGAGCGCCCCAGCTCGACGTCCCCGTACGCCTCAACACCAACGAGAATCCGTACCCGCTTCCCGAAGCACTGGTCGACCGGATCGCCGAGCGGGTCCGCGAGGCCGCCCGCGGCCTCAACCGCTACCCCGACCGGGATGCCGTCGAGCTCCGCACCGAGCTGGCCCGCTATCTGTCCCGCACCGCCGGGCACGAGGTCGGCACGGCCAACGTGTGGGCCGCCAACGGCTCCAACGAGGTCCTCCAGCAGCTGCTCCAGACCTTCGGCGGGCCCGGCCGCACCGCGATCGGCTTCGAACCCTCGTACTCCATGCACGCCCTGATCTCCCGGGGTACCGGCACCGGCTGGATCTCCGGGCCGCGCAACGACGACTTCACCATCGACGTGGACGCCGCCCGCGCCGCCATCGCCGAGCACCGGCCCGAGGTCGTCTTCATCACCTCGCCCAACAACCCCACCGGCACCGCCGTCGACGCCGACACCGTCCTCGCGCTCTACGACGCCGCCCAGGCCGCCGGGCCGTCGATCGTCGTCGTCGACGAGGCGTACGGCGAGTTCAGCCACCACCCCTCGCTGCTCCCGCTGATCGAGGGCCGCCGCAACCTGATCGTCTCCCGGACCATGTCCAAGGCGTTCGGCGCCGCCGGGCTGCGCCTGGGCTACCTCGCCGCCGACCCGGCCGTGGTCGACGCGGTCCAGCTGGTGCGGCTGCCGTACCACCTCTCCTCCGTCACCCAGGCCACCGCGCTCGCCGCCCTGGAGCACACCGATACGCTGCTGGGATACGTCGCGCAGCTCAAGAGCGAGCGCGACCGGCTGGTGGCCGAGCTGCGCGCCACCGGCTACCAGGTCACCGACTCGGACGCCAACTTCGTCCAGTTCGGCCGCTTCGACGACAGCCACGCCGTCTGGCAGCAGATCCTCGACCGGGGCGTCCTGGTCCGGGACAACGGCGTACCGGGGTGGCTGCGGGTCACCGCGGGCACCCCGGCAGAGAACGACGCGTTCCTCGATGCGGTACGCGAACTCAAGAAGGAGCACGACGCATGAGCCCCCGCGTAGGCCGCGTGGAACGCACCACGAAGGAAACGTCCGTGCTCGTCGAGATCAACCTCGACGGCACCGGCAAGGTCGATGTCGCCACCGGGGTCGG
Organism: Streptomyces sp. NPDC026589; assembly: GCF_040638385.1. Lineage (NCBI taxonomy): Bacteria > Bacillati > Actinomycetota > Actinomycetes > Kitasatosporales > Streptomycetaceae > Streptomyces > Streptomyces sp. NPDC026589. The sequence goes on from NZ_JBEZYG010000002.1 coordinate 350,538, forward strand.
CTTCTACGACCACATGCTCGACCAGCTCGGCCGCCACGGCCTCTTCGACCTCACGGTCAAGACCGAGGGCGACCTGCACATCGACAGCCACCACACCATCGAGGACACCGCGCTCGCGCTCGGCGCCGCCTTCAAGCAGGCCCTCGGCGACAAGGTCGGCATCTACCGCTTCGGCAACTGCACCGTCCCGCTGGACGAGTCGCTCGCCCAGGTCACCGTCGACCTCTCCGGCCGCCCCTATCTCGTGCACACCGAGCCCGAGAAGATGGCGCCGATGATCGGCGAGTACGACACGACGATGACCCGGCACATCCTGGAGTCCTTCGTCGCCCAGGCGCAGATCGCCCTGCACGTCCACGTGCCGTACGGGCGCAACGCCCACCACATCGTCGAGTGCCAGTTCAAGGCGCTCGCCCGCGCCCTGCGGTACGCCAGCGAGCACGACCCGCGCGCCGCCGGCATCCTGCCTTCCACGAAGGGCGCCCTGTGACCGGCCTCAACACCATCCTGATCGTCGTCGGACTCTTCCTGGCCGGCGGCGTCTACTCCTTCGCGAAGCAGGGGATGCCCAAGGGCGTCATCGTGCTGCTGTCGATCGGCTCCGTGATGTGCCTGGTGGCGGGCATCCTGCGGATCCAGGGACTGTGGGACTGAGAGGCACGCTGTGACTGACACCAAGAAGGTCGTCGTCTTCGACTACGGCTTCGGCAACGTCCGTTCCGCCGAGCGGGCCCTCGCCCACGTCGGCGCGGACGTCGAGATCACCCGCGACTACGACCGCGCGATGAACGCCGACGGGCTCCTCGTCCCCGGCGTCGGCGCGTTCTCCGCCTGCATGGACGGGCTCAAGCGGGCCCGCGGCGACTGGATCGTCGGCCGCCGGCTCTCCGGAGGCCGCCCCGTCATGGGCATCTGCGTCGGGATGCAGATCCTCTTCGAGCGCGGCATCGAGCACGGTGTGGAGACCGAGGGCCTGGACGAATGGCCCGGCACGGTCGGCCCCCTGAAGGCCGACATCGTCCCGCACATGGGGTGGAACACCGTCGAGGCCCCCGAGGACTCCCGGCTCTTCGCGGGGCTGGACGCCGAAGCGCGGTACTACTTCGTGCACTCCTACGCGGCGCACGACTGGTCCCTCGAAGTGACCAACGCCAAGATCCGTGCCCCCAAGGTCACCTGGGCCACGCACGGCGAACGGTTCGTGGCCGCCGTGGAGAACGGTGCGCTGTGGGCCACCCAGTTCCACCCCGAGAAGTCCGGCGATGCCGGCGCCCAGCTGCTGACCAACTGGATCGAGACGCTGTAATGCCGAAGCTTGAACTGCTCCCCGCCGTCGACGTCCGCGACGGCCAGGCCGTCCGCCTCGTGCACGGCGAGTCCGGCTCCGAGACCTCCTACGGCTCCCCGCTGGAGGCCGCCCTCGCCTGGCAGCGCGCCGGCGCCGAGTGGCTGCACCTCGTCGACCTGGACGCCGCCTTCGGCACCGGCGACAACCGCGCCCTGATCGCCGAGGTCGCCGGGGCCATGGACATCAAGGTCGAGCTGTCCGGCGGCATCCGCGACGACGCCTCGCTCGCCGCCGCCCTCGCCACCGGCTGCCGCCGGGTCAACCTCGGCACCGCCGCCCTGGAGACCCCGGAGTGGGTCGCCAAGGTCATCGCCGAGCACGGCGACAAGATCGCGGTCGGCCTCGACGTCCGCGGCACCACCCTGCGCGGCCGGGGCTGGACCCGCGACGGCGGCGACCTCTACGAGACCCTCGCCCGCCTCGACGCCGAGGGCTGCGCCCGCTACGTCGTCACCGACATCGCCAAGGACGGCACCCTGGAGGGGCCCAACCTGGGCCTGCTGCGGGACGTCTGCGCCGCCACCGACCGCCCGGTCGTCGCCTCCGGCGGGGTCTCCTCGCTCGACGACCTCCGCGCGATCTCCCTCCTCGTCCCCGAAGGCGTCGAGGGCGCGATCGTCGGCAAGGCGCTGTACGCGAAGGCGTTCACGCTGGAAGAGGCCCTCAAGGCGGTCGCCGCATGACCGGTTCTCCTGGGTCCACCGAAGCTTCCTCCGTACGCCGGATCTCCACCGGCGCGCCCTGGGAGGAGAAGTTCGGCTACTCGCGCGCGGTCGAGCTCCCCAACGGGCTCGTCCTGGTCGCCGGCTGCACCTCCGTGGTGAACGGCCAGATCTCCGCGGGCTCCCCGTACGAGCAGGCCATCACCTCGTTCGACGTCGCGTTCGCGGCGCTGGAGCAGGTGGGCCTCACCCGCGAGGACGTCGTCCGCACCCGGATGTACCTCACGCACGCCCGGGACGTGGAGGACATCGGCCGCGCCCACAAGGAGCTGTTCGACGCCGTGCGCCCCGCCGCCTCCCTGATCATCGTGTCCGGTTTCGTGGACCCGGGCCTGGTCGTCGAGGTCGAGGTCGAGGCCTACCGGGGAGGCGCGAAGTGAGCCTCGCCGTACGGGTCATCCCCTGCCTGGACGTCGACAACGGCCGGGTCGTCAAGGGCGTCAACTTCCAGAATCTGCGCGACGCGGGCGACCCCGTGGAGATGGCCAAGCTGTACGACGCCGAGGGCGCCGACGAGCTGACGTTCCTCGACATCACCGCCTCCAGCGGCGACCGCGAGACGACGTACGACGTGGTCCGCCGCACCGCCGAGCAGGTCTTCATCCCGCTCACCGTCGGCGGCGGCGTCCGCACCCCCGACGACGTCGACAAGCTGCTGCGCGCCGGGGCCGACAAGGTCGGCGTCAACACCGCCGCCATCGCCCGCCCCGACCTCATCCGTGAGATCGCCGAACGGTTCGGACGTCAGGTCCTGGTGCTCTCCGTCGACGCCCGCCGCACCCCGGAGGGCACCTTCGAGGTCACCACGCACGGCGGCCGCAAGGGCACCGGCATCGACGCCGTCGAGTGGGCCCACCGGGCCGCCGAGCTGGGCGCGGGCGAGATCCTGCTCAACTCGATGGACGCCGACGGCACGAAGGACGGCTACGACACCGAGATGATCGAGGCGGTACGGGGGCACGTCACCGTCCCCGTCATCGCCTCCGGCGGCGCGGGCCGGCTCGCCGACTTCGCCCCGGCGATCGAGGCGGGGGCCGACGCGGTGCTCGCCGCGTCCGTCTTCCACTTCGGAGACCTGCGGATCTCCGAGGTCAAGGGCGCCCTGCGGGAAGCGGGCCACCCGGTCCGCTGAGCACGTAGCGGGAATCGGCGGTATCACCGGTCCACCCGAGACCGGTGATACCGCCGATGCGTGTTCACGGGACGCGGCGTGAGAGTGGCGATCGCCGACGGACGACGCCGGTGGCCACGCGGCGCACCCCGAGCCCCCGGACGACGGGCTTCACGGCCTCGCGTGGTGCGGTTCCGCCACCACCGAGAGGATCCCCCTCGTGCATCAGCACCTTCTCGCCTCGCACCAGCACCCCCCACGCCCGAGCCGCCCCCGGGCACTCGCGGGTCTGCTGACCGCCGCCGCGGCCACCGCCGGTCTCCTGATGACCGCCCTGGCCCCGGGCGCCCAGGCCGCCGACAACCCCTACGAGCGCGGCCCCGCCCCCACCAACGCCTCCATCGAGGCGAGCCGCGGCTCCTACGCCACCTCGCAGACCTCCGTCTCCTCGCTCGCCGTGAGCGGGTTCGGCGGCGGCACCATCCACTACCCGACCTCCACCGCCGACGGCACGTTCGGCGCGGTCGTCATCTCGCCCGGCTTCACCGCCTACGAGTCCTCCATCGCCTGGCTCGGCCCGCGCCTGGCGTCCCAGGGCTTCGTGGTCTTCACCATCGACACCAACACCACGCTCGACCAGCCCGACAGCCGGGGCCGCCAACTCCTCGCCGCTCTGGACTACCTGACCCAGCGCAGCTCGGTGCGGACCCGGGTCGACGCCTCCCGCCTCGGGGTGATGGGCCACTCGATGGGGGGCGGCGGCAGCCTGGAGGCGGCCAAGAGCCGCACCTCACTGAAGGCGGCCATCCCGCTGACCGGCTGGAACACCGACAAGACCTGGCCCGAACTGCGTACGCCCACCCTCGTGGTGGGTGCGGACGGTGACTCGGTCGCCCCCGTCTCCACGCACTCCGAGCCGTTCTACGAGTCGCTGCCCGGCTCCCTGGACAAGGCGTACCTGGAGCTGCGCGGCGCCTCGCACTTCACGCCGAACAGCTCCAACACGACGATCGCGAAGTACAGCCTTTCCTGGCTGAAGCGGTTCATCGACAACGACACCCGCTACGAGCAGTTCCTCTGCCCGCTCCCGCAGCCGAGCCTGACCATCGCGGAGTACCGGGGCAACTGCCCGCACACCGCGTGATCCCGGCGTCCTCCAGCCCTGCCGCGCTGTGCTCCGGCACAGCGCGGCAGGGCTCCGGCTGGGAGCGCGCACCGCACCGGGCCGTCCCCGCCGGGTACCCGGACGCGGCGCTTCCACCCTCGCCGACGCGACCGTACGGTGCCGGTGTGACCCCATCGAAGACCGTGCCCAGTCCGCTCCGGCTGTACGGCCGGGACGATGAACTCGCCACTCTGAAAAGCCTGTTGGAGCTGTTGTGGCGGGGCGACGGAGGTGCGCTCGTGCTGGCCGCACCGCCCGGTCTCGGCCGTACGGCGCTGCTGCGCGCCGCCGCCGACGCTCACCGGGACCGGGGCCCCGTGCTGTACGCCACGGCCGCCTCCGCCGGACGGCCCGCGCCGGGCGGCGGGCCGGTCGCCCTGCTCGGCCCGTCCCTCACCACCGGCCAGTCGCCCGCCGCCCCGTACCCGGTCATCACCCCCGAGGCGCTCGCCCGCCGACTGCGGGAACCGGGCGCAGGGCACCCCCTGTTGGTCTGCGCCGACGACGCGCACGCCTGGGACCCGGCGTCCAGGTCCGCGCTCGCCCTCGCGGCCCGCGGGCTGGGTCTGGGCAGCCGGACCGCCGTCCTGCTCTCGGCCGCCGACGGCACCGCCTTCGCCGGGCTGCCCACGCTCCACCTCGCACCCCTGGACGAGGGCGCGGCCTCGGCGCTCCTGGACCGGCTGACCGGCGGGACGACGGCCCTCGGCGCGGATCCTGGTACGACCCTCGGAATGGCCCCTGGGGCCGCTCCCGGTGCGGCGCTCGGAACGGCCCCGGGTGCGGCTTTCGGTGCGGCCCCCGGATTGGCTCCCGGCGCGGCCCCCGGTACGGAGGGGATCGACCCGGTGGTGCGGGCCGAGCTGCTCCGTGAGGCGGCCGGAAACCCACGCCTGCTCGCCGGGTTCACCGGACGCCTCACCCCGGACCAGCTCGCCGGCCGTACCCCGCTGCCCTTCCCCCTGCCCGGCGGCGAAGCGGTGCTCGCCGCCCATGCCGAGCGGCTCGACGGCCTCCCGGACCGGACCCGCACCCTGCTCCTGCTCGCCGCCGCGGCCCAGGAGCACGAGCCGGAGGGCACCGGGGCGGACGCCCTGCTCCTGCTGCGCGCGGGCACCCGCCGCGGACTGCCCCGGGACTTCCTGGACCGGGCCCTGTTCGGCGCCGCCGCCACCGGCGGCCTCCTCCAACGGGCGGGCAGCCGCGTCCACTTCGCCCACCGCCTCGTCGCCCGTGCCGTACTCCACCACGCCCCTCGCTCCCACCGCCGCGCCGCCCACGAGCTGCTCGCCACCCTGCTGACGGAGGCCGGAGACCGGGTCTTCCCGGGAGCCTCCTCCGCGCCCCCTCCGGACGCCCCGGTCACCGCACCCCCACCCGTCCCGCTGGCCGCCCTCGTCCAGCGGGCCTGTGCCGCGTCCGGGCCGGACGCCGCGCTGGCCGCCCGGCTCGAAGCCGCCGCCGGAGCCCCCTTCCCGCATGCCGAACGTTCCGCCGCCCTGGCCCGCGCCGCTCTCCTCGCCACCGAACCGGCGCTGCGGGCGGCCCGCCTCGCCGCGGCGGCCGAGCAGGCGGGGCTCGCGGGCGACCCGGCCCGGGCCCGGGCCCTGCTGGCCAGGACCGGGCCCCGGACGCCCGGCGCGGCGGGGCCGGCCCCCGGGCCCGCACGGGGCCTCGCCCCCTACGTCCACGGCATGCTGGCCCTGCGCTCCGGGCCGGCGGCGGACGCCCACGAAGCGCTGCTCGCCGCGGCCGAACTGCTTGGCCCGCACGATCCCCGCAGGACCCTCGACGCCCTCCTCGGCGCGGCCGAGGCCGCCTGGGCGGCGGGAGACGCGCTCGGCTACCTCGACGCCATGAACCGTCTCGCCCGCACCCCGCCGGAAGCGGGCCTGGAGCACTACCGGGCCGGCATGTGCGCCGTGCTCGAAGGCCGCACCGCCGAGGGCCACGCCCTCCTCCGCCGCTGCCTCGACCCCGCCGGGGACCCCGTCGCACCGGCCGCGCTGCTCCGGGCCGGGGTCGCGGCGCTGGTCCTCGGGGACGTCGCCGCCGCCTGTCGCGCGGGCGCCCGCGCGCTCGCCGCCGTACGGACCAGGGGCCCCGACGCGCTGCTGCCCCAGGCGCTCGAACACCTCGCCTACGCCGAACTGCGGGCCGGGCGCCACGCCGGTGCGCGGGCCCACGCCCTGGAGGGGCTGCACGCCGCCCGCCGTACGGGGCAGCCCAACAGTTCCGCCCATCTGCACGCCGTGCTCGCCCTCGCCGCCTCCGTGGCGGGGCCCGCCGAGGCATGCGCCGCGCACGCCGACGCCGCGCTGACCGGGGCGGGGCCGCACGGGCTGGCCCAGGCCGTCACCCTCGCCACCTGGGCGCGGGCCCGCGCGGACCTGGCCTCCGGACGGCCCGGCGAGGCGGCCGCCCGGCTGGCCCCCGTCGTCGGTACCGGCCCCGGCCGAGGCCACTTCGCCGCCCGGATGCTCGCGGTGCCCTGCTGGGTCGAGGCCGCCGTGCTGGGCGGCCGACAGCATGAGGAGTCCCGCGAACTCCACGCCGCCGTCGACGCGTTCGCGTCCTGGGCCGCCCGGACCGCCGACCCGGGGGCGCCCGCCCAACTGGCCCGCTGCCGGGCCCTGCTGGCCCCTGCCGACGAGGCCGACGCCCGCTACGCCGAGGCCCTGGCCCACCACGGCCGGGCGGGCGGCGACTTCGAACGGGCCCGCACCCACCTGCTGTACGGTCAGTGGCTGCGCCGCCGTCGGCGCACCCGCGAGGCCCGCGGCCCGCTGCGTGACGCCCTGGTCGCCTTCCAGTGCTGCTCGGCCCGTGCCTGGGCCGACCGGGCGGCCGGGGAGCTGCGGGCGGCGGGGGAGCCGGTCGGGGCCCCACGGAACGCGGCGGAGGGACCGCTGGCGGCGCTCACCCCCCAGCAGCTGCGCATCGCCCGCTGCGTCGCCGAAGGGGCCACCAACAGGGAAGTGGCGCTGCGGCTGTCGCTCAGCCCGCGTACGGTCGACCACCACCTCCGCAACGTCTTCGCCGCCCTCGGTATCCGCTCCCGCACCGAACTGGCCCGGCTGCTGGGGCCGGTGTACTGACCTGACCCGCGGGGTTGTTCGAGCGGCCGGCCGGGGTGGGTCGATGCCAACGGCGAGGCAGCGGCCGCGCCTGCCCCCGTGTCCGGTGCCGCTGGGCGTACGACCAGGTCACCGCGGTCATGAGGGCCGGGATGGCGAACAGCGCAGCGAAGGCGAAGCCCCAGCCCGTCTGTGCCGTACCGCTCGACATGTACGTCTGGCTCTCGACGGTCACGGCGACCACGGGCTGCCACAACGCCCCCAGAACCAGGGCGCCCGAGACGGCCCAGGCCGGCGGGGCGAGGACCCTCGGGTGGAGCGGTCGCCACCGGTCGCTGACGAGCAGCAGCGGAAACAGCGCGGTCGGCTCGGCGAGGACGGAGAGGCGTACCCGCAGGGGAGGACCTGGAACCCTCAGAAGGGCCGAGGGCGGTCGGGGAGGAACCGGACCTGGTCGCCGAGTGTGACGCGGACCCGGACGCGGTCGGTTGCGAGACCGTGATGACGAGTTCCGCGCAGACCCCTAGGTACCGACTGGGCGGTATGTCATTCTGCGGGCGTCAGGATCGTGTCGCCGCGCTCGCGCCCCGCCCGGGCCGGGTGCCGGGCCCGCCGCTCGCGCGGCCGGTCGATTCCCGGTGGAGGCCGCCATGCCACAGGTCGTACGTTCGCGGATCGGGGCGCCGCACGGCCCCTCCCCGGCAACGCCGTTGCCGCACCGCTTCCGGTCCCTGGCCGACCGCGAAGCCGTCGAGGTGCTGCACCGGGCCGCCCGGGTCCTCGTCGCCTCGCTGCCGGCCCTCACCGACCGGCTCGTCGAGGCCCTGTACGCCCAGGAGCCCGGCTACCGGGCGGCCATCGACTCCGGCCGGGCCGAGGTCTGGCAGGAGGTCCACCACTCGCTGCGGCACAACGTCGGCTCCCTGATCCAGCCCCGGGAGTTCCGGGAGTCCGCCCACCGCACCTCCCGCTGGATCGGTGAGATCCGCGCCGAGCAGGGCGTGCCGCTCGACGCCGTCCTGCACGCCTTCCGGATGGGCGGCGCGATGGTCTGGCAGGACCTCGTGGACGAGACCGCCCGGCGCGACCCCGACGACGTGCGGCTGCTCGTCCACGTCGCCGCCGACGTGTGGAACTTCGTCGACGAGCACTGCGGGATCGTCGCGGACGCCTACCGGCAGGCCGAGCGGCGGCTGTCCTGGCGGCGCGAGAACCGGCAGCGGCTCATGGTCGCCGCCCTGCTGGACGGGACCGCCCGGATCGCGGACCTCGCCGAGGCGGCCGCGATGCTGGGCCTGCCGGAGCAGGGCCGCTACGCCGTGCTCGCGGTGGCCGCCGCCCCGCGCGGCCCGGGGCCCGCCGCCCGCCCGCCGCTGACGCTGCCCGGCGGCCCGGACGCCCCGGCGCTCTGGCACCCGGGCCCGGAAGCCGAGTTGGCGATCCTGCCGCTGGCGGGCCTGCCCGGCGAGCTGGGAGCACTGGCCGCCGCGCTGGACGTACCGGCCGGCGTCCGGGCCGGGATCGGCTCCGCCGTCGAGGGCCTGGCCGCCCTCGGCGACGCCCGGCGGCTGGCGGAGACCGCGCTGCGCGCCTGCCCTGCGTCCGGGGGTACCGTCCTGCTCGACGAGCACCTCCCGGACGCCCTGGTCGTGTCCTCCCCGGCGCTCGCCGAGGCGCTCGCCGACCGGGTGCTGGGCCCGCTGGGCCGGCTGGACCCCGCCGACCGCGACGTCATCGTGGAGACCCTCACCGCCTGGCTGGACGCGGACGGCTCGGCGCAGCGGGCGGGCGCGAAGCTCTACTGCCACCGCAACACCGTCCTCAACCGGCTCCGCCGCTTCGAACAGCTCACCGGCCGCTGTCTGACCCGCCCCCGGGACGCGGTCGAGGTCTCGCTCGCCCTGGCGGCGCGGAGGCTGCTCGGCGCCTGAAGAGCTGACGTCTGAAGAGCTGACGTCTGAAGAACTGACGTCTGAAGAACTGACGTCTGAAGAACTGGCACCCGGCACCTGGAAAACTTCGCAACAAATATTGCGCAGTTATTCTTGCGCAACTTTTCCTGTGCATCTACGGTCGAGTCATGCCCAGAGAAGAACGACGCCGCGTCTCCGACCTCGACACCCTCAAGGCGATCGGCCACCCCCTGCGCCTGAAGCTCTACCGAGCCCTGCACATCAAGCGCACAGCCACCGCCTCCCAGCTCGCCGACCAGGTCGACGAGGCGGTCTCCCTCGTCAGCTACCACCTGCGCAAGCTCGCCGACCACGGGCTGATCGAACCGGCCGCGGGCCAGGGCACCGACGGCCGGGAGCGCTGGTGGCAGCCGTCCTCCCGAGGACTGACCTTCAACGACACGGACTTCGACGACGCACCGGACAAGGCGGCCGTCTACGCGGCCGCCGGCCGGATGTCCTTCGACCAGCACGTCGAGCTCTACCGGGCCCACCAGGGCGCACGGCACACCTGGGACGCGGAATGGCGCGGCGCCTCCTGGAGCGCGGAGAACCTCCTGCGCCTCACCGCGGAGGAACTGGCCGCCCTCGGCCGGGAGATGGGCGCGCTGATCGACCGCTACGAGGAAACGGGCCGCGCCCGCGAGGAAGCGGGCGACACGGAGGGCCGCGAGAGCGTCGCCCTGCACACGTACGGATTCCCCTTCCGCCCCTGAGCCCGTCACTTCGCCCGGAAGGACGAACCACATGACCGTCACCGCCGTGGAAGCCCCCGAACGCCCCGCCCACCGCGACCCCAACGTCCAGCGCTGGCTCGGCGCGTACACCGCGTCGATGATCGGCGACAGCATCTACTTCATGGCCCTCGCCTGGGCCGCCGCCCGCACCGGCAGCGCCACCGGCACCGGCCTCGTCCTCGCCGCCGGCTCCATACCCCGGGCCCTCCTGATGCTCGGCGGGGGAGTGCTCGCCGACCGGCTCGGGCCCCGCCGCGTCGTCATCGGCAGCGACGCCGCCCGTGCGCTGCTCGTCCTCGGGCTCGCCGCGACCCTGGCCCTCACCGCACCCACGGTGGGCGTCCTGGTGGCCGTCGCCCTGCTCTTCGGCGCGGTCGACGCCCTGTTCCTGCCCGCCGTCGGAGCCCTGCCGCCCCGGATCAGCCCTCCGGGCCAGCTCGCCCGGATCCAGGGCCTGCGCGGACTCGCCGCACGCGGCGCCTCCATCGTCGGCGCGCCGCTGGGCGGGGTCGCCGTGGCCACGGGCGGCCCCGCGCTCGCCCTCGCCGCCGCCGGAGTGCTGTTCGCCCTGTCCCTGCCGCTGCTCCTGAGCCTGCGGATCAGACCGCTGCCCGGGCCGGTCAAGGACGGCGGGACCACGGCCGGGGCCGACGAGGCGCCCGCGGACACCGAGGAGACACCGAACGCCTGGCAGGACCTCGTCGACGGGCTCCGGTACGTCCGCCGCCACCCCGTGCTCGGCCCGCTCATGATCGTCATAGGCCTCAGCGAGCTCGGCTTCGTCGGGCCGCTCAACCTCGGGATGATCCTGCTCTCCGAGCAGCGCGGCTGGGGCGCGGCCGGCATGGGCTGGATCGTCGCCGGATTCGCCTCCGGCGCGGCCGGGTCCGCCCTCCTCCTCGCCGTCCGGGGCCGGGTGCCGCACGCGGGCCGGGTGATGTGCCTGACGGTCCTCGTCGGCGCGACGGGCATCGCCGCCCTGGCCCAGGTCCCCTCGGTGGCCCTCGCCGCCGCGACCGCCGCGTTCGTCGGCCTCTCCATCGGGCTGGCCGGTGCGCTGTGCGCCGCCCTCGTCCAGACCGCCGCCGACCCGGCGTACCTGGGCCGGGTCACCTCCGTATCGACGCTCTTCACCTACGCGCTCATCCCGCTCAGCTACCCCGTCACGGGGGCTGCCATCGCCCTCTGGGGCACCGGGCCGGTCTACGCCGTCAGCGCGGCCGTGTGCGCGACCGGTGGCGCGGCCGGCCTCGCCTTCATCGCACTCCGCCGCGCCGAACTGCCCCGCTGACCCGGAACCCCCTGAACCGCCGACTGATCCGGAATCGTAGGCGCCCCGGCACCCCCCGTGCCCCGGGCCTACATGCCCAGCTCGGCCGCCTTGAGCCGCTCCACCGCCGCATGGTCGCCCTCCACCTCGACGTCCGCCGCGTCCTGCCTGCCGAACGCGTACAGCAGCAGCTCGGCGGGCTCCCCGGTCACCGTCACCACCGGCGTCCCCTTGTGCGCCACCGCCGTCTGGCCGTCCGGGCGGCGCAGCACCAGCCCCACCGGGGACCTGCGGCCCAGCAGGCGGGCCGTCCTCTCGGTCCGGGACCACAGCACATCGGAGAAGACCGGGTCCAGCTCGCGGCGCGACCAGTCGGGCTGGGCCCGGCGCACATCCTCCGCGTGGACGAAGAACTCCACGGTGTTCGCCGCCTCGTCGATCTGCTTGAGGGACATCGGGGAGAACCGGGGAGGGCCGGTGCGGATCAGCTGGATCAGCTCCTCGTACGGTTTCGCCGCGAACTCCGCCTGCACCCGCTCCAGCCGGGCCTTCAGCGCGCTCACCAGCAGCCCGCCCGCCGCGTCCGCGCGGCGTTCGCGGACCACCACATGGGCGGCCAGATCGCGGGTCTTCCAGCCGTCGCACAGGGTGAGGGCCTCGGGGCCGGCCGCTTCCAACAGATCGGCGAGCAGAAGACGTTCACGCTTCGCATGGGTCGACATGCACGCCAGCGTACGACCGTCACCCCTGGTCCGCCCAGTGGACGTCCGCCCGGAAAGCCCTCGCGGCCACGGCACAATGGGCCCATGACGAGCACGCCCGGCGCCACGCCGCCCGCCAGCAGCCTCGACCCGGCCATCGCCGCCCGCCTCAAGCGCGGCGCCGACGGCCTGGTCCCGGCCATCGCCCAGCAGTACGACACCGGCGAGGTGCTGATGCTCGGCTGGATGGACGACGAGGCGCTGCACCGCACCCTCACCACGGGCCGCTGCACCTACTGGTCGCGCAGCCGTCAGGAGTACTGGGTCAAGGGCGACACCTCCGGTCACGTCCAGCATGTGAAGTCCGTCGCCCTGGACTGCGACGCCGACACCGTCCTCGTCAAGGTCGACCAGACGGGCGCCGCCTGTCACACGGGTGACCGCACCTGCTTCGACGCCGACGCCCTGCCCCTCCTCGACAGCTAAGGTCCGGCCATGGATCTCGACACCTTCCGCAAACTGGCCGTCGACCGGCGCGTCGTCCCCGTCAGCCGCCGCCTCCTCGCGGACGGCGACACCCCGGTCGGCCTGTACCGCAAGCTCGCCGCCGAACGCACCGGCACCTTCCTCCTGGAGTCCGCCGAGAACGGCCGGACCTGGTCGCGCTACTCCTTCATCGGCGTCCGCAGCGACGCGACCCTCACCGCCCGCGACGGCGAGGCCCACTGGCTCGGCACCCCGCCCGTCGGCGTTCCGGTCGCCGGCGACCCGCTGGACGCCCTGCGCGCCACCGTCGAGACCCTCCACACCCCACGCGACCTGGTGAGCGACGCGGGCCTTCCGCCCTTCACCGGCGGCATGGTCGGCTACCTCGGCTACGACGTCGTACGCCGTCTGGAGAAGATCGGCGAGCACGGCGGCGACGACCTGAAGCTGCCCGAGCTGACCATGCTCCTCACCTCGGACCTCGCCGTCCTCGACCACCGGGACGGCACCGTCCTGCTGATCGCCAACGCGATCAACCACAACGACCTCGTCACCGGCGTCGACGAGGCGCACGCGGACGCCGTCTCCCGCCTCGACGCGATGGAGCGGGACCTGCGCCGCCCGGTCGCGAGCGCCCCCGCCGCCCTGCCCCCGTCCGAGCTGCCGCCGTACACCGCACTCTGGGGCGGCGAGGCCTACAGGGACGCGGTCGTGGACATCAAGGAGCGCATCAGGGCGGGCGAGGCCTTCCAGGTCGTCCCCTCCCAGCGCTTCGAGACCCCGTGCACGGCGAGCGCCCTGGACGTCTACCGGGTGCTGCGGGCCACCAACCCGTCCCCGTACATGTACCTCTTCCGCTTCGACGGGTTCGACGTCGTCGGCTCCAGCCCCGAGGCCCTCGTCAAGGTCGAGGACGGCCGGGCCATGGTCCACCCGATCGCCGGGACCAGGCACCGGGGCGCCACCCCGCAGGAGGACCAGGCGCTCGCCGACGAACTCCTCGCCGACCCCAAGGAGCGCGCCGAGCACCTGATGCTCGTCGACCTCGGCCGCAACGACCTGGGGCGGGTCTGCGAACCCGGCAGCGTCGAGGTCGTCGACTTCATGTCGATCGAGCGCTACTCCCACGTGATGCACATCGTCTCCACCGTCACCGGCCGCGTCACCGAGGACCGCACCGCCTTCGACGTGCTCACCGCCTGCTTCCCCGCGGGCACCCTCTCCGGCGCGCCCAAGCCCCGCGCCATGCAGATCATCGAGGAACTGGAACCGAGCCGCCGCGGCCTGTACGGGGGCTGCGTGGGCTACCTCGACTTCGCCGGGGACTCCGACACCGCCATCGCCATCCGGACCGCCCTGCTCCGCGACGGCACGGCGTACGTCCAGGCCGGAGCCGGGGTCGTCGCCGACTCCGACCCGGTCGCCGAGGACACCGAGTGCCGCAACAAGGCGGCGGCCGTGCTCCGCGCCGTCCATACGGCCAACCGGCTCCACGACCGCTGAACCGCTGACGGCCGACCGGCTCCACGGGCGTCGGGGCGGTAGGGGATAGTGGAGGGCGTGAGTGCTGTCCCCGTACCCCAGCCCCGTGCCCGAACCGCCGACTCCGCGTCCGGCGCCGCGCCCGACTCCTCAGGGAGCCGGCGCAGTCTCGCGGCCGGTCTGCTCCTCGGCGCGGCCGGCGCGACCGTCGTCCTCCTCGCCTCCGGGCAGACCTGGGCCGAGGGCGACGCGGCCACCGGCGGCGGTGCCCTCCCGCTGAGCGTCGACGGCCAGGACGTCACCGGCGCCCCGGCCGCCCTGGCCGTCGTCGGGCTCGCCGCCCTCGTCGCCGTCTTCGCCGTACGCGGCGTCGGCCGCCGGATCGTCGCCGCCCTCCTCGCCCTCAGCGGGCTCGGAGCGACGCTCAGCGCCTGGGCCGGCGGCTCCGACAGCACGGCCCTCGACGAGGAAGCAGCCAGAACCACCGGCGACGCGGCGGCCACCATCCACGCCATCGGCTACACCGCCTGGCCCTACGTCACCGCCGCCGGCGGTCTGCTGATCCTGCTGGCCGGGCTCCTCGCCCTGCGCTACGGCAACCGCTGGCCCGCCATGTCCGGAAAGTACGAGCGCGACGGCACCCCCCGCCCCGGCAAGGCGCCCCGCACCGCCCCCGACCCGGACCGGCCCGAGGACCTGTGGAAGGCCCTGGACCGCGGCGAGGACCCGACGCGCGAGGCCTGACCCCACGCTCACCTCCCACGGTCCCGTACGGGACAATGAACCCGAGCCGTCCCCGGGCGGCGGCCACACGTACAGCGCCACCCACGGCGCAACACCAACGAGGAGCAACTCATGGCGGGCACGAGCCACGGACACACCCCGGCCGCCTGGACCGGTGTCATCATCGCCTTCATCGGCTTCTGCGTCGCAGGCGTCTTCATGGTCGCGGCCAACCCGCTCGGCTTCTGGGCCGGTATCGCCGTCATCTTCGCCGGCGGTCTCGTGGGCCTCGCCATGAAGGTGGCCGGCCTCGGTATGCCGAAGGAGTCGGCCGAGCTGATCGAGGCCAGGGAGCGCGCCGGGCGGGCGCAGATCTCCCACTGACCCCCCCGGACGCCGGCCCGTCCCGGCGCCCGACACGCCGACAGGCGCAGCCCTCACCCGGGGCTGCGCCTTTTCGCGTCGGCGGGGGACAATCAGCGGGTGGACGCCTCGCCTACTCCCTCAGCCGCCCAGCCCCCGGACCCGGAATCGGCCCCTCAGCAGGGCCCCGGCCCCATGCCGCTGACGGTCTGCCCGACCCCTGACATGGTCCGGCCCGCCCCAGCCCGTCCGGCTGCTGAGGACGGAACTCCCGCCGGGGTGGGCCCACACCCAGCCCGTCCGGCGTCTGAGGGCGGAACCCTCGCGGGGGTGGGCCCACACCCAGCCCGTCCGGCGCTTGAGGGCGGAACCCTCGCGGGGGTGGGCCCACACCCAGCCCGTCCGGCGTCTGAGGACGGAACCCTCGCGGGGGTGGGCCCACACCCAGCCCGTCCGGCGTCTGAGGACGGAACCCTCGCGGGGGTGGGCCCGGAGCTCACAGGTTCCCCGGGCGAAGGGCTCTCGCAGGTGCCCGGCCCCCAAGGCCACGGTTCCGTCCTCAAACGCCGGACGGGCTGGTTGGGCGCCCCGGAACGCCGGACGGGCTGGTCGGTCCGCCCGGCAGGCCGGGTGCGCCGCCTGGCCACCCCCATCGGCATCCTCGCCGCCGTCGCAGGCGCCTTCGCGTACGTCGGCGCCGTCGACCCCAACGAGTCCGGCCACTACCCGGTCTGCCCGCTGCTCAAGCTGACCGGCGTCCTCTGCCCCGGCTGCGGCGGGCTGCGCAGCGCCCACGCCTTCATCCACGGAGACCTCGGCGCGGCGCTCGAAGCCAACGCGATCGCCACCGTCGGCTACTTCCTCTTCGCCGCGGTCTGGGCCCTCTGGCTGGTCCGGGCCTGGCGCGGACAGCCCCTGCGCATCGGTCTGGCGCCCGTCTGGTGGTGGGGTGTGGGCGCCGTCCTGCTGCTCTTCACCGTGGTCCGGAATCTGCCGTTCGGCTCGGCCCTGGCCCCCTGAGCGCCCGGCCCGGCCCGGGCGAATGACCAGGAAGTGGGACGCGACGTGGCCGGATGCGACCCCCGGGGCGTCCTGCGGATACCATCGGCAGGGCTGATCCAGTCCACCGTCAACCGTTCGGAAGGGGGCCGCTCGCGTGAGTGTGCTCGACGAGATCATCGACGGCGTTCGCGCCGACCTCGCGGAGCGGCAGGCGCGCGTCAGCCTCGACGAGCTGAAGGAGCGCGCGGCCCGCGCTCCCCAGGCCAAGGACGGAGTCGCCGCCCTGCGCGGCGAGGGCGTGACCGTCATCTGCGAGGTCAAGCGCTCGTCCCCCTCCAAGGGGGCCCTCGCCGCCATCGCCGACCCGGCCGCGCTCGCCGCCGACTATGAGGCGGGCGGCGCGTCCGTCATCTCGGTCCTCACCGAGGAGCGCCGCTTCGGCGGTTCGCTCGCCGACCTGGAGGCCGTCCGCGCCAAGGTCGACACCCCGATCCTGCGCAAGGACTTCATCGTCACCTCCTACCAGCTGTGGGAGGCCCGCGCCTACGGCGCCGATCTCGCCCTGCTGATCGTCGCCGCCCTCGATCAGGAGGCCCTGGTCTCCCTCATCGAGCGCGCCGAGTCGATCGGGCTCACCCCGCTCGTCGAGGCGCACGACGAGGAGGAGGCGGAGCGCGCCGTGGACGCCGGAGCCAAGATCATCGGTGTCAACGCGCGCAACCTGAAGGATCTCAAGGTCGACCGCTCCACCTTCGAGCGCGTCGCCCCCGAGATCCCCGACCACATCGTCAAGGTCGCCGAGTCCGGCGTCCGGGGCCCGCACGACCTGATCGCGTACGCCAACGCGGGCGCCGACGCCGTCCTGGTCGGCGAGTCCCTGGTCACCGGCCGCGACCCGCGCGCCGCCGTCGCCGACCTCGTCGCCGCGGGCGCCCACCCGGCGCTCCGCCACGGCCGCGGCTGACGGGGAGACCGACGACCATGACCGACCGTCCCGTGCGCCGTACCCGGCTGGGCCTCCGCCCGGCCGGGGCTCCGGCCCGGGACCCGCACGCCCCGCTGGCGCGCGGGTGCAGGCCGCGAGGCTGCCGCGCCCCCGCCCGCCGCGTGCACGGCCGGCGCGTCCGGTACGTCATCGGCGACGAGCCCGGCCAGGTGAACGGCATGCGATGGCGCCCGGGGTCCGCGCAGTAGGCGAGCCCCGGCCGACGTACCGCAGTACCCCTTCTCGTACGTACGACCGCTCCGCCGCGACCGCACGCCGGTCCCGGTGGCGCTCGCCGCTTCGCGCATACGGTCGACCCATCCGTTGCCATGCCAAGGAGCACGTCGCATGTCGTCCGACTTCTTCATTCCGGACCCCGAGGGTCTGATCCCCAGCGCCGAGGGCTATTTCGGCGCGTACGGCGGCAAGTTCATCCCGGAGGCGCTCGTCGCCGCCGTGGACGAGGTCGCCGTCGAGTACGACAAGGCCAAGGCCGATCCCGCCTTCGCCGTCGAGCTCAACGAGCTCATGGTCGACTACACGGGCAGGCCCAGCGCGCTGACCGAGGTCCCGCGCTTCGCCGAGCACGCCGGCGGCGCCCGGATCTTCCTCAAGCGCGAGGACCTGAACCACACCGGCTCA
The DNA here is from genome assembly GCF_040638385.1 of Streptomyces sp. NPDC026589. Taxonomy (NCBI): domain Bacteria; kingdom Bacillati; phylum Actinomycetota; class Actinomycetes; order Kitasatosporales; family Streptomycetaceae; genus Streptomyces; species Streptomyces sp. NPDC026589. Next base: position 368,304 of record NZ_JBEZYG010000002.1, read on the forward strand.
CACAAGATCAACAACGTGCTGGGCCAGGCCCTCCTCACCAGGCGCATGGGCAAGACCCGGGTCATCGCCGAGACCGGAGCGGGCCAGCACGGCGTCGCCACCGCGACCGCCTGCGCCCTCTTCGGCCTCGAATGCACCATCTACATGGGTGAGATCGACACCGAGCGCCAGGCGCTGAACGTGGCCCGGATGCGGATGCTCGGCGCCGAGGTCGTCGCCGTGAAGTCCGGCTCGCGGACGCTGAAGGACGCCATCAACGAGGCGTTCCGCGACTGGGTCGCCAACGTGGACCGCACGCACTACCTCTTCGGCACGGTCGCGGGCCCGCACCCCTTCCCGGCGATGGTCCGCGACTTCCACCGCGTCATCGGCGTCGAGGCCCGCCGCCAGATCCTGGAGCGCGCCGGCCGCCTCCCCGACGCGGCGGTCGCCTGCGTCGGCGGCGGTTCCAACGCCATCGGCCTCTTCCACGCCTTCATCCCCGACGCCGACGTCCGCCTGGTGGGCTGCGAGCCCGCCGGGCACGGGGTGGAGACCGGCGAGCACGCGGCGACCCTCACCGCGGGGGAGCCCGGCATCCTGCACGGTTCGCGCTCCTACGTCCTCCAGGACGACGAGGGGCAGATCACCGAGCCGTACTCCATCTCGGCGGGACTGGACTACCCCGGCATCGGCCCGGAGCACGCGTACCTCAAGGACGTCGGGCGCGGCGAGTACCGCGCGGTCACCGACGACGCGGCCATGCAGGCCCTGCGCCTGCTGTCCCGCACGGAGGGGATCATCCCGGCCATCGAGAGCGCCCACGCCCTCGCCGGCGCCCTGGACCTCGGCAAGGAGCTCGGCAAGGACGGGCTGATCCTCATCAACCTGTCCGGCCGCGGCGACAAGGACATGGACACCGCCGCCCGCTACTTCGGGCTCTACGACACGGACGCCGCCGTCGAGGCGGACGCCGACAGCGACCGTGCCGAGATCGAGGGGGACGCCAAGTGAGCGGCAACATCGAGCTGTTGAACACCACCCTGGCCGCCACCAGGGCCGCCGACCGGGCGGCGCTCATCGCCTACCTCCCGGCGGGCTTCCCGACCGTCGACGGCGGCATCGAGGCGGTCAAGGCCGTCATCGCGGGCGGCGCGGACATCGTCGAGATCGGGCTCCCGCACAGCGACCCGGTCCTGGACGGTCCGGTCATCCAGACCGCCGACGACATCGCCCTGCGCGGCGGCGTCCGGATCGCCGACGTGATGCGTACGGTCCGCGAGGCGCACGAGGCCACCGGCGTCCCGATCCTGGTCATGACGTACTGGAACCCCATCGACCGCTACGGCGTCGAGCGCTTCACCGCCGAGCTGGCCGAGGCAGGCGGTGCCGGGTGCATCCTGCCCGACCTGCCGGTCCAGGAGTCCGCGCTCTGGCGCGAGCACGCCGACAAGCAGGGCCTCGCGACCGTGTTCGTCGTCGCCCCCAGCAGCCAGGACGCCCGCCTCGCCACCATCACGGCGGCCGGGAGCGGCTTCGTCTACGCCGCGTCCCTGATGGGCGTCACCGGCACCCGCGCCTCCGTCGGAGCCCAGGCCCAGGACCTGGTGGGACGCACCCGCGCCACCACCGATCTCCCGGTCTGTGTCGGCCTCGGCGTCTCCAACGCGGCGCAGGCCGCCGAGGTCGCCGGGTTCGCGGACGGCGTCATCGTCGGCTCGGCCTTCGTCAAGGCCATGCTGGACGCCCCCGACGAGGCCGCCGGTCTCGCCGCCGTCCGCTCCCTGGCGGGCGAACTGGCCGAGGGTGTTCGAAAGCGCTGAGCCCTTGAATCACCCGAATGGGTGGATTGTGGACCGGGGAGGCGCGGAGGTGCCTCCCCGGTTCGTTCCCCGGGTGTGAGCGACAAGATCCCTGAGGGAAACAGAAGCGCGCGTGAGCGCCTGGCCCAGCAGCGCGAGCGGGAGAAGGGGCGCGAGAAGCGCCGCCGGACGCTGATCGTCTCCTCGGCGGTGGTCGGGGTGCTCGCCCTGGCCGCCGTGGTCGGCCTGATCGCGGCCAACGCGGGCAAGGACGACGGCGGCGACACCGCCTCCGGCCCCGCGGTCGCCCCTTCGGGCGCGATCGGGGAGGACGCCCTGACCGTGCCGGTCGGCGCCGCCGACGCCCCGTCCACCCTCACGATCTGGGAGGACTTCCGCTGCCCCGTCTGCGCCCAGTTCGAGACCGCCTTCAAGGACACCGTCACGGAGCTGGCGGACGCCGGCCAGGTCAAGGTGGAGTACCACCTGGCCACGATCATCGACGGCAATCTCGGCGGCACCGGGTCACTGCGCGCCGCCAATGCCGCCGCGTGCGCCCAGGACGCCGGCAAGTTCGCGCCGTACCACGACGTGCTCTTCGCCAACCAGCCTCCGGAGCCGGACGACGCCTTCGGCAAGAACAGCCGGCTGATCGAGCTGGCCGGCGAGGTCGAGGGGCTCGACACACCGGGCTTCCGCAGCTGTGTGGAGGACGGCGAGCACGACAGCTGGGTGAAGAAGTCCGACACGGCGTTCCGCGAGGGCGGCTTCCAGGGCACGCCGACGGTGCTGCTCAACGGGGAGTCCGTCTTCCCGAGCAAGGGCGGAGAGCAGATCTCCCCGGAGAATCTGAAGAAGTGGGTCGCCGCGGCCAACAAGGGCAAGAAGCCGGGCACCGCCACCCCGGCCGATCCGTCCGACTAGTTGTCGGGGTTCCGCTTCCTGAGCGCGCCCCCGCCCGCCCGTGAGGGCGGCCCCCGTTACCCAGAAGTTGCCGGGGAGCTTGCCGTACCCACCGCCCGGCAAGGTAGCGTCGACCTCGCCATGAATCTTGCCTTCATCCCCAGTCCGTCGACCGGCGTGATCGAGCTCGGCCCGATCCCGCTCCGCGGCTACGCGTTCTGCATCATCATCGGTGTCTTCGTCGCCGTCTGGTTCGGCAACAAGCGCTGGGTAGCCCGGGGCGGCAAAGCCGGCACCGTGGCCGACGTCGCCGTCTGGGCGGTGCCCTTCGGCCTCGTCGGCGGCCGGATCTACCACGTGATCACCGACTACCAGCTGTACTTCAGCGACGGTGAGGACTGGGTCGACGCATTCAAGATCTGGGAGGGCGGCCTCGGCATCTGGGGCGCCGTCGCCTTCGGCGCGGTCGGGGCCTGGATCGCCTGCCGCCGCCGGGGCATCCCGCTGCCCGCCTGGGCCGACGCACTGGCCCCGGGCCTCGCCATCGCCCAGGCCATCGGCCGCTGGGGCAACTGGTTCAACCAGGAGCTGTACGGCAAGCCCACCGATCTCCCCTGGGCGCTGGAGATCAGCGAGGGCCCGAACCGGCTCGCCGGGACGTACCACCCGACCTTCCTGTACGAGTCGCTGTGGTGCATCGGCGCCGCGCTCCTGGTCATCTGGGCCGACCGTCGCTTCCGGCTCGGCCACGGACGGGCGTTCGCGCTGTACGTCGCCGCCTACTGCGCGGGACGCGGCTGGATCGAGTACATGCGGGTCGACGAGGCCCACCACATCCTCGGCCTCCGCCTGAACGTGTGGACCGCGATCATCGTCTTCGTCCTCGCCGTCGTCTACATCGTGATCTCCGCGAAGATCCGTCCGGGCCGCGAGGAGATCGTCGAGCCCGACCGGGACGCCACCCCCGCGAAGGGCTCCGACCAGGACGGCTCCGACCAGGACGGCTCCGACCAGGACGGCTCCGACGAGGACGGCTCCGCGAAGGCGGACGCCGACGAGCAGGACGCCGGCGCGAAGAAGGACCCGCTCACGAAGGACGAGCCCGGCAAGGACGCCACCGCCGAGAACGCCGGAGCGGCCGGCGCGACCGGAGCAGCCGAGAAGAGCTGACCGGCCGCGCGCCTGGGTCCTGGTCCAGGGCGCACCCCCGCACACCTCCCGCTCGCCGGGTGGGCCCGCGCTCTCAGGCCCGCCCGGCGAGCGCGATCGTTCTGCGGGCGGACGCCACCACCGCCGCGTCCACGAACCTCCCGTCCGGCAGCGCCAGCGCCCCCGCCTCCACCGCCGAGGCCGCGACGATCTCCTCGGCCGCCTCGATCTCCTCGGCCGTCGGCCGGAACGCCCGCTCGATCACCGGCAGCTGCCGCGGGTGGATCGCCGCCCGGCCCAGCATCCCGAGCGCCCGCCCCCGCCCGCACGACGTCCACAGCCCGTCCAGGTCCCGGACGTCCGGGAACACCGACTGGGCGGGCGGCGGAAGAGCCGCCGCCCTGGCCGCCACCACGACGCGGCTGCGCGGCCAGTCGAGCCCCGCGTCCTCCCGTACGCCCAGATCCGCCCGCAGGTCCGCCTCGCCCAGGGCGATGCCGCGCACGGCGTGATGGGCCGAGGCGATCGAGTACGCGTGCTCGACCGCGAGCGCCGACTCCAGCAGCGGATACAGCGCCACGCCCGGGGCCACGGCCGCCACATGGGAGACCGAGACCGCATGGGTGATCTTCGGCAGCCGGAACGCGGCCAGGCCCGGCAGCTCCGCCAGCGCCCGGATGTCGTCCTCGCCGTGCACCCGGACATGGACCGGCACCGCGTCCGGGGCCGCCGTGACCTGGTCGCCGAGGAGTTCGGCGGTGGCGGAGCGCGCGTACTCCTTACGGTGCGGGGCGACGGCGTCCTCCAGATCGACGATCACCACGTCCGCCCCGCTGCCCAGCGCCTTGGCCACCACCTCCGGCCGGTCCCCGGGCACGTACAGCCAGGTCAGCGGCGGCCGTCCGAGGGGCGGCGGCGGGCCCTCCGGCAGCGGCGGGGCCGGGATCGGACGGCCGGTCACAGCGCCCCCTGGTCCCGCAGCGCCGCGATCCGGGTCTCCGAGAGGCCGAGGCCGGCCAGGATCTCCTCGGTGTCGGCGCCGTGCGGGCGGCCGGCCCACCGGATCCCGCCGGGGGTCCCCGAGAGCCGGAAGAGCACGTTCTGCATCCGCAGCGGCCCCAGCTCCGGGTCGTCGACCTCGGTGATCGTGTCCAGCGCCCGGTACTGCGGGTCCTCCATCACCTCCCGCACGTCATGGATCGGTGCGACGGCCGCCTCCGCCTTCTCGAAGCCGTTCAGCACCTCCTCGCGGCTGTGCCGGGAGATCCAGTGGCCGACGGCCCCGTCCAGCTCCTCGGTGTGCTCGGCCCGGGTGGTGCCCGCGCCGAACCAGGGCTCGTCGATCAGCTCCGGGCGGCCGACGAGGCGCATCACCCGCTCGGCGACGGACTGGGCGGAGGTGGAGACCGCGACCCAGTGGCCGTCGGCGGTGCGGTAGGTGTTGCGCGGGGCGTTGTTGCGCGAGCGGTTGCCGGTGCGCGGCTGGACGTAGCCGAGCTGGTCGTACCAGAGCGGCTGCGGGCCCAGCACGGTGAGGATCGGCTCGATGATCGCCAGGTCCACCACCTGCCCCTCGCCCGTCTTGTCCCGCCCGGCGAGCGCGGCCATCACCGCGTACGCCGTGGCCAGCGCCGCGATGGAGTCCGCGAGCCCGAACGGCGGCAGCGTCGGCGGGCCGTCCGGCTCCCCGGTGATCGCCGCGAAGCCGCTCATCGCCTCGGCGAGCGTGCCGAAGCCGGGGCGGTGGGCGTACGGCCCGAACTGGCCGAAGCCGGTGACCCGGGCCAGCACCAGACGCGGGTTGACGGCGTGCAGCTCCGCAGGGCCCAGGCCCCAGCGCTCCAGGGTCCCGGGCCGGAAGTTCTCGATGATCACATCCGTGCCGGCGGCCAGCTCCAACAGCACGTCCCGGCCGCCGGGCGCGGACAGGTCGAGGGTCAGGGTGCGCTTGTTGCGGCCGAGCAGCTTCCACCACAGGCCGATCCCGTCCTTGGCGGGCCCGTGCCCGCGCGAGGGGTCCGGCTTACGGGGGTGCTCGACCTTGATCACGTCGGCGCCGAAGTCCCCGAGCATGGTGGCGGCGAGCGGTCCGGCGAAGAGGGTGGCCAGGTCGATGACCTTGAGCCCGGTCAGGGGTCCTGCTGAGGTGGTGCTCATGAGGCCTCGATCTCGCTGCGGTAGGGCATGGACGTGGACGCGCCGGGCTTCTGGACGCAGAGCGCGGCGGCCGAGGAGGCGAACGCCACGGCCTCGGCCACCGGCCGCTCCTCGCCGAGCGCCACGGCCAGCGTCCCGACGAAGGTGTCCCCGGCGCCGGTCGTGTCGACGGCGGCCACCGAAGGCGCCGCGAAGAGCACCGGCTCGCCGCCACGGGCCGCGTACAGGCAGCCCTTCGCACCGAGCGTGACGATGACCTCGGGCACCCGGCGGAGCAGGATCTGGGCGGCGGCGTGCGGTTCGGCCTGCCCGGACAGCTCGGCGGCCTCGTGCTCGTTGGGCACCAACAGGTCGATGTGGTCGAGGAGTTCGTCCGGCAGGGGCTGGGCGGGGGAGGGGGTGAGGATGGTCCGTACCCCCTGGGCCCGGGCCGCGCGGGCGCCCTCGACGACGGCGGACAGGGGGAGTTCGAGCTGCATCAGCAGCAGATCGGCCGCGGCGATCGCGGCGATCTCCCCGGGCCCGAGCGCCGTGAGGACGCCGTTCGCGCCGGGGACCACCACGATCGCGTTGGCCCCGGTGTCGTCCACCACGATGTGCGCGGTGCCGCTGGGGCCCTCGGCGGTGTGCAGGAGGTCGGTGTCCACCCCCGCGTGTTCGAGTCCGTCGCGCAGCAGGGTGCCGTAGGTGTCGTCGCCGACCGCGCCGATCATCGTCACCTCCCCGCCCGCGCGGGCGGCGGCGACGGCCTGGTTGGCGCCCTTGCCGCCGGGTACCGTCCGGAACTCCCGTCCGGTGACGGTCTCGCCGCGTCCGGGGGCGCGGGCCGTGTAGGCGACGAGGTCCATGTTGGTGCTGCCGAGCACCGCGATGCGGGTCATGGGCGCAGAGCCTCCTGGTGGGTCAGTGCGGCGAGGGTGTCGAACCCGGTCCGGTCGAAGCCGGGTACGGAGGTGGCGAGCCGGTTCTTCAGCGGAGCCGTCCAGTGCTCGGGCAGGGCGTCCGGTCCGCCCGCCAGGAGTCCGGCCAGCGATCCGGCGGTCGCCCCGTTGGAGTCGGTGTCCCAGCCGCCGGAGACCGCGAGGCCGATTCCCCGGGTGAAGTCGCCGTCGGCGTGGGTGAGGGCGGCGGCCAGCAGCGCGGCGTTGGGCAGCACGTGCACCCAGTGATGGGTGTCCGCGTAGACGGCGTGCAGCCGGTCCACGACGGTGTCGAACTCCCTTTCCGTACGGGCCGTTTCGATGCCGAGGCGGATCGCGCGGGCGTACCGCGAGTGCGGTGGCACCACCCGCAGCCCGGCGGCCAGGCAGCCGTGCACATCGCTCTCGCCGCCGGCCGCGACGGCGAGGGCTGCCGCGGTGAACATCGCGCCGTAGACCCCGTTGCCGGTGTGGGTGAGGACCGCGTCGCGGTGGGCCTGGGCGGCGGCTCCGGCCGGGTCGCCGGGGTGGGTCCAGCCGTGCACGTCGGCCCGGATCTGCGCGCCGATCCACTCCCGGAACGGGTTGCGGCGGCGGGCGGTCTCCGGGGGCTCGACGCCTGCCAGGAGGTTGCCGTACGCGATGCGCTCGGCGGTGAAGGTCCGCCCGGCCGGCAGTTCGTCGAGCCAGAGGCGGGCCAGGTCGGCGGTGGTGAAGGAGCGGCCGTGCCGCTGGAGCAACAGCAGGGTGAGCAGCGGGTGGTTGAGGTCGTCGTCCTCCGGCATGCCGTCGATGTTCTCGGCCAGGGACGTGGGGGCCGAGCGGCGGTTCCAGGGGTGGGCGGCCAGCAGTTCGGCCGGTACGCCGTGCGCGGTGAACCAGCCGGCCGGGGGCCAGTCGCCGGCGGCGCGGCCCAGGGCGCGGATGCCCTCCAGCGGCAGTTTCTCGACCGGTTTGCCGAGCAGGCAGCCCGCCGCCCGGCCGAGCCACGCCGCGTGCAGCCGGTCCCGGCCGATGGCGGGCGCGCTGTCCACCGGGCCGGGCCAGTGCGGGCAGGCGGCCACGATCTCGTCCAGCCCGGTCGGCTCATCGGCCGCCAACGGCGAATCCAACAGGGCGAGTTCGTCGAGAAGTCGTTCGGCCAGCGCTCGCAGGCGCGGCGGCGCGGCCGGCTCGGACGCGCCTGCCCGGGCCGGCGCGGGGGCGCCCCCGGCCGCGTACCACCGCTCCTCGATCTCCCGGGCGTCCCGGCCGTCCTGTGCGGCCTGCCGCAGCTCGTGGCCGACCAGATCCTCTGGCTGCACCCAGGTGAGGCGGACGTTCACCGCTCACCGGCCAGCGCGCCGAACGCCTGCTCATGGGCCCGGCGGCGCTCCAGGTCCCGGGCGAAGACCTCCCGGGCCACCTGCGCCAGCGCCCTCGCCGGGGCGTCCAGGTCCAGCCGGCTCGCCTTCGCGACCGTGGCGGCCCAGTCGGCGGGGACCTCGCCGCCCAGCGCGCCCGCGATCGCCCCGCTCATCGTCGCGATGGAGTCGCAGTCCCGCCCGTAGTTCACCGAACCGAGCACCGTGCGCCGGTAGTCACCGCACCCGACCAGCAACATCCCCAGCGCGATGGGCAGTTCCTCGATGGCGTGCAACCGGGAGGGGCGGCGCGCGCCGAGCGAGGGGCTCCGGTAGTCGGGGCCGACCGTGTCGAAGGGCTCCACGGCCTCCCGCAGCGGGGCGAGCGCGGCCTCGAAGTCCTCGTGGCGCACGGCCACTTCGGCCACCGCCTCGATCGCGGACCGGGTGCCGTCCCTGGCCGTGGAGAGGGCCGCGTCGACCACGGTGCCGGGGGTGGCGCCCGGGCGGCAGGCGGCGGCGACGGCGGCGGCGAAGACCCCGGCGGCCTCCCGGCCGTAGGAGGACTGGTGGGGGGCCGCGACCTCCAGCGCCTCGGCGTACGCGGCCTCCGGGTGGCCGGCGTTGACCAGTCCGACCGGGGCCATGTACATCGCCGCCCCGCAGTTGACGATGTTGCCCGCACCGGCCTCGCGCGGGTCCACGTGCCCGTAGTGCAGCCGGGCCACGATCCACTTCTCCGCCAGGAAGATCCGCTGGAGGGGGAGGGCGTCCGCCTCCAGCTCGGGGATCCAGCGGGGCGACAGCAGGTCCGGGACGAGGTGGTCCGCGACGGCGTACGCGTCGAGGTGGTCGCGGACCCGGTCGTAGACCCGGATCAGGGCGTGGGTCATCAGGGTGTCGTCGGTGACGTGCCCGTCGCCCTTGTGGTAGGGGGCGATGGGGCGCGCGGTGCGCCAGTCCTCGCCGAACCAGGGGCCGACGATCCCGGTCACCCGGCCGCCGTGGCGCTCGGCGATCTGGTCGGGGGTCCAGCCCTCGACCGGGCCGCCGAGGGCGTCGCCGACGGCGGCTCCGACGAGGGCCCGGCGGACGCGTTCATCGAGTCCGGGCGTGGTGGGGGAGGAGGGGTGGCGGGCCGAGAGAGCGGCTTCCATGGCCGTTGTGGGCGTCATGTCGGAATTGTCCACCCGGGATGGCTGGTTCCGTGGCTGCCAGCAGCCCGGCGAGTTCGATCAGGTCCGTGCCCGCGAGCCGGGGCAGCGCGCAGCCCGCCAGCGTCCGGCACGCCTCGCGCCAGCCCGCCGGCACGGCCGTGACCGAGCCGATCGCCCCGGTCAGCGCCCCGGCCAGGGCGGGCGCGGAGTCCGCGACCCGGGACAGGCAGGCGGCGGCCGGGACCGCCTGGGCGATCTCGCCCCGGGCCGCCGTGGTGAGGGCCAGGGCGACCGGCACGGTCTCCGCCGCCGCGATCCCGTAGCTGTAGACGTGGTCCACGATCTGGTGTTCCAACACCGGGACCAGGGCGAACGCCCCGGCGGGCTCGTCCGCGAACTCCCGGGCCAGGCGGACGGCGTGCACGGCGTTGCGGGCGATCTCGGTGCCCTCGGGGAGCTGGGCGAGGGCCGCGTTCACCACGGTGTCGACGTCCGCCCCGGCCAGCGCCACGGCGATCGCGGCGGCCACGGCCCGTGCCCCGTGCACCCCGTCGCCGTCCTGGGTGTAGCGGGCGTCGAACTCGGCGAGCGCCGCCGCCTCGTCCGGGTCGCCCGGGTGGACCACGGCGAGGACGGCGGCCCGCACGCAGGCGGCGTCGTCGAAGTAGTGCGGGTTGTCGTGCCCGGTGGCGGGGGGCCGCAGCCCGGCGGCCAGGTTGCCGAGCCCGGCCCGCACCGAGATCCGGGCCCGCAGCGGGAGCACCGCGGCCTCGACCTCGGGGGCCCGGGCGCTGGCGGCGGCGACGGTGGCGGCCAGCGCGTTCCAGGCCCGGTCGACCGCGTCCCGCATCCGGCGGCCGGGGGCCAGGCCCACCGCGTCGTCGGCCGCCGCCAGCACCGTGCGGGCGGCGAACGCGGCCCACTCGGCGTCGTCGGACGGGCCGAGCCGCAGCGGCTCGGGAGGCTGATTGAGGGCGATGGGCACCGGCAGCGTGGTGGTGGCGTTCTGCTCGGCGAAGGTGTCCAGCTCCCGGGTGAGCCGCCGGGTCCACTCGGGCATCCGGGCCGCCCGGTGCCGGGCGGCGGGCCAACCGGCGGCGTCGCCCGCCGCGAGACCGAGCAGCAGCCCCTCGATCCGGGCGCGGCGGGAGGGGGCGGGGGGGCCGGGGACGGCGGTCCCCGGGCTCCCCGGGACGGCCGTCGGTCCGGCCGCGTCGCGTGCTGTCTCCGCCGGGCCCCCCATCGGGTCTCCCGCCGGGTCTCCCGCGGGCCCTCCGGGTGGCGTGGTCACGGCTGGTCCGCCTCCGGTCGCCCCGCCTGCCGTCGTCATCGCCGGTCCTCCCGTGCGGGCAGCGAGCAGGCCGCCGCGGACGCCATGTCCCGTACGGGCTCGGAGGGGGCCGCCACCGCCGCCAGGTCCCGTACGGCCGACGGCTCGTCGCCGCCCCGCTCGTGCGGGGACCCCGCCGGTTCGGTCCGGTCCGGGTCCTCCGGGGTCAGCAGTTCCGCGATGTCCAGCACGTGGTAGCCGCGCATCGAGGGCAGGCAGCTGCCCCGGACCGGTCCGATGGCGCTCGCCCAGTCCGGCGGGATGGCGCTCTCCCCGTTCAGCGCACCGGCCAGGGCGCCCGCCACCGCCGCCGTCGTGTCCGCGTCGCGGCCCATGTTGACGGCCGTGAGCACCGCCGTCCGGAAGTCCCCGCGCGCCGCCGTGAACGCCCCGAACGCCAGGCCCACCGCCTCCGGCGCGAGGTCCGTCCACGGGTAGCCGGCGATCACCACCGCCGAGCGCACCGCCCGCTCCATCGTGAGCCGGTCGGGGTGGGGCCGCTGGGCCGCCGCCACCGCCCGGCGCAGTGACCGGGCCGTCCAGGAGTCCATCGGGACCACCGAGAGCGCGGCCGCGATCACCGAGGCGAGGCCCGAGCCGACCATGGCCGCCGCCACCCCGGCCGCGACCGCCTGGCCCCCGTAGATCCCCTCGCCCTCGTGGCTGACCCGGCCGTCCACCGCGACCAGCCGGGCCGCCTCGGTGGGGCAGCCGGCCGCGAAGACCCCGAAGGGGGCCGCGCGCATCGCGAGCCCGTCGCTCCAGGCGTGCCGGTGCTGGGCGGAGATCGGCGCGGCCAGGCCCCGGCGCAGGTTCTCCAGCGTGCCGCGCTCGCTGAACCCGGCCCCCCGGAACGGGCCCTCGTCCAGATCGGCGATCCAGTGGTGCCAGGCCCGCTCCACATGGGAGACGTCGAGCGCCGAACCGTGCCGGGCCAGCAACAGCCCGGAGAAGATCGCGTACTCCGTGTCGTCGGTGCCCGCCGGATCATCGCTCACGAAGCTCTCGATCCGCCCCCAGCGGCGGCGGATCTCGGAGGGCCGCAGGTTCTCCGCCGGGGCGCCGAGCGCGTCCCCGACCGCCAGTCCCAGCAGCGCACCCCTGGCCCGGTCATTGCCGACGGCCGTGTTCATCGCGTCGCCCTTCGCTCGTCCGGCGGTGTGCATCCGCATCCGGGCCCGGATCCGATTCCGCTTCCGGGCCCTGTCCGCATCTGTGCCACGCGGAGGGCGAAGGGAGGCGGGAAACCCGAGGAAAGGGGCCGGGCGGATGACGGCCCGGATAGCTAAGGCTGGCCTTTCTTCGCAGGTCAGAGGGGCGGTTAGCCAGGCCTGGCTTGCTGGCGGAGGTCACCCGGACGGCGTAGTTTGGACTTTGTCGAAAGTTGTATTCAGCGGGAAACGGCGGGGTGACGGCCCGCCGGAGCGAAGGGGAGAAGCACGCCGTGGCCATCATCGAGACCGAAGCCGTCCTGCACGAGGCGCACCGGGACAACCACACCCACCGGGATGTGAACGGCGGCTGGCTGCGCCCCGCCGTCTTCGGCGCGATGGACGGTCTGGTCTCCAACCTCGCCCTGATGACCGGGGTCGCGGGCGGCGCGGTCTCCCAGCAGACCATCGTGATCACCGGTCTGGCGGGGCTGGCGGCCGGTGCCTTCTCCATGGCGGCGGGCGAGTACACCTCGGTCGCCTCGCAGCGTGAGCTGGTCGAGGCCGAGCTCGACGTCGAGCGCCGCGAGCTCCGTAAGCACCCCAAGGACGAGATGGCCGAGCTGGCCGCCCTCTACGAGTCCCGCGGCGTGGACGCCCCGCTGGCCGCCGAGGTCGCCCGGCAGCTGTCGCGCGACCCGGAGCAGGCGCTGGAGATCCACGCCCGCGAGGAGCTCGGCATCGACCCCGGCGACCTGCCCTCGCCGCTCGTGGCCGCCGTCTCGTCGTTCGGCGCGTTCGCGCTCGGCGCCCTGCTGCCCGTCCTGCCCTACCTCCTCGGCGCGAGCGCCCTGTGGCCCGCGGTGCTCCTCGCCCTGATCGGCCTGTTCGCCTGCGGTGCGGTGGTGGCCCGGGTGACCGCCCGCAGCTGGTGGTTCAGCGGGCTGCGCCAGCTCGCCCTGGGTGGCGCGGCGGCGGCGATGACGTACGGACTCGGCACCCTGTTCGGCGTCGCCGTCGGCTGACGGAGCGCCTTCCCCTTCCCCTGCACGACGAAGGCACGGCCCGCCCCGGGCCGTGCCTTCGTCGTGCACGCGCGACCGTTACCGGATACCGGCGAAGCTCTTCCAGCCGGTGCCGATCTTGACTCCCGCGCCGATGCCCCCCGTGCCGTTGCCCGCGTACCGGTAGAGGTCTCCGCCCGTCGTACGGCCCAGGACGTCGTCCGTGCCGTCGCCGGTGAGGTCGCCGATGCCGACGATGTCGGCCATCCCGCCCCAGCCGGTGCCGATCTTCACGCCGTTGCCGATGGCACCCCTGCCGGTGCCGTCGTACCGGTACAGGTCGCCCGCGGCGGTGCGGGCGACGAGATCGGCGTGCCCGTCGCCGTTGAGGTCCCCCGCGCCGACGATGGTCAGGTTCTTCCAGCCGTTGCCGATCTTTCCGGTCCGGGTGAGGCCGCCCGCGGCGGTGCCCGCGTACAGGTACAGGTCGCCGGTCGCGGTCTCCCGGGCCACCAGGTCGGGCCGGCCGTCCGCCGTGAAGTCGCCGGAGCCGGTCAGGCCGTCGAAGGCTTTCCAGCCGCTGCCGATCTTCTTCGCCGGCCCCTGGGGCGTGACGACGCTGCCCCGCTGCGGGCTGTGGCGGTACAGGTCGCCCGCGCTGTTGGTCACCAGGGTGTCGTTCGCCCCGTCACCGTCGAGATCCCCGAAGGGGATCAGCGTGGAGGTCGTGGGCCAGGTCCCGCCGTCGGCGGTGCCCGGCAGCTTCCCCGCGGCGTCGCCCCGGTACACGCGCAGCGAACCGTTCGTCCCCCGCGCGTAGAGGTCGGGGAAGCCGTCGTCGCCGACGTGGTCCCGGTGCGTCGGCTTCGCCGCTCCGGTGGCCGTCGCCCAGACCTGATCGATCGGGTGGTAGTCACTTGTCGTGCCGAGCCGCTTGTTCCATACGGCGACCGCGCTGCCGTCCGGGCCGGCAGCGACGGAGCCCACCGTGTGGAGGTCGGCCCGACCCACGTACAGCGGTTTGGGCCAGGTGCCCTCCGAGCGGACCAGCGCCCACAGGTCGCCTTCGAATGTCGTCCACATGACCGCGAGTGAGCCGTCCCGGCCGATGTCGGGGACCCAGAACCTGGACGCTTCGCTGTTCTCGACCAGGGTGCGGATCGGCGACCACGTCCCGTTCACCGCGCGGCTCGCCGTCCGGAGCTGGGCGCCTTCGAATTCCCAGAGAGCCGTCACCCGGCCGTCCGGTTCGAGCTGCGGCGCGAGCGTGGAGTTCCTGGCCTCGTCGACGGGAAGGTATTCGGTCCGGCCCCACGTCGTGCTGCCGGCCGGGCGGTAGACGAAGGAGCGGCCGGAAGTGATTCCCGACCAGCTGACCAGGGCAGCGCCGTCGGGTGCGGCCTGCACGTCGAGTTCGCCCGGGTTCGAAGCGTCGTCGTTCCTGATGACCTCGGGGACACTCCAGGCGACCGCCCCCGCCGCCCGGGTCGAGACCCGCAGCGCCTCCGGTCCGGAGATGTCCGCCTGCCAGGCGACGGTCACCGTGCCGTCGCCCGCCGCTGCCGCCCGCAGTTCGTAGGCCGACCCGCTGCTGATCTGCACCGCCTGTGACCAGGCGGCTCCCCGCTCCGCGAGATCGGAGGTGAAGACCCCCACGTCGCTCTCGTCCTCGCCCGGGGTCGGGTTCCCGTTCCAGACAGCGGTGAGGCGGCCGCCGGGACCGCTCACCAGCATGAGGTCGTACCCGAAGAGCGCGGACGTGATCGGCGCGGGCGCCGTCCAGGACGCGGCGCCAGGCAGCAGCGCCGAGGTGCTGTGCGAGTCGAAGCGATCCGAGGTGAAGCGGTCCCAGGAGACGGTGGCGGAGCCGTCCAGGCCCATGGCCAGGTGCACGTCGGACACACTTTGCTGATCGGTGGCGATCCGGACCGGAGCGCTCCACGCGGTGGCACCGGCCGGGCGGGTGGCGCCCCACAGCTCCTGAGGGCCGTCCTTGGTACCGCTGATCCACACCGTGACTGCGGTGCCATCGGTCGTGACCTTTACCCCCGAGCCGGTGTTGGCGCCGCGCTCGTCCGTCAGCGCGGCGGGCGTCCCCCACGCCCGCTCGGCGGCGGAGGCGGCGGGAGTCCCCACGACGAGGGCTGTGGTGAGGCCCGCGCCGACGACGCCGAGCGTCAGGGTGAGCGTAGGTACGAGTGCGATGCCGATGATCTTGATGCGGCGCATGTGGTCCCCCCTGCTGTCCATTGACAAACGCCCTGAACCTAGCAAGGGGGAACGGCCCCCACCAGCGACTTTTCCGCCTCCCGGCGCCTGCATCGACCTCTCGGTGTGATGTACGTCGTGACGCACCCCTCTGGGCGGAGGACGCGGGGCGGTCGTAAAGTGGGGCACTATGCAGGGCTACACATAAGTAGCCATTACTCGGCGGTTTCAATTCCGTGTCCGCCGGGAAATAGCCGTAGACACCGCAGGCAACGACGCCTGCTCTCTGCGGGTCCCCGGGCGCCGATCGTTCCGACCGCGACCCACCCCCTGGTCAACCCGGTCACCTCTGGTCACCCAGTCACTTCCGGTCACCACGGTGTCCGCATGTTGGAACACGCCTTCCGCTTCTTGAGAAGCGCCCCATCATGTAACCTGCACGAAATTTCGCAGAGGGCCAACGTCGTCCCTCGGCACCGCAAATGCCACGACGACGACGGGAGAGCCGATGCGTATCGACGCCTGGTCGCCCATGGACGGTCGCCCCGCCCAGCAGGGGATGTACGACCCCCGTAACGAACACGACGCCTGTGGTGTCGGGTTCGTGGCCACTCTGACCGGTGTGGCCAGCCATGAGCTGGTCGAGCAGGCGCTGACCGTACTGCGCAACCTCGAACACCGCGGCGCCACCGGCTCCGAGCCCGACTCCGGCGACGGCGCCGGCATCCTCTGCCAGGTCCCGGACGCCTTCCTCCGCGCCGAGACCTCCTTCGAACTCCCCGAGGCAGGCTCGTATGCCGTGGGCATCGCCTTCCTCCCCGCGGACGACTCCACCGAGGCCGTCCGCACGATCGAGCACATCGCCGCGCAGGAGGGCCTGACGGTCCTCGGCTGGCGCGACGTCCCGGTCACCCCCGCACTTCTCGGCAACGGCGCCCGCGCCACCATGCCCACCTTCCGCCAGGTCTTCGTCGCCGACGGCGAGTCCACCGGCATCGTCCTGGACCGCAAGGCCTTCGTCCTGCGCAAGCGTGCCGAGCGTGAGGCCGGGGTGTACTTCCCCTCGCTCTCCGCCCGCACCATCGTCTACAAGGGCATGCTCACCACCGGGCAGCTGGAGCCGTTCTTCCCGGACCTCTCCGACCGCCGCTTCGCCTCCACGGTCGCGCTGGTCCACTCCCGCTTCTCCACCAACACCTTCCCCAGCTGGCCGCTGGCCCACCCGTACCGCTTCGTCGCGCACAACGGCGAGATCAACACGGTCAAGGGCAACCGCAACTGGATGAAGGCCCGCGAGTCCCAGCTCGCCTCCGAACTCTTCGGCCAGGCGCAGCTGAGTCGGATCTTCCCCGTCTGCACCCCGGACGCCTCCGACTCGGCCTCCTTCGACGAGGTCCTGGAGCTGCTCCACCTGGGCGGGCGCTCGCTGCCGCACTCGGTGCTGATGATGGTCCCCGAGGCGTGGGAGAACCACGACTCCATGGACCCGGCCCGGCGCGCGTTCTACCAGTACCACGCCACGATGATGGAGCCCTGGGACGGCCCGGCCTGCGTGACCTTCACCGACGGCGTCCAGGTCGGCGCGGTCCTCGACCGCAACGGTCTGCGCCCCGGCCGCTACTGGGTCACCGACGACGGCCTCGTCGTGCTCTCCTCCGAGGTCGGCGTCCTGGACATCGACCCCGCGAAGGTCGTCCGCAAGGGCCGCCTCCAGCCCGGCAAGATGTTCCTCGTCGACACCGCCGAGCACCGCATCATCGAGGACGACGAGATCAAGGCGTCCCTCGCCGCCGAGCAGCCTTACCAGGAGTGGCTGGAGACCGGCGAGATCGAGCTGAGCGACCTGCCCGAGCGTGAGCACATCGTGCACACCCACGCCTCGGTCACCCGCCGCCAGCAGACCTTCGGCTACACCGAGGAAGAGCTCCGCGTCATCCTCGCGCCGATGGCCCGCACCGCCGGCGAGCCGCTCGGCTCCATGGGCACCGACTCGCCGATCGCCGCGCTCTCCGAGCGCCCCCGGTTGCTCTTCGACTACTTCACCCAGCTGTTCGCCCAGGTCACCAACCCGCCGCTGGACGCCATCCGCGAGGAGCTCGTCACCTCGCTGCGCTCCTCGTTGGGCCCCCAGGGCAACATCCTGGAGCCGACGGCCGCCGCGTGCCGCAGCGTCACGCTGCCCTTCCCGGTGATCGACAACGACGAGCTCGCCAAGCTGATACACATCAACGCCGACGGCGACATGCCGGGCATGACGGCCGCCACCCTCTCCGGTCTCTACCGGGTCGGCGGCGGAGGCGACGCGCTGGCCGCGCGGATCGAGCAGATCTGCACCGAGGTCGACGCCGCCATAGAGGACGGCGCCCGCCTGATCGTCCTCTCCGACCGGCACTCCGACGCCGAGCACGCGCCGATCCCCTCGCTGCTGCTCACCTCCGCCGTCCACCACCACCTCATCCGCACCAAGCAGCGCACCCAGGTGGGCCTGCTGGTCGAGGCCGGGGACGTCCGCGAGGTCCACCACGTCGCGCTGCTCATCGGCTACGGCGCCGCCGCGGTCAACCCGTACCTCGCCATGGAGTCCGTCGAGGACCTGGTCCGCGCCGGCACCTTCATCGAGAACATCGAGTCCGAGCAGGCCATCCGGAACCTGATCTACGCGCTCGGCAAGGGCGTCCTGAAGGTCATGTCCAAGATGGGCATCTCCACCGTCGCCTCCTACCGCGGCGCCCAGGTCTTCGAGGCCGTCGGGCTCGACGAGGCCTTCGTCGCGACGTACTTCAACGGCACCGCCACCAAGATCGGCGGCGCCGGCCTGGACGTCGTCGCCAAGGAGGTCGCCGCCCGGCACACCAAGGCGTACCCCGCCTCCGGCATCGCGGCCTCGCACCGCGCGCTGGAGATCGGCGGCGAGTACCAGTGGCGGCGCGAGGGCGAACCGCACCTGTTCGACCCGGAGACGGTCTTCCGCCTCCAGCACGCCACCCGCAACCGGCGCTACGACATCTTCAAGCAGTACACGGAGCGGGTGAACGAGCAGTCCGAGCGCCTGATGACGCTCCGCGGCCTCTTCGGCTTCGACTCCGGCCGCGAGCCGATCTCCCTCGACGAGGTCGAGCCCGCCTCCGAGATCGTCAAGCGCTTCTCCACCGGTGCCATGTCGTACGGCTCCATCTCCCGCGAGGCGCACGAGACGCTCGCCATCGCGATGAACCAGCTGGGCGGCAAGTCCAACACCGGTGAGGGCGGTGAGGACCCGGACCGGCTGTACGACCCGGCGCGCCGCTCCTCCATCAAGCAGGTCGCCTCCGGCCGCTTCGGTGTGACCAGCGAGTACCTGGTCAACGCCGACGACATCCAGATCAAGATGGCCCAGGGCGCCAAGCCCGGCGAGGGCGGCCAGCTGCCCGGCCACAAGGTCTACCCGTGGGTGGCCAGGACGCGGCACTCGACGCCCGGCGTCGGCCTCATCTCGCCGCCGCCGCACCACGACATCTACTCCATCGAAGACCTCGCCCAGCTGATCCACGACCTGAAGAACGCGAACCCCCAGGCGCGGATCCACGTCAAGCTGGTCTCCGAGGTCGGCGTCGGCACGGTCGCCGCCGGTGTCTCCAAGGCCCACGCGGACGTCGTCCTCATCTCCGGCCACGACGGCGGAACGGGCGCCTCCCCGCTCACCTCGCTCAAGCACGCGGGCGGCCCCTGGGAGCTCGGCCTCGCCGAGACCCAGCAGACCCTGCTGCTCAACGGCCTGCGCGACCGCATCGTCGTGCAGACCGACGGCCAGCTCAAGACCGGCCGCGACGTCGTCATCGCCGCGCTGCTCGGCGCCGAGGAGTTCGGTTTCGCTACCGCGCCGCTCGTCGTCTCCGGCTGCGTCATGATGCGCGTCTGCCACCTGGACACCTGTCCGGTCGGCATCGCCACCCAGAACCCGGTGCTGCGCGACCGGTTCTCCGGCAAGGCCGAGTACATCGTCAACTTCTTCGAGTTCATCGCCGAAGAGGTCCGCGAGATCCTCGCCGAGCTGGGCTTCCGCACCGTCGAGGAGGCCGTCGGCCACGCCGAGCTCCTCGACACCGACCGGGCGATCACCCACTGGAAGGCGCAGGGCCTCGACCTCGCCCCGCTCTTCTACGTCCCCGAACTGCCCGAGGGCGCGGTCCGTCACCGCATCGTCGAGCAGGACCACGGACTGACGAAGGCGCTCGACAACCAGCTGATCAAGCTGGCCGCCGACGCGCTCGGCGCCGAGACCCCCGAGGCCGCCCAGCCGGTCCGCGCCCAGGTCGCGATCCGCAACATCAACCGGACCGTCGGCACCATGCTCGGCCACGAGGTGACCAAGAAGTTCGGTGGTTCCGGCCTCCCCGAGAACACCATCGACCTCACCTTCACCGGCTCGGCCGGCCAGTCCTTCGGCGCGTTCCTGCCGAGCGGGGTGACCCTGCGCCTGGAGGGCGACGCCAACGACTACGTCGGCAAGGGCCTCTCCGGCGGCCGGGTGATCGTCCGCCCGGACCGGGGCGCCGACCACCTCGCCGAGTACTCCACCATCGCCGGCAACACCATCGGCTACGGCGCCACCGGCGGCGAGGTCTTCCTGCGCGGCCGCACCGGCGAACGCTTCTGCGTCCGCAACTCCGGTGCGCTCGTCGTCTCCGAGGGCGTCGGCGACCACGGCTGCGAGTACATGACCGGCGGCCAGGCCGTCGTCCTCGGCGAGACCGGCCGCAACTTCGCCGCCGGCATGTCGGGCGGCGTCGCGTACGTCATCGACCTGAACCGCGACCACGTCAACGTCGGCAACCTCGGCGCGGTCGAGGAGCTGGACGACACCGACCGGCAGTGGCTGCACGACGTCGTGCGCCGCCACCGGGAGGAGACCGGCTCCACCGTCGCCGAGAAGCTCCTCACCGAGTGGGACACCGCCGTGACCCGCTTCAGCAAGATCATCCCGTCCACGTACAAGGCAGTGCTCGCCGCCAAGGACGCCGCTGAGCTCGCCGGTCTCTCCGAGCAGGAGACCACCGAGAAGATGATGGAGGCGGCGACCCATGGCTGACCCCAAGGGCTTCCTGACCACCGGACGCGAGGTCGCCCAGACCCGCCCCGTGGCCGAGCGCGTCAAGGACTGGAACGAGGTCTACGTTCCGGGCTCCCTGCTCCCGATCATCAGCAAGCAGGCCGGCCGCTGCATGGACTGCGGCATCCCGTTCTGCCACAACGGCTGCCCGCTCGGAAACCTCATCCCCGAGTGGAACGACTACGCCTACCGCGAGGACTGGACCGCCGCCTCCGAGCGGCTGCACGCCACGAACAACTTCCCGGAGTTCACCGGGCGGCTGTGCCCGGCGCCCTGCGAGTCGGCGTGCGTGCTCGGCATCAACCAGCCCGCCGTCACCATCAAGAACGTCGAAGTCTCCATCATCGACAAGGCGTGGGAGAGCGGCGACGTCACCCCGCAGCCGCCCGAGCGGCTCTCCGGCAAGACCGTCGCGGTCATCGGCTCGGGCCCGGCGGGACTCGCCGCCGCCCAGCAGCTGACCCGGGCCGGCCACACCGTCGCCGTCTACGAGCGCGCGGACCGCATCGGGGGCCTCCTCCGCTACGGCATCCCCGAGTTCAAGATGGAGAAGTCGCACATCAACCGCCGCATCGAGCAGATGCGGCTGGAAGGCACCAAGTTCCGTACGGAGGTGGAGATCGGCAAGGACATCGACGCCGCGAAGCTCCGCCGCCGCTACGACGCGGTCGTCATCGCGGCCGGCGCCACCGTCTCCCGCGACCTGCCCGTCCCCGGCCGCGAGCTGGGCGGCATCCACTTCGCGATGGAGTACCTGCCGCTCGCCAACAAGGTGCAGGAGGGCGACCTGACCGTCGCCCCGATCCACGCCGGCGGCAAGCACGTCGTCGTCATCGGCGGCGGCGACACCGGCGCCGACTGCGTGGGCACCGCCCACCGCCAGGGCGCGGCCTCCGTCACCCAGCTGGAGATCATGCCGAAGCCGGGCGAGGACCGGAACGCGGGCCAGCCGTGGCCGACCTTCCCGATGCTCTACAAGGTCACCTCCGCGCACGAGGAGGGCGGCGAGCGGGTCTACTCCGTCTCCACCACCCACTTCGAGGGCGACGAGGACGGAAACGTCGCGGCCCTCCACCTGGTGGAGGTCGAGTTCAAGGACGGTAAGCTGGAGCAGAAGCCCGGCACGGAGCGGCGCATCCCCGCGCAGCTCGTCACCCTCGCCATGGGCTTCACCGGAACCGACCAGTCCAACGGTCTGGTCCAGCAGTTCGGCCTGGAGCTCGACCAGCGCGGCAACGTCGCCCGCGACGAGCACTACGCGACCAACGTCGACGGCGTCTATGTCGCCGGTGACGCGGGACGCGGCCAGTCGCTGATCGTCTGGGCGATCGCCGAGGGCCGCTCCGCCGCCCGCGGAGTGGACCGCTTCCTGACCGGGACCAGCGCCTTGCACGCGCCGATCCGCCCGACGGACCGCTCACTGCTGGTCTGAGCACCACCCGGGTTCCCCCTGGGCCACGCGGCCCGGGGGAGCCCCCACAAGACGTCCCGTACAACGGCGTACGGAACTGAACGCGGCGCCTGCCTGTCCCCGACCGGACTCCAGCGGGCGCCGTGGCGCGTCCGGGGCCGGGTTCCCGCCACGGGGCCCGGCCCCAGCGCCGACCGGCCTCAGCGCCGACCGGCCTCAGCGCCGACCGGCCTCAGCGCCGACCGGCCTCAGCGCCGACCGGCCTCAGCCGCCCGTCAGAGCCGAGGTCTTCAGTACCACCGCCACCGCGAACAGGCCCGCCAGCACCAGCCCGCCCGCGAGCTGGACCGGCCACACCCGCAGCTTCGCCGGTGCGAAGGCGAGCCCGTACGTCACCAGTGCCCCGGTCAGCAGCCCGCCCAGGTGCCCCTGCCACGACGTGAACGCGGCCGAGATCAGCATCCAGAGCAGGAATCCGGCCATGAAACGGTTGACGGCCGCCATGTCACGGCCGAGCCGCCGGTGGATGACCCAGTACGCGGCGGCCAGCCCGAAGACCGCGCCGGAGGCGCCGACCGTCGAGGTGTCCGGGGCCAGCAGATACACCAGGACCGAACCGCCCACCGCCGACAGCAGATACAGCGCCAGATAGCGGGCCCGCCCCAGCTGGCCCTCCACCGCCCGGCCGATGTTCCACAGCGCGAACATGTTGAACACCAGGTGCATCACCCCGAACGAGGCGTCCGGCGGAAGGTGCAGGAAGGCCCCGGTCACCAGCCGGTACCACTCCCCGTCCGCGATGCCCGTCAGCTCGTACCCGGGATAGGTGTCACCCCGGTAGTAGTACTGCTCGCCGTCCGGCCCCGTGAGCGCCGCCCCGAGCACCGCGAACCGGTCCACGATCTCCGGCCTGACCACCTCGCCGATGTAGACCAGGACGTTGAGCGCCATCAGGACGTACGTCACGATCGGCGCCGTCGCCCGGGACACCGCACCGCCGAAGACCGTACGTGCCTGGCGCACCGAGCGCTGCCCCTCCTTCACGCACTCCACGCAGTGGTGCCCTACGGCCGCCTCCCGCATGCAGTCCGGACAGATGTAGCGGTCGCAACGGGTGCAGCGGACATACGTCTCGTAGGACGGATGGCGGTAACACGCGGTGGCGGCGGCCTCCATGGCCGGCTCCTTCACTGGGGATGTGCAACGGGGGCCGGTGGGGGCGGCGGCGATCAAGATAGCGAACCGGTGCGGTGGGCCGTGTGCCCGGGGCCCGGCGGTGGCCTACGCTCAAGGTACGCGGAGCACCGAACGGGGGGCCGTCATGCAGGGTGCGAACACGGCTGTGGGCACGGGCCCGGCCATCAGCCTCACCAAGGTCCGGGAGACGGCTCCGGCCCTGGTCGGCCACTACACGAGCGCCGGGATCTCGCTGGAGAAACACGGACTGGACGGTCACCGCGCTGCCGTCTACCTCGTCCTCGACCACTCCGGCTCGATGAAGCCGTACTACAACGACGGCAGCGTCCAGGCGCTGGCCGACCGGGTGCTGGGCCTGTCGGCCAACCTCGACGACGACGGCACGGTACCGGTCGTCTTCTTCTCCACCGACGTCGACGCGGTCACCGACATCGCCCTCGCCAACCACCGCGGCCGGATCGACGAGATCCGGTCGGGCCTCGGGCACATGGGGAAGACCAGCTACCACCTGGCGATGGACGCGGTCATCGACCACTACCTCGACAGCGGCTCCACCGAGCCCGCCCTGGTCGTGTTCCAGACGGACGGCGGGCCGGTCAACAAGCTCGCCGCCGAGCGCTATCTCTGCAAGGCCGCGAAGCTGCCCCTGTTCTGGCAGTTCATCGGCTTCGGCAACACCCGCAGCAGCCAGTTCGACTTCCTCCGCAAGCTCGACGAGCTGGCCGTCCCCGCGAAGCGGGCCGTCGACAACGCCGGGTACTTCCACGCCGGCGAGGACCCCCGGGAGGTCCCGGACTCCGAGCTGTACGACCGGCTCGTCGCCGAGTTCCCGCTCTGGCTGGCCGCCGCCCGGGAACAGGGGGTCGTCCGATGACGGTACGGATCCTGCGCGCCGCCGACCGTACGTCCGTCCCGTGGAAGAACGGCGGCGGGACCGTCCGCGAGATCGCCACCGGCCCCGAGGGCGCCGGGACGGACGCCTTCGACTGGCGGGTGAGCCTGGCGGACGTCACCGCCGACGGGCCGTTCTCCGCCTTCCCGGGCGTGGAGCGCGTGCTGACCGTGGTCGAGGGCGCGGGCATGGACCTCGTCGTCGGCGGCGAGCACCACATCGTCGACGAGCCGCTGTGGCCGCACGGCTTCCCCGGCGACCTGCCCACCGAGGGCTTCCTGCTGGGCGGCCCCGTCGTCAATCTCAACGTCATGTACCGCAGGGCCCGTACGCGGGCGGAGACCGCCGTCGTCTGCGGCACGGTCCGCCTGCTGCCTCCGGAGGGCGGCGCGGTGCTGGCCGTCTCCCTGGACGACGGCGCGGAGCTGGAGGGCGGGGGCGTCCGGCTGGACCGCTACGACGCGGTGCTGGCGGCCGGGGCGTCGCCCGGGGTCCTGCGGACGATGGGCCAGGCGGTGCTGATCACCTTCTCGGACGCGTGACCGGCCGGTGCCCGGCGGACCCCAGGGCCTTTCGTGCGCGGGAAACTCGGCTGCCGATCGCCCGGCCGCGGGATACGGTCGCGCGCATGCCCGAAAACGCATCCGAAACCGCCGTGATCCGCCGCTATGCCGCTGCTGACGAGAACGCGGCGGTGGACGTCTGGTCCCGTGCCGGCAGCCTGGCCCACCCCTTCATCCCCGGCGAGGGCGAGGGCGAGCGCGCCCGCAAGATGCGCGAGGTCTATCTCGTCCACGCCGAGAACTGGGTCGCCGAGACGGACGGCCGTGTGGTGGCTCTCCTGGGGCTCCTGGACACCGAGATCGGCGGCCTCTTCGTGGCCCCGGAAGCACAGGGCACCGGGGTGGGCCGCCGCCTGGTCGAACACGCGGCGGCGCTGCACGGGGCGTTGACCCTGGAGGTGTACGAGAAGAACACGGGGGCCCGGAGCTTCTACGCCCGGATGGGCTTCGTGGAGGAGAGCCGCCGCGTCGACGAGGAGTACGACGAGGTCATGCTGAGGCTCACCCGGCCGGCTCCGGAGAACCACGCCTGAAGCGGCGAGACGGCGAGGCGGGGAGGCCGTGGAGGAGGTGAAGGCGTTCGGTTCGCCGGAATTCGTCCGCCTGTCGCGCGCAAATACGGACAGGAGCTGTCGGGTATCCGGTGTTCCATGGCATCCATGACGTCTTCATCGCCTTCGCACACGCCTGTCTCCTGGGACGGCTTCGCCGCCGCCGCACCCGAGTTCGCCGACACCGTGCAGCGCCGCTTCCGGCTCTACAAGCACCACGTCCTGGCCACCCTGCGGAAGGACGGCTCACCCCGGGTCAGCGGTCTGGAGGCCGACTTCCGCTTCGGTGAGCTGCTGCTCGGCATGATGCCGAACTCCCGCAAGGCCCTGGACCTGCGACGCGATCCGCGCTTCGCGCTCCAGGCCAACCCCGGGCCCGACGCCGAACTGAACGACGGGGACGTCCGCGTCAGCGGCCGGGCCGTGGAGGTCACCGACCCGCGGATGATCGCCCGCTTCATCGAGGAGGCGACCCCGCCGGAGCCGTTCCACCTCTTCCGGGCCGAGCTGGCGGAGGTGGTCCGCATCGGGCTCGACGGAGAGGCGCTGGTCATCCGGTCCTGGCGTCCCGGGCAGCCGCTGCGCACCGTGCGCCGCACCGGCGACGACACCCCGCCGACCGACGTGTCCTGAACCGGGGCGGCGCACGGGCCGGGCCCGGCAGGCGGACGGGTTTCAGCCCGCCAGCACCCGGGCCCGGCAGGCGGACGGCGTTCCCCAGGCGTCCCGCAGCGGCCGGGCCCGGCGCAGCCACCACGCGAGGTCCAGCTCCTCGGTGTAGCCGACCGCGCCGTGCGACTGGAGCGCGGTGCGGGCCGCCGCGTACCCCGCCTCGCCCGCCGCCGCCTTCGCCGCCGCGACCGCCGCCCCCGCCCCGGCCGATCCGCCCGCCAGCTCCACCGCCGCCCCGTACAGCAGCGGGCGCGCGAACTCCAGGCCGAGCAGGGTGTCCGCGAGGCGATGCTTGACCGCCTGGAAGGACCCGACGGGCACCCCGAACTGGGTGCGCTGCTTCGCGTACGCCACGGTCGCCCGCAGCAGCTCCTCCCCGCAGCCCAGCGCCAGGGCGGCCGTGGCGAACGCCGCCAGGTCGCCCGCCGCCCGCGCGGCCTCGCGCACCCCGGGACCGGCTGCCGCCACCGTGCCGCCCGCCTCCGGCCGGAACAGCCGCCGTGCCGGATCCGCCGACGCCGACGGCTCCCCGGGCCCCGGCGCGAGCCGCAGTTCGTCGCCGTCCACCGTGAACACCGCGTCCGCCGCGTCCGCGTCCAGGGCGTACGGCCCGTGCCCCGCCAGCCGCAGCGAGACGACCGCGCCGCCGGAGGCGATCCGGGGCAGCCACTCCTCGGCCGCGGGCCCGCCCGCCCCGCTCAGCAGCACCCCGGCCGCCAGGGTCTCCGCCACCGGTCCGGGCACCGCGTGCCGCCCCAGCTCGACGCAGGCGACGGCCAGCTCCACGGGGAGCGGCCCGAGACCCCCGTACGCCTCCGGGACCGCGAGCGCGAACACTCCCGCGTCCGCGAGCCGCCCCCACAGGGCCCGCCCCGGCTTGTGGTCCCCGGCGGCCCACGCCCGCAGGACCGACGGTGTGCCGGCCGCGTTGAGCATCGCGTCCAGCGACCGGGCGAACTCCCGCTGCTCGTCGTCGAGGAGGAAACGCATCAGCGCCGTCCCTTCGGCAGGCCGAGCAGCCGCTCGGCGATGATGTCCCGCTGGATCTCGTTGGTCCCGGCGTACACGGGGCCCGCGAGCGCGAAGACGTACCCCTCCGCCCACGCCGTGTCCGCAAGCTCCGCGTCCGGGCCCAGCAGATCGAGCGCCGTCTCGTGCAGCGCGATGTCGTACGTCGACCAGAACACCTTGTTCAGGCTGGACTCGGGCCCCAGCGAGGCCCCCGCCGCGAACCGGGCCGCGGAGGCGGCGGTGAACAGCTGATACGCCCGCGCCCCGATCACCGCGTCCGCCACCCGGTCCCGCAGCGCCGTGTCCGCCGGGTCGCCCGCCTCCCGCCACAAGGCCCGCAAACGGTCGGCTGCGGCCAGGAAACGGCCGGGGGAGCGGAGGGTGAGACCGCGCTCGTCGCCGGTGGCCGACATGGCGATGCGCCAGCCCCGCCCCGGCTCCCCGATGACGTCCGCGTCCGGTACGAAGACCTCGTCGAGGAAGATCTCGGCGAACGCGGGCTTCCCGTCCAGCCGCCCGATGGGGCGGACCGTGACTCCGGGGTCCCGCAGCCCGAACATCAGATACGTGAGGCCCTGGTGCGGTTTCGCGGCCCCCGGGTCCGTACGGAAGATACCGAAGGCCCGGTCCGCGAACGCCGCCCGCGAGGACCAGGTCTTCTGCCCCGACAGCAGCCAGCCGCCGTCCGTGCGCACCGCCCGCGACCGCAGCGCCGCCAGGTCCGACCCGGCCTCCGGCTCCGACCAGGCCTGCGCCCAGATGACCTCGCCGCTCGCCATGGGGGGCAGTACGCGGGCCCGCTGCTCGGCCGTGCCGTGGGCGAGGAGGGTCGGGGCGAGGAGACTGATCCCGTTCTGCGAGACCCGGCCCGGTGCGCCCGCCGCCCAGTACTCCTCCTCGAACGCCAGCCAGCCGAAGAGATCCGCGCCCCGGCCCCCGTACTCCTTCGGCCAGGAGACCGCCGACCACCGGCCGGTGCCCAGCAGCGCCTCCCACTCCCGGTGCGCGGCGAACCCCTCCTCGGTCTCCAGGGAGGGCAGCGGCCGGGACGGTACGTGGTCCCGGAGCCAGGCCCGGGCCTCGGCCCGCAGGGCTGCTGTCCGTGCCGTCTGCGCCAGATCCATGAAGCGCCCGCCTTCCGTCCGGTCGGCACCGTCGCCGTCGCCGAGAGTGTTCCCTAACAAGTGTTTGGTAGGTTAACGTACGGCCCACAGACCGTCGAGAAGTCGGGGGACCGGGCCATGGACACACCGCCGTACGTGCCGGGACACGGACTGCTGGCCGGCCGCACCGCCGTCGTCACCGCCGCCGCCGGAGCCGGGATCGGCGGCGCGACCGCCCGCCGCTTCCTGGAGGAGGGCGCCCGCGTCGTGATCGGCGACGCCCACGCCCGCCGGCTGAAGGAGAGCGCACACGCCCTCGCCGACGAGTTTGGCACCGACCGCGTCACCCACCTGACCTGCGACGTCACCGACGAGGACCAGGTCGGGGCCCTCTTCGCACACGCCGAACGCGCCCACGGCGGCCTCGACATCGTCGTCAACAACGCGGGTCTCGGCGGCACCGCCGAACTCACCGAGATGACCGACGAACAGTGGACGAGGATCCTCGACGTCACCCTGAACGGCACCTTCCGCTGCACCCGGGCCGCCCTGCGCTCTCTCAAGGCCGCCGGCACCGGCGGAGTCCTCGTCAACAACGCCTCCGTCGTCGGCTGGCGCGCCCAGCGCGGCCAGGCCCACTACGCCGCCGCCAAAGCCGGCGTCATGGCACTCACCCGCTGCGCCGCCGTCGAGGCCGCCGGCTACGGCGTACGCGTCAACGCCGTCGCCCCCAGCCTCGCCATGCACCCCCACCTGGCCAAGGTCACCTCCGCCGAACTCCTCGCCGAACTCACCGAGAAGGAGGCCTTCGGCCGGTACGCCGAACCCTGGGAGGTCGCCAACGTGATCGTCTTCCTCGCCAGCGGCTACTCCTCGTACATGACCGGCGAGGTCGTCCCCGTCAGCAGCCAGCATGCGTGAACACGCCTGCCGCGGGCGGACAATGGCCGGGTGCCTACCAAGAAGAAGCCCCAGGTGACCCCCACGCCGGAGCGACGCCGTGAACTGCTCGCCACCGCCGCCGAGGTCTTCGCCGCCCAGGGATACAACGCCACCACCGTCCGCCGGATCGCGGACGAGGCCGGGATGCTCGCGGGCAGCCTCTACTACCACTTCGATTCCAAGGAATCGATGATCGACGAGATCCTCTCCACCTTCCTCGACGAGCTCTGGCAGGGCTACGACACGGTCCTGGAGGCCGGCCGCGGCCCCCGCGAGACCATCGAGGCCCTGGTCACCGAGTCCTTCCGGGAGATCGACCGGCACCGCCCCGCCGTCGCGATCTACCAGAAGGAGTCCAAGCACCTCGCCACCCAGCCGCGCTTCGCCTACCTCGTCGACTCGCAGACGAAGTTCGAGAAGGCCTGGCTCGGCACCCTGGAACGCGGCGTCGCCGAAGGCGCCTTCCGCGACGACCTCGACATCCGCCTCACCTACCGCTTCGTCCGCGACACCGTCTGGGTCGCGGCCTCCTGGTACCGGCCCGGCGGACACCACAGTCCCGAGGAGATCGCCCGTCAGTACCTCTCGATGGTGCTCGACGGAATCGCCCTGCGTACGTAACCGGAGAACCGGTCCATCCGAGCGCACCGAGGAGCAGCAGCCATGGCCGAGGCCTACATCGTCGAAGCGGTACGCACCCCCGTCGGGCGGCGCGGAGGCGGTCTCGGGGCCGTCCACCCCGCCGACCTCGGCGCGCAGGTGCTGAAGGAGCTGATCGCCCGCTCCGGAGTCGACCCGGCGGCCGTCGAGGACGTCGTCTTCGGCTGCCTCGACACCGTCGGACCGCAGGCCGGCGACATCGCCCGGACGTCATGGCTCGCCGCCGGACTCCCCGAGGAGGTCCCCGGCGTCACCATCGACCGGCAGTGCGGCTCCTCCCAGCAGGCCCTCCACTTCGCGGCCCAGGGCGTCCTCTCCGGCACCCAGGACCTCGTCGTCGCGGGCGGCACCCAGAACATGACCCAGATCCCCATCGCCTTCGCCTCCCGGCAGGCCGCCGAACCCCTCGGCCTCACCCAGGGCCCGTACGCCGGCAGCGAGGGCTGGCGCGCCCGGTACGGCGACGCCCCCGTCAACCAGTTCCACGGCGCCCAGCTGATCGCCGAGAAGTGGGACATCAGCCGCCGGGACATGGAGGAGTTCGCCCTCACCTCCCACCACCGCGCGATCCGCGCCATCGACGAGGGCCGCTTCGCCCGCGAGACCGTCGCGTACGGGGACGTCACCGCGGACGAGGGGCCGCGCCGGGACACCACCCTGGAGAAAATGGCCGGTCTGCGACCTGTCGTGGAGGGCGGCACCATCACCGCGGCCTGCTCCTCCCAGGTCTCCGACGGGGCCGCGGCCCTGCTCATCGCCTCGGAGCGGGCCGTCGCCGAACACGGGCTCACCCCGCGAGCCCGGGTCCACCACCTGTCCGTACGGGGCGAGGACCCCATCCGCATGCTCTCGGCCCCGATCCCGGCCACCGCGTACGCCCTGAAGAAGGCCGGCCTCACCCTCGACACCATCGACCTCGTCGAGATCAACGAGGCGTTCGCCCCGGTCGTCCTCGCCTGGCTGAAAGAGACCGGTGCCGACCCCGAGCGGGTCAACGTCAACGGCGGAGCCATCGCGCTGGGCCACCCGCTCGGCGCGACCGGGGCCCGGCTGATGACGACCCTGCTGCACGAACTGGAACGCACCGGCGGCCGCTACGGGCTCCAGACGATGTGCGAAGGCGGCGGACAGGCCAACGTCACCATCGTCGAGCGGCTCTGAGAACCCGGCCCCAGGCCCGCCCGTGGGCCCCGGCGCCCCGCCCGTACACCCTCTGGTCAGCCAAGCTTTCCCTCCGGCGGCGCGGCGCGCTCCGCCGCCGGAGGAGAGGACGTGCTAGGGTGTTTCCCGTTGCAGTTTTGGTACCCATGAACTTTATGTGCGCCTGACGGGAATGCTTCCTCAGGCGCTTTATTGTTTTCCGGCTTTCTCCGGGTGGGGCTCAATGCGGCGACTTGGAATCCGTAAAGTGCGGATTCTCGGCACTGCACCTCTTTTAGGAGAATGACATGGCTACTGGAACCGTGAAGTGGTTCAACTCGGAAAAGGGCTTCGGCTTCATCGAGCAGGACGGCGGCGGCGCCGACGTCTTCGCCCACTACTCCAACATCGCCACCCAGGGCTTCCGTGAGCTCCAGGAGGGCCAGAAGGTCTCCTTCGACGTCACGCAGGGCCAGAAGGGCCCGCAGGCGGAGAACATCGTCCCGGCCTAATTGCCGGACGCGTACCTCGCTGACCGGGGCCCGCACCGTGAAGGTGCGGGCCCCGGTTTGTGCTGTCCGAGAAAAAACCCGTTTCGTGCGCACATCCTGGGGGCGCATCACAGACGGTCGGGCCGGCACATCGCAGTAATCCCACTCGGCAGTTGCCCAGGAATCCCCCAGGAGGGCAATTCCGTATGACCAGCTCCGAACGCCAGGACCGCACCCCCCGCTCGCGACCGGCCCGTGGCCGAGGCCGCGGCCAGGGCACCGGCGCCCAGGCTCCCGCGAACGGCCGGGGCGGCGCACCCCGCTCCAAGGCCCAGGGCGGCTCCAAGCCCCCGGCCCGCCGCCGCGCCACCCCGCCGCAGGGCGAGTTCGCCCTGCCGGAGATGGTGACGCCCGCACTGCCGTCCGTGGACGCCTTCGCGGACCTGGACATGCCCGCCGGGCTGCTGAAGACCCTCACCGCGCAGGGCGTCACCGAGCCGTTCCCGATCCAGGGCGCGACCCTGCCGAACTCGCTGGCGGGCCGCGACATCCTCGGCCGCGGGCGCACCGGCTCCGGCAAGACGCTCGCCTTCGGCCTGGCGCTGCTGGCCCGCACCGCCGGACGCCGCAGCGAGCCGCGCGCCCCGCTCGCCATGGTCCTCGTGCCGACGCGCGAGCTGGCCCAGCAGGTCACCGACGCGCTGACCCCGTACGCGACCGCCGTGAACCTGCGGATGGCCACCGTCGTCGGCGGCATGTCGATCACCAAGCAGTCCGCCACCCTGCGGCGCGGCGCCGAAGTGCTCGTCGCCACCCCGGGCCGGCTCAAGGACCTCATCGAGCGCGGCGACTGCCGCCTGGACGAGGTCTCCATCACCGTCCTCGACGAGGCCGACCAGATGGCCGACATGGGCTTCATGCCGCAGGTCGTCGCCCTGCTCAAGCAGGTCGAGACGGACGGACAGCGGATGCTGTTCTCCGCGACCCTCGACAAGAACATCGACCGGCTCGTGAAGATGTTCCTCACCGACCCGGTCGTGCACTCCGTCGACCCGTCCGCAGGCGCGGTCACCACGATGGAGCACCACGTCCTCCACGTCCTGGACGAGACCGACAAGAAGGCCGTCGCCACGAAGATCGCCGCCCGTGAGGGCCGGGTGATCATGTTCGTCGACACCAAGCGTGCCGCCGACCGCTTCGCCAAGCGGCTGCTCGCCAGCGGTGTACGGGCCGCCGCCCTGCACGGAGGGCGCTCGCAGCCGCAGCGCAACCGGACGCTCGACCAGTTCAAGAACGGGCAGGTCACCGCGCTCGTCGCGACGAACGTCGCGGCCCGCGGCATCCACGTCGACGACCTCGACCTGGTCGTCAACGTGGACCCGCCGACCGACCACAAGGACTACCTCCACCGCGGTGGGCGCACGGCGCGCGCCGGGGAGTCCGGCAGCGTCGTCACGCTGGTGCTGCCCGAGGAGAAGCGCGAGATGACCCGGCTGATGCAGGACGCCGGCATCGCGCCGCGCACCACGCGGGTCACCTCCAGCGACGCGGAGCTGGGCCGGATCACGGGGGCCCGCGAGCCCTCGGGCGTCGCGATCGTGATCGAGGTGCCGCAGCCGACGCCGCCGAAGCAGCGGACCCGGTCGGGCGGTTCCGGCACCGGCTCCGGCGGGGGAGCGGTGCGCTCCGGGAGCCGCGGGCGTGGGCGGCGCGGGGCCGGTACGGGCGCCGGGGCCGGCGGTGCCGGCGGCGGCGCGGCGCGCTCGGGCGGGGCGGCGCGCTCCGGGGGCGGGGCGCGATCGGGCGGCGAGTCCCGTGGCGCAGGCCGCTCCGGCGCGCCTGCGCGGGGGCGCCGGGCCGCGTAGGGCCCATCGTTTCCAGCCGTCCGGCGATTGAAGACCGGGGTCCGGGGCAGAGCCCCGAAAGCCCCGGGCCCCGGGGCTTTGTCCTCAAGCGCCGGACGGGCTGGGTGCGGCCGCCCGGTCGTTGGTGTAGGCCGAGGGATCAGTCTCGGGCCGATGTGGCCGGGGTCGTGTCCTCAATCGCCGGACGGGCTGGGTGTCGCGGACAGGCGGGATGCGGCCGCCCAGCCGTTGGCATCGGCCGAGAGCCCGGCCTCGGGCCTCGGCCCGATGCGGGGCCGGGCCTGCCTTCACGCGCCGGCCGGGCCGAATTCGGTGCCCAGGGTCGCGAGGGCCGTCTCCGCCTCGGCCACGATCCGGTCCACCAGCTCCGCCACACTCGGCAGGTCCTCGATCAGGGCCGCGACCTGGCCCGAGGCCATGATGCCGAGGTCCGTGCGGCCGTCGACCATGGACGCCCTCAGCAGCATCGGGGTGTTCGCCGCCAGCAGCACCTGGCTCCAGCTCAGCTCCTTGCCGTGCCGCATCGCCAGGCCGTCGCGGACCATGCCCGGCCAGCTCAGGCCGGAGATCCGACGGAAGCCGGACGCCCGGCGCAGAGCCCGGTACAGGGAGCTCAGCCGGCCCGCACCCTCCAACTCCGCCACCATCTCCGTACGGAGCATCCGGTGGGGGAGGCCGTCCACCGCCCTCGTCAGGGTGATGTCCTTGGCGGTCGCCGCCAGATAGCGGGCCTTCACCGCGCCCGGGACCGTCGAGTCCGAGGTCAGCAGGAACCGGGTGCCCATCGCGACGCCCGCCGCCCCGTACGCCAGCGCCGCCACCAGGCCCCGGCCGTCGTGGAAACCGCCCGCCGCCACCACCGGGATGTCCACCGCGTCGACGACCTGCGGCAGCAGCACCGTGGTGGCGACCTCGCCGGTGTGGCCGCCACCCTCGCCGCCCTGCACGATCACCGCGTCCGCGCCCCACGCCGCGACCTTCTCCGCGTGCCGCCGGGCCCCCACTGACGGAACGACGACCACGCCCGCGTCCCTGAGCTCCGCGATCAGCTCCCTCGACGGGGCGAGCGCGAACGACGCCACCCGCACGCCCTCCTCGACCATGATCCGGACCCGCTCCCGGGCGTCCCCCGCGTCCGCCCGTAGATTCACCCCGAACGGCGCGTCGGTCCGGGACTTCACCTCCCGTACGGCCGAACGCAGCTCGTCCGGTGACATGGTCGCCGACGCGAGGATGCCGAGCGCCCCGGCCCGCGCGGTCGCGGTGACCAGGCGGGGGCCCGCCACCCAGCCCATCCCGGTCTGCACGATCGGGTGCCGGACGCCGACGAGGTCGGTCAGGGCGGTGCGCATCAGGACCGGACCTCCCGGTCCCGGGTGCCGGCCGGGTCGACGACCTCGCGGATCAGGGCGAGTTCGGTGGGGGAGGGGTCGCGGGTGTCCGGGACGCCGTCCGGGACCGTGAGCGCGAAACCCGTCGCTTCCCGGACCTGGTCCACCGTGACGCCGGGGTGGACCGAGGCCAGGCGCATCGAACGGTCGGGCGTCGCGAAGTCGAAGACCCCGAGATCGCTGACGACCCGGGGGATGCGGTGGAAGCGGGTGGCGGAGGGGCCCGCCGCCCTCGCGCTGTCGTGGCCGACCCCGCAGATCATGTCGACGCGTTCGACGAAGACCCGGGGGGAGTGCCGGGGGATCCAGTAACTCACCGGGTTGTTCAGCGTGTTGACGGGTGCGCCACGGACCCCGAGCAGCTGGCGGGAGGGCTGTTCCCAGTCGCCGACGCAGGAGATGTTCTGGTTGCCGAAGCGGTCGATCTGGCTCGCTCCCATCATCACGTGCCGCCGCCCGCCGGTCACCAGGGCCAGGTGCCTGCGGTAGGGCAGCCAGCCCTCCGCCTCACCGTCCGGGCCGACGAGCGTCGCCTCGCCGTCCGTGAGCAGCAGGTCGGGGGCGAAGGTCAGCCGGGCCAACCGCGCCCCGGCCGACGGCACGGCGCCCATCGGGCTGGCCAGGATCTCACCGTCGCCCCGCCATGCCTCCGCGCAAGCGATCACGCAGTACTCGGCACGGGTGATGCTTCCGGTCGTGGACGCGTTCACTTCTGCTCCTCGTGCCAGGTGCGGACCGCCTGTCGGTAGCCCTTCTCGTCGCCGTCCGGCGGCAGGAAGCGGGCGGCGAACTCCGCCCAGGCCGCCGGGTCCGCCGCAGCGGCCGCGTACGCTTTCTGGAACGGCTCGTCACGCGGGTGGTCGGGTGCGCAGGACGTGAAGTGCGCCCCGCCCGGCGTCTCCACCACACCGGTGACCGAGTGCCGTTGGACGAGGAGGGTCTGCGGGGCGATGGAGTTCTCGGTCAACTCCCTCGTACTCACGATGCGTTCGCAGGAGACGTACGCGGCGTCCGCCGCTTCGCAGAACAGGTCGTCGAAGTACGGGTCGGGGCCCAGGTACTGGCCGTTGCCGAGCTGGTCCGCCCGGTTGAGGTGGACCAGCGCCGCGTCCATCCGCAGGGCCGGCGCCGCCACGAACTCCTCGCCGTCCTCGTACGGTGAAGTCACCGTGCGCAGCCCGGGGTTGACCCGCATCACGTCCGAACCGATGCCCGCGCGAACCGGCAGGAAGGGCAGCCGGTTCGCCGCCGCGTGCAGTCCCCACATGAACATCGCCTCGTCGATCTCCGTCAACGCGAACGCGCCGCGCTGCCGGGCCGCTCGGTAGTGCGGCTCCAGCGGGATGGAGTCGAGCGTCACGAACGCCGTGACCAGACGGGCGATCCGGCCCGCCGCGGACAGCAGTCCCACGTCCGGGCCGCCGTAGGAGATCACCGTGAGATCGGTGACGGGCGACCGGAGCAGCGCCCTGACCAGGGCCATCGGCTTGCGGCGCGACCCCCAGCCGCCGATCCCGATCGTCATGCCGCTGCTCAGCCGGTCGACGACCTCCTCGGGTGTCATCCTCTTGTCGCGCGGATGAGGGGGAGTGGTCACGGTTCAGGCCTCCTTGCCGAAGGTGTCGCGGACCCGGGAGGCGGTCCCGGCGAGGTTCGCCTCGAAGGTGAAACCCTGCTCGAAGCGGTAGCTGTGCTGTACGTCGACGGGGTCGATGCCGTTCAGTGCGGCTTTCGCGAGCCGCAGCAGATGACCGTCCTTGGTGGCGATCTCGGCCGCCAAATCCAGCGCGGCCTCCATCAGTTCAAGCGCCGGGACCACCCGCCAGACCGAACCGTGGGCGAGCAGCTCGGCCGCGGTGACGGTGCGGGAGGTGTAGTACAGCGTGCGCATCAGGTGCTGCGGGACCAGCCGGGCCAGGTGGGTCGCGGCGCCGAGCGCCCCCCGGTCCAGCTCCGGCAGGCCGAAGACCGCGTCCTCGCTCGCGACGATCGCGTCGGCGTTCCCGACGAGTCCGATCCCGCCGCCCAGGCAGAACCCCTGCACCGCCGCGACGACCGGGACCTCGCAGGCGTACACCGCGGCGAACGCCTCGGCGCAGCCGCGGTTGGCGCCGATCAGGGCCTCGTACCCCGTATCGCGCTGCAATTCCTTGATGTCGACGCCCGCGTTGAAGCCGCGCCCGGCGGCGGCCAGGACGACGCACCGGACCCCGGGGTCGCGGCCCGCCGCCCGGACGGCGTCCGCCAGGTCGTACCAGCCTTGTACGGGAAGCGCGTTGACGGGCGGATGGTCCACGGTGACGACGCGGACGCCGTCCGAGGGGCAGGCGGTGGAGACACTCATCGGAGGATCAGCTACCTTTCCACCAAACATTTGTTAGGTGGACGGTAGCAGTCCCGCCCCGGCGCGCCAACCGGCCGTCCACCGGTCGCCAACTGGCCGCCAACAGGCTGTCGGCCGTCAACCGGCCGTCGATCATG
Organism: Streptomyces sp. NPDC026589; assembly: GCF_040638385.1. Classification (NCBI taxonomy): domain Bacteria; kingdom Bacillati; phylum Actinomycetota; class Actinomycetes; order Kitasatosporales; family Streptomycetaceae; genus Streptomyces; species Streptomyces sp. NPDC026589. Next base: position 404,866 of record NZ_JBEZYG010000002.1, read on the forward strand.
GGGAGATGAGATGACCGCATCCATCGCACGCCGTGCCGGACTCTGCGCGGACCGGGTCGTCGCCGTCACGGGCGCCGGGCGGGGGCTCGGCCGGGCCCACGCCCTGGCCTTCGCCGCCGAAGGGGCGCGCGTCGTCGTCAACGACCTCGGCGTCGGACCCGACGGGGACGGGGGATCCGTCGGCCCGGCCCGGGAGGTCGTCGACGAGATCGTGGCGGCGGGCGGCGAAGCCGTCGTCCACGCCGGCGACATCGCCACGGCCGAGGGCGCCGCCTCCCTGGTCATGACCGCCGTGGACGCCTTCGGCCGCCTCGACACCCTGGTCAACAACGCGGGCTTCCTGCGCGACCGGATGCTCGTCAACCTGGACGAGGACGACTGGGACGCGGTGATGCGGGTCCACCTCAGGGGCCACTTCCTGCCCCTCAAGCACGCCGCCGCCCACTGGCGGACCGAAGCGAAGGCCGGCCGGGCGCCGGTCGCCCGGGTGATCAACACCAGCTCCGGCGCCGGACTCCTCGGCAGCGTCGGACAGGGCAACTACGCTGCGGCCAAGGCCGGAATCGTGGCCCTGACCCTGGTCGCGGCGGCCGAGCTGGGCCGGTACGGGGTCCACGTCAACGCCCTCGCCCCGGCCGCCCGGACCCGGATGACCGAGCGGACCTTCGCCGAGACGATGGCGGCCCCGGGGGCGGGGGAGTTCGACGCCATGGCCCCCGCGAACGTCTCCCCCCTCGTCGTCTGGCTCGGCTCCGCCGCGAGCGAGGGGGTGACGGGCCGCGTCTTCGAGGCCGAGGCGGGCCGCATCACCGTCATGGAGGGCTGGCGCCCGGGCCCCACCGACGACCGGGGCGCGCGCAGGTCCCCGGCCGAGGCGGGGGAAGCGGTGCGCCGACTGCTGGCGGACGCGGAGGAGCCGGGGCGGGTCTACGGGGCGTCCTGAGGGGTGCCCTGCCGGTCATGCCGGGTCGGGGGCTCCCTGCCGGTCATGCCGGGGTTCCCCGTGCCCCGGGACGGCGCCCGCGTCGCTCGTGTGAGGGTCGCGTACCTTGGCGTCGCGCCCCGTCGATCATGTGCGGGGCGCGTACCTCGGCTTCGCGCCCACCGACCGCGTACGGCTCACGCACCCCGGCGTCGCGCCCGCCGACCGGGTACGCCACGGGAAACCCGCTTGCGCAGCCGTGCGGGCGCCCGGTATCCAGCACGGGACACCGGAGGAGCACACGATGACGCGGCACGGCCCGATGAACGAGTTCTGCTGGATGGACCTCAAGACCCGCGACCCGTCCGGCACCGCCGTCTTCTTCTCCTCGGTACTGGGTTGGGAGTTCGCCGTGGACGAAGAGGACTGGCGGCGGGCCGTCAAGATCTCCGCCGGGGGCGAGCGGATCGGCGGGGTGAGCGATCTCGCCCAGCCGGTCTACCCGCCCGGTACGCCGCCGCACATCGCCTACTACCTCGCGGTCGACGACGCGGACCACCGTACGGCTCTGGCGGTGGCGAACGGGGCGCAGGTCGTCGTCCCGCCGTTCGACGCGGGGGACCAGGGCAGGATCGCCACACTGATCGACCCGGTGGGCGCCGTCCTCTCCCTCTGGCGGCCGCGGGGGTTCGCCGGGTGGCCGGCCTCGGCCACCGCCGACGGCACGCCCCACCACGCGGTCCTGGCCTGCGAAGACCCCGAGCGGGCCCGGGAGTTCTACGCCAGGACGACGGGCACGCCCCTCGGCCGGGCGGTCTTCCGGGAAGCAGGCCCCGCCGTGACCGGCACCACCACCGGCTCCGCGCCCCAGTGGGAACTGGCCCTCGCCGTGGACGATCCGGACGCGGTGATCCGCCGGGCCCTCATCCACGGGCCGGACCTCGTCACCCTCGCCGGAGAAGGCGCCCGCCGCGTCGTGCGGCTGCGCAGCCCGGAAGGGCTGACGTTCCTGATCCAGGGCCGGGGCCAGGGCCCCGGCCCGGACCGCTGACCCCCGCACCTATCGGGTGGCGCGGCCCGGCCGCCGGCGGGGAGGATCGCCGTATGCGCACCTTCCTGGAGACCGACCGGCTCGTCCTGCGCCCGGTCGCGCACGCCGACGTTCCCGACCTGCTCGCCCTCGACAACGACCCCGCTGTCATGCGGTACATCAACGGCGGCCGGCCGACGAGCGCCGAGGACATCAGGGACCGGACCCTGCCGAGGCTCCTCCACGACCACCCGTGCACCGGAACCCGCGGCTTCTGGGTCGCGCGGGAGAAGGACACCGGGGCCTTTCTGGGCTGGTTCGAGCTCCGGCCGCTGGACGACCACGACCCCGCCGTCGCCGAACTCGGATACCGGCTGAACCGGGCCGCCTGGGGCCGGGGTTACGCCACCGAGGGCGCGCGGGCCCTGGTCGACAAGGGGTTCACCGACCTCGGGGTCCAGCGGGTCACCGCCAACACCATGGCCGTCAACACCGGATCCCGGCGCGTGATGGAGAAGACCGGGCTGACCTTCCTGCGGGCGTACACCGAGGACTGGCCGGAGGCCATCGAGGGCTCCGAGCACGGCGAGGTCGAGTACGTGCTCACCCGTGAGGTCTGGGAGCGCGGCCGGCCGGCAGCCCGGTAGCGGCTACGACGGCCCGCCCAGCAGGGCCGCGATCTCCCCGTGGCCCATGTGCTGGTCCATGCCCGCCGCAGGCACCCCGTCCCTGAGCAGCTCCACCGCCAACGTCTCCTCGCCTTCCCTGCGGTCCCGGAGCGTCGCCGTCTCGATGCCGGAGCCGTACGACTCCTCCAGCCGCCGCCGCAACTCCAGCTCCGGATCGAGCGCGGCGACGCGCCGCGCCTCGGCCAGCGCGAGCGCGACCACGGACTCCTGCCCCGCCGCCCCCGCGCCGTGCGCGAGCAGCGCCCGTACCGTCCGCGGGGATCCGCGCTGCGCCGCCAGCACCAGCATCGCCTCGCCCTGCGGGCCCGGCAGCAGCGGGTCCGCGCCCCCGGCCAGGAGCACTTCCACCGTCGGGGCGTGCCCCAGACCGACCGCCCACCGCAGCGCGGTGAAACCGAACTCCTCGCGCAGATCCGGCCGGGCCCCGGCGGACAGCAGCGCCTCCACCACCTCGGTGTGCCCGCCGCACGCCGCCCCGCACAGCGGCAGGTCGCTCGCCTCCGGGCCGCTCGCCCGGTTCGGGTCCGCCCCGACGGCGAGCAGCAGGCGCACCGCCCCCAGCAGGTCCTGCACCGACGCCAGATAGAGCGCCGTCGTGCCCTCCTCGTCGCTCGACTCGGCCGGCGCGCCCGAGCGCAGCGCCCGTACGACCGCGTTCTCGTCCTCGTACAGCGCGTCGAACAGGTGTAGTTCGTCCCTGATCGGCTCGTTCGTCATGCTTCGATCCTACGGTGGCCGGAACGACGCTCAGGTGTCGCATTCCAGGGCGGTCCGGCACAGCCCGCAGCGCGCGGTGAACCGGCCCCGGACGGGGACCCGGATGCGCTGGTGGCAGGTGGGGCAGGGGAAGGAGACGCGCAGTTGCCGATCGCCGGTCTCGAAGGCGTACGGGACGTTCGGGTCCGGGCTCGTGCCGGGGTGGTCCTGGGCGTACCGCCGGTCCTTGGCGTAGCGGCGGCGGCCCGCCCAGCCCGCGGCGGTCAGCGGGGGCCTGCGCAGATCGTGCAGTGCCCGCTCCCGCCCCTTGGTGTACGCGGTGTACGCCTGGGGGCTGGTGAACCACGGGGAGGGGTCCTCGCCGAAGGTGAACGCCCGCTTGGCCAGGACGTATCCGAACTCCTCGGGGGTGAGATAGCCGAGCTTCTGGCGGGACGTGGCGTCCTCCCGGAACGCGTCCAGCAGCAGCCAGCCCGCGCCGAGGTAGGCCGTCGTCGTGTCGGTCAGGATCTCGTTGGCGCGGGTGCCGGGGAACTCCAGGCCGAGCCGGTGCAGCAGCACATGGGTGACCTCGTGCGCGAGCGCCGCCCCGATGTCCCTGCGGTGGGTGCGGAAGCGGTCGTTGAGCTCGATGAAGTACTCGGGGCCGGAGGTCAGTTCCACGCTCGCCGCGTGCTCCATCGCCCGGAAGCCGACGATCATGCGGGCCTCGGGCAGATGGAGGTGCTGGACCAGGGCCCGGGCCACTCGCTGGGCGCCGAGGTGGAGATCGTCCGCGTCGGAGAAGGCGGCGTCGGCGGGGACCAGGCTGGTGCCGTAGGCGTGGACGCCGTCCGGTGAGAGCCGCCGGTACAGCGCGGTGATCGCGGACCGGACCGTGTCCAGATGCGGAAAGCCGTGGACGACGGGTGCGCCCGGACTGCCGTTGCTCACGTCCCTACCCCCATCCGCTCCGGCCGAGGCCCCCGCCCGCGGCCGGTCTCCACTGTAGGCCGGGCCGCCCGAGGGGCGCGGGAATCCGCCGCACCGGGCTTGGCCGAAAAGTGTGCCTTGTGGCAGCGGTGACCACATCCCGATAATCGGATGGTCTTGACGGGTTCATGACTAAGTCATGGAGTCGTCCCGTCGTGGTTCCCACAGCAACCCCCCACGAAAGAAGGCTCTCCGTGAAGCAGCTTCTGCGTGCCCTGAAGAGATGTTCCGTCGTCGTCGCCACCGTCGCCATAGCCGTCGTCGGCCTCCAGCCCGTCACCGCTTCCGCCGCCCCCAACCCCATCGTCGGCGGAACCCGCGCCGCCCAGGGCGAGTTCCCCTTCATGGTCCGGCTCTCCATGGGCTGCGGCGGCGCCCTCTACGCCAAGGACATCGTCCTCACCGCCGCCCACTGCGTGAACGGATCGGGCAACAACACCTCGATCACCGCCACCGCCGGCGTCGTCGACCTCCAGTCGACGAGCGCCATCAAGGTCCGCTCCACCAAGGTCCTCCAGGCGCCCGGCTACAACGGCACCGGCAAGGACTGGGCGCTCATCAAGCTCGCCCAGCCCATCAACCTGCCCACCCTGAAGATCGCCACCACCACCGCCTACAACCAGGGCACCTTCACCGTCGCCGGCTGGGGAGCCAACCGCGAGGGCGGCAGCCAGCAGCGCTACCTGCTCAAGGCCGACGTCCCGTTCGTCTCCGACACCGCCTGCCGCTCCGCCTACGGCAGCTCCTTCGTCGCCGGTGAGGAAATCTGCGCCGGCTACCTCAGCACCGGTGGCGTCGACACCTGCCAGGGTGACTCCGGCGGCCCGATGTTCCGCCGGGACAACGCCGGAGCCTGGGTTCAGGTCGGGATCACCAGCTACGGCCAGGGCTGTGCCCGGCCCAACTACCCCGGCGTCTACACCGAGGTCTCGACCTTCGCCTCCGCCATCGCCTCCGCGGCCGCCGGTCTCTGACGCTCCCGACCGCCCGCACCCCCGCGGGTGATCACGGCTGAACCACCCCGGGGGTGCCCGTCTGTACGGGCGCCCCCGGCCCCAGCTCCACACACGGCTCGCCCGCGTCCTCCAGCTCCAGGACCCACACCTCGTTGGCGCCGTCGCGGAGCACCGGGCCCGGCACGTACAGGGTCCGCTGCGGACCCGCCGACCAGTACCGGCCCAGGCAGAACCCGTTGACCCAGACGAACCCGCGCGTCCAGCCCGGCAGTTCGAGCCCCGCGTGATCGACCCCGGCAGGGCCGGAAGCGCCAGCAGCGCCAGCAGCGCCGGAAGCGCCGGAAGCGCCGGAAGCGCTGGAGGCAGCGGAACCGCTGGAGGGAGCTGAAGCGCCTGAGGCATCCGTGGTCCCCCCGATGGTGAACGTCCCCCGGAACAGGCCCGTCCGCCCCGCGTCACCCGCCCCGGCGGCGGTCTCCACCGGCCCGAACGGGACCCCGGTCAATGCGTCCGCAGCCTCGAACGCGTCCAGCCGCAGCCCCCGGGCCCGTACGCCGTGCAGATACTGCCGCTCGTGCAGCACCCCACCCGTGACGCCCTTCGGCTCGCCGAGGCGCGGCCCGTAGTTGACCCGGCCCAGCGACTCCACCCACAGCTCGACCTCCGCCGGGCCCGCCACCGGCTCGGGCAGCGTGCCGGACTCCTCGGTCAGCACCCCGGCCCGGACCCCGTCCACGTACACCACCGCCCGGTCCCGTAGCCCCGAGGCCCCCAGCGGATACGCCTGGCGCGGCCCCGGCACCGCCACCCGGTAGCGCACGAGACCCCGGTCCACGCCCAGCTCCTCGAACGTCGGAGGCACCCCCGACTCCGTCTCCGGATCGCCCAGCGCCTCCAGGACATCCCCGAGCCCGGCCCACTCCGCCAGCTCCACCCGCACCGGCCCGGCGAGCCCGACCGGCTCCGGCGGCAGCGCGGGCAACGGCCCCTCGGCGTAAGCCTCCAGGACCTCCCGGAACAGCCGGAACTTCTCCGTGGCCCGCCCGTACTCGTCGACCGGCGCGTCGTAGTCGTACGACGTCACCGTCGGCCGGAACGACTCGTCCTGATGCGGGCCGGACCGGTTCGCCCCCGCCCACCCCCCGAAGTTCGTCCCCCCATGCGCCATGTAGATGTTCACCGACGCCCCGCACTCCAGGATCTCCCGCAGCGCCCCGGCCGCCTGCCCCGGATCCCGGCGCACCGGCTCGGCCCCCCAGTGGTCGAACCAGCCGCACCAGAACTCCATGCACATCAGCGGGCCCCTCGACCGATGCCGGCGCAGCACCTCGAAACCCTCCCGCGCCCCCGAACCGAAGTTCGCCGTCGCGAGAAGCCCCGGCACCGAACCACCGGTCAGCATGTGGTCCTCCGGGCCGTCCGACGTGAACAGGGGAACCGTCACCCCGCACTGCCGCAACAGCCCCGCCAGCCACCCCAGGTACACCGCGTCGCTGCCGTAACTCCCGTACTCGTTCTCCGCCTGTACGAGGATCACCGGACCGCCCCGGGCCACCTGCCGCCGCACCACCTGCGGCAGCAGCTCCCGGAACCACCGCTCCACCACCGCCCGGTACGCCGCGTCCCGGGTGCGCACCCGACGCCCGAACCGGCCCGTCACCCACACCGGAAGGCCGCCGTTCTCCCACTCGGCGCAGATATACGGACCCGGCCGCACGATCGCCCACAGCCCCGCCCGCCCCGCCGCGTCCAGGAACCGGCCGAGGGCCCCGACATCCCGGACCTCGCCCTCCCGGGGCTCGTGCAGATTCCACGGCACGTACGTCTCGACGCAGTTCAGCCCCATCGCGGCGAGCATCGCCAGCCGGTGCTCCCACTGCGCCTCGTGCACGCGGAAGTAGTGCAGGGCGCCCGACAGCAGCCGCACGGGCTTCCCGTCGAGCCGGAAGCAGTCGTCCCCCACGGTGAAGTCGGTCATGGTGCTCGTACGCTCCTGTGCTCGGCCGCACCCGGCGGCCCTCGGGTCGATTGGTCCGACCACCTTCACCTCTGGCGCCGCACCCGGTCCATGGACAAAGATCGCTGTTGATTGGACACAACGGACCAGCGGGGACCGGACACCATGGGCCTGCCGGGTCGGCACCCGGGCCAGCCGGGTCGGTACCCGGGCCCGCCGGGTCGGTACCCGGACCAGCAGGGAGAGGGAGGACCGCGATGTACCACACCTGGATGCGCTTCTTCACCCCGAGCCCGCTCCACCACCGCCTGGGCCTCGTCTGCCTCGGCGTCGGACTCCAGCACGGGGCGCTGCCCACCGTCGGGCCCCGCACCCTCGACCACCACGTCGCCGTGATCGTCAACTCCGGCACCGGCTGGTTCACGGGCCCCGACGGCCGCCGCACCCCCGTCACCGGCCCCAGCCTCATCTGGCTGACCCCCGGCACCCGCCACCACTACGGCGCCGACCCCGGCACCGGCTGGGACGAGAGCTTCGTCGACTTCACCGGCCCCGCCACCACCACGTACACCGAACTCGGCTACATCGAGCCCGACCGCCCCCTCGTCCCCCTCTCCGACACCGCCGCCCCCCGCGCGGCTGTCGGACGCATCGTGCGCGCCGCCCGGCGCGGCAACCCCCTCCTGGAGGTGGAGACCGGGGCCGCCGTCCACGAACTCCTCGTCACCCTGCGCCGCGCCCGCGCCGACATCGGCCCCGACGGCGACCCGGTGCTCCAGGCGCTGGCCCGCGACGCGTACCAGCCGCTCACCGTCGCCGAGCACGCCGCCCGGCACGGCATGACCCCCGCCGAACTGCGCACCGCCGTACGGCGCGGCGCCGGCTGCAGCCCCAAGGACTACCTGCTGGGCATCCGCCTGGGCCGGGCCAAGGAACTCCTCGCCGCCACCGACCTCCCGGTCGCCGCCGTGGCCCGCCGCGTCGGCTACGACGACCCCGCCTACTTCTCCCGGCTCTTCGCCCGCCGGGTCGGCACCGCCCCCGTCCGCTTCCGCGAACAGCAGGGCCGCAGCGTGCCCGGCGGCTGGAGCGACCGGGTGCCCGACCCCGACGACCCACCGACGATCACCACCTGAGCGCGGCGGTCCACCACCCGCCGCCCACCGGCGATTGGGGGGCGGCGGCGCGGGGCCCTAAGCTCGCTGACCATGAGTACGAGCGAAATCGACGCGTCCGTCCAGGCCGAGCTGAACCGGCTGCGCGAGAGCATCGACAACATCGACGCCGCCGTCGTCCACATGCTGGCCGAGCGGTTCAAGGCCACCCAGCAGGTCGGCCGCCTCAAGGCGGACCACAGGCTGCCGCCCGCCGACCCCGCCCGCGAGACCCGACAGATCGCCCGGCTCCGGCAGCTCGCGCAGAGCGCCAACCTGGACCCGGCGTTCGCCGAGAAGCTGCTGAACTTCATCATCGCCGAGGTGATCCGCCACCACGAGCGCATCGCCGACGAAGCGGGGAACGGCGACGCCGACCGCACCGGAGACACGAGGGGCGCCACCACCGGAGCCTGACCATCCGGGCCCAGGGACGCGCACCGTGAAGTCCGACCGTCCGGACCGAAGACGCGCACTGTGAAGCCCGCCCGGTGAGATCCGCCCGGTGAGGCCCGCCCGCCACGGGGGACGCGCCCCGCGAGACCCGCACGCGCGCCCCCCGGACCGCCGCGTCCGCCCAGGGAGAACCCCGCTGCGCCCGCCGTCCCCCATACGGCAGCATGGGGCCATGTCCGTACTGACGCGCGACGAAGCGCAGACCCGAGCCCAGATCCTCGACGTGGAGCGGTACACGATCGCCCTCGACCTCACCACCGGCGAGGAGACCTTCGACTCCCGCACCGTCATCCGGTTCACCGCCCGCGCGGCCGGAGACACCTTCGTCGAGGTCCAGCCCGCCACCCTGCGCTCGATCAGTCTCGACGGACAACCCCTGGACCCCGCCCTCCTCGACGGCAACCGCTACCCCCTCACCGCACTCGCCGCCGGCCCCCACGAACTGCACATCGACGCCGCGATGCGCTACTCCCGCACCGGCGAGGGCATGCACCGCTTCACCGACCCCACCGACGGCGAGACCTACGTCTACACCCAGCTGTTCATGGATGACATCCAGCGCGTCTTCGCCGCCTTCGACCAGCCCGACCTCAAGTCCGTCTTCGCCATCGACGTCACCGCCCCCGAGGGCTGGACCGTCCTCGGCAACGGCGTCGCCGAACACACGGGGGAGGGGCGCTGGACCATCGCCCCCACACCCCTCGTCTCCACCTACCTCGTCGCGGTCGCCGCGGGACCCTGGCACTCGGTCACCACCGAGCACGCCGGGCTCCCCTTCGGCATCCACTGTCGCCGCTCCCTCGCCCCGTACCTGGACGCCGACGCCGACGAGATCCTCGACATCACCCGCGCCCTGTACGACCGCTACCACGAGAAGTTCGACGAGCCCTACCCGTTCGACTCCTACGACCAGGCCTTCGTCCCCGAATTCAACGCGGGCGCCATGGAGAACCCCGGACTCGTCACCTTCCGCGACGAGTTCGTCTACCGCTCCGCCGTCACCGACACCGAGCGGCAGACCCGCGCCATGGTCATCGCCCACGAGATGGCCCACATGTGGTTCGGCGACCTCGTCACCCTGGCCTGGTGGGACGACATCTGGCTCAACGAGTCCTTCGCCGAGTACATGGGCTACCAGACCCTCACCGAGGTCACCCTCCCCCGCGCTCTCGACTCCGTGCGAGCAGGGGAGACCCCCTTCCCCGACACCTGGGTCGACTTCGGCGTCGCCCGCAAGGGCTGGGGTTACGACGCCGACCAGCGCCCCTCCACCCACCCCGTCGCCCCGGACCCCGACGCCGTCCCCGACACCGCGTCCGCCCTCCTCAACTTCGACGGCATCAGCTACGCCAAGGGCGCCTCCGCACTGCGCCAACTCGTCGCCTGGCTCGGCGAGAAGGACTTCCTGGCCGGCATCAACACCCACTTCGCCCGCCACAAGTTCGCCAACGCCACCCTCGCCGACTTCATCGACAACCTGGCCTCCGCCACCGACCGCGACGTCCACGCCTGGGCCGAACAGTGGCTGCGCACCACCGGCATCGACACCCTCACCGCCGAGATCAGCGCCCCCGAGCCCACCGCCGGCCCCACCGAGCCGGCCGGCAACGGCCAGTCCTGGGCCCTCACCGTCACCCGCGACGGCTCCCGCCCCCACCGCGTCACCGTCGGCGCCTACGACCACGCCCTGGGCACCCAGCCCGGCCTCGGCCACCTCGCCCTGCGCGACCGCTTCGACCTCGACGTACCCGGCGACGGGACGCCCACGATCCGCCCCGGCCGTCGCCCCGCCCTCGTCGTCCTCAACGACGGCGACCTCACCTACGCCAAGGTCCGCCTGGACACCGCCTCCTGGGACACCGTCCTGACCAGCCTCTCCGGCATCCCCGACGCCCTCACCCGGGCCGTCGTCTGGAACACCGCCCGCGACATGGTCCGCGACGCACAGCTCCCTCCCGCCACCTACCTCGCGACCGCCCGCACGCACCTCCCGCACGAGACCGACCTCGCGCTCGTCCAGGGCGTCCTGTCCTTCGCCGCCGGCCAGGTCGTCGACCGCTACACCAACCCCGATGACCTGCCCGCCGCCCGCGCCACCCTCACCGACCTCTGCCGCGACCTCATCCGCCGCACCGAGGACGGCTCACGGCCGGGCCTCCGCCTCATCGCCGTACGCCACTTCATCGACGCCGCCACCCAGCCCGACACGCTCCGCAGCTGGCTCGACGAAGGCACCGTCCACGGCGGACCCGAGCTCGACCCCGCGCTGCGCTGGCGCATCCTCACCCGGCTCGCCGTCCTCGGCGCCACCGACGAGACCACCATCGCGGCCGCGCTCGAAGCCGACCCCAGCGCCACCGGCCGCCAGGGCGCCGCCCGCTGCCGTGCCGCGCTGCCCACCGCCGAGGCCAAGGCCGCCGCCTGGGACACCCTGTTCACCGACGACACCCTGTCCAACTACCTCTTCACCGCCACCGCCCAGGGCTTCTGGCAGCCCGGCCAGGAAGAGCTGACCGACGACTACGTGGCCCGCTTCTACCCGGACGCCATCGCCCTCGCCGCCCGCCGGGGCCCCGCCATCGCCGAAGCCGCCGGACGCTACGCCTTCCCCGCGTACGCCGTCGACCCCACGAGCCTCGGCACCGGCACCCGCGCCCTGGACGACCCGGCCCTCACCCCCGCGCTGCGCCGCAAGCTCGTCGACCAGCTCGACGACCTGCGCCGCGCCCTCGCCGTACGGTCGGCCGTCGTCCTCGCCGACTGAATGACGCGCACCGCCGCGGGACGGGAACCGTTTCCCGCCCCGCGGCCGGGCGGAACGGAGGATCAGCCGGGGCCGTCGCCGCTCCCGTCCGCGACGTCGTCCGCAGCCCCGACCGGGGCGTCGTCGTCCCCGGAGCCGCCCGTCGCCCGCAGATCGGCCAGCAGCTCCGCCTGGCCCGCCAGCACCCCGGTCAGGATCGTCCGCGCCACCCGCAGCAGCTCCGCCACCCCCGGGTCGGCCAGCGTGTAGTGGACGGCCGAGCCCTCCCGCCGGGCCGTCACGAGACCGGCACGGCGCAACACGGCCAGCTGCTGCGAGAGATGGGCGGCCTCGACCCCCACCTCGTTCAGCATCTCCGAGACCGCGTGCTCGCGTTCACTGAGCAGTTCGAGCACCCTGATCCGGACCGGGTGCCCCAGCGTCTTGAAGAACTCCGCCTTCAATCGGTACAGCGGTGTGCTCACCGGCGCGGCCCCGTTCCGCACACCGGGGATCCGTCGCACCACAGCTGACCAGAACTCTTCTCCATGGGTTCATCCTCGCGCCTTCGCGCCCCACGGATGAACCCGGGGACGGCACCCCGCCGCCAAGCCACCCGACAGCCCGGGAAGCCACCCGCCGGTCCGGGAAGCCACCCGCCGGTCCGTTCACCGGCCGCCGGGCCGCAGCGGAAGCGTGATCCAGATGCTCTTGCCGCCCTCGTCGACATCGCCCCGCACCACCGCGCTCCCACCCAGACCGTGGGTCAGCTCCATCACGGTGGCCAGGCCCCGCCCCGGAGCCGTACCGGCGGACGCGAACAGGGCCGGCCGGTAGGGGTGACGGTCGTGCACGCCGAACGCGAACGTGCCCGGCCCGCCCGCGAACACCACCGTCACGTTCGGCGAGAGCACCGCCGCATGCCGCACACTGTTGGCCACCAGCTCGCTGAGGATCAGCAGCGCCGGATCCCGGCACGTGTCGCCCGACCTCACCCCCCACTCCGCCAGCACCTGCTCGGCGGTCTCCCGGGCGATGCGCACGGCCGCCCCCACCGCGGGCAGCGTCAGCACATGCCGGTACGGCAACGTGTCGGGCGGCGTGATCATCGGGCGGACTCCCCGGCCAGGAAACCACCGCCGCGGGCCGGAAAGCCGCGCGGGGGCCGCGCGCCGGCGGCGGAACGGCCCGTACAGCATGTAGTGGATTGCCTAAATCCGCAATTCACTCATTGGGCAAGGATTGAGGAGGGCGCTGCCCCAGCCCCGACCCGGCCGCTCGCCCGAACCCCACCCCGACCCGCCCACTTCGGCCTCCCCACCACCCCGGCCCGCCCACAACGGCCACCCCCTCACCCTGGCCTCCCCACCACCCCAGCCCGCCCACCTCGGCCACCCCACCACCCCTGCCTCCCCGCCACCTCAGCCACCCCGCCGCCTCGGCCTCCCCGGACACGCACAGGCGTCCCACAACCGCACACCCCTACCGCACCGGCCTCCCCAACCGGGCCACACCCACCGGCAGTACCCCTTTCGAGTCCAGATCGTTGGGCTCTTCGGCCGCGCCACCCGAAACCCGGGACAAGCCGGCACGCCCACCCCCACGCACCCGAAGGACCACCTCACCCATGCCCACCCCGCCCCTCGCCGGAGGCACCGCGGGCCCCGCCGCCCTCCGCCCTCTCATCGACACCGTCCTCACCGCACTCCACGACGGCGCGACCCTCCGCGACGGCCCCCTCCCCGCCGGCGGACCCGACACCGTCACCCCCCGCACCCGCACCGCCACCCACCCCCTCATCCCCGACCACGGCACCGGACCTCACCACGCCCTCCGGAGCCTCGTCACCGCCCTCGCCGCAGGGGCCGCGGACCCCGCCCACCCCCACTGCGCCGCCCACCTCCACACCCCACCCCTCGCCCTGGCAGCAGCAGCCGACCTCGCCGCCAGCGCCCTCAACCCCTCCATGGACTCCTGGGACCAAGCCCCCGCCGCCTCCGCCCTCGAAGCGGACCTCACCACCGCACTCGCCGCCGAGATCTACCCCCACACCCGCTCACCCGACGCCGTCATCACCACCGGCGGCACCGAGGCCAACCAACTCGCCCTGCTCCTCGCCCGCGAACGCCACGGCCCCGTACAGACCATCTGCGGCGCCAACGCCCACCACAGCGTCACCCGCGCCGCCTGGCTCCTCGGCCTCCCCCAACCCGTCATCGTCCCCGCCCCCACCGGCACCCTCGACCTCGCCGCCCTCGACCAAGCCCTCACCGAACTCCACCGCCCCCTCCTCGTCGTCGCCACCGCCGGCACCACCGACACCGGCGACATCGACCCCCTCGACGCCATCGCCGACCTCTGCACCACCCACGGCGCCGAACTCCACATCGACGCCGCCTACGGCGGACCCCTCCTCTTCAGCCCCACCCACCGCCCCCTCCTCCACGGCCTCGACCGAGCCCACAGCGTCACCCTCGACCTGCACAAACTCGGCTGGCAACCCGCCTCCGCCGGCCTCCTCGCCGTACCCGAACACCACCACCTCACCCCCCTCCACCACCACGCCCCCTACCTCAACGCCGACGACGACACCGAAGCCGGCCTCCCCGACCTCCTCGGCCGCTCACTCCGCACCACCCGCCGCCCCGACGCCCTCAAGATCGCCGTCACCCTCCAGGCACTCGGCCGCACCGGACTCGCCGACCTCATCGACCGCACCCTCGCCACCGCCCACCACCTCGCCGACCTCGTCACCAAGCACCCCACCCTCGACCTCTACGACCGCCCCACCATCAGCACCGTCCTCCTCCGCCCCACCGGCGCCGACGACCACACCGTCGCCACCATCCGCCGCACCCTCCTCCAACGCGGCCGCGCCGTCCTCGGCCGCGCCCACGCCGAAGGCCGCCTCTGGCTCAAAGCCACCCTCCTCAACCCCCACACCACCCCCCAGGACCTCCAAGCACTCCTCGACCTCATCACCGACACCACCACCGAACACCTCACCCACCCACCCACCACCGCCCCCACCGCGACCCACCCCACCCCTCACCCCACGGAAAGCGACACCCCGCGATGACCGCCCGGCCCGCCCCCGCCCCCGACCAGCCACACGACCTCGTCGGCATCGGCATCGGCCCCTTCAACCTCTCCCTCGCCGCACTCGCCCACAACATCCCCGCGAGCACCGACGACCCCCGCCCCCTCGCCGCGACCTTCTACGAACAACGCCCCGCCTTCCACTGGCACCCCGGCCTCCTCCTCGACGGCGCCAGCCTCCAGGTCCCCTTCCTCGCCGACCTCGTCACCCTCGCCGACCCCACCAGCCCCTGGAGCTTCCTCAACTACCTCCGCACCCGCGACCGCCTCTTCCCCTTCTACTTCGCCGAGCGCTTCCACATCCAACGAGCCGAATACGACGCCTACTGCCGCTGGGTCAGCGAACAGCTCCCCGGCCTCCACTTCGGCCACCAGGTCGACGCCGTCCGCTGGAACACCGACCGCGCCCTCTTCGAAGTCGACTTCACCCAAATCGACCGCGACGGCGAAGCCGAAGCCCTCGGCCGCGCCTACGCCCGCCACATCGCCCTCGGCATCGGCACCGAACCCTTCGTCCCCGAACCCCTCAAACCCCTCGCCGAAGCCGAAACCGTCCCCGTACTCCACTCCGCCGACTACCTCCGCCACCGCGAACGGCTCCTCACCGCCGAACACATCACCGTCATCGGATCAGGACAGTCCGGCGCCGAGATCTTCCTCGACCTCCTGCGCGCCCGCCCCGAAGGCGCCGAGAAGATCCACTGGCTCGCCCGCACCCAGGCCTTCGCCCCCATGGAGTACTCAAAACTCGGCCTCGAACACTTCACCCCCGACTACAGCCGCTACTTCCACGCCCTCCCCGAAACCGCCCGCGACGAACTCGTCCCCCGCCAATGGCAACTCCACAAAGGCATCGACGCCGACACCATCGCCGCCATCCACGACGAGCTCTACCGCCGCACCCTCCACGGCGGCTGGCCCGACGCCACCCTCACCCCCGGAGTCCACGTCCGCACCGCCGGACGCGTCGCCAACACCCGCGTCGAACTCCACCTCGAACACACCCAGCAGGGCACCCGCTCCCGCCTCACCACCGACGCCGTCATCCTCGCCACCGGCTACCGCGAACGCCCCCTCGACGCCGTCCTCGGCAGCCTCGGCCCCTACCTCAGCCGCGACGCCTCCCACCGCCCCCGCATCGACGACCAGTACCGCCTGGTCCTCGACCCCGCCGTCACCGGACACGTCTACGTACAGAACGCCGAACGCCACACCCACGGAGTCGGCGCCCCCGACCTCGGCCTCGCCGCCTGGCGCAGCGCCACCATCCTCAACAACCTCACCGACGCCAACCCCTACCCCCTCCCCGCCCGCACCGCCTTCACCACCTTCGGCCTCGCCCCCCAACCCCCGAGAATCCCCGCCCAGGGCCACGCCCTCGTCCCCCTGAGCCAATCCGTCTAGCCCCCGCACAACGAACGGCCCGGGCCCCCACCGAAGGAGACCCGGGCCGAACGAACAACCCACCGCGAACAGCGCTACGGAAACACCGGCGCCAAGAGATCACGGCACCAACGGCGACACGGCAACACCGGCGTTACGGGAAAACAGGCGCCCCCTCACGCGTCAGCCGCCACCCCACCGAAGCGAACACGGCCGGATCCACCGACCCCTTCTCCCGCACCCACCCGATGATCGTGTTCCGGATCTCGTCCGAATCCGCCCACACCTGCCGCGCACCCGGCACATGCGGGAAGTTCCCCCCACCACTCGCCCGATAGTTGTTCACCGCGAACACGAACCGCGCCGCCGGATCGATCGACTTCCCCTCGAAGGACAGCCCCACGATCCGCGAACCCACCGGCTGAGCGATGTCGATGTCATACGTCACCCCCGACACCGCGTCGTAGTTGTAGTCCGGAATCCCGTCCGCGTTCGTCAACTTCGCCGTGTCCACCGGACCACCCGCGGGCGTCCGCACGAAATACCGCGCCGAATACTCCAGATACTCCTTCAACTGCGCACCCGTGAGCAGCCGCGCCTCCAGCGTGTTCTCGAACGGATACAGCCCCGCCGCGTCCCTGATCGTCACCTCACCGGCCGGAATCCCCGCCGTGCGCGAGAAACACGAAGCCTGTGACAAGACCGGCAACGCCGCGAACTCCCCACCCGCCAGCGCCGCCTTCACCGTCTCCGCCTGCACCTGGTTGATCAGATCGATGATCGGCTCGTCCTTCCACGGCGCGTCCGCGGTCGACATCGCCACCACCGACGTACCGATCACCTGATTGACGTACTCCACCACCTTGCGGTGCTCCGACCGCAGCAGCGACGTCACCTTCCGGTCCTCCGGCACCGTGTTGGAGTTCAACACCCGCGAACCGGCCCTCTCCACCGCCCAGCGGCCCTTCTCCCACACCAGATCGAAATCGAAAAGCGTCAGCCGCTGACCCCACTTCGCCGGCTCCGAGAGCACGACCCGCTTCCCGGTCTCCTTGTTCGTCACGAAGTGCTCGGCGATCTCCACATGCGCGTGCCCCACCAGAATCGCGTCGATCCCCGGCACCTGCTCCGCGACCAGCGCCGCCGCGTTCTCCACGTACGGCAACTGATCCCCCCACGACGACGTCCCCGACGAACCCGAATGCGCCGAGACCAGCACCACGTCCGCGCCCATGGACCGCAGCTTCGGCACCCACTTCGCCGCCTGCTCCTCCAGACCCGGGAACACCATCCTCCCGCCCACATTCGCCTTGTCCCAGATCGCGATACCAGGATTCGTCAGCCCCAGCACCGCCACCCGCACATCACGCCCGTACGGCGTCCGCATCCGCTTGATGACATACGGGGCGAACGCCGGTCGCAACGTCCTCGCATCCAGCGCATTCGCCCCGAGCAACGGAAAGTCGCACTGCTCCTCGAATTTCCGCAGCACCGGAATGCCGTAATTGAACTCGTGATTCCCGAGCGCCGCCGCGTCATAACCGATCGCGTTCATCGCCCGCGCCATCGGATGCACCGGACCACGCCGCGCCGTGATCGGATCGACCTTCGCGTAGTAGTACGACAACTGCGTGCCCTGGATCGTGTCACCCGCGTCGATCAACAACGTGTTCCGACGGCCCTTCTCCCGGCGCACCCGCTCCACCAACGTCGAGATCTTCGCCAGACCGACATCGTTGTGCGCGGAGTCGTCGTACTCCTTGTCCGTGAAGTAGTCCCAGTTGAAGACGTTCCCGTGCAGATCGGTAGTCCCCATCACCGTGAACGCATACCGCCTCGCCGGACCCCCATGACCGTGACCGGGCCCCTTCGCCTCCGCCGCGCCGGCCGAGCCCACGACCGCACCGCCCGCCATCGCCACACCCGCACCGGCGGCAGCCGAACGGCCCAGAAACGTCCTACGGTTCAACGGGTTCAACGGCATCTCTTCACTCCTCGTTCAGTAGGGCAACGCGCGTAGATTCTGGCCCAGCGGCCACCACGCACAACACCCCACGCAGGTTTCGATCCGATGACCACGCGACACACACCACGACACCCCACCCCCCATGCCACAGTGAACACATGACCGAAACCCCCACACCCGCCCCCCACCCCTCCCACGGCACCCCCACCGCCCCCCGCGTCACCGTCCGCGGCGAAGCCCACCTCGAAGTCGACCCCGAGATCGCCCGTATCGCCATCACCCTCACCGCCCGCAACACCGACCGCCGCACCACCCTCGACGACCTCACCCGCCGCAACACCACCACCCTCGACCTCATCAAGACCTACGGCGACACCATCGAGAAACTGGAGACCGGCACCCTCGCCATCCGCCCCGAACTCACCCGCCACGGCCGCGCCGAACGCATCCGCGCCTACCACGGCAGCATCCAACTCACCGCCACCCTCAACGACTTCACCACCCTCGGCGAACTCGTCACCCGCCTCGCCGACAACGACCTCACCCGCGTCGACGGCCCCTGGTGGGCGCTGCGCCCCACCTCCCCCCACCACGCCGCCGCCCGCCGCCAAGCCGTCCAGGAAGCACTCCAGCGCGCCCGCGAATACGCCGAAGCCCTCGACACCCGCATCGGCGCCCTCCTCGAACTCAGCGACACCGGAAGCGTCGGCGGAGCCACCTTCACCACCGAGACCTACGGCGGCGCAGGGATCCTCCGCTCCGCCCGCGCGGAAACCGCCGCCGAAGCAGCTCCCCTCGACCTCGAACCCGTACGCCAGAACGTCGACGCCCAAGTCGAAGCGGCCTTCACCCTCATCCCGCCGAACCTCGGATAAACGCTCATCAGAGCACCCCGCTGCACAATTCAACAGTTGTCAACAACCCTTCATGAGAAGGTTGTTGAGGTGTCATGCAGAGCCAAATACCTACCCGTAGGTAAGGTTTAGTCTCGAACCATGCGCCGAGCGAAAATCGTTTGTACCCTGGGACCCGCAACCGACACATACGACCAGATCAAAGCCCTGGTCGAAGCGGGAATGGACATCGCCCGCCTCAACCTCAGCCACGGCAGCTACGCCGAACACCAAGCGCGCTACGACCACGTCCGCAAAGCGTCCGAGGAAACCGGCCGCAACGTCGGCATCCTCGCCGACCTTCAAGGCCCGAAGATCCGCCTCGGACGCTTCCGCGAAGGCCCCGTACTCCTTGAACGCGGCGACACCTTCACCATCACCGTCGAACCCCTCGAAGGCGAAGGCACCGGCGACATCTGCGGCACCACCTACGCCGGACTCGCCGCCGACGTCACCACCGGCGAACGCATCCTCGTCGACGACGGCCGCGTCACCCTCGAAGTCACCGGCGTCGAAGGCCCCCGCGTCCACACCACCGTCATCGAAGGCGGCATGGTCTCGGACAACAAGGGACTCAACCTCCCCGGCGTCGCCGTCTCCGTCCCCGCCCTCTCCGAGAAGGACATCGACGACCTCCGCTGGGCCCTGCGCACCGGCGCCGACATCATCGCCCTGTCCTTCGTCCGCACCGGACGCGACATCGACGACGTCCACCGCATCATGGACGAGGAGGGCCGCCGCCTCCCCGTCATCGCCAAGGTCGAAAAACCCCAGGCCGTCGACAACATCGACGACATCGTCGCCGCCTTCGACGGCATCATGGTCGCCCGCGGCGACCTCGGCGTCGAAATGCCCCTCGAACAAGTCCCCATCGTCCAGAAACGCGCCATCAAACTCGCCCGGCGCAACGCCAAACCCGTCATCGTCGCCACCCAGATGCTCGACTCGATGATCGACAACTCCCGCCCCACCCGCGCCGAAGCCTCCGACGTCGCCAACGCCATCATCGACGGCACCGACGCGGTCATGCTCTCCGGCGAGACCAGCGTCGGCAAATACGCCATCGAGACCGTCCGCACCATGTCCCGCATCGTCGAGGCCGCCGAGGAAGACCTCCTCGCCAAGGGCCTCCCACCCCTCACCGAGCGCAACAAACCCCGCACCCAGGGCGGCGCCGTCGCGAGGGCCGCCGCCGAGATGGGCGACTTCCTCGGCGCGAAGTTCCTCGTCGCCTTCACCCAGAGCGGCGACACCGTCAAGCGCCTCTCCCGCTACCGCTCACCCATCCCGCTCCTCGCCTTCACCCCCGACGAGGCCACCCGCGCCCAGCTCAACCTCACCTGGGGCGTCGAGACCTTCCTCGGCCCGCACGTCGACTCCACGGACGCGATGGTCGCCCAGGTCGACGAGGAGCTGCTGCGCATCGGCCGCTGCAAGAAGGGCGACGTCGTGGTCATCACCGCCGGCTCCCCGCCGGGCGTCGCGGGCTCCACGAACCTGGTCCGCGTCCACCACATCGGCGAGGACGACAGCCCGAAGTAGGCGGCTTGAGGATCTGCTCAGTATTTCGGCCCGACGTGCGCATCCATGAGGGCGACGGATGCCCGTCGGGCTACGGAGATGTTGTAGGGCTTCCCCGCGCGGGTGCAGTGCGTCCAGGTAATGCCGAGCGCGTCGAGGGTGTCGGTGTAGAGGCGGCGGATGTCGTCGGAGACGTTGGTGAACCAGTACCGGGGGTACTCGTAGCGCTTTCGTTCGCCCTTGACGACCCTGGTTGTCCAGTTCATGTTCCGACATCCGTCGGAGTGGATGAGGCCCCTAAGGAAGTGCCAGGGGTGGGCGTCGACGATCTCCTGTTGCCACGCCTCGAGAACGATCGGCCGCTCATGCTTCTTGCCAGGCCCATGCTGTGGAAAGGCGCAGGTCCAGTGTTTGCTGTACGACTTCACTTCGACGCAGTTGTCTCGCTGCCGCCGACCGGTGCGCGGCATGGGCATGACCGTGCGCATGGCCGCTTCGGCCTCGTCGATCACGCCCGGCCAGCTGGCGTCGCAGAAGATCGACAGATGATGTTGCTTGGTCTTCGACGTGATGTGGCCGTCGCCGAGGTATAGCCCCAGTAAGTAGGCGTAGGCGGCGCGATCAACCTGTCGGCCCGTGCACACAGGGCAGTCGGTGGGCTGTTCGTACTGCACTCCGCGTCGCTTGCGGTCCTCATACAGCCACCAGCCGACGGTTCCACGTGGCACGTTGAGATGTTCTGCTACTGCTCGATTGGTGGTTCCGCTCCGCAAGAGGGCAAGCGCTTCGTCACGTATCGAGGGGTTGTGCTGCTCCATGCAGCGTAGTTTTCTGCGGCTCTCGAAGGCGTGTGCCTGGATCGAAGGTGCGTTCACCGGCAAGGGTGAAGATCGCCAAATTGTTGCTCGACCTTGGAAACCAAGGAGAAGTGCCCCGAGTCGGATTCGAACCGACGCTGTATGGGTTTTGAATCCATCGCCTCTGCCGCTGGGCTACCGGGGCCCCTTCGAAACGAAGGATACCGAGGACCCTCCGTGCCTCAAACATACCGTAACTAGGTAGGCTCTTGGGAGCTGCACCCCTGTCCTAACAAGGAGCCCCGTGACCACCCCCGAGTCGCCCCAGCCCGTAGACGCCGTCGACGACGACCAGTCGCACGTCCCGCCGCTGACGACCCGCGTCGTCATCGCCGAGGACGAGGCCCTCATCCGCCTCGACCTCAAGGAGATGCTGGAGGAGGAGGGTTACTCCGTCGTCGGTGAGGCGGGCGACGGGCAGCAGGCCGTCGAGCTGGCCCGGGAGCACCGGCCGGACCTGGTCATCCTGGACGTGAAGATGCCGGTCCTCGACGGGATCTCCGCCGCCGAGAAGATCGCCGAGGAGTCCATCGCCCCGGTCCTGATGCTCACCGCCTTCTCGCAGCGCGACCTCGTCGAGCGGGCCCGCGACGCCGGGGCCATGGCGTACCTCGTGAAGCCGTTCAGTAAGAGCGACGTGGTGCCGGCCATCGAGATGGCCGTCTCCCGGTTCGCGGAGCTGAAGGCGCTGGAGAGCGAGATCGCGGACCTGTCCCAGCGGCTGGAGACCCGGAAGCTGGTGGACCGGGCCAAGAGCATCCTCCAGACGGATTACGGGCTCTCCGAGCCGGCCGCGTTCCGGTGGATCCAGAAGACGTCGATGGACCGCCGGATGTCGATGCAGCAGCTGGCGGAGGCGCTGATCGAGGACGCCGAGGAGAAGAAGAAGTCGGCCGAGTAGCCCCGTACACATACGTACGTATGCGAGAGGCCCGCACCCCGGAAGATCGGGCGGTGCGGGCCTCTCGCGTACGGCAGCGGCGGGGTGTCAGTCCTCGCCGAGGTAGGCCTTGCGGACCGACTCGTCGTGGAGCAGGTCCGAGCCGGCGCCGGAGAGGACGATCTTGCCGACCTCCATGACGTGGCCCTGGTCCGCGAGGGACAGGGCGGCCTGGGCGTTCTGCTCGACGAGCAGGATCGTGGTGCCCGACGCCTTGAGCTCGACGATGGTCTCCATGATCTTCTGCATCATGATCGGGGAGAGGCCCATGGAGGGCTCGTCGAGCATGAGCAGCTTGGGCTGGGACATCATGGCGCGGCCCATGGCGAGCATCTGCTGCTCCCCGCCCGAGAGGGTGCCCGCGGCCTGCTTCCGGCGTTCCCCGAGGATGGGGAAGAGGTCGTAGGCGCGCTGGACGTCCTTCTCGATGCCTGCCTTGTCGTTGCGGAGGTAGGCGCCGAGGAGGAGGTTCTCGGTGATCGTCAGCCGGGGGAAGATGTGGCGTCCCTCGGGGGAGTGGGCGATGCCCAGGGAGACGATCTTGTGGGCGGGGATGTTGGCCAGCGGTTTGCCCTCGAAGAGGATGCGGCCGCCGAGTGGCTTGAGCAGTCCGGAGAGGGTGCGCAGGGTGGTGGTCTTGCCCGCGCCGTTGGTGCCGATGAGGGTGACGACCTGGCCGGTCTCGACGGTGAAGGAGATGCCCTTGACCGCTTCGATCTTGCCGTAGGCGACCCGGAGGTCTTCGACCTCTAGCAGTGAGGTCATCGGGTGCCCTCCTCATCGGTGCTGGTGGTGTCGGGCGTGGTGTCCTTCGCCGGGGCGGTGGTGCTGGTGGTGGTGCCCGTGGTGCTTCCGGCGTGGGCTTCGGCGGCCTCCACCTCGGCGACTTCTTCGGCGCCGGGGGCGCCTTCGAAGGGGGTGCCGAGGTAGGCGGCGACGACGCGTTCGTCGGCCTGGACGTCGCCGGGGGTGCCTTCGACGAGTTTCTCGCCCTGGACGAGGCAGGCGACGCGGTCGCAGAGGTTGAAGATGAACCGCATGTCGTGCTCGATGACGAGGACGGCGATGCCCTGGTCCCGGATGGCGAAGATGAGTTCTTCGGTGACGCGGGTTTCCTGGGGGTTCATGCCGGCGGTGGGCTCGTCCAGGAGGAGGAGTCCGGGGTCGCTGGCGAGTGCGCGGGCGATTTCCAGCTTGCGCTGGTCTCCGTAGGGGAGGTTGCGCGCGAGGTGGTCGGCTTTGTCCTGGAGGCCGATGAACTCCAGGAGTTCCATGGAGCGTTCGCGGCTGGCGTCTTCGGCCTTGTGGTAGCCGGGGAGGCGCAGGAGGGCTGACCAGAGGCCTTCCTTGGTCCGGGTGTGGCGTCCGACGAGGACGTTCTCCAGGACGGTCATGTTGGCGAAGAGCCGGATGTTCTGGAAGGTGCGGGCGATGCCGGCCTTGGTGACGAGGTGGGGTTTGGGCGGCAGGACGGTGCCCTTGTAGCTGACCTTGCCCTCGGTGGGGATGTAGAGGCCGGTGAGGCAGTTGAAGAAGGTGGTCTTGCCGGCGCCGTTGGGGCCGATGAGGCCGACGATCTCGCCGCTGTTGACGGTGAGGTCGACGTCGCGTACGGCGGTGAGTCCGCCGAAGCGCATGGTGACGCCGCTGGCGTCGAGGACGGTGGTGGCCGGGTTGGCCGGGGTGGTCGTGGTGGTGGTCATGTGATCACGCCCCCGCCTTCGTGGTGCCGGCGGCCTGGTCGGTGAGGGGGACGTCCGGTGGGACGTCGAGTTGGCCGGTCTCGTGGAATTCGAGCTGCTTCCTGCGGTCGGCGACGAGCCCTTCGGGGCGGAAGCGCATCAGGAGGATGAGTGCGATGCCGAAGAGGAAGAGCTGGTAGTCCTGCATGAACTGCAGCTTGGCCGGGATGAGGTAGAGCAGTGCGGCGCCGACGAGGGGTCCGCTGAGGGTTCCCATGCCGCCGAGGATGACGGCGGCGAGGAGGAAGGCGGAGTTCGGGGGCACGGAGCCGGCGAACTGGTACTGCTCGGGCGTCACGGTGTAGGAGACGTGGGCCTGGACGGTACCGGCGAGTCCGGCGAGGGTGGCGCCGAGGGCGAAGGCGAGCAGCTTGAGCCGGAAGGCGTTGATGCCCATGGCGGTGGCCGCGGTCTCGTCTTCGCGGATGGCGACCCAGGCGCGGCCGATGCGGGATTCTCCGGAGCGTCGGAAGACCAGGACGACGACGGCGGTGAAGACGAGCATCAGCAGGTAGTAGTTGGCCGACCTGCCGAGGGTGAATCCGGCGATGTCGTGGCTGACGCCGAAGTCGAAGCCGAAGAGGTTGAGGTCGGGGATGCTGGGGATGCCCTGGGAGCCGTTGGTGAGGTCCGGGCCGCTGACGCCGTTGAGGGCGTTGACGGTGAGCCGGAAGATCTCGCCGAATCCGAGGGTGACGATGGCGAGGTAGTCGCCGCGCAGTCGCAGGGTCGGGGCGCCGATGACGACGCCGAAGACCAGTGAGGCCGCGGCGCCGGTGAGGACGGCGGCCCAGAAGGGGAACTGGACGCCGACGGGGGAGAGCGGGGAGCCGGAGACCAGGGCGGCGGCGTAGGCGCCGACGCCGAGGAAGGCGACGTATCCGAGGTCGAGGAGGCCGGCGAGGCCGACGACGACGTTGAGGCCGAGTGCGACGGTCGCGAAGATGAGGATGTTCGCGCCGATGAGGGCGTACTGCTCGTTCTGCTGGGTGAAGGGGAAGCAGAACGCCGCGATGAGTGCGGCGGCGAGCGTGACGTTGCGGTGTTTGGTGGTCAGCCGGGTGAGGCGGGCGATGAGCCCGGCCCGGGTGAGGGCGGTGAAGCCGAACGCGACGCTGATGATGTAGCCGATGAAGAGTTCGGCGTACTCGGTGTCGATGCCGTACGTGAAGACGTGGAGGGCGACGCCGAAGGCTCCGGCGATGATGAGGATCTCGGCCCAGTTGGGGAGTTCCTTGGCGCGCCGGATCTCGCGGGGGTTGGAGCCGAGGCGGATGTAGCGCCAGAGCGGGTAGGTGACCAGCCCGGTGACGATGGTGAGGCCGATGAAGGCGAGCCAGTTGAACCGGGGCTGGGATTCCTTGGTGTGCCGGTCGAGCGGGAGGCCGAGGGAGGCGATCACCGTGAGGAGTGAGGCCGCCATGGCGACGAAGCCGCCGGGTTCGAGGTTGGCCAGTCCGCCGAGTTTCGCGGCGATGGCGATGGTGGTGAACCACGTGGTGGAGAAGGTGCCGAGGGCGACGAGGAAGGTGGAGTTGTTGCCGCCGGCGGGGTTGAGCCAGCCGAGTCCTCGTATGCCGTAGCCGGCGGTGGCGAAGAGGAGGGTGAGCAGTGCGCTGATGAGGGTGAGGACCTGGAGGCCGCCGGGGTATCCGTAGACGGTGAGGTCGCCGGGGAAGGCGTCGGTGTAGGTCCAGGCGAGGAAGGTGGAGGCGACCGTGAGCGCGGCGCCGATGACGGTGGTGGCGCGGGCGGCGGCCGCGGGGACGGGGATGACCGGGGTGGTCTCGGTGGTATTGATCGTCATGGTCATCACGCCCGATCCGCGACGCGTTCGCCGAGCAGGCCCTGGGGGCGTACGAGGAGGACGATGATGAGGAGCGCGAAGGCCCATACGTCCTTCCAGGCGCCGCCGCCGAAGAGTTCCATGCCGGGGACTTCGCTCATGTAGCCGGTGGCGAGGGCTTCGGCGACGCCGAGGACGATGCCGCCGAGCATGGCGCCGTAGATGTTGCCGATGCCGCCGAGTACGGCCGCGGTGAAGGCCTTGAGGCCCATGATGAAGCCCATGCGGAAGCCGATCTGGCCGTTCTTGAGCCCGTAGGCGACGGCGGCGACGGCGGCGAACGCGGCACCGATGGCGAAGGCCATGACGATGATGCGGTCGGTGTTGATGCCCATGAGCTTGGCGGTGTCGGGATCCTGCGAGGTGGCCTGCATGCCGCGGCCGGCCCGGGTCTTGGAGACGAAGAAGCCGAGGGCGAGCATGCACAGGGGGGCGACGACGAGGACGAAGATGTCGCCGCGCTGGATGGTGGCGCCGAGGATGTCGAAGGCTTCGCCTTCGAACTGGGGGAAGGGGCGGTCCTTCGTGGCGTTGGGGTACCACATCCATACCGCTTGCTGGAGGGCGAGGGAGAGCCCGATGGCGGTGATGAGTGGTGCCAGGCGTGGTCCGCCGCGCAGGGGCCGGTAGGCGAAGCGTTCGGCGGCCATGCTGATGGCGACGGCGGCTATGACGCCGCCGACGATCATGAGGGGTATCGCGGCTATGAGGGAGAATCCGGACGGAAGCCCGAGGTAGACCGTGAGGGCTCCGAAGCCTCCGATCATGAAGATCTCGCCGTGCGCGAAGTTGATGAGCTGGATGATTCCGTAGACCATCGTGTAACCGATCGCGATGAGACCGTACATCGCGCCGAGGATGAGTCCGTTGGCCAGCTGTTGCGGCAGTTCGTTCACCGCAGGGCCTCCGTGGAGTGGTTCGGATATGGCACCGCGCGGGAGGGCTCGTAGCGCTCCCGCGCGGTCTGGTTGCTTTGTGTGAGGGTGGCGGGGTGGTGGCCCGGCCGGTGGTTACTCGACGGTGGTGCTGACCTTGGAGACCCACTTGCCGCCGGTGACCTGGTAGGCGGTCATCAGGGTGTTGGTGGTGTCGCCGAACTCGTCGAAGGAGACGGGGCCGGTGACGCCTTCGAACTTGACCTTGTCCATGGCCGCGAGGACCTTGGCGCGGCCGTCTTCAGCGGGGATCTTGCCGTCGTTCTCGGCGGCGACGATCTTGACGGCCTCGATGATGGACCAGGTGGCGTCGTAGGTGCCGCCGCCGTAGGCCTCGTAGGCGTCCTTGTAGCCGGCCGTCTTGTAGTCGGCGATGAACTTCTTGGCGGACTCCAGCTCCTCGACGGGCTTGCCGACGGAGGTGGAGATGTCGCCTTCGGCCTTCTTGTTGAGCTTGATGAAGTCGGCGCTGTATATGCCGTCGCCGCCCATGAAGGGGATCTTGACGCTGTCCTTGATCTGCTGGCTCAGCGGGGCGCCGGCGGGGTACTCGCCGCCGTAGTAGACGGCCTTGGCCTTGGAACTCTTGACCTTGGTGGCGACGGAGTTGAAGTCGCGGTCCTCGGGGTTCACGTGGTCGTTGCCGACGATCTTGCCGCCGAGTTCGGTGAACGTCGCCTTGAAGGAGGCGGCGAGACCGGCGCCGTAGGGCTTCTGGTCGTCGATGAGGTAGACGTCCTTGATCTTCGCGGTCTCGAAGAGGTACTTGGCCGCGAAGGCGCCCTGGATCTGGTCCGTGGTGGAGGTGCGGAAGTAGGAGGCGAAGGGGCGCTTCTTGTCGCCGGTCTTCCAGCCGTTGCCCTGGGTCAGCTCCGTGCCGGTGTTGGCGGGGGAGACCTGGGTCAGCTTGGCGTCGTTGAGCGGCTTCTGCATCGACTGGGAGACGCCGGAGTTCAGCGGGCCGACGACGCCGAGGACCTCTTTTGTATCGATGAGCTTGACGGCGTTCTGCTGGCCGACGGAGGGCTGGGCCTGGTCGTCGAGGGCTTCCAGCTTGAAGGTGATGCCGGGGACGGTCTTTTCCTTGTTCGCCGTCTTGACCGCGAGGTCGGCGGAGTTCTTGATGCCGAGGCCGAGGGCGGACAGGTCGCCGGTGAGCGGGGCGTCGAGGCCGATGACGACCGTCTGGTTGCCTCCGTCGCCGCCGCTGCTCTTGCTGTCGTCGCGCGAACCGCAGGCGGTGAGGGTGAGTGCTCCGGTGGTGAGCACTGCGGTGAGTATGAGCAAAGAACGGTGTCGCACGAAAAGTCCTTTCCCTGGCGCGGCCTCCTCTGCTTGAGGTGCCGTGACGATCGCCGGGCCGTACTGGGTTGGTACAGGGCCGTGCAGCAGACGCGCCCGGCGGCGCGGTGACTGGCGGTGACTCTAAGCGCAGCTGGGGGCCACCGGGACTGGTCGGCGGCGGATGTGACTCTCTTGTTATGCCCTTGAGCAAGGCTTGAGGTTCCTGTGAGGACATGTGGCGGTTTCGCCTGGAGTGCGGAAGGACCACATGGTGAGAACGCGCAGCTCTGCTAAGGGGCTTGGGGTGATCTTGGTGCTGACGCGGTTCGATGGCCGCGGTGGGCGCGGCGGAGTTCCCCGGGTGTCCGTGGCCGGGGTGCGCGGATGGATTCCGCATTGCCTGCACGTTACGCAGTGTTACATCGGCGCTTGGGTCGGCAGGTCCGCAGGGCTGATGTGGCTGCTGAGTCGCTCATGGAACGTGCCGTGTGGTCAAGGAAGTTGACCGAGTGTGTTGGCCAACTGTCTTTTTTTGGTGGGGATATGGCACTGCCCGGCCGGAATACGCGGGGTGCGGTTCCGGCCGGGCAGGTGGGTTCGCCGTGCGGGGCGAAGGGGGTTGACGGGTGACGGGGGTCAGCCGGCTTCGGGGCGGGGGGCGTCGCGGAGGAGGCAGGTGAGGCGTGCGGTGCAGACCCGCTTGTCCTGTTCGTCGGTGATGACGATCTCGTACGTGGCGGTGGAGCGGCCCTGGTGTACGGGGGTGGCGACGCCGGTGACGAGGCCGTTGCGGGCGCCCCGGTGGTGGGTGCAGTTGAGGTCGACGCCGACGGCGAGCTTGGTGGCTCCGCCGTGGAGCATGGAGCCGATGGATCCGAGGGTTTCGGCGAGGACGGCGGAGGCGCCGCCGTGCAGGAGCCCGTAGGGCTGGGTGTTGCCCTCGACGGGCATGGTGCCGACGACGCGGTCGGCGGAGGCCTCGACGATGGTGACGCCCATGCGTTCGCCGAGGTGGCCGGCGGAGAAGAGGGCGGGCAGGTCGACGCCGAGTGCCGCGTACTCGTCGATGACTTCCTGCGGGAAGAGGGGTGCGGTGTGCTCGCCCATGGGTCCGGCTCCGTTTCGGTGCGCTCGTTCGTTGCTGTCTGCACTGTTCTTATCAGACGGCTGAGCGAACGCTTAGAGGGTGGCGGTTTCTCCGTCGGTCCGGGTGCTCTCGAAGCGGACGACGACCGATTTGCTGGCCGGGGTGTTGCTGGTGTCGGCCGTGGAGTCCAGGGGGACCAGGACGTTGGTCTCCGGGTAGTAGGCGGCGGCGCAGCCCCGGGCGGTGGGGTAGTGGACGACGCGGAAGCCGGCCGCGCGGCGCTCGACGCCGTCCTTCCACTCGCTGACGAGGTCGGTGTACGCGCCGTCGGCGAGGCCGAGGGCGGCGGCGTCCTCGGGGTTGACCATGACGATGCGGCGGCCGCCCTTGATGCCCCGGTAGCGGTCGTCGAGGCCGTAGATGGTGGTGTTGTACTGGTCGTGGGAGCGCAGGGTCTGCAACAGGAGCCTGCCGTCGGGGAGTTCGGGGTACTCGACGGGGGCGGCGGTGAAGTTGGCGCGGCCGGTGGCGGTGGGGAAGCGGCGCTCGTCGCGGGGGGCGTGGGGGAGGGTGAAGCCGCCGGGGCGGGCGACGCGGGTGTTGAAGTCCTCGAAGCCCGGGACGACGCGGGAGATGCGGTCGCGGATGGTGGCGTAGTCGCGCTCGAAGGCCTCCCAGTCCGTACGGGAGCCGGCGCCGAGGACGGCGCGGGCGAGGCGGGCGACGATGGCCGGCTCGGAGAGCAGGTGGGGGCTCGCGGGGGCGAGGTTGCCGCGTGAGGCGTGGACCAGGCCCATGGAGTCCTCGACGGTGACGAACTGCTTGCCGCTCGACTGGACGTCCTTGTCCGTGCGGCCGAGGGTGGGCAGGATCAGGGCGCGGGTCCCGGTCACGGCGTGGGAGCGGTTGAGCTTGGTCGAGACGTGGACGGTGAGGCGGGCGCGGCGCATCGCGGCCTCGGTGACGGTGGTGTCGGGTGTGGCCGCGACGAAGTTGCCGCCCATCGCGAAGAAGACCTTCGCCTCGCCGTCGCGCAGGGCCTGGATGGAGCGCACCACGTCCAGGCCGTGGTGGCGCGGCGAGGTGATGCCGAACTCCTTGTCGAGGGCGTCGAGGAAGGCCGGTGCGGGCCGTTCGAAGATGCCCATGGTGCGGTCGCCCTGGACGTTGGAGTGGCCGCGCACCGGGCAGACTCCGGCGCCGGGGCGGCCGATGTTTCCGCGCAGGAGAAGGAAGTTGACGACTTCGCGGATGGTGGGCACGGAGTGTTTGTGCTGGGTGAGGCCCATCGCCCAGCAGACGATGGTGCGTTTCGAGGCGAGGACGAGGGCGAGGGCCTGCTCGATCTCGGCGCGGGTGAGGCCGGTCGCGGTGAGGGTCTCGTCCCAGTCGGCCGCTTCGGCGGCCTTGGTGAACTCCTCGTAGCCGTGGGTGTGTTCGGTGACGAACGCGGTGTCGACGGCGCCGTCGGCGGCGAGGATCAGCTTGTTGAGGAGGCGGAAGAGGGCCTGGTCGCCGCCGATGCGGATCTGGAGGAAGAGGTCGTTGAGGGCGGTGCCCCGGATCATGCCCTGCGGGGTCTGGGGGTTCTTGAACCGCTCCATGCCGGCTTCGGGCAGCGGGTTCACCGAGATGATCTTCGCCCCGGCGGTCTTCGCCTTCTCCAGGGCGGAGAGCATCCTGGGGTGGTTCGTGCCGGGGTTCTGTCCGGCGACGATGATCAGGTCGGCCTGGTGCAGGTCCTCCAGCGAGACGCTGCCCTTGCCGACGCCGATGGTCTCGGTGAGCGCCGAGCCGGACGACTCGTGGCACATGTTGGAGCAGTCGGGGAGGTTGTTGGTGCCGAACTCGCGGGCGAAGAGCTGGAGCAGGAACGCGGCCTCGTTGCTCGTGCGTCCCGAGGTGTAGAAGAGGGCCTCGTCGGGGGAGCCGAGGGCGGTCAGCTCCTCGGCGATGATCGCGAAGGCCCGCTCCCAGGTGACCGCCTCGTACCGGTCGGCGCCCTCGGGGAGGTACACCGGCTGGGTGATCCTGCCCTGCTGGCCGAGCCAGTAGCCGCTGCGTTCGGCGAGGTCGGCCAGCGGGTGGGCGGCGAAGAAGGCGGGGGTGACGCGGCGCAGGGTCGCCTCCTCGGCGACGGCCTTGGCACCGTTCTCGCAGAATTCGGCGGTGTGCCGCTTGTCGCCCTCGGGCCAGGCGCAGCCGGGGCAGTCGAAGCCGTCCTTCTGGTTGACCTTGAGGAGGGTCTGCGCGGTGCGGCGCACGCCCATCTGCTGCTGGGCCATGCGCAGGGAGTGGGCGACGGCGGGCAGGCCCGCGGCGGCGTGCGGGGCCGGCTCGACCCTCGGGGCGTCCTGGACCGGGTCACCGGTCGGCGGCTTGGTGGCCATGATGCTGCTCCCCTTCGAGCGCTTCTTCCCCGTCCGTACGTCCTCCGTACGTCCTCACCGTCGATCCTGTCACGGCCCCCGGATGTCGTGCCGGTCCGGATTGTCAGTGGGCCGTGGCAGGATCGGGGGCGTGGCTGAGACGGCATCGAAGAAGACGGCAGACAACCGACCGCGCCTGCTCCTCATGGACGGGCACTCCCTGGCGTACCGGGCGTTCTTCGCCCTGCCCGCGGAGAATTTCACGACGGCGGTGGGGCAGCCGACGAATGCCGTGTACGGCTTCATGTCGATGCTGGCGAACACCCTGCGTGATGAGGCGCCCACGCACTTCGCGGTGGCGTTCGACGTGTCCCGCAAGACCTGGCGTGCGCAGGAGTTCCCGGAGTACAAGGCGAACCGCTCCAAGACCCCCGACGAGTTCAAGGGGCAGGTCGAGCTGATCGGCGAGCTGCTGGACGCGATGCACGCGGACCGGTTCGCGGTGGACGGTTTCGAGGCGGACGACGTCATCGCGACGTTGGCGACGCAGGCCGAGGCGGCCGGGTTCGAGGTGCTGATCGTCACCGGCGACCGGGACTCCTTCCAGCTGATCACGGAGAACGTGACCGTGCTGTACCCCACCAAGGGAGTCTCCGAGCTGACCCGGTTCACCCCGGAGAAGGTCGTCGAGAAGTACGGGCTCACCCCGCAGCAGTATCCGGACTTCGCCGCCCTGCGCGGCGACCCGTCGGACAACCTCCCCGGCATTCCCGGGGTGGGGGAGAAGACGGCCGCGAAGTGGATCAACCAGTTCGGCTCCTTCGCCGAGCTGGTCGAGCGGGCCGAGGAGGTCAAGGGCAAGGCCGGGCAGAATTTCCGCGACCACCTGGACGCGGTGAAGATGAACCGGGTGCTGACCGAGATGGTCCGGGACGTGGAGCTGCCGAAGGCCCCGGCCGAGCTGGAGCGCGCGCCGTACGACCGTACTGCGGTCACCGGTGTCCTGGACATACTGGAGATCCGCAACCCGAGCCTGCGCGAGCGCCTCCTCGCCGTCGACCCGGGCGCGGCGGAGGCCGAGCCGCCCGCGCCCGCCGCCGGGATCGAGCTGGACGGGACCGTGCTCGGCTCCGGCGAGGTCGCCCCCTGGCTGGAGGCGCACGGTGCGCGGCCGCTCGGCGTCATGACGGTGGACACCTGGTCGCTGGGCGCCGGCACGGTCACGGAGATCGCGCTCGCCGCCGCCGACGGGGCCGCCGCCTGGCTGGACCCGACGCAGCTGGAGGAGGCCGACGAGCAGGCGTTCGCCGCCTGGGTCTCGGACCCGGCCCGGCCGAAGGTCCTGCACAACGCGAAGAACGTGATGCGGGTCCTGCCCGAGCACGGCTGGCGGCTCGAAGGCGTCGCGATGGACACCGCGCTCGCCGCGTATCTGGTGAAGCCGGGCCGTCGCTCCTTCGCCCTGGACGCGCTGGCCGTGGAGTATCTGGGCCGGGAGCTGGCCCCGGCCGCCGCCTCCGACGGGCAGCTGGCCTTCGGCGCGGACGACCGGGCCGAGGCGGACGCCCTGATGGCGCAGGCCCGCGCCGTGCTCGACCTGGGCGACGCGTTCACCACCCGTCTGAAGGAGGTGGGCGCGGCGGAGCTGCTGCACGACATGGAGCTGCCGACGTCGATCCTCCTGGCCCGTCTGGAGCGGCACGGGATCGCCGCGGACCGGGCCCATCTGGAGGGGATGGAGCAGCAGTTCGCGGGGACCGTGCAGCAGGCCGTGAAGGAGGCGCACGCGGCGGTGGGCCGCGAGTTCAACCTCGGATCGCCCAAGCAGCTCCAGGAGATCCTCTTCGGTGAGCTGGGCCTGCCGAAGACGAAGAAGACCAAGACGGGATACACCACGGACGCGGACGCGCTGGCCTGGCTGGCCGCGCAGACCGAGCACGAGCTGCCGGTCCTGATGCTGCGCCACCGTGAGCAGGCCAAGCTGCGGGTCACCGTCGAGGGTCTGGTCAAGACGATCGCCGCCGACGGCCGGATCCACACCACGTTCAACCAGACGGTGGCGGCGACCGGCCGGCTCTCCTCCACCGACCCCAATCTGCAGAACATCCCCGTCCGCACGGACGAGGGCCGGGCGATCCGCCGTGGCTTCGTCGTCGGCGAGGGCTTCGAGACGCTGATGACGGCGGACTACAGCCAGATCGAGCTGCGGGTGATGGCGCATCTCTCCGAGGACGCCGGTCTGATCGAGGCGTTCACCTCCGGCGAGGACCTCCACACCACGGTCGCCTCACAGGTCTTCGGCGTCGAGAAGGACGCGGTCGACGCGGAGATGCGCCGCAAGATCAAGGCCATGTCCTACGGCCTGGCGTACGGTCTCTCCGCGTTCGGCCTCTCCCAGCAGCTGAACATCGACCCCGCAGAGGCCCGGGTGCTGATGGACACCTACTTCGAGCGGTTCGGCGGGGTACGGGACTATCTCCACCGGGTCGTCGAGGAGGCCAGGGCCACCGGGTACACGGAGACGATCCTCGGCCGGCGCCGCTATCTCCCCGACCTGAACAGCGACAACCGCCAGCGCCGCGAGGCCGCCGAGCGGATGGCGCTCAACGCCCCGATCCAGGGCACCGCCGCGGACATCGTGAAGGTCGCGATGCTGCGGGTGGACAAGGCGCTCACCGAGGCCGGGCTGACCTCGCGGATGCTGCTCCAGGTCCACGACGAAATCGTCCTGGAGATCGCGAAGGGCGAGCGGAAGCGGGTGGAGGAGATCCTGCGCCACGAGATGGCCCACGCGGTCGAGCTGCGCGCCCCGCTCGACGTGTCGGTCGGCGTCGGCAAGGACTGGGAGTCGGCCGCGCACTGAGCCGCCGACAGAGGCCGGGCCCGGACCGCGCCGCGGTTCCGGGCCCGGGCCTTCCGCCCGGTCCTACCCCCGGCCGGCCGGCGCTCCCGTACGGGTCCCCTCCGCTACCGGCGTCCCCACCGTTACCGGCGTCCCCCGCCGCCTGCCCGGGAGCCGCATCCACACCCCGTACAGCAGCAGCCCGGCCGCCAGCCCGGCGCCCGCGCCGAAGCAGGCCGTGGGGATGATGTCGAGCGGGCTCTCCACCCGGCCGAAGCGGTCGTACCAGCGGACGCACCGGTGGACGGCGCCGAGCAGCACGCACAGGCCCAGCAGGCCGAGAGCGCCCCACCTCTCCCGGTGGCCGAGCACCGGCACCTCCTCGGGCGCGGGGGCCTTCGGGGCCAGCCGGAGCCCGGTGACGGCGAACCAGCCGATGACCACGAGGGCCAGGGCCGAACTGCCGTACTGCACGAACTGGTACACCGGGAAGCCGCCGACACTGCGGCTGAGCACCGGCACCAGCTCCGTCCCCCACCGGCTGTGGTGCGTGAACGCGTCCCACACCACATGCGTGGCCGCGCCCAGCCCACCGGAGACGGCGAACCACAGCCAGGCGGAAGGGCCGAAGGAGGCCCGCGTCCACCGCTGCCCCCGGACGAAGGCGTGGACGCGGCCCCGTACGCGTACCGGCAACAGCGCGACCAACGGCTCCCGCAGCAGGACCCACACCGTCACCAGCGCCGCCGCGATGACCACGTTCACCGTGACGACCCCGAGGAAGGTGTGCGTGAACGACCCGAACTCCATCGCCCCGGGGATCACCGTGTCCGCGAAGTAGGTGATGTCGGGCGCGAACGAACCGGCGACGAGAGCGGAGGGGAACAGCGGCCACCGGGCCGTCCCGTTCCGGCGGATCGCCGGGAGCACGGCGGCGGCATGACTGAGCGTGAACGGCATGGCGGCAAGTATGCGGGACCGTTCGGGCACCCTTCCGTGGCCGACAGGACAACATGCGCCCGCGAACGTGAAAAAACAGTAAGAAGCGGTCAGGGCTCGGTGCTCGGCCGACACAAGTTGCCGTAGGGTCGCTGGAGTCCTTGCGCTGGGGAGCGCGAGCAGCCTTCGAGGGGGAGGGACCGGAACGTATGGCAGCGCACATTCGCCGACGTCTGCGCAAGGGGGCCACGACCACCGCGGTGGCGGCGGCCGCCGTGGCGGCACTCGCGGCCTCGCAGGCGCCCGCGGCGACCCTGGCCGACGGACCCGCCGGCGGCGGTGACCCGAAGGCGGCCGGCGAGGACACCGCGAGCACCGAGGACGACGGCGCCGCGACCGGCAACTCGCCCTACTACACGGACCTTCCGCCCCTGGTCACACCCAACAAGCCCGGGGCCTCCAGCAATCTCCCGGCGACCGGGAGCGCGGAAGCCGGCATTCCGGCGTCGGTCCTGGCCGCGTACAAGCAGGCCGAGCAGACCGTCCGGACGACCGACCCCGCCTGCCGGCTGCCCTGGCAGCTCCTCGCGGCCATCGGCAAGGTCGAGTCCGGCCAGGCCCGCGGCGGTCGCGTCGACGCCAACGGCACCGCCAGCCCCCCGATCCTCGGCCCGGCCCTCAACGGCCAGGGCTTCGCCCTGATCAAGGACACCGACGGCGGGGCGTACGACGGCGACGCGGTCCACGACCGCGCGGTCGGCCCGATGCAGTTCATCCCGTCGACCTGGGCCTCCTGGGGCCAGGACGCGAACAGTGACGGCCGCAAGGACCCCAACAACATCTTCGACGCGGCGCTCGCCGCCGGCCGCTACCTCTGCGCCAACGACCGGGATCTGGCCATCGCCGCCGACCTCGACAAGGCCGTGCTGAGCTACAACCGGTCGAACGAGTACCTGCGCACGGTCCGCTCCTGGTTCTCGTACTACCAGCGCGGTACGCACGAGATCCCCGACGGCACCGGAACGCTGCCCACCACTCCGAGCACCCCCTCCCCGAACCCGGGCCCGAGCACCAGTCCCGGTCCGAGCGCCACCCCGGGCCCGAAGCCCTCCCCGGACAAGCCGGGCGGGAAGCCGAGCCCGGGCCCCTCGAAGCCCGGCGACGGCTCCACCAGCCCGACGCCGAAGCCGCCGAAGCCGCCCACCTCCGAGCCGACGCCGGCCGAGACCTTCGGCTCCCTGGAGAACGCGGGCACCGGCCCGCTGCGCGCCACCGCGGGCCAGGCGTTCGACGAGCGGGTCACCGTCCTCGCCCGCAACGCGCTCGGCGCTCCGCTCGGCAAGGTGCCCGTCACGTTCACCGTCACCGGGAACACCGGCACGCTCTTCGCCGTCGGCAAGAAGACCGTCACGGTGCGGACCGGGGCGAACGGCACCGCCACCGCGCCGGAGCTCAGGGCCGGCGAGAAGGCCGGGGAGTTCACGGTGACCGCCGTCGCGGGCACCGGCAGGCCGCGCACCCTGACCTACGCGGCGACCGTCACCGCCCGCCAGGCCGACGCGATCGCCCGGACCGACGAGAAGGCGCTCGTCGCCGCACCCGGCGAGAAGTTCGCGGACGCCGTCACCGTCAAGGCCACGTACAAGGACGCCGCGGCGGCCGGAGTGGCCGTCACCGCCACCATGGTCAAGGACCCCCTGGGGCTTTTCGACAACGACAAGGGCCCGTACTTCAAGGACGCGGCCGGCAAGCCGGTGCGGACCCTGACCACTCTGACGACGGACGCCGCGGGTGTGCTCCGGCTCCCGGAGATCTTCGCGGACGGTACCGAGGGCACCTTCAAACTGCGCCTCACCACCGAGGGCGGCGCCTCGGTCGTCATCGAACTCACCGTCCGGGCCCCGGAGGCGACGGCGCCCGAGGAGACCGCCCCGGAGGAGACCGCCCGGGAGGAGACCGCCCGGGAGGAGACCGCCCCCGAGGGGACGGTCCCCGAGGAGGCGGCTCCGAAGGAGACGGCAACCCCCGAAGCCTGACCCCGCGGCACCCGCCGCGCCGCACAGCCACCGCACAGCCCCTCGGCCATCCG
Organism: Streptomyces sp. NPDC026589; assembly: GCF_040638385.1. Lineage (NCBI taxonomy): Bacteria > Bacillati > Actinomycetota > Actinomycetes > Kitasatosporales > Streptomycetaceae > Streptomyces > Streptomyces sp. NPDC026589. The sequence continues at coordinate 442,254 of NZ_JBEZYG010000002.1, forward strand.
GCCGAGGGGCTGTCCGCTCTGTTCTCATCTCGCGCCCCGGTTGCTACGGTGCCCCAGCCCTGACGCCCCATCAGGTCGCCGGCGACCCATCAGGCCGCCGTCACCGGATCACCGCCCCGGGAGGCCGAGCATGCGTGCCCTCGTCGCCGCCGCCATCGGACTGGCCGCCGCCCTCGTGCTCGTGTTCACCATCTCCGCCGTCGGCTCCCCGGCCGGGGATACCTCGCCGAAACCCCTGCTGACCACCGTCCCGGGACCGAAGAGATAGCCGCCGCAGAGGGAGAGGTCACCACCATGCGCCGCCGAGCCGGTCTCGTACTCCTGGCCTTCGCCGTGTTCTTCGCCGCCCTGTCACCCCTGCTGCGCTGGTACGCCTTCCCGCGCCTGGCCAAGGTCCCGCCGAACCAGTACCAGGAAGTCGTCCTGGAGGCGTCCCCCGCGACCCTCCTCGACTACACCACCCTCAAGGCAAAAAAGGTCGAGAAGGTCACCATCGTCCAGACGCTCAAGGGCAACGTGGAGGAGTCCGAGAAGATCGAACGCAGCGCCGGACGCGACGTCGTCGTCTGGGACGCGCTCTCCTACATCCAGGGCCCCGACGGCAAGATGGTCTCCGAGATCCCCGAGCGCTACATCTTCGACGCCCACAGCCAGGCCCCCGTCAACGCCACCGGCGAGATGGTCGACGGCGACCCGGTCCGGCGCGAGGGCATCGAGTACAAGTGGCCCTTCCTCACCGAGAAGCGGGACTACGAGTACTTCGACGCCCAGAGCCGCACCACCGCCCCCATCCACTACAAGGGCACCCGGACCTTCCGCGGTCTGGAGGTCTACTACTTCGAGCAGACCATCCCCTGGACCAAGGTCCCGATGCCCAAGAAGATGCCCATCGAGGGCATCACCGCCGAACAGATCGCGCAGACCGGCATGACCCGCTGGTACACCACGAAGCGCATGTTCTGGGTCGACCCCGTCACCGGAGCCCCCGTCAACGGCGAGGAGATCCATACGGAGGAGCTGCGCGACGCCAGGAAGATGGGCATGTCCGAGGACACCGTCACCGCGTTCTCCGGCCATGTGAAGATGCGCGAGGACTACATCGCGGACACCGTCGACCTGGTGAAGTCCCAGCGCGTCCTGGTCCTCCTCCTCACCTCGTACCTGCCCTGGGGCTTCCTCGGCCTCGGCATCGGACTGCTCGCGCTCGCCCTCTGGCTGGAGGCGCGGTCCCGGCGGGCCGGGAGTCCTACGACCGCTTGAACCGCGCCGAGGTGAACCGCGTCGCCGGTACGGTCGCGGGGTCCTCCGGCCACGGATGCTTCGGGTAGCGGCCACGCAGCTCCGCCCGCACCGCCTTGTAGCCCTCCCGCCAGAACGACGCCAGGTCCGCCGTGACGGCCGCGGGCCGCCCGGCGGGGGAGAGCAGGTGCACCAGGACCGGCACCCCGGCCACCCGGGGCGACTCGGCCAGCCCGAACAACTCCTGGAGCTTCACCGCCAGGACGGGCTGCTCGCCGCCGTACTCGACCCTGATACGGGAGCCGCTCGGCACCTCGATCCGCTCCGGCGCCAGCTCGTCCAGCCGGGCGGCCTCCCCGCTCGCCCAGGGCAGCAGCCGCCGCAACGCCTGGCCCGCGTCGATCCGGCCCAGGTCCGAGCGCCGCCGGGCCCGCGACAGCTCCGGCTCCAGCCACGCCCCCGTCTCCGCGAGCAGCGCCTCGTCCGAAACGTCCGGCCACGGAGCGCCCAGCACCCGGTGCAGGAACGCCAGGCGCAGCCGGAACTGCTCACCGTCCCGGGTCCACCGCAGCAGCCCGAGCCCCTCCCGCCGCAGCCCCTCGACCAGGGCCCCGCGCACCAATTCCGGATCGGGCTGCTTCAGAGGCCGTACCGCCAGCTCCACCGCCCCCAGCCGGTCCACCGACCGGGCCACCACCTCGCCGTCCACCCACCGGACCTCCTCGCCCCGCACCCGCAGATGCCCGGCGGCCAGCAGCGCGGTGGGCTCGTCGACCACCGCCGCCAGCCGCACCCGCGCCGACGCCGCGTGGGAGGGCCGGTCCGCGACCGCCACGGCCAGCCAGGGCGCGCTGCGCAGCCGTGAGGTCTCCCGCAGCTCCGCGCCCGTGCCCGACGCCATCAGGAAGGCCCCGTCGCCCCGGGCCCGCGCCACCCGCTCCGGAAACGCCAGCGCGGCTACGAGGCCGACGACGGCGTCGTCGCCCCGGACCCCGCCGGAGCCGGCGCCGTCCACCTGGCCCGACAGCCGGCGCACCTCCTGCTTCCAGCGCGCCGCGTACCCGTCCTGGCCCCGGCGGGCGGACCGCAGCGCCGCCGCGAGATCGTCCCCGTACTCCCTCGGCGGCTCCTCGCTCAGCAGCGCCACCACCTCCGCGGCCCGCCGCGCCCCGACCTCCCGCGCGCCGTCCAGCAAGGCCCGCGCCAGCCGGGGGTGCAGCCCCAGCCGCGACATCCGGGCGCCGCGCTCGGTGACCCGGCCCGCGCCGTCCACCGCGCCGATGGCCTCCAGCACCTCCCGGGCGGCGCCCATCGCCCCGGCGGGCGGCGGGTCCAGCAGGGCGAGCGAGGAGGCGTCCGGATCGCCCCAGCACGCCGCCTGGAGCGCGAAGGCTGCCAGGTCGGCGACCTTGATCTCGGGCGAGGGGAAGCGCGCGAGCCGCCCGTCCTCGGCCTGGTCCCAGCACCGGTACACCGCCCCCGGAGCCTCCCGCCCGGCCCGCCCGGCACGCTGCCGCCCGGCCGCCCGGGAGGCCCGTACGGTGCTCAGGGCGCTCAGCCCCCGGGCGTGGTCGGTACGGGGTTCCCGGGCGAGACCCGAATCGACGACGACCCGCACGCCCGGCACCGTCAGCGACGACTCCGCCACCGAGGTCGCCAGGACCACCCGCCGCCCCCCGGAGGACCCGGCGAGCACCGCGTCCTGCACGGCGGCCGGAGCCCGCCCGTGCACCTGGAGCACCTCCGCGTCCACGCCCGCGAGCTGCCCGGCCACCCGCCCGATCTCCCCGACGCCGGGCAGGAAGCAGAGCACATCCCCCTCCCGCTCGGCGAGCGCCCGCCGCACGGTCGCCGCCACATGCGTCAGCAGGGCGGGGTCCACCCTCATCCCGTGCGGCGGCTTCACCGGACGGGCGGGCGGCGCCCAGAGGACCTCCACCGGATGCGAGACCCCCCGCGCCTCGATCACCGGGGCGTCGCCGAGCAGCCGCGCCCAGCCCTCCGCGTCCGTCGTCGCGGACGCCGCCACCAGCCGCAGATCGGGCCGGATCACCTCCCGTACGTCCAGGAGGAACGCGGCGACCGTGTCGGCGTCCAGGTGCCGCTCGTGGCACTCGTCGATGATCACCACGTCCACCCCGGCCAGCTCCTGGTCCCGCTGGAGCCGCTGGAGCAGCACCCCGGTGGTCACGACCTCCACCACCGTGTCCCGCCCCACCACGCGCTCCCCGCGCACCGTGAAGCCGACCCGCTCGCCCGGCCGCTCGCCCAGCAGCCAGGCCATCCGCCGCGCCGCCGCCCGCGCGGCGATCCGGCGCGGCTCGGCGACCACGACCCGGCGCACCGGGCCCTCGCCGGTCAGCCCGGCCAGCACCAGCGGGACGAGCGTCGTCTTGCCGGTGCCGGGCGGGGCGCACAGGACGGCGACGCCCCGGTCGTCGAGCGCGCGCCGCAGGGCGGGCACGGCGGTGCGGACGGGCAGTCGGTCCAGGGCTTCGGTGCGGATCACGCCCCCAGTGTCGTACGGGAGCGTCCCCAGGTTCCGCGCACCCCGGCCGGTCAGCGGCTCAGCCCCGCTCGCAGACGAAGATCGCCGTGCCAGGGATCAGGTTGCCGCGCAGCGGGGACCAGCCGCCCCACTCCTGGTTGTTCCAGGCGGGCCATTCCGGCTCGACCAGGTCGACCAGCCGGAAGCCGCCCGCCACCACGTCCCGGACCCGGTCGCCCAGTGTGCGGTGGTGCTCCACATAGACGGCGTCGCCGTCCTCGTCCTGCTCCACGTAGGGGACGCGGTCGAAGTAGGAGGCGGCGACGGACAGCCCCTCGGGCCCGGGCTCGTCCGGGAACGCCCAGCGGACCGGGTGCGTCACGGAGAACACCCAGCGCCCGCCGGGCCGCAGTACCCGGTGGACCTCGCGGAAGACCCGCACGGGGTCGGCGACGAACGGCACCGCCCCGTACGCGGAGCAGGCCAGGTCGAAGGAGCCGTCCCGGAACGGGAGCCGGCCCGCGTCGGCCTCGACCAGGGGGACGTCCCCGCCGATCCGCAGGGCGTGCTGGAGCTGCCGGTGGGAGAGGTCGAGCGCGACCGGGCGGGCGCCCTGCCCGGCCAGCCAGCGCGAGCACTGGGCGGCCCCGGCGCCGATCTCCAGGACGTCGAGGCCCTTCAAGGAGGCGGCGGGCCCGAGCAGGGCGGCGTCCGCCTCGTCCAGCCCCTCCGGACCCCAGACGAAGCGGTCGTCCCCCAGGAAGCCGCCGTGATCGCTCTGGTACTCGTCGGCGTTCCGGTCCCACCAGCCTCGGCTGGCCCGGCTGCTCTCCGTATCGTCCGCCGCACGGCGCGTGGCTTCAGGCTCCGGGGGCGCTGCGGGTTCTGCGGAGTAGGTCCCGTGGATCTCTTGGCTCATCGTGCCCGTCGTTGTAGTTTGCCTTCACCCGCCGCGCGCGGTACGTACCAGGGGGCGTACCCCGGGGGTACGGACGCGCGTCCGTACCGCCGTGCCGGTGTGTTCTCGGGCCGATGTGGCCTCGGGGAACACGAGTTGTGCCGGAATTGGGGCGATGTGCCCCGGGTGTGCGCCTTCGCGCATTGACCCTGTCCGGCTGCCCCCGTATGCTACAAGTTGCGCTGCGAGCCTGCGCGCCTCAGACCTAGCAGGCCGCGCTCGCGTCTGTTGCATGTCCCCTCGGTTGTCGAGAGCGTCTCTCCGGAAACGGATTGCGTGCTTTCCAGGCTGTCCGGCTTCTGCAGAGGCGATACGGGCTTTCGGCGTAGCAGTACCTACGACTCTCTGTCCGTACCGGAGCCCTTTCCCACATGACGAGCAGCACCGAGACCACCACCACGCCGCAGGTTGCGGTCAACGACATCGGCGACGCGGACGCGTTCCTCGCGGCGATCGACGAGACGATCAAGTACTTCAACGACGGCGACATCGTTGATGGCGTCATCGTCAAGGTTGACCGGGACGAGGTCCTCCTCGACATCGGTTACAAGACCGAAGGTGTCATCCCGAGCCGCGAGCTCTCGATCAAGCACGACGTCGACCCGAACGAGGTCGTCAAGGTCGGCGACGAGATCGAGGCCCTGGTTCTCCAGAAGGAGGACAAGGAAGGCCGCCTGATTCTCTCGAAGAAGCGCGCTCAGTACGAGCGTGCTTGGGGCACCATCGAGAAGATCAAGGAAGAGGACGGCATCGTCACCGGTACCGTCATCGAGGTGGTCAAGGGTGGTCTCATCCTCGACATCGGCCTCCGTGGCTTCCTGCCGGCGTCGCTCGTCGAGATGCGTCGCGTCCGCGACCTCCAGCCCTACGTGGGCAAGGAGCTCGAGGCCAAGATCATCGAGCTGGACAAGAACCGCAACAACGTGGTCCTGTCCCGCCGTGCCTGGCTCGAGCAGACGCAGTCCGAGGTTCGCCAGACGTTCCTCACGACCCTGCAGAAGGGTCAGGTCCGCTCCGGCGTCGTCTCCTCGATCGTCAACTTCGGTGCCTTCGTGGACCTGGGTGGCGTCGACGGTCTCGTGCACGTCTCCGAGCTGTCCTGGAAGCACATCGACCACCCCTCCGAGGTTGTCGAGGTCGGCCAGGAAGTCACCGTCGAGGTTCTCGACGTCGACATGGACCGCGAGCGCGTCTCCCTGTCGCTCAAGGCGACGCAGGAAGACCCGTGGCAGCAGTTCGCCCGGACGCACCAGATCGGTCAGGTCGTCCCGGGTAAGGTCACCAAGCTCGTTCCCTTCGGTGCGTTCGTCCGCGTCGACGAGGGCATCGAGGGCCTGGTCCACATCTCCGAGCTGGCCGAGCGCCACGTGGAGATCCCGGAGCAGGTCGTCCAGGTCAACGACGAGATCTTCGTCAAGGTCATCGACATCGACCTCGAGCGTCGTCGCATCAGCCTCTCGCTGAAGCAGGCCAACGAGTCCTTCGGTGGAGACCCGGCCTCGGTCGAGTTCGACCCGACGCTGTACGGCATGGCCGCGTCGTACGACGACCAGGGCAACTACATCTACCCCGAGGGCTTCGACCCCGAGACCAACGACTGGCTCGAGGGCTTCGAGGCGCAGCGCGAGGTCTGGGAGACCCAGTACGCCGAGGCGCAGACGCGCTTCGAGCAGCACCAGGCCCAGGTCATCAAGTCCCGCGAGGCCGACGAGGCTGCTGCGGCCGAGGGCGCTGCTGCCCCGGCCGGCGCTGCTCCGGCCGCCTCCGGTGCCAGCGGTGGCGGTGGCGGCGGCTCCTACTCCTCGGAGTCGGCGGACAACTCCGGCGCCCTGGCGTCGGACGAGGCCCTTGCCGCGCTGCGCGAGAAGCTCGCGGGCGGCCAGAGCTGACGCTCTGACCCCGGCGGCCCATCGGCTGCGGTAGCTGTACAGCGGTAGAAGTGAGGCCCGTTCCCTTCGGGGGGCGGGCCTCACTCGCGTTCAGGAGGCGGGGCGGGACGGCTACGGGGTGACGGCGATGTTCGTGAGCCCCTTGCCGCCGGTGACGGTGTTGCTCGCGTACACCGTGGTGCGGCAATGGGTGCTGTTGTTGGTGACGTTGACGGCCAGTTGCTTGTCGCCGGTGGCTCCGGAGAGGTTCGAGGCGTTGCCGCGGAAGACGGTGCCGCAGCCCCAGCCGCTCTGCTGGGTGTGGGTCTCGTAGCCGTTGTTGGTGGTGCGCGAACCCTTGTTGCCCTCGACCAGGACGTTGTTGCCCTTCACGTCGACCCAGGAGTCGTCGTAGTTGGCGCCGGTCAGCCCGTCGCCGTCGAAGGTGTTGCCGATGATCCTCGCGCCGGTCGTGCCCTCCTTGATGTCGATGCTCTCGCCGCCGACACCGGGGCCGATGGTGTTGTTCAGGATCTGCGCGTTGTCGCTGCGGTCGGAGAGGTCGCCGGCCGAACCGACGTACACGCCCTCGCCCATGCCGCGTCCGTTCTGCCCGGTGTCGTGGATCCGGGAGTTCTTCAGAACGCCGTCCTTGCTGGAATTGCGGAAGTGGACGCCTTCCATGTCGAGGTCGTGCACCGTCACCGAGTCGATGACGACGCCGTTCGCCGCGTCGGTCATGATGCCCTTCTGGCCGCCCTTGACCGTGACGCCCTGGACGGTCCAGTACGAGGCGCCGTTCAGGTGCAGCCCGTAGCCGCCGCCGGCGGTCAGGACCGCCCTGCTGGAGCCGGTGAGGGTGATCCGCGCCCCGGAGGTACCTGGCCGGGTGGCCTTGAAGTTCCCGGTGTACGTGCCGTCGGCGAGCCGGATCGTGTCACCGGGGGAGACGGCGGTGAGTGCCGACTTGAGCTGGGCCGCGGTGCTGACGTCGATGACCGCGGCGTTCGCGGGCCCGGCGCCGGCCAGGGTGAGACCACCGGCGGCCAGGGCGGCGGCGAGCAGAGCGGTGAGGGGGGAGCGGGTGCGCATGGGGGGTGCCTTCCCGTCGGAGGAGTCCAGGTGTTCTCGTGCGGTCATGTCCGTGCGCGGTCTCGCAGGGGTGCGGTCCTCGCGGCTGTCGGTCCTCGCGGCTGTCGGTCCTCGTGGCTGTGGGTTCTCGCAGCCGTGAGTTCTCGTACCTGAACATGGGGCGAGTCTCTGAACGTGTTGCCCAGTGACGGTAGGGATGGCGGCGGGGCGCGTCAAGGTCTGGACCAGGATCGACGGGTGATGCCGACGAGGTCGAACCGCTCCTGCGGGACCGGCAACTGACACGCCGTGAACCGTCCTCGCCGGGGAAAGGTCCGGGCGCGGGGAATGCGTGTGCCGCCCTCCGTGTTCTTCTCTAGGAACACGAGGAGGAGCGGTAACCGTGCCTGAACCGCAGAGTTTGTACGAATGGGAGCCGAAGGGCCTGGCCGTCGTCGACATGGCCCTGGCGCAGGAGTCGGCCGGCCTGGTCATGCTCTACCACTTCGACGGCTACATCGACGCGGGCGAGACCGGCGAGCAGATCGTCGACGGCCTGCTCGAAACGCTGCCGCACCAGGTCGTCGCGCGCTTCGACCACGACCGGCTCGTCGACTACCGCGCACGGCGCCCCCTGCTCACCTTCCGGCGCGACCGCTGGACGTCCTTCGAGGCTCCGACCCTGGAGGTGCGGGTGGTCCAGGACGCCACCGGAGCGCCCTTCTTGCTGCTGTCGGGCCCGGAGCCGGACGTGGAGTGGGAGCGGTTCGCCGCCGCCGTCGAGCAGATCGTCGAGCGCCTCGGCGTCCGGCTCGCGGTGAACTTCCACGGCATCCCGATGGGCGTTCCGCACACCCGCCCCGTCGGCATCACGCCGCACGGCAACCGCACCGACCTGATGCCGGGCCACCGCAGCCCCTTCGACGAGGCCCAGGTGCCCGGTTCGGCCGAAGCCCTCGTCGAGTACCGGCTGATGGAGGCGGGCCACGACGTCCTCGGGGTCGCCACCCACGTCCCGCACTACGTCGCCAGGTCCTCCTACCCGGACGCGGCGCTGACCGCGCTGGAGGCGATCACCGCCGCGACGGGTCTCGTGCTGCCCGCGCTCGCGCACTCCCTGCGCACCGAGGCGCACCGCACCCAGACCGAGATCGACCGGCAGATCGGCCAGGGCGACGACGAGCTGGTCTCGCTCGTCGAGGGCCTGGAGCACCAGTACGACGCCGTCGCCGGCTCCGAGACGCGCGGCAACCTCGTCGCCGAACCGGTCGACCTGCCGTCCGCCGACGAGATCGGCCGCGAGTTCGAGCGCTTCCTCGCCGAGCGGGAGGGCGAGGGCTGAGCGCCCCCGCCCGGCCCGTAGGCTGCGGCCCATGCTGAAAGTGGGCCTGACCGGCGGCATCGGAGCCGGCAAGAGCGAAGTGTCGCGGCTGCTCGTGAAGTACGGTGCCGTGCTGATCGACTCCGACCGGATCGCCCGTGAGGTCGTCGAGCCCGGTACGCCCGGACTCGCGGCCGTCGTCGAGGAGTTCGGGCCGGGTGTACTGACGGCCGAAGGCGCTCTGGACCGCCCGGCGCTCGGCGCGCTCGTCTTCGCCGACGCCGGGCGGCTCGCCGCGCTCAACGCGATCGTCCACCCCCTGGTCGGCGCCCGCGCGGCCGAACGGGAACGGGCGGCCCCCGAGGACGCCGTCGTCGTCCACGACGTCCCGCTCCTCACGGAGAACGGGCTCGCCCCTCTCTACGACCTGGTCGTGGTCGTCGACGCCTCCGCCGAAACCCAGCTCGACCGGCTCGTCACGCTGCGCGGAATGACGGAGTCAGACGCCCGTGCGAGGATGGCCGCACAGGCCAGCCGCGACCAGCGCCGGGCCGTCGCCGACCTGATCGTGGACAACGACGGGCCGTTGGAGGCGCTGGAACCGCAGGTGCGCACGGTCTGGGACGAGTTGGTCCGCAGGGCCGCCGCCCGCTGAGCCCGTGTGCGTCGGACGCCCCGGCCGGACGTCCCGGAATACCGGCTCCGGGCGGACGTTGGAAAACCGCGAGGGAAGGGAAGGATGCGACCGTGCCCGAGAGGAATCCGGAGACCCACGTCATCGACTTCCGTGCGGCCGAGCAACTGCTCGACGCCCGGGACCCCCGGGGTGCCGTCAAGCTCCTCGACTCGGTGATCGCCGCCCACCCGGAGAACACCGCCGCCCGGCTGCTCCGGGCCCGCGCCTTCTTCGCCGCCGCCCAACTGCGCCCCGCCGAGCTGGAATTCGAGCTGGTGCTGGAGCGTGAGCCGGACAACGCGTTCGCCCACTTCGCCCTGGCCCGCACCTTCCAGCGCGCCGGCCGCCCCGAGCAGGCGACCCGGCACTTCCGGCTGGCGGCGGCGCTCGACCCGAAGCCGGAGTACCTCCGGGCGGCGAAGTTCGACGAGCGGGGCTGACGGACCGGACGGCCCCGGGCCCCTTCGGGGAGCCGTGCGCCGCTGACTCCGGCTCGGGCGGGAAGTCTGTCCTGTCCCCGGCCTTCAGTCCCGACGGATCGGTCCTGGCGGCAGCCTGTGGACCGTGGAGTTCAGCCCGGACGGGAAAACCCTCGCGGCGGGCGGCCACTCCGACAACGGCACCATCCATCTGTGGGACGTCGCCGATCCGGACCGTCCCACCGCCATCGGACGACCGCTGACCGTGGACACCGGATCCGTCGCCGTTCTGGCCTTCAGTCCTGACGGCCGCACCTTGGCGGCCACCATCGACGACGGCGTGGCCACCCTCCGGGACCTTGAGGTCGAGTCCGCCATCAGCCGTATCTGCGCCGCGAGCTCCGGCGGGCTGGGCCGACAGAAAGGGAAACGGTATGTCGTCCCCCTTTCCTGCGATCCGCCCTGTGCGACGACCTGACCGTACGGACCGCGCGGTTGTCCACCCGGCGGGACGCGGGGCCCTCGTCAAGCGGGGCGGGGTGCGGTGCCGCCCGGCGACACCACACCCCGCTCCTAGGGAGGATTCGTCCGTCCACCGGGCGCTCCATCCGCCCGGCCTCCGTCGGTGCCGGGCCCCGGCCCGTGCGAACGGCCGTCGCCGTGGTCCGGCTCGTACGGCGGGACGTCACGGCCCGGCTGGTAGTGCGAGCCCTGGCGCATGCGGTACGTGATCACGCAGAGGTCCACCACGGCGAGCAGCAGCACCACCGCGCAGGCCGCCGCCCAGCCCGGCCGTCCGTTCAGCGCGAAGGCCACCAGGCCGAAGAGCGCCCAGGCCATTCCCCACAGGCTGAGCCAGAGCCGCATCCGGAGGGGACTGCGGGCGGTCGCGGGTTCACTGCCCGTACGCATGGTGATCACCTCGTTCTCCAGGATGGACCCACCCGGCGGCGGACGAAACAGCGCCGGGCCGCGCCGGGCCGGGGAACCGCGCCCGGCGACGGCTCGTTCGTCCTTCATGAGCGAATCGCTGGTACGCGAGGGGTACGAGGGGACCGGTCCCGGAGCCATCACGCCTGACGGGTGCGCGGTGGAGCTGTACCGCCGGCTGTCCGTCGGCGACGAGCCGGAGGTGATCGCGGGCGTGGCCCCCGCCGGGGCGAGCATCCTCGAGCTGGGCTGTGGGGCGGGCCGGGTGACCCATCCGCTGGTGCGGCGCGGATTCCGGGTGACGGCGGTGGACGAGTCGCCGGAGATGCTGGAGGAGATCGTCGGGGCGCGCAGGGTGCGGAGCCCCATCGAAACGCTGGACCTGGGCGGCGAGCGGTTCGACGTGGTGCTGCTCGGCTCGTTCCTGGTCCACGCGGGCGAGCACCGGGTGCGCGACGGGATGCTGCGCGTCTGCCGCGACCACGTGCGGGACGACGGGATCGTCCTCGTCCAGCGCGAGGGGGTGGCCCACCGCTCGGAGCTGCCGTGGGAGCGGACCGACCCGTCCGGCGGTCTGATCCGGATCGTCGCCGCGGATCCGGTGGGCGACGGTGTGCGCTCGGTGCGCGCGGAGTATCACTTCGAGGACGCGCGGTGGACGCAGACCTTCCTGTCGCGGGAGCTCTCCGACGAGGACATCGCCCGGCATCTTGCCACGGCCGGGCTCACGGTGGACCGCTCCCTCACCGACGACGGCACCTGGCTACTGGCCCGCCCCGCGCTCTGAGGAGCCGGGGGCCGGGCGGGCCTCGGCCGCGCCCCCTGCCGGTCGCTCAGTGGACGAAGCTGTAGCTGCGCCACGGACCGCTGCCCGGCGCCGTCACATCGCTGAACCTGGTCGGCACGTACGTCGTCCTGCCGCCCGTGCAGTCCCGTGTGCGGTACAGGATGACGTCGACCAGCGTCCCGTTCTCCACCTCGTGCGCGCCCGCCGGAGCGATCCGGTGGCAGCCGCGTACCGACGGGCTGTTCACCTGGAGCACCGCTTCGCGCTCCGTCGTGTACGTCACCGGGCCCACCGCGGTGCGGCCGAGCCCCGAGCAGCCCGAGACGGCGAGGGCGAGGAGCGAGGCTCCGGCGGCGATCCCGAGGCGGCGTCGGCGGCGGGGAACGGTGGCGGTCACGGACATGGGCGGGTCCTCGTCTGCTCGTCCGGTGCTCGTCCGGCGATTCGGTACGTCGGGAAGACGTGCTGGCGCTGGCCACCCTGCCCGCCCCGGGGCGGGCAGGCATCCGGTGCGCGGCCGACCGGGCGAGCCGCGGTGCGCCGGACCCAGGTTCCCCATACGCCCAAATGGGGCATAATTTGATGAAAGGTGCTATGTGTCAAGAGTGTTCCACGGGGCACGCGGGTGTCCGCTCCCCTTCCTCCCAGGGGGCCGTCATGGTTCAGGAACTGATGATCGCCTTGGTGGCGGTGCTCTGCGCCGGAGCGCTGTACGTGGCCTCGGCGGCGCGGGTGATCCGGCAGTACGAGCGCGGTGTGGTGCTGCGGCCCCACCGCCCCCACCGCTCCCGCCCCGTCCTCATCGGAACGGCCGTTCGCCCATCACTGAGCGTGGCGGCCCACGCGCGGAGCGGGGTACCCGCCCGACCGATTCCGTCGCCGCTGACCTGGGGTGATGCGGCGGGCGTCCGCGGTGTCAGACCTCCCGCCTAGACTCGCGGAGTCAGCACATTCCGTGCCGACGGAGACCGCGGATCGGGTGGGAGGGGGTGGCGGACATGACGGCACGGACCCGGGAGGGCGAGCCGCGGGACACCGAGGACACGGCCCGGACCGCCGACGCCGGACGCCTCCTGCGCTGCGCGGCGGTCTTCCTGCCCGGCCCGGTGCCCAGGGACGGCCGCATCGCCTTCTGGGGCCCGCTCGCGAACGCCGGCCCGTGGCACGACGACGGCCCGCAGGGGCGGAGCGGGACGCCCTTCGGGTACGCGGAGACCCCCGGCAGTCCCGACTCCGTCCCGTGCACCACCGCCCGGCTCACGGTCGTCCGGACGGACCCGGCGGCGGGCCCCGGGAGCGTCCGCGCCGTCGCGACGCCCGCGGCGCTGCTGTCCGTGGCCGACGCGCTGCCCCTGCTCGTCCGGGCCCGCCATCAGGCCTCCGCCCACCCCGCCACCCGCTGCTGGGGTGCGGCCGCCCTGCACGCCCTTCAGCTCGTCGCCCGCGGCAGGCTCCTCCCCGGACTCACGGCGGACGGTCACGACGCCTGGCGGGCGGGTCCGAGGGACGCCGAGGACGTCGCGCATCTGCGGGCGATCGCCGCCGCCCTGCCGCCCGAGGGGCACGCGGCGCCCGTCCCCGGCTCCGAGCCGCCCCGGCTGCCCGACCCCGTGGCACTGATCGGGGCGTTCCTGGACTCCGTCGCCGACACCCTGCCGCGCACCCCCGCCGCCGCGTTCGCGATGGGCGCGCCGTTCGCCGCCCGCGAACCCCAGCATCTGCCCCATGCCGCGGCCTGGGCCGTGGAGGTCGCCGCGGGCCTGGACGCGGGCGTGCGGGTCTCGCTGCGCCTGGACCTCTCCGCGTACGAGCTGTTCGACACCGCCGACACCTACGCGGTCGCGGCCGCCCGCGAGGAGACGGAGCCCGACGGGGGACCCGCGCGGCCGGAGCACCCGGACGACCCGGCGGTCCGGCACGCCGCCGCTGCCGTCGTCCAGGTCCACAGCCTCGCCGACCCGACTTACGTGGTGGACGCGGCCGCCCTGTGGAACGGCGCGGCTGGCGAACCGTTCGGGCCGCGCGCCCGGGTCGACGCGGTGCTGGCGCTGCGCCGCGCCGCCCGCGTCTGGGCCCCGCTGGAACGACTGCTGGGGCAGCCCGCCCCCGATGTGCTCGCGATCACCGAGGACGAGCTGTACGAGCTGCTGAGCGACGCGGGGTCCCGGCTTGCCGCCGCCGGGGTCGAGGTGCACTGGCCGCGGGAGCTGGCCCGTTCCCTCACCGCGAGCGCCGTCGTGCGGCCCGCGCCCGGATCGGCCACCGACGGCACCTCCTTCTTCGACGCCGAGCATCTCTTCGCCTTCGACTGGCAGCTGTCCCTGGGGGAGGAGCGGCTGACCGAGGCCGAGATGGACACCCTGGCCGAGGCCCACCGCCCGGTGGTGCGGCTGCGCGACCAGTGGGTGGTCGTCGACCCCGCCCTCGTACGCAAGGCGCGCAAGCGGGAGCTGGGGCTCCTGGACCCGGTGGACGCGCTCGCCGTCGCCCTCACCGGCAGTGCGGAGGTGGACGGCGAGCGGGTGGACGCCGTCCCCGCCGGTGCGCTGGCCGCCCTCCGTACGCGGATCCTCACCCAGGACACCACGATCGCGCCGCCGCCCGGCCTCGACGCGACGCTGCGCGACTACCAACTGCGCGGTCTGGCCTGGCTGGACCGGATGACCTCGCTCGGTCTTGGCGGCTGCCTCGCCGATGACATGGGCCTCGGCAAGACGATCACCCTCATCGCCCTCCACCTGCACCGGGCGCACCCCTCGCCCACCCTGGTGGTCTGCCCCGCCTCCCTCCTCGGCAACTGGCACCGCGAGATCAACCGCTTCGCCCCCGGCGTCCCCGTCCGCCGCTTCCACGGCACGGACCGGACCCTGAGCGACCCGGACGGCGGCTTCGTCCTCACCACCTACGGGACCATGCGGTCCAGCGCTCCCCAGCTCGCCGAGCAGAGCTGGGGCCTGGTCGTCGCCGACGAGGCGCAGCACGTCAAGAATCCGCACTCCTCCACGGCCAAGGCGCTGCGCACCATCCCCGCCCCGGCCCGGGTCGCCCTCACCGGCACCCCCGTCGAGAACAACCTCTCCGAGCTCTGGGCGCTCCTCGACTGGACCACCCCCGGACTGCTCGGCCCGCTCAAGGCGTTCCGGGCCCGGCACGCCCGGATCGTGGAGAACACCGGCACCGCCGCGGGCCTGGGCAACGAGGAGGCGGTGGAACGGCTGTCCCGGCTGGTGCGGCCCTTCCTCCTGCGGCGCAAGAAGTCCGACCCCGGCATCGCCCCCGAGCTGCCGCCCAAGACGGAGACCGACCACCCCGTCTCCCTCACCCGTGAGCAGGCCACGCTCTACGAGGCGGCCGTCCGCGAGACGATGGCGCAGATCGAGGCGGCGGAGGGCATCGCCCGCCGGGGTCTCGTCATGAAGCTGCTGACCTCGCTCAAGCAGATCTGCAACCACCCCGCCCAATATCTGAAGGAGGAGCCCACCCGGCTCACGGGCCGCTCCGGCAAGCTCGCCCTCCTCGACGAACTGCTCGACACGATCCTGTCCGAGGACGGCTCGGTCCTGATCTTCACGCAGTACGTGGCGATGGCGAAGCTCCTCGCCGCACACCTCGCCTCCCGCGCGATCCCCTCCCAGCTCCTCCACGGCGGTACGCCGGTGCCGGAGCGCGAGCGGATGGTGGACCGCTTCCAGTCCGCCGAGGTCCCCGTCTTCCTGCTCTCCCTCAAGGCTGCCGGCACCGGGCTGAATCTGACCCGCGCCGCCCATGTCGTCCACTTCGACCGCTGGTGGAACCCCGCCGTGGAGGAACAGGCCACCGACCGGGCGTACCGGATCGGCCAGACCCAGCCCGTGCAGGTCCACCGGATCATCGCAGAGGGCACGGTGGAGGACCGGATCGCCGAGCTGCTGGAGTCCAAGCGGGTCCTGGCCGACGCGGTGCTCGGCAGCGGCGAGAGCGCCCTGACCGAGCTCAGCGACCGTGACCTCGCCGACCTCGTATCGCTGCGGAGGCCCGCATGAGCCCGCGCCCGACCACCGGCCCGGCCGCCCGGAGACCGGCCCCCCGCGTCCGGCCCGGTCCGGACGATCTGCGGCGCACCTTCGAGGCGGTGCCCGCCCGCACCTCCGTGGAGGGCGAGCCCTTCGCGGGGAGCTGGTGGGGCCGGGCGTGGGTGGACGCGGTGGAGTCGCTGTCGATGGACGAGGCCCGCCTCGCCCGCGGCCGCGCGTACGCCGACGACGGCCAGGTCGCCGCGATCACCGTCACCCCCGGGCGGGTCGTCGCCTATGTGCACGGCAGCCGGGCCCGCCCCTACCGCGCCGAACTACGGCTGCGCACCTTCACCGACCCCGGCTGGGAGACCCTGCTCGACGCGGTCGCCGCCCACCCCGGCCACCTGGCCGCGCTGCTGGCCAAGGAGATGCCGCACTCCCTGGCCCACACCGCCGAGGAAGCCGGTGTCCGGCTGCTGCCCGCCGCCGACGACCTCGACCCCAGTTGCACCTGCCCCGACCACGGGCGGCCCTGCAAGCACGTCGCCGCCCTCTGCTTCCAGACGGCCCTGCTCCTCGACGGCGACCCGTTCGTCCTGCTGCTGATGCGTGGCCGGGGCGAGCGCGAGCTGCTGGACGAGCTCGGACGGCGCAACGCCGAACACTCCGCCCGTGAGCGCCCCGCCGCTCCCGCCGTCCCGTCGGTCGGGGCCCGGGAGGCGTTCGCCGCCCGCTTCCTGCCCCCGCTCCCGGCACCCCTGCCCGTACCGCCGCACCCAGGCCAGCCACCGTCGTATCCCGATCTGCCCGGCGCCCGCGACCCGTTGGGCCTGGACCACCTCGCCACCGACGCCGCCGCCCGCGCCCATGCCCTGCTGACCACGGGCCGTGATCCGCTGGCCGGCCTCAGCCCGTGGCAGGACGCGGTCCGCCTCGCCGCCGCACGGCCGACCGCCGGGCTCACCGCCACCACCCGCGCGCTCTACCGGGAGCTGGCCTACGCCACCGGCCGCACCACCACCGACCTCGCCCGCGCCGTCGCCGCCTGGCGGCAGGGCGGTGCCGAGGGCCTCGCGGTCCTGGAGACGCCCTGGGACCCGCCGGCCGGCCCCTTCGACCGGGCCAGGCCCGCGCTCGCCGCCGCCGACTTCCCGCGCTTCACACCCTGGCGCAACCACCTCACCCACCCGGACGGTTCGCTCCAGCTCCGCTTCGGCCACGACCACCGGTGGTACGGCTACGAATCCGATCCCGGCGCCGACGACTGGTGGCCGCGCGCCGCCCCGGACCCCGACCCGGTGGCCGCCCTGGAGGCCCTGCTGGCCGGCGACTTCGTCCCCGACGTCTCCGGGACCGACGACCCGTCGTACGTACGGTAAAACCCTTGGCCAGGGGAGACTCGCCCCTGTTAGCGTCCACGACGTGGCGAAACTCAATCAGATCATCGCAGTGGAGAAGGGCGTCAAGTCCAAGGCACACCAGGACCTGACGGCGGCTCATCACGGCCTCCAGAAGACCGGACTGCTGGCCGGGATCTCCCGGACCTACCAGCCCAAGGACGAGGAGGGCGAACAGCTTCCGCCCGAGTCGACGCTCGTCCAGGTCAAGGCCGAGGACGTGCTGCGGGACACCGCGGTCACCCTGACCCGGCTCTTCGATGTGACCGCCACGAAGGACTGGGCGAACTGCTCGGCCCGGGCCGATGTGACGGTCGACGGCCGGGTGCTGGTGAGCGAGGTGCCGGTGTCGTATCTGCTCTTCCTGGAGAAGCAGCTGACCGACCTCAACACCTTCGTCCGCAAGCTGCCCGTACTGGACGCCGCCGAGGCCTGGGTGCAGGACCCCTCGACCGACTCCTGGAAGACCGAGCCGGTCCGCACGGTCCGTACGAAGAAGGTGCCCCGCAACCACGTGAAGGCGGAGGCCACCGAGAAGCACCCGGCGCAGGTCGAGGTGTACTACGAGGACATCCCGATCGGGTACTGGACGACCGTGAAGTTCTCCGGGGCGCTTCCGGCGCGGCGCGTCAACGAACTGCTGGACCGGATCGAGAAGCTCCAGCAGGCCGTGAAGTTCGCCCGCGAGGAGGCCAACGGCGCAGACGTCACCGACCAGCGGGTGGGTGATGCGGTATTCGGTTACCTCTTCGGGTGACCGACCATGGATTCCCCGGGCGCCGCTCAAGGCGGCCGGGGTGCGCGAGGAGCGCAAGCTGAAACTGAGGCTTGTCGTGAAGGCGCGGTTCCAGTGGAGGTTCAACTCCTCCCTCCGGCACGGGCCGGAGTAGCCCAAGCAGGCAGAGGCAGACCGCCGTCAATCTCAGACTATTGCTCCAGACTCAGCATTCGCCGCCGATCGCCGGATCGAACGGGCCCGGGCCCGCGCGCGTCGAAATGCCGGTTCAAGTCCGGCCCGCAGAGCTTCGATCTGCGGTGGTCCAAAGGCAGGACGCGACGACATCAGACTGACCCGGATCCTTAAACGTGCCGGCGTGCCCGATGGGCGGCACACTCAGGGCCCGGAGGCCGGCTACGCCTCCGGGCCCGCTCCCGTCCCCGGGGAGCGGTAAAGACCCGGAGCCGACCACAGGGGCGCGGGACCCGCAGGGCACAATGCAGGACGTGCGAGGTACAGACGTGCAAGGTGCAGGGGACGCGCAGCCCACAGCCACAGCCACGGCCGCGGCCACAGCCGCCCGGCTGCGGGCCATCTGTGACGAGGTGTCGGACCGCTTCTACGAGCGGGCCGACGTGGTGCGCACGCTCGTGGTGGCGCTGCTGGCCGGGCAGCACTCGCTGGTGCTCGGCCCGCCCGGAACGGCGAAGTCCGAGATCGCCCGGGAGCTCACCGGCAGGGTCCAGGGGGCGGCCTACTGGGAGATCCTTCTGTCGAAGTTCACCGCGCCGACGAGAATGTTCGGTCCCATCGACGTCGCCGCGCTCGCCCGCGGGGAGTACCGCCAGGTGTACGAGGGCCGCGCCACGACCGCGCACGTCGCGTTCATCGACGAGATCTTCAAGTGCTCCACGGCGGCGCTGAACGAGACCCTGGGCTACCTCAACGAGCGGATCTACCACCCCGAGAGCGGGGGCGAACCGATTCGCTGCCCGCTGATCGGCGCCATCACGGCGAGCAACGAACTGCCGACCGGGGAGGACACGGCCGCGATCTACGACCGGCTGCTGGTGCGGATCGAGGTCGGATACCTGGCGGACCCGTCGAACTTCGCCGCGCTGGTCCGCTCCGCCGTCAGCCGCCCGGCGGCCCCCACACGTACCACCGTCGAACTGACCGCGTTGCAGCACGCGGTGACCGGATCCGTCCCGGACGTGGACGTCCCCGACGCCATCGTGGACGCCGTGTGCGCGCTGCGGGCGGCCCTGCGCCGCAAGGAGCTCGTCGCCTCCGACCGCCGCTGGCGGCAGGCGGTGCGGCTGCTCCAGGCGTCCGCGTACCTCGACGGCCGCCCGGCGGTCGCCGAGACCGACCTGACCGTGCTCACCCACGTGCTGTGGGACTCCCCGGCCCAGCGCCCCACCGTCGAGCGGGAGGTGCTGCACCTGGTCAACCCCGACGCCAAGGAGGCGCTCGACCTGGCCGACGCCCTCGACGAGCTGGAGGCCCAGCTCGACGCCATGGCGGGGCAGTCCCGCGAGGCGCTCAGCGACTGGGTCATCAAGAAGGCCCACAACAAGCTCGCCACGGCGGGCAAGCGGCTGGAGAAGCTGCGTGCCGAGGCGGCGGGCGCCGGCCGCTCCACCGCCGCCATCGACCGGGTCACCGGCCGTCAGCGCGCGGTCCGCGCCCGCGTCCTCACCGAGGCGCTCGGCATGGACGCGAGCATGGTCCAGGACCGGCTCTGACCGCCGGGCACGCTCCGCTGACCGGGAGGGACAGCGGCACCGGGGGGCCGCCGGCCGCACTCGACGCACTCGCGGGCCGCGCCCGGGCGTGGCTGGGCCACTCCGGGGCCGAGCGGAGCACGGGGGCCGTCGTCGCGGAACGGTTCGAGCGGTTCACCTGGCGCGACACCCGCGAACAGTCCGAAGGACTGCGCGAGCTGGCCCAGGAGCTGGGCGAGCGCCACGACCATGCCGCCGACCTCCTGGCCGATGTGTTCCTGGCCGCCTACAAGGCCGGCCTCCGACTGCGCGAGCGTACGGAGATGGAACCCTCGCGGCTGGTCAACCACCAGATCGTCACCGCACTGGTGGAGTCACCGGACTTCGCCGCACTGCGCCGGGAAACCGTCGGCGACCCCTACGCCGCCGCCATGGCCGTCCTGGCCCAGTCCGGCGCCCTGCGCAGGATGCTGGAGCGCGCCCAGGACGCCCAGGGGCGGGCCGAGCGAGCGGCGAAAGCCCTCCAGGACGCCGACGGCGCCGCGACCGCCGTGGCCGAGGCGCTCCAGCACGCCGCCGAAGAGGCCGACGAGGACGGCGGCGTACCGGCCTCGACCGCCGACGCCGTCCACCGGGCGATCGAGGCCGCCGAGGCGACCGGAACCGCCGCGCGGCTGGCCGCCCGGGCTGCCGAGCAGGGCGCCGCCACCGTCCCCGGCCTCCGCACCGCCGCGCATCACGCGGCGGCGACGGCCGCCGATGCCGTCCGGGAGGAGACCGCGCTGATGCGGGCCTGGGGTGTGGGCCCCGGCGAGCTGGAGCGGATGCCGTACGCGCGCCGCGCCCGGCTCGCCGAGCGGCTGCGCGCAGGACGTCTCGCCCGGTGGGCCGAACTGATCGGCCGCTTCCGGCAGATGGCCGACGGCGAGCGGGCCCGCAAGGTGGAGAGCACCGCCGGGGAGCTGGTCGGCGTCACACTCGGCGACGACCTCTCCCGCCTGATCCCCTCCGAGCTGGCCAACCTCGGGCTGCCCGAACTGCGTGCCGTCTTCGCCGCGCGGTACGCCGCCGGGGAGCTGATGCTCTACGACAGCCGGGGCGAGCAGTCGACGGGGCGGGGCGCCGTCATCGCGTGCGTGGACACCTCCCACTCGATGTACGCGGCGGGGCCCGGCGGAGTCACGCGGGAGGCGTGGTCCAAGGCGTGCGCCCTGGCGCTGCTGGACCAGGCCCGCCATGCCGGGCGCGACTTCGTCGGCATCCTGTTCTCCGCCGAGGACAAGGTCCAGGTCTTCCGCTTCCCGGCCGGCCGGTCCGCCGGCATCGAGCGGGTGCTCGACTTCGCGGAGACCTTCCTCGGCGGCGGCACCAGCTACCAGACGCCCCTGACCACGGCCCGCGAACTTCTGGAGGAGGAGTTCGACGACGCAGCCACCACGCGCGGCGACATCGTGATGATCACCGACGACGAATGCGGCGTCACCGAGGAGTGGATGCGTGGCTGGAACGACGCCAGACGGGTGCTGGGCTTCCGCGTCTTCGGCCTCGCCGTCGGCGCTCCGGGCGCCGCCGAGGCCGGTTCGGTCCTGGACGCGCTGTGCGACAACCTCCGCTCCATCGAGGACCTCACCGACGTCCACGCCGCCGCGGATCTCTTCCGCCTCATCTGACCCCCGGACGGACAGGCCCTGCCCGACCCGGCCTCGGCAGGGCCTGCCTCATCCGGCCCCGGCCCGACCGTGCGCGCGGATCACTGTCGGTATCCGCTCAGGAAGCGGCCGATGCGGCTGATCGCCGCGTCGAGGTCGTCGGCGTACGGGAGGGTGAGGATGCGGAAGTGGTCCGGGCGCGGCCAGCTGAAGCCGGTGCCCTGCACCACCTGGATCTTCTCCCGCAGCAGCAGGTCCAGCACGAACTTCTCGTCGTCGACGATGCTGTGCACCTTCGGATCGATGCGCGGGAAGGCGTACAGCGCGCCCTTCGGCTTCACGCACGAGACGCCGGGGATCTCGTTCAGCCGCTCCCAGGCCCGGTCGCGCTGCTCGTGCAGCCGCCCGCCCGGCGCGACCAGCTCCCGGATCGACTGCCGTCCGCCGAGCGCGGCCTGAATGGCGTACTGGGCCGGGGCGTTGGGGCACAGGCGCATGGAGGCCAGCATGGTGAGGCCCTCCAGGTAGTTGCGGGCGTGCTGCCGCGGACCGGACACCACCATCCAGCCGGACCGGAAGCCGGCCACCCGGTACGTCTTCGACAGACCGCTGAAGGTGAGGCAGACCAGGTCGGGGGCGAGGACCGCCGCGCTGTGGTGCTCGGCCCCGTCGTACAGGATCTGGTCGTAGATCTCGTCGGCGAACACCATCAGCCCATGCCGCCTGGCCAGATCGAGAATGCCTTCGAGGATCTCGCGCGGATAGACCGCGCCGGTGGGGTTGTTCGGGTTGATGATCACGACGGCCCTGGTCCGGTCGGTGATCTTCGCGGCCATGTCGGCGAGATCCGGATTCCAGTCGGACTCCTCGTCGCAGACGTAGTGCACGGCCTTGCCGCCCGCGAGCGTGGTCACCGCCGTCCACAGCGGGAAGTCCGGGGCCGGGATCAGCACCTCGTCGCCGTCCTCCAGCAGCGCCTGCACCGCCATGGAGATCAGCTCGGAGACCCCGTTGCCGAGAAACACGTCGTCCACGCCGACCTCGGTCAGACCCATGGCCTGGTAGCGCTGGACCACCGCCCGCCGGGCCGAGAGGATGCCGCGCGAATCGGTGTAGCCGTGCGCCTGCGGCAGCATCCGGATCATGTCCTGGACGATCTCCTCGGGGGCCTCGAAACCGAAGAGCGCGGGATTGCCCGTGTTGAGCCGGAGCACGCTGTGGCCCGCCTCCTCCAGGGCGTTGGCGTGCTCGATGACCGGGCCCCGGATCTCGTAGCAGACCTCGTTGAGCTTGCTGGACTGCCGGAACTCCATGCGCTGCCTCCCGAGCCGAATTGCGATACTTGGTTTTACCAAGCTTCAGCTTGGAAAGTCCAACAACATGTCTAGACTGCGTCGCATGCCACGTCAGCAGCAGCCAGCAGCACGCCCCGTCCGTCGCCGGAGCTACGACCAGTTCGACGCCACCGCCCGCGCCCTCGACTCCGTCGGCGACCGGTGGACGCTGCTGATCGTCCGTGAACTGCTGGGCGGGCCGCGCCGGTACACGGATCTGCACGCCGACCTGCCCGGCGTCAGCACGGACGTGCTGGCCTCCCGGCTCAAGGACATGGAACAGACCGGACTGGCCCTGCGCCGCAAGCTGCCGCCCCCGTCGGCGGCGTCGGTCTACGAGCTGACCGCCCGCGGCCACGGCCTGCTGCCCGTCCTCGCGGCCCTCGCCGAGTGGGGGGCGCCCGCCCTCGCCGAGCGCCGCCCCACGGACGCGGTGCGGGCCCACTGGTTCGCCCTGCCCCTGCTCGGCGCCCTCGCCGGGCTCACCCGGGAGGGCGTCCTCGAAGTCCGGCTGGAGGAAGGCGAGTTCCACCTCCGTTTCGGTGAGGGAGCGGGGGGCGCGCTCACGGCCGCCGAAGCGGTCGCCGCGGTGTACGGCTACGGCCCCGCCGACCGCCCCGACGCCCGGATCGTCCTCGACGCCGAGGCGTGTCTGGAGCTCGCGCGGGGCGGGGCGACCCTCGCGGAGGCGGTGAAGGACGGCCGCGTCGAGGTGCTCGGCGAAGGCCCGCTCGCCGCCGAACTGCGGGGCGCCTGAACCTCCCGCACGGGCGGCCGGGCCTCCCTCACCCGAGCGTCCCACCGCCGGTGCGGCGATGATGGGTCCGTGCGACTCGAAGCGATCACCTGGGAACGGCTGGCCGGCGAGCTGGCCCGCTACGGCGACGGGCTGTCCGCCGCCGACGGCGGGGCCTGGCTCGCGCTCGGCATCGACGGAGCGCCGGCCGCCCGCACCGGCGAGAGCGCCGAGCGCCTCGCGCGGGAGCTGCGGCTGCTCGGCCGTGCGGTGCTCGTCATCTCCACCGAGGGCTTCCTGCGCCCGGCGAGCCTGCGCTTCGAGTACGGGAAGCGGGACCCGGACGCGTACGCCGACAGCTGGTACGACACCGGGGCGCTGTGGCGCGAGGTGTTCGGGCCGCTGGAGGCCGGCGGCTCCGGCCGCGTGCTGCCCGATCTGTGGGACCCGGTGACCGACCGGGCCACCCGTAGCCCGTACCACTCCCTGCCCGAGGGCGGGGTGGTCGTCGTGCACGGCCCGTTCCTGCTGGGACACTGGTTCCCGTTCGCGCTCAGCGTCCATCTGCGGCTGTCCCCGGGGGCCCTGCGGCGACGCACGGCCCCCGGGGACAGCCGCAGGGCCCCCGGGGGCCCTGCGGCGACGCACGGCGGAGCCGGAACGCTGGACCCTGCCCGCGTTCGCCCGGTACGAGGACGAGGTGGCGCCCTCGGACCGCGCGAACGTGGTGGTCCGGGCGGACGACCCGTCACACCCCGCTTGGTCGGGGCTGCCCGGGAGCGGGTGAACGGGCCCTCTCCGGCACCGCCCGTCACCGGGGCGGTGGATGTTGCCCGACCCGGCGCCGCCCGTCACCCCCGACCCGGCGGCGGCCGTCACACCAACTCTGCCCCGCCTGTCACACCGACCCGGCGGCGGCCGAGGGCTACCGGACCGACGGCCGGCCGCCCACGGTGGCCACGGCCACCGCCCCCGCCCGGCAGCCCTCGGCCGCCGCGGCCAGATCGTCGGCCCCGGCCAGCAGCGCCGCGAGGAACCCGCCGGTGAAAGCGTCGCCCGCTCCCGTCGAGTCGACCGGCTCGCGCACCGGCGGGGCGGGCACGCGGCCGACGACCTCGCCCCCGGCGGCCACCACGGCTCCGCGCGCGCCCAGAGTGACGACGACGCGCGGGAACCACCGGCTCAACTCGGCCGCCGCGGCCTCCGGTCCGGGCAGCCCGGTGAGCAGGCGGGCCTCGTCCGCGTTCGGCAGCAGCAGCTCCGCACCCTCCGCGAACTCCAGGAACCGCTGGGGACCCAGCTCGCCGAGGAACCCGGCCGACGCCGGGTCCACGCTCACCGGAATACCCCGCTCCACGGCGGTGCGCAGGGCGAGGAGGGCGGCGGCCCGGCTCACCGCGGCGAACAGGAGATAGCCGGAGAGATGCAGCCGCCCGACACCGTCGAGCATCGTGGGCACGAAGTCCTCGACGGTGAGCCGCAGCACCGCCCCGCCGTCGGTCAGGAACGTGCGCTCCGCCGCCGCGTCGACCAGGGCGACGACGGTCGCCGTCGGGAACGCGTCGTCCACCGCCAGGAACGCCCGCACCCCCGCCCGCTCCAGCTCCTCCCGGTGCCAGCCGGCCGACTCCGCCCCCGCCCTGGCCAGCAGCCGCACGTCCGTACACCCCGAACGCACCGCCCAGCAGGCGACGTTGGCCCCCGCACCACCCGGCAGCGTCCGGATCCGGGCCGCCGTGTCCGTACCGTGGGCGAGCTCCGATCCGTACCGCACCACCACGTCCGTGACCACGTCCCCCACCACCAGCAGCCCACCGCCCGCCGCCGGACGGTTCACCGGGCGCCCGCCGCCGCGACGGCGATCCGCGCCGCGAGCGTCACGTTTCCGCGGACGGCCGCCAGGTTCGCCTCCAGCGACGCGCCCCCGGTCCGCCGCATCAGCTGGTCCAGCAGGAACGGAGTCACGCCCTGCCCCGAGACGCCCCGCTCCCGGCACGCGTCCAACGCCTCCGCCAGCACCCGGTCGTGCAGTGCCGGATCCAACTGATCCGGTTCCGCTACGGGGTTGGCGACGATCAGTGCGGCCGGCGGGCCACCCAGCGCCTCCTTCGCCCGGATCACCTCCACCACCTCCTCCGGGCTGTGCACCGTCCAGTCGACGGGTTCGCCGGAGCTGCTCAGGTAGAAGCCGGGGAAGTGCCCGGTGCCGTAGCCGACGACACAGACGCCGAGGGTCTCCAGCCGCTGAAGGGTCGCCGGGATGTCGAGGATCGACTTCACCCCCGCGCAGACCACGGTGATCCCGGTGCGGGCGAGCAGCCGCAGATCGGCCGACTCGTCCTGGTTCTCGGCCCACTCCCGGTGTACGCCGCCGAGCCCGCCCGTCGCGAAGACGCCGAGGCCCGCCCGCGCCGCCAGGAACGCCGTCGCGGACACCGTCGTCGCCCCGCTCGCCCCGGCGGCGAGCGCCGGGGCGAGATCGCGGTGCCCGAGCTTGCGTACCGCCGGGTCCCCGGCGACCCGCTCCAACTGGCCTTCGCCCAGGCCGACATGGGCCCACCCGTCCAGAACGGCGACGGTGGCCGGGACGGCGCCCGCGGACCGGACGAGCCCCTCAAGCTCCCGGGCCACGGACAGATTGCGGGGGCGCGGCAGACCGTGAGCGATGATCGTCGACTCCAGCGCCACGACAGGCAGACCGGCGCTCAGGGCGGCCCGCACCTCCGCCGAGAGCACGGGTTCGTAGGCCTTCGTCCCAAGGTTCTCGCGCGGAGCGGGACGCTGGTCCGGTGGGTTCTGAGGCATGCCCCATCCCTGTCGCGGCCGGGAGGAGCGCAAACCACCGACGGACCTCCTGGGGCGGGTCCTGGCCGCGGGTTGGCCGGAAGTGGTCGCTAAGGTGACCGGCCATGACGACAAACGACCAGGTCCCCGCCTCCTTCGCCGTGCACATCCCGGACGTCGAACTCGTACCGGAACCCCTCGATCCGGCGCAGATCGTCTCGGGCGATCCCGTGGTGACGGGCAAGGTGCTGGGGGAATCGGCCGACGGCAAGCAGCTCCGGGGGATCTGGCAGATCACCCCCGGCGTGGTCACCGACACCGAGGCGAACGAGCTGTTCGTGGTCGTCAGCGGACGGGCGACGGTCGAGGTCGAGGGCGGGGCGACGCTGGAGATCGGCCCGGGGGACGCCTGCGTCCTGCGTGAGGGCGACCGGACGACCTGGACGGTTCACGAGACGCTCCGCAAGGCGTACCACATCAGCCTCTGAGGGCTGTGGGTGACAACTACGTTCGCGCCGAAGGCGGTTGGGGTAATTATGGCCCTCGCGCCCGGTTGCGGCCGTGGACGCGGTCCGGCGGCGTGTCAGCCGCTGACCGCTCCCGGCTGCCGCAGGCTCCGGTGCAGGGCGAGCGCGGCGACCGGCAGCAGCAGCGCGGCGCCGATCGCGTTGAGGAGGCCGTATCCCCACTGGGCGACGATCACCCCGGCCGCCGCCCCGCCGACCGCCGCCGCCGCGTTCATGGTCAGGTCCGACAGCCCCTGCACCGCGGCGTGGGCCGACCGTGGCACCGCGTCGGTGAGCAGCGCCGAACCGGCGATCATCCCCGCGGACCAGCCGAGGCCCAGCAGGAACAGGCCCGCGGCTGTCTGCCCGTGCCGGGGCCCGGCGGTGCCCGCGAGCAGCGCGGCGCAGCTCAGGAGTCCGACGGCCAGTCCGATCACGGCGAGCCGGCCGAACCGGTCGGCCAGCCAGCCCATCACCGGTGAGAACGCGTACATGCCCGCGATGTGACCGCTGATGACGAGCCCGATCAGCTGGAGGCCGGCGCCGTGCCGGCCCAGGTCGACCGGGGTCATGACCATGATCGACACCATGGCGGTGTGCGACACGGTGACCGTCAGCAGGGCGAGCCGCGCCATCGGCGACTCCCGCACGGCCTCGATCCCGGCGCGCAGGGAACGCTTCGGCGGCCCCGCCGGGCCCTCCGGAGCCAGGGCGCGGGCGGTGAGGAGCGGATCCGGGCGCAGGGCCAGCGCCACGACCGCTCCGGCGAGCAGGAACACGACGGCCGAGCACAGATACGGCCCGGCGGCCTCGGGCACCGGCGTACCGCGGAACAGCCGGCTCGCCGGGGCGGAGATGTTGGGGCCCACGACCGAGCCGATCGTGGTGGCCCAGACGACGACGGAGATCGCCCGCCCCCGCCGCTCCGGCCCCACCAGGTCGGCCGCCGCGAACCGGGCCTGGAGACCGGCCAGGGATCCCGCGCCGAACGCGGCCATACCGAGCAGCAGCAGCGGGAAGCTGGGCAGCATCGTGGCGAGGACCACCAGGCCGCCGCCCAGCGCACCGATCAGATAGGCGAGCGCCAGGCCGGACCTGCGGCCCCGGGTGGTCATCAGGGCGGCCAGCGGCAGGGACAGCAGCGCCGTGCCGACGACGGACGCGGTCGGCGCCAGCCCGGACAGCGCCTCCGAACCGCTCACCTCGGCGGCCAGTATCGGAGCCAGGGCGATGCCGACGGCCACGCCGAGGCCGCCGAGTATCTGGCTGACGATGAGCACGGCCGACGTCCGGCGCTGGAGAGCGGGTATGCCGGCGGCCGTGACCTGGGAGGGGGAGAGGGGTCGCGTCACCGGCGCAGTGTGTCACCGCTCGGCCGCCGCCGTGCACCCGGGCGGGTGAACGAATCCTGACGCTGATCGACCGGAGAGGCTCGGTGGCTGTCGTCCGGATGGGGCGGAACCCGCGAGCCCGGCATGATCCGAACGAGTTGCCAAGGGCCTGTCGCCGAGCAGGCGGGACTTTCGAAACACGCCCTAGAACAGCGGCTCCGGCAGGACCCCCTCCAGCGCCAGCAGCTGCCGCTTGGTCTCCAGACCGCCGCCGAACCCGCCCAGGCCTCCGTCGCTCTCCACCACCCGGTGACACGGCACCACCACCGGCAGCGGGTTGGCCCCCATGGCCGCGCCCACCGCCTGCGCCCCCTCCGGCCGGCCGACCCGCGCGGCCAGCTCCCCGTACCCGACGACCGTCCCGTAGGGCACCCCGGACGCCAGCTCACGGAGCACCTCACGGTGGAACCCGGAGGTGAGCGACCAGTCCAGATCGAGGTCAAAATCCTGCCGCTCGCCCGCGAAATACGCAGCGAGAGCGCGTATGGGCCCGGCGAGCCGCGCGGAACCGGGCGCCTCCACCGGCTCCGTGCCGAAACGGGTCCGCAACCGGTCGAGGACCCCGTCCCGCACGGCGGGGCGGGCGTGGAAGGACACACTCACCAGACCGGACCCGGTCGCGGCGAGCAGCAGCGGGCCGATGCCGCTGTCCACGACGGCCCACTCGACGGCCGGATCGGCACCGGTCCCGTAGCTGTTCATGCCGACCACCGTACGGCCCGCCACTGACAGCGGCGGGCCCGTCTGCCGGAAACCGACGGGCCCGCCCCCCTGCCGCGTCAGCTCGTCGCGTCGCGCACCACGTCGGGGAAGTTGGTGATGATGCCGTCGACCCCGTGGTCACGGGCCTTCACCGCGTCCGCCGCCTTGTTGACCGTCCACGTGTTCACCCGCAGACGCTTGCCGTGCGGGCCCTTGAGCCGCTGGACGGCCGCCACGTAGTCGGCGCCGATCGTCGCGTACGAGGGGTTGATCTGATCGGTGAACGCCGCGTACGAGGGCAGGTCGGCCACCGCGGGTGTGCCCAGGAAACCGGTCGTGATGTCGGGGCGCAGGCTGTGCACCTTCTTCACGCTGTCGGCGCCGAAGCTCTGGATGACCAGCCGACTCCGTACGTGGGAGCGGTCCAGCCACCCCGACCGCCCCAGGACCCGGATGATGTCCCGCTCGATGCCCGGGTAGGTCGCCGGGCTCTTGATCTCCAGCAGCAGCTTCTGCCGGTTGCGCTCCATGCGGTGCAGGAACTGGGTGAGCGTCGGCACCCGGGCCCCGGTGAACCGCGCTCCGAACCAGCTGCCCGCGTCGAGCCTCGCCACCTCCGCCGCGGTGAAGTCCTTCACCGCCCACGGCGCCCGGTCGGGGAAGACCTGCTCGGCGTCCGTCGTGCGCTTGAGGTCGGTGTCGTGCAGCACGACGAGCACGCCGTCGCGGGTGCGGTGGACGTCGTTCTCGACCCATTCGATGCCGAGCGCGTCGGCGGCGTCGACGGCGGCGAGGGTGTTCTCCGGCGCGTAGCCCGACGCCCCCCGGTGGGCCACGACGACCGGGGCGTCCTGCCCCTGCCGCTCCGGAGCCTCGGGCCGGTCGGCGGGCAGCAGCAGGGCGCCGGCGCCGAGCAGGGCGGCGGCCGTGGTGGAGGCGGTGGCGGTGCGGACGAACACGGGGACTCCTCACGTCGGGAGTGTGCGGACACGCAGAGAGTGACAGCGGCCCGCCAACACCCGGCGGGGCGGCGATGGCCGCGAAATGAACGGAGCCTTCGATCCCGGGGCCACCGCCGGAGCACGCCCCGCGGCCATGCCGATAAAATGGGCTTTCTTTGTCTGCCTGCCGGGACTCGCCCCTTAAGGACCCTCCTCGACCCCGGGCTTTTTCGAAGGGCGTGCGCGCATGCAAGGAACAGTCGACGGATTCACCTACGGCCTGGTGACTCCGGTCGCGGCTTTCCTCATGGCTGCCCTGGGAGCCGCCCTCGGACTCCGCTGCACCACCCGGTCCTTTCACGCGGCACGCTCCTGGCGGGCCGGCTGGCTGGCGCTGGGTTCGCTGTCCATCGGCTCCGGGGTGTGGACCATGCACTTCGTCGCGATGACGGGCTTCACCGTGCAGGAGACCCCGATCTCCTACGACAAACCCCTCACCTTCGCAGGCCTGGCCATTGCCGTGGTGATGGTCGGCATCGGCATCTTCATTGTCGGCTACCGGGGCGCGACCCGCATGGCGTTGATCACGGGAGGGACCATCACCGGCCTCGGCATCGCCTCGATGCACTACCTCGGCATGGCGGGCATGCGTATGGACGCGCGGTTCGCGTACGACACGCCCCTCGTGGTCCTCTCGGTGCTGATCGCCGGAATCGCCGCCACAGGCGCCCTGTGGGCCGCCGTCACCCTCCGGGGAGCCCGCTCCGGCCTCGGCGCGAGCATCCTGATGGCCGTCGCGGTGACCGGGATGCACTACACCGGCATGGCCGCGCTCGACGTGCACCTGCACCTGCCGCCCACCCTGCCGTCCGACCTGACCGACGTCCTGCCCGGCGACCGGCCCGCCGAGATGATCGGCCCGATGCTGGCAGGACCCGGCTGCTTCCTGCTCCTCGCCGCCGTGGTGCTCATGTTCGACCCCAGGGCCGTGACGGGCGAGCCCGGTCCGGACCCGCGGGGCGGGCAGCGCCCGCGGAACATCGCCCGGGAGGGGGCGGAAGGGGCCCGTTACCGCTGATCCGGGGCCGTTGTCAGTGGCGGGCCGTACGGTGGATGCATGCGGCCCGTTTCCAAGATCGAACGTTCGGTGGCGCCCTTCGAGGTCGTCAGTCCCTACCAGCCCAGCGGCGACCAGCCGGCGGCCATCGCCGAGCTGGAGCGGCGCATTCGCGCGGACGAGAAGGACGTCGTCCTGCTCGGCGCGACCGGCACCGGCAAGTCGGCGACCACCGCCTGGATGATCGAGAAGCTGCAGCGCCCCACTCTGGTGATGGCGCCGAACAAGACCCTCGCCGCCCAGCTGGCCAACGAGTTCCGCGAGCTCCTCCCGAACAACGCGGTGGAGTATTTCGTCTCGTACTACGACTACTACCAGCCCGAGGCGTACGTCCCGCAGTCGGACACCTACATCGAGAAGGACTCCTCCATCAACGAGGAGGTCGAGCGGCTGCGCCACTCGGCGACGAATTCGCTGCTCACCCGGCGTGACGTCGTCGTGGTCGCCTCCGTCTCCTGCATCTACGGCCTCGGCACACCCCAGGAGTACGTGGACCGCATGGTCCGGCTCAAGGTCGGCGAGGAGATCGACCGCGACCAGCTGCTGCGCCGTTTCGTCGAGATGCAGTACAGCCGTAACGACCTGGCGTTCACCCGCGGCACCTTCCGCGTCCGGGGCGACACCATCGAGATCTTCCCGGTCTACGAGGAGCTCGCCGTCCGGATCGAGATGTTCGGCGACGAGATCGAGGCCCTGTCCACGCTGCACCCGCTGACCGGCGAGATCATCAGCGAGGACCCCATGGTCCACGTCTTCCCCGCCAGCCACTACGTCGCCGGGCCCGAGCGTCTGCAGAAGGCCGTCAGCGGCATCGAGCAGGAGCTGGAGCAGCGCCTGGCCGAGCTGGAGAAGCAGGGCAAGATGCTGGAGGCCCAGCGACTGCGCATGCGCACCACGTACGACATCGAGATGCTCCACCAGATCGGCACCTGCTCCGGCGTCGAGAACTACTCGATGCACTTCGACGACCGCGCGCCCGGCACCGCCCCCAACACCCTCCTCGACTACTTCCCGGACGACTTCCTGCTCGTCCTGGACGAGTCCCACGTCACGGTCCCGCAGATCGGCGCGATGTACGAGGGGGACGCCTCCCGCAAGCGGACCCTCGTCGACCACGGCTTCCGGCTGCCGTCCGCGATGGACAACCGGCCGCTGAAGTGGGAGGAGTTCCTGAAGCGGATCGACCAGACGGTGTACCTCTCCGCCACCCCCGGGAAGTACGAGCTCTCGCGCGGCGACGGTTTCGTCGAGCAGATCATCCGCCCCACCGGCCTCATCGACCCCGAGGTCGTGGTCAAGCCCACCGAGGGTCAGATCGACGACCTGGTCCACGAGATCCGCAAGCGCGTCGAGCGCGACGAGCGGGTCCTGGTCACCACGCTCACCAAGAAGATGTCGGAGGACCTCACCGACTACTTCCTGGAGCTCGGCATCCAGGTCCGCTACCTGCACAGCGACGTCGACACCCTGCGCCGCATCGAGCTGCTGCGCGAGCTGCGCTCCGGCGAGTACGACGTGCTGGTCGGCATCAACCTCCTGCGCGAGGGCCTCGACCTCCCCGAGGTGTCCCTAGTGGCCATCCTCGACGCCGACAAGCAGGGCTTCCTGCGCTCCGGCACCTCGCTCATCCAGACCATCGGCCGCGCCGCCCGTAACGTCTCCGGCCAGGTCCACATGTACGCCGACAAGATCACTCCGGCCATGGCGCAGGCGATCGACGAGACGAACCGCCGCCGCGAGAAGCAGGTCGCGTACAACACCGAGCGCGGCATCGACCCACAGCCGCTGCGCAAGAAGATCAACGACATCGTCGCGACCATCGCCCGCGAGGAGGTCGACACCGAGCAGCTGCTCGGCACCGGCTACCGGCAGGGCAAGGAGGCCAAGGCGCCGGTGCCCGCGCTCGGCTCCAAGGCGGCCAAGGGTGGGGCGAAGGGCAGGGCGGCCTCGCCCGGCGCGGTGCTCAGCGACCGGCCCGCCACCGAACTGGCCGGGATCATCGAGGAGATGACCGAGCGGATGCGGGCCGCGGCCGCGGACCTGCAGTTCGAGGTGGCCGCCCGGCTGCGCGACGAGGTCGGTGAACTGAAGAAGGAACTGCGCCAGATGAAGGAGGCGGGCCTCGCCTGATCCCGGTGGCCCTGCGGGCGCGGGATCGCCGCTGACGGGTGCCGGTCCCGCGCCTGTTCCGGGGCGGTATCCGGCCCCGTTTCCGGTGCGACTCCGGTGTCGTTTCCGAGGCGCCGATCGGGCCGCGCCGGGTGTGTTGCAAGAGCGACACGAAAACGGGCCGAGCCTGCTGTCGCCCGGGGTGGAATGCGTAGGGTGCGGGGAAACCGCACACGGATGGTTGCGGGGCAATGCCGAGAGGGGACAGCGCGTGACGGTCAATATGACCAAGGGTCAGGCCATCAGCCTGCAGAAGAGCGACGGGGGGACCCTGACCGCGGTACGGATGGGGCTCGGCTGGCAGGCGGCTCCGCGCCGTGGCCTGTTCGGTTCGCGCACCCGCGAGGTCGACCTGGACGCCTCGGCGGTGCTCTTCGCCGACAAGCAGCCGGTCGACGTCGTGTTCTTCCGCCACCTCGTCAGCGATGACGGCTCGGTCAAGCACACCGGTGACAACCTGGTCGGCGGCGCCGGCTCCGGCGGTGACGACGAGGCGATCCTCGTCGACCTCCAGCGCGTCCCGGTCCACATCGACCAGATCGTCTTCACGGTGAACTCCTTCACCGGGCAGACGTTTCAGGAGGTCCGACACGCCTTCTGCCGCATCGTCGACGAGACCAACGGCCAGGAGCTCGCCCGGTACACGCTCGACGGCGGCGGCCAGTACACCGCCCAGATCATGGCGAAGGTGCACCGCGCGGGCAGCGGATGGCAGATGACAGCCCTCGGGAACCCGGCCAACGGCCGCACCTTCCAGGACCTGATGCCGTCGATCCTCCCGCACCTGTAGGACCCTCACCGTTCCGGCACGGCCCGCACCGGAGCGACCAGGAGCAGCTCCCGGAGGCACCCGCCGCCGGGAGCTGCCCCACACGGCGGCACGCACGGACAACACGCACAGACCGCACGGCACAGAAAAGCAGGGCACACACGCACGTGCACGGCACGCACATACACGGCCGGGCACGGTACACACGTCCACGGTCATACACGGAACAGCAGAACACGGCACCGCACGGCACCGCGCCCGTTGACGCGCGGGCCGTCGTCGAGGGGGACAGGGCAATGACGGCCGAACTGGTCCGGGGGCAGAACCACACCTTGCCCCAGACCCGTCTGGAGATCCGGGTATCGGCGGGCGCGCCCGTCGTGGCCGGGGCCACCCTCGGAGACGAACGGGGCACGGTGCGCGGCGTCGAGTGGATCGCCCACCCCGGCTCGCCCCAGCTCCCCGGTCTTGAGGTCTCCCAGCAGGCGGCGGCCGATCACCGCCTCGCCGTCGACCTGGAGGCCCTGCCCGCCGGCGCCCACCGGGTCACCGTGCTGCTCGCGCTTCCCGTCGGAGTCGGCGGCCCGGCACGGTTCGGCGCCGTCCCCGCCCCCTTCGTCGCCGTCACCGGGCTCGACGGCGCCGAGATCGCCACCTTCACGCTCACCGGCCTGGACGCCGAGTCTGCGGTCAGCGCCCTGGAGCTCTACCGCCGCCAGGATGCCTGGAAGGTCCGAGCCGTGGGACAGGGATACGCCGGCGGGCTCGCCGAGATGCTCGCCGACCAGGGCGTGGCCGAGGCCAGCGGACTGGCCGGATCCATTCAGGAGGCCGTCACCCGGGGCATGGCCCGCTCGGTGGCGCCGCCGCCCCGGACCCAGGAAGGCGACCGCGTACGGCACGCGACGGGCTCCGCGGACCACCGCCCGCCCACCCCGCCCCCGGCCCCGGAGCCCCCCGAGCCGCTGACCGACCCGGCCACCACCCCCCAGCCGCACACCGCCCCGGGCCCGGCCGCCGCGGGGCTCGCCGACGGCCCCATCAACTACGCGCACCCGCGCCGGCACGCCGCGCCCCCGTCGCCCCCGCCGACCACGCCTCCGGCCCAGCCCGGACAGGCCGCGCAGCCGGTCGCCGGGGACGCCACCGGCTGGTCGATGGACGAGCGCCTTTACAACCAGATCTGGGGCATGTTCGAGGATCTGGCCCGCGCCGTCGCCGCCTACCGCAGCGCCGCGGACTTCGCCGAGTCCCGGATGGACCAGGAGCTCGACCGGTCGCTGTCCGACCCGCGCAATCGGATCGGGGGCGCGGGCGACCGTGCCCGCGAAGCGGCCCGCGCCAAGCGCGACGAGCTGACCTCCCGGGCCCGGGAGGCACTCGACCGTGATCTGGCCCAGCTGGCCGCCGAGGCGGCCGTCGTCGAGCCCGCGCTCCCGGCCGCGTACGCGGGCTGGGGCAACCCCGTCTGGCACGCCCACCGCGTCCCGATGGAGATACCGATGGCCCTGCGCATCGGCGACCTCCACCTGCCCGAGCGCCCCGACCTGCGCATCCCGCTGCTCGTCCGGCTGCCGCTGGAGCGGGGGATCTGGGTGGACAGCGGACGGACGGCGTCCGAGGCAGCCGCCCTGATGGACACGGACCGGCTGCGCCGGCTCGCCATGGAGACCGCGGTCGCCCACGCGGCGCGGCTGCTCGCGGTGTATCCGCCCGGTGAGTTCTCGGTGCACGTCATCGACCCGGCGGGCGCCGCGGCCGGCCCGCTCGCGCCGCTGGTCGAGGCGGGCGTCCTCGCCGGACCGCCCGCCGCCGGATCCGGGGGAGTGGCCTCGGTCCTCGCCCACCTCACCCGGCGGGTGGACCTGGTGCAGATGGCAGTGCGGGCCGGGGCGTCCGATGCGCTCCCGCCCGATCTGGACACCGGCGAGCAACTCCTGGTGGTCAACGACTTCCCGCACGGCTTCGACGACCGGGCCGTCACCCAGCTCCGCTATCTCGCCGACGAGGGCCCCGCGGTCGGGGTGCACCTCCTGATGGTCGCGGACCGGGAGGAGGCCAGTGCGTACGGGCCGGTGCTCGACCCGCTGTGGCGTTCGCTCCTGCGGATCACCCCGGTAGCCGACAACCACCTCGCCGATCCGTGGGTCGGGCATGCCTGGACGTACGAGCCGTTGGCGGTCCCGCCGGGCAGCCGCGTCCTGGACCAGGTGCTCGCGGCGGTGGCAGCGGCTCGCCGAGGGGCCGGCAGTTGATCGAGCAGAAGGCCACGACCTGCACTTTTGACGATCCCTTTACCCTTTTCTTTACCTTTACTTGGTGATGCCTGTACTGTTTGGGGAACGGAGGGGAGTACTCCTTACGCGACGTCCCGTCAATACGGACCGTTATCGGTCCCGGGGCGCCGGTCCAGGCACGCACAGCGCGTGCAAGGGTGGAAGAGACCTCCGGCAGCGACGACGCTGATAAGTAGCCGTAGCGAACTGCCGGAGGCGCAGTGGACGTTTCATGGACCGTATGGGTCCTGACCATCGTTGGTCTGTCAACCCTGATCGCCGTCGACTTCTTCATCGGGCGCAAGCCCCATGACGTGTCGACCAAGGAAGCCGGAATCTGGACCATCGTCTGGATCGCGCTGGCCGTGCTCTTCGGGGCCGGGCTCGCGGTCGTCGGTGAGAGCCAGGCCTCCGGCGAGTTCTTCGCAGGATTCATCACCGAGAAGTCGCTGAGCGTCGACAACCTCTTCGTCTTCGTGCTGATCATGGCGAAGTTCTCGGTGCCCTCACACCTTCAGCAGCGCGTGCTGCTGATCGGTGTGCTGATCGCCCTGGTGCTCCGGGCGATCT
Organism: Streptomyces sp. NPDC026589; assembly: GCF_040638385.1. NCBI lineage: Bacteria > Bacillati > Actinomycetota > Actinomycetes > Kitasatosporales > Streptomycetaceae > Streptomyces > Streptomyces sp. NPDC026589. Next base: position 478,792 of record NZ_JBEZYG010000002.1, read on the forward strand.
TCATCGCCGCCGGCGCCGCCGTGATCGCGAACTTCTCGTGGGTGTTCTACATCTTCGGCGCGTTCCTGATCTACACCGCCTGGAAGCTCATCCAGGAGGCGCGGGCCGACGAGGACGACGACGACTGGGAGGAGAACCGCCTCCTGAAGTCGATCGAGCACCGCTTCGGTGTCGCCGACAAGTACCACGGCACCAAGCTCTTCATCCGCAACAACGGCAAGCGCGTCATGACCCCGCTGATGGTGGTCATGCTCGCCATCGGTATGACCGACGTGCTGTTCGCGGTGGACTCGATCCCGGCGATCTTCGGCCTGACCCAGGACCCGTACATCGTCTTCACGGCCAACGCGTTCGCCCTTATGGGTCTGCGCCAGCTGTACTTCCTCATCGGCGGTCTGCTGAAGAAGCTGGTCCACCTCAGCTACGGCCTGTCGGTGATCCTCGGCTTCATCGGCGTCAAGCTGGTGCTGCACGCCCTGCACGAGAACGGCGTGCACGTGCCCGTCGTCTCCATCCCGTTCTCCCTCGCCGTCATCGGCGGTGTCCTGGTGATCACCACGATCACCAGCCTCATCGCCAGCAAGAAGATGGCCGCGGCAGAGGCGGAGGAGGCCCGGAAGGCGGAGACCACCGGCCCGTCCGAAGAGGACAGCAAGAGCATCAACAGCTGACCCCGGGGCCGCCCCGGGCGGTCCAGGGACACACCGGCAGCGGCCGGGGCGGTACGGCGAAAGCCGTCCGCCCCGGCCGCTGCCGGTGTACGCGTACGAGGGACACGCGCCGGAGAGGGGCGCGCGGCCTACCAGCCGCGGGCGCGCCACTCGGGCAGCTGGGGCCGCTCGTCGCCGAGCGTCGTGTCGTGCCCGTGGCCCGGATAGACCCACGTCTCGTCGGGCAGCCGGTCGAACAGCTTCGTCTCGACGTCGCGCAGAAGGCTCGCGAACGCCTCGGGGTTCTTGTTCGTGTTCCCCACCCCGCCGGGGAAGAGGCAGTCCCCGGTGAACAGATGCGGGGCGCCGTGCGGATCGTCGTAGACCAGGGCGATGGAGCCCGGGGTGTGACCGACCAGATGGCGGGCGGTCAGCACCACACGACCGACGGTGATCGTGTCGCCGTCCTCGACCAGGACATCGGTCGGGACCGGGATGCCCTCGGCGTCGTACCGGCCCGCGTACGTCCGGGCGCCGGTGGCCCCGACCACCTGGGCCAGTGCCTGCCAGTGGTCCCCGTGCTGGTGCGTGGTGACGACGGAGGCGATCCCGTCGTCACCGATCAGCGCCAGCAGCGTCTCCGGCTCGGCGGCCGCGTCGATCAGCAGCTGTTCGCCGGTCGCCCGGCAGCGCAGCAGATAGGCGTTGTTGTTCATCTCGCCGACGGCGACCTTGGAGATCATCAGATCCGTCAGTTCGTGCACGCTCGCCGGTCCGCCGACCTTCACCGCTCCGCTGTACGTCATACGGCTCAGCCTATAGCGGGGGCAGCGCGGGCAGGGGGCCTCCTGCCGCGGTGAGGGCGGCGCCGTCACGGCGGCCGCAGAGCCAGCCCAGCAGCTCGGCGGCGGGCCCCTGCACCGTCACCAGGGCGCTCGGCGGGCCGCCGCCCGTGCTCCAGGTGCGGCCGTCCAGGTCGGTCAGCGCCGTGGCGGGCACCTCCTGGTTGCCCAGGAAGCGCTCGGCCAGGAAGGCGATCTCCCGCGAAACGAACTCCGCGGGCAGGTCCTCCAGCTCGTAGCCGACGTCCAGATCGACGTGGTGCAGCTCCACCTCGACCCAGCGCCGGAAGGGCACCCGGGCCGCGGAGTCCGTCACCCCGTTGCGCAGGGTGACCGTACGGGACCAGTCGGCGGGTTCGGCGGCGACCGCCAGGAAGCCGTCCGCGCTCTCCCGCAGGTCGGCCAGCTGCTCGGCCGCCGGGCGGGGGGCGCCGTCGGCGATGTCGGCGTCCCGGGTTTCGCTGCTCGCGTACATCGGGAGTCCCCGGAGAACATTTCGGATCGCGTCGGCGTTACGTGACAGGTGGGCCAGAACATGGCCCCGACTCCATCCGGGCAGCCGTGACGGCTCGGCGACAGCGGCGTTGTCCAGTTTGCCGACTGCGTCGAGCAGTCGTTCGGTCGCTTCGCGTACAGCTCCCAGGTCGTGCGCATGATCAATCATGCGGCCGAGCCTAGCTCTGCCACCCATTCGGGTGAAGGAGTCAGAGGGTGGCCGTAAATCGAATGTGCGTGCTATACGCTCGGAATCGAAAGCTTCTTACACCGCTGTGGCGCCCCCCATACCCTGGGAGAGGGGCTCAGTTCCCCCGCTTCTCTCTAGAAAGGTGCGGACCGGCGTGGCCGACCGTCTCATCGTCCGTGGCGCGCGCGAGCACAATCTGAAGAACGTCTCGCTCGACCTGCCCCGCGACTCCCTCATCGTCTTCACCGGGCTCTCCGGGTCGGGCAAGTCGTCCCTCGCGTTCGACACGATCTTCGCCGAGGGGCAGCGTCGCTACGTCGAGTCGCTCTCCTCGTACGCCCGGCAGTTCCTCGGCCAGATGGACAAGCCGGACGTCGACTTCATCGAAGGTCTCTCGCCGGCCGTCTCCATCGACCAGAAGTCGACCTCGCGCAATCCGCGCTCGACGGTCGGCACCATCACCGAGGTCTACGACTACCTCCGGCTGCTCTTCGCGAGGATCGGCAAGCCGCACTGCCCCGAGTGCCGTCGCCCCATCTCCCGCCAGTCGCCGCAGGCCATCGTGGACAAGGTCCTCGGCCTGCCGGAGGGCAGCCGCTTCCAGGTCCTCTCGCCGCTGGTGCGCGAGCGCAAGGGCGAGTTCGTCGACCTCTTCGCCGACCTCCAGACCAAGGGCTACAGCCGGGCGAGGGTCGACGGCGCCACCATCCAGCTCGCCGAGCCGCCCACCCTCAAGAAGCAGGAGAAGCACACCATCGAGGTGGTCGTCGACCGCCTCACCGTCAAGGACAGCGCCAAGCGCCGGCTGACCGACTCCGTCGAGACGGCGCTCGGTCTCTCCGGCGGCATGGTCGTTCTCGACTTCGTCGACCTCCCCGAGGACGACCCCGAGCGCGAGCGGATGTTCTCCGAGCACCTCTACTGCCCGTACGACGACCTCTCCTTCGAGGAGCTGGAGCCGCGCTCCTTCTCCTTCAACTCGCCCTTCGGCGCCTGCCCCGACTGCACCGGCATCGGCACGCGCATGGAGGTCGACCCGGAGCTGATCGTTCCGGACGAGGAGAAGTCCCTCGACGAGGGCGCGATCCACCCGTGGTCCCACGGCCACACCAAGGAGTACTTCGGCCGCCTGATCGGCGCGCTCTCCGAAGCCCTCGGCTTCCGTACGGACATCCCCTGGGCCGGGCTGCCGCAGCGGGCCAAGAAGGCTCTGCTCTTCGGCCACAAGATCCAGACCGAGGTCCGCTACCGCAACCGCTACGGGCGCGAGCGCGCCTACACCACCCCCGCCTTCGAGGGCGCGGTGCAGTTCGTCAAGAGGCGCCACACCGAGGCCGAGAGCGACTCCAGCCGGGAGCGGTTCGAGGGCTACATGCGCGAGGTGCCCTGCCCCACCTGCGAGGGCACCCGGCTGAAGCCGATCGTGCTCGCGGTGACGGTGATGGAGAAGTCCATCGCGGAGGTCGCCGCGATGTCGATCAGCGAGTGCGCCGAGTTCCTCGGCCGCCTCAAACTGAACGCCCGCGACAAGAAGATCGCCGAGCGGGTGCTCAAGGAGGTCAACGAGCGGCTGAGGTTCCTCGTCGACGTCGGCCTGGACTATCTGTCGCTGAACCGCGCGGCGGGCACCCTGTCCGGCGGCGAGGCCCAGCGCATCCGGCTGGCGACCCAGATCGGCTCCGGCCTGGTCGGCGTGCTGTACGTCCTGGACGAGCCGTCCATCGGCCTGCACCAGCGCGACAACCACCGGCTCATCGAGACCCTGGTCCGGCTCCGCGACATGGGCAACACGCTCATCGTCGTCGAGCACGACGAGGACACCATCAAGGTCGCCGACTGGGTCGTCGACATCGGCCCCGGCGCGGGTGAGCACGGCGGCAAGGTCGTCCACTCCGGCTCGCTCAAGGAGCTCCTGGCCAACAAGGAGTCCATCACCGGCCAGTACCTGTCCGGCAAGCGGTCCATCACGACCCCCGACATCCGTCGCCCGGTCGACCCGGCCCGCCGTCTCACCGTGCACGGCGCCCGGGAGAACAACCTCCACGACATCGACGTCTCCTTCCCGCTCGGCGTCCTCACCGCCGTCACGGGCGTCTCCGGGTCCGGGAAGTCGACGCTGGTCAACGACATCCTCTACACCCACCTGGCCCGCGAGCTGAACGGCGCCAAGTCGGTCCCCGGCCGTCACACCCGGGTCGACGGCGACGACCTCGTCGACAAGGTGGTGCACGTCGACCAGTCGCCCATCGGCCGGACCCCCCGGTCCAACCCGGCGACGTACACCGGAGTCTTCGACCACGTCCGCCGCCTCTTCGCCGAGACGATGGAGGCGAAGGTGCGCGGCTATCTGCCGGGCCGCTTCTCCTTCAACGTCAAGGGCGGCCGCTGCGAGAACTGCTCCGGCGACGGCACGATCAAGATCGAGATGAACTTCCTGCCCGACGTGTACGTCCCGTGCGAGGTCTGCCACGGCGCGCGCTACAACCGGGAGACTCTGGAGGTCCACTACAAGGGCAAGTCCATCGCCGAGGTGCTGGACATGCCGATCGAGGAGGGCCTGGACTTCTTCGAGGCCGTCCCCACGATCGCCCGCCACCTCCGTACGCTCAACGAGGTCGGCCTCGGCTATGTGCGGCTCGGCCAGTCCGCGCCGACCCTCTCCGGCGGTGAGGCGCAGCGCGTCAAGCTGGCGAGCGAGCTCCAGAAGCGCTCCACCGGACGCACGGTCTACGTCCTGGACGAGCCGACCACCGGTCTGCACTTCGAGGACATCAGCAAGCTGATCACCGTGCTCTCCGGCCTGGTGGACAAGGGCAACACGGTCATCGTCATCGAGCACAACCTCGATGTCATCAAGACCGCCGACTGGGTCGTCGACATGGGCCCCGAGGGCGGCAACGGCGGTGGTCTGGTGGTCGCCGAGGGGACGCCGGAGCAGGTCGCCTCGGTCCCCGCCAGCCACACCGGGAAGTTCCTCCAGGGCGTCCTGGACGCGGACCGCGTCAGCGAGGCCGCGGTGCCCTCCGGGCGGGGAACGGCCCGCAGGACTGCCGCCCGCAAGACCGCCCCGGCGAAGAAGACCGCCCCGGCGAAGAAGACGGCCGCGGCGTCCAAGAAGGCCGCGGTGGCCAAGGCGAACGCCACGGGTGCCAAGGCGGGTACGGCCAAGGCCGTCACGAAGACGGCCGCAGCGAAGAAGGCCACCCGCGCCCGCAAGGCCTGAGCGAGGGGCGAGCGGCCGCCCGGCCCGGCAGCCGCTCGCCCCTCGGGCCTGTCCGCCCCTTCCGGCCTGCCTCACGACGCCCTGCGGGCCACGACGGGAACGGTCGGACAGACCGTCGTCGGCGACGGCGGCCCCCACAGCACGAAGGGGGCCGCCGTCGCCCGTCCGGACAGGCGCTCCGGCCCGGTCGCAGGGCTTCCGATCCCCGCCGGTATCGTCGGTTCTGTCACCGGCACGCGGGGCCGCCGTCGCCGCCCCGCCCTGTCCGGCGACGCGGATCCGCCGTGATCCACCCCCGAACAACCAGCCCCACCATGATCCACCCCGAACAACAACCCCGTGGAGTCCGCATGCCCGGCCTGCCCGCCGCCCGCCGTACCGTGCTGAAGGGCGCCGCGCTCGCCGGCGCCGCCGGGCTGGGAGCAGCGGCCTGCTCCACCGAGTCCAAGCTCGGCCACGCCAAGAACCCCACCCCCACCGCCCCCGTCGACCTCGGGGCCGCCTCCGAGGTGCCCGTCGGCGGGGCCAAGCTCTACCGCGAGCAGCGCGTGGTCGTCGTCTGCCCGGCGAAGGGCGAGTACAAGGCGTTCAGCGCCCAGTGCACCCACGGCGGCTGTGTCCTGGACAAGGTCGAGGGCACCGAGGGCCACTGCCCCTGCCACGGCAGCCGCTTCGACATGACCACCGGCAAGCCGGTGAAGGGCCCGGCCACCGTGCCGCTGCCCGCCGTCCCGGTCACCGCCGAGGGCGGAAAGCTCGTCGCGGGCCCCGACGCCTGACGCGGCACCCCGTCCCCGACGCCTGAGCCCCCCGGGGCCTCACTCCCAGTCCCAGTCGACCCCGATCAGACCGGGCCGCACGCTCTCCTCCACCAGGTGCACGGTCCGGTGCCGGCCGGTCAGCGTGAGGTCCTCGCGGGCCCCGCGCGCCGCCCCCGCCGTCGCCTGGGCGAACCGGCGGCACCGCACCGGGAGCGCCGCCTCGTCGAAGCCGACCTGGAGCACGTACTGCCCGCCCCCGAAGGTGAAGCCGCGCACGTACTCTCCGCCGGCCCCGCCCGTACCGTCCTCGAAGCCGTAGCCGAAGAGGTACGTCTCACCGGACCGCAACCGGGTGTCGAAGAGCAGCTCCGCCACCAGTACCCCCGCATCCCGGTCCCAGCGGACCCGGCCCGTCCGGCAGTTCTCCAGGGCCCGCACCGCGATCCGCGACGGGTCGCAGCCGGGGTCGCCCCGGTGGACCGCGAGATAGCGGTCGACGCCGTCCCGGTGCGCCCGCACCACGTGCTGCGACGTGCGGCTCGCCAGCTCGCGCCGCGCCCCGATCCGCACCCGCTCCTGGTGCACCACGGTGTGCAGGCCGCCGTCCACGGGTGACTCCATCGCCGCGAGGAGCCGTTCCACCGAGCCCGACGCCTCCATGAGCGACCGGTACGAACGGGCGGCCGGACGGTCCCCGTCCGCCGGGGCGTCACCGTCGCGCAGGAGCCGCAGCAGCGAGTCGTCCGGCAGCGCGAGCACCTCCTCCAGCGCCCGCACGGCCCGCAACGACTCGGCCCGCCGGGGCCGGCGCACCCCCTGCTGCCAGTAGCTGAGGCTGGTCACCCCGAGCTTGACGCCCCGGTGCGCCAGATGGTGCTGCACCCGCTGGAGCGGCAGCCCGCGCACCGACAGAGCGGTGCGCAACGCCAGATGGAACGGTCCGGTCCGCAGTACCTGCGCCAGTTCGGTCTCGGTCTGCCGCATGGCGGGCCTCCGGTGAACGTTCACGTGGGGAGTGGCGACACCCGCCCCCGGGGATGCGGGGGAGCAGGTGACCGGGACAGAGCCGTTCACACGGACGCCGTGCCGTTCACACCGTGATGTCACCTCGCATTGAAGCGTGTTGACCTGCTCCGGACAACGCCGGATGCTCATCGTCAGCGTCCGGACGCGCTCCTCCGATCCCCACCCCCGCATTGGGAGGAACGCCATGCGCAACCGAAGAGTCAGGCCCGGAAGGTTCTCGTTCACCGCCCTCCTGGCCGCCGTCCTGCTCGCCGTCCCCGCGGGCACCGCCACCGCCGCCCAGTCCCCGGACGGGGCGACGGGCTCCACCGTCGCCGCCGCCCAGCGGCTCGACATCACCATGCAGGCACAACAGCAGAGCAACTGGTGCTGGGCGGCCGGCGGCAACACCATCGCCGCCTGGTTCGGCCGCAACTACTCGCAGAACCAGTTCTGCAACGCCGCCTTCAACCGCGGCCAGAACTCCCAGTGCCCCAACTCGCAGGCCACCCTCGGCAACGTCCAGACCGGACTCTCCTGGGCCGGGGTCAGGCCCGGCAGTTACGTCACCGGCTGGCTGCGCTACCCGACCGTGCAGGCCGAGATATCGGCCCAGCGCCCCATCGAGACCCGCATCCAGTGGTCGTCCGGCGGCGGCCACATGCATGTCATCTACGGGTACGACGACGCCAACAGCTGGGTCTACTGGGGCGATCCGTGGCCCTCCAGCGACCGCTACAACTGGGCCTCGCACGCCTGGTACGTCAACAACAACGAGTTCTCCTGGACCCACTCGCTCTACCGGATCGGGGCGTGAGGTCATGAACTCCACCACCCGGCGCATCGCCGTCGCCACCGCCCTCACCGGCGCCGCCCTGTTCACCGCCGCCGCTCCCGCCCTCGCCGACGACGGCCGGGCGGCCCCGCCGAAACTGACCGCCGCCACCCTCGAAGCGGCCCACGAGGCCGCCACCGAGCCCGCGACCCTGGACACCCTGTCCCGGTTCTTCGCCCGGGAGGGCGCGGTCAGCAGGGCGGCGAGCGCACCCAGGATCGAGGGGAGGACCGTTCCCGTCCGCACGCTCTCCGCCGCCTTCGTCGCAGGAAAGCCCGGGGCCGCCCCGAGCACCGTGGACTACCTGGCCAGCACCGCCGTCTCCTCCGACGGCCAGAAGGCCTCCCTGTGGACCGTCCCCGGGACGGACGGGGGCGACCGGTGGCAGGTGGTGAACATCGCCACCGGCGACGACGAGGCCCGCTACACCGCACAGGGGGCCCGCGCGCTCCCCGGCGGCACCGTGTTCCGCGAACCGCAGATCGACGCCTGGTACGTCCACGACGGCTCCCGCGTGCTCCCGCTGGACGAGGACGCGAAGGCCGCCGTGGGCGCCCGCGGCACCGGGCTCAGCGCCTACCGGACCCGGGTACAGGAGGCGTACGGCGACAAGCTGCCCGGCTCCGGATACGCCCGCTCCGGCAAGGCCGGGGGCTACGGCCCCGACGCGGCCACCGGCACCGGGGGAGCCCCGGCGGCCGCCCCGGCCCCCGGCCCCGTCCCCGGCCCGGCCGCGGACCAGGCGCCGGACACCGCCGGGAGCCCCGCGCTCGCCGGCACGGCGTCGGGGGCGCCGGACACGGCCCTGACCGCCGTGTCCACGACCGCGGGGGCCGGGGCGCTGCTCGCCCTGGCCCTCTGCGGGGCCGCCGCCGTACGCCGCCGCAGCCGTGCCGGGCGATCCCAGGCCACGGACGCCTGAGCGGCGGCTCCACCGGCCCACTGGCCCGCGCTCCGGGGTGCGAACACCCCACGGCACCCCGGAGCGCGGTACCGCCCCCGGCAACACGTGAGGACGACGCGCTGTCACCGCCCGCAAGTAGGGTGTGAGACATGGCAGACCCCTCCAGCTACCGCCCCAGGCCGGGACAGATCCCCGACTCCCCGGGGGTCTACAAATTCCGCGACGAGCACCGCCGGGTGATCTACGTCGGGAAGGCCAAGAACCTGCGCCAACGCGTGGCCAACTACTTCCAGGACCTGGCGAACCTCCATCCGCGTACGCGCACGATGGTCACCACCGCCGCCTCCGTCGAGTGGACGGTCGTCTCCACCGAGGTCGAGGCGCTCCAGCTGGAGTATTCCTGGATCAAGGAGTTCGACCCCCGGTTCAACGTCAAGTACCGGGACGACAAGAGCTATCCGTATCTCGCGGTCACGCTCAACGAGGAGTTCCCCCGCGTCCAGGTCATGCGCGGCGCCAAGAAGAAGGGCGTGCGCTACTTCGGTCCGTACGGCCACGCCTGGGCGATCCGCGAGACGGTCGACCTGATGCTCCGCGTCTTCCCCGTCCGCACCTGCTCCGCCGGGGTCTTCAAGAACGCCGCGCGCACCGGCCGCCCCTGCCTGCTGGGGTACATCGGCAAGTGCTCGGCCCCCTGCGTCGGCCGGGTCACCCCCGAGGAACACCAGGAGCTGGCCGAGGACTTCTGCGACTTCATGGCCGGCCGCACGGGCACGTACATCCGCCGCCTGGAGAAGGACATGACGCAGGCGGCCGAGGAGATGGAGTACGAGCGGGCGGCCCGCCTCCGCGACGACGCCGAGGCCCTCAAGCGGGCCATGGAGAAGAGCGCCGTCGTCCTCGCCGACGCCACCGACGCCGACCTCATCGCCGTCGCCGAGGACGAGCTGGAGGCCGCCCTCCAGATCTTCCACGTGCGTGGCGGCCGGGTGCGCGGCCAGCGCGGCTGGGTCACCGACAAGGTCGAGGCGGTCGACACCTCCGGCCTCGTCGAGCACGCCCTCCAGCAGCTGTACGGGGAGGAGCGCGGCGACGCCGTCCCCAAGGAGGTCCTGGTCCCCGCCCTGCCCGAGGACGCCGAAGCGGTCTCCCAGTGGCTCGCCGAGCGCCGGGGCTCCCAGGTCAGCCTGCGCATTCCGCAGCGCGGCGACAAGAAGGACCTCATGGTCACCGTGCAGCGCAACGCCCAGCAGGCGCTCGGGCTGCACAAGACCAAGCGCGCCTCCGACCTGACCACCCGCTCCCGCGCCCTGGAGGAGATCGCCGAGGCGCTGGGCCTGGACACCGCGCCGCTGCGCATCGAGTGCTACGACATCTCCCACCTCCAGGGCGACGACGTGGTGGCCTCCATGGTCGTCTTCGAGGACGGCCTCGCCCGCAAGAGCGAGTACCGCCGCTTCCAGATCAAGGGCTTCGAGGGCCAGGACGACGTCCGCTCGATGCACGAGGTGATCGGCCGACGCTTCAAGCGCTACCTCCAGGACAAGGAACGCACGGGGGAGTGGGAGGAGACGCCGGAGGCCGCCCCCGGCGCCACCGGCCCCGCCCCCGGGGCCCCCGTTCCCGGGGCCGGCCCCGCTCCGGTCCCCGCCGCCACCGGCCCCGTCCCCGCCCCGGACCTCACCGCCGCCTCCCCGGACGACGAGCCCGGGCCCCGGGAGGACGACGGCCGCCCCAAGCGGTTCGCCTACCCGCCGCAGCTCGTCGTCGTCGACGGCGGGCAGCCCCAGGTGGCCGCCGCCAAGCGCGCCCTGGACGAGCTGGGCATCGACGACATCGCGGTCTGCGGCCTCGCCAAGCGCCTGGAAGAGGTCTGGCTCCCCGATGACGACGATCCCATCGTCCTGCCCCGCTCCAGCGAGGGCCTCTACCTCCTCCAGCGCATCCGGGACGAGGCCCACCGCTTCGCCATCACCTACCAGCGCGCCAAACGCGCCAAGCGCATCCGCAGCAGCCCCCTCGACGACGTGGCCGGCCTCGGCGAGACCCGCAAGCAGGCCCTCATCAAGCATTTCGGCTCGGTGAAGAAGCTCAGGCAAGCGACAATCGACGATATCTGCGAGGTTCCCGGGATAGGGCGAAGGACGGCGGAATCGGTGGCCGCCGCCCTCGCCTCGACCACTCCCGCGGCACCTGCCGTGAACACGGCCACAGGAGAGATCATCGAAGAGGACGACGGGGGCAGCTCATGACCGAGAACAGCCACGAGACCGCACAGAACGCCGCGGACACCGACACCGACATCGACGCCGACCGAGCAGACGGAGCAGCAGACGTGAGTACGAACACCCCGAACGAGACGGGTGAGACGGCCATTCCCGAGCTGGTGATCATCTCCGGGATGTCGGGCGCCGGCCGCAGCACCGCCGCCAAGTGTCTGGAGGACCTCGGCTGGTTCGTCGTCGACAACCTGCCGCCCGCGCTGATCCCCACCATGGTGGAGCTCGGCGCCCGCTCGCAGGGCAACGTGGCCCGGATCGCCGTCGTCGTCGACGTACGCGGCCGGCGCTTCTTCGACAACCTCCGCGAATCCCTCGCGGACCTGGAGGCCAAGCACGTCACCCGGCGGATCGTCTTCCTGGAGTCCTCCGACGACGCCCTCGTGCGCCGCTTCGAGTCCGTCCGCCGCCCGCACCCCCTCCAGGGCGACGGCCGCATCGTCGACGGCATCGCGGCCGAACGTGACCTGCTGCGCGAGCTGCGCGGCGACGCCGACCTGGTCATCGACACCTCCAGCCTCAACGTGCACGAGCTGCGGGCCAAGATGGACGCCCAGTTCGCGGGCGAGTCGGAGCCCGAGCTGCGCGCCACGGTGATGTCCTTCGGCTACAAGTACGGCCTGCCCGTCGACGCCGACCTGGTCGTCGACTGCCGCTTCCTGCCCAACCCGCACTGGGTCCCCGAGCTGCGCCCCTTCACCGGCGTCAACGAGGAGGTGTCCGACTACGTCTTCGACCAGCCGGGCGCCAAGGAGTTCCTCAACCAGTACACGGAGCTGCTCCAGCTGATCGCCGCCGGCTACCGCCGCGAGGGCAAGCGGTACGTGACCATCGCCGTCGGCTGCACCGGCGGCAAGCACCGCTCCGTCGCCATGTCGGAGAAGCTCTCGGCCCGCCTCGCCGCCGAAGGCGTCGAGACCGTCCTCGTCCACCGCGACATGGGGCGAGAGTGACCGGACGCAATCTGCGGATGCGACGCCTGAGCCGCGCCACCTCGGCGCTCTCCGGCCGCAAACGCGGTGCTCAGCCCAAGGTCGTCGCGCTCGGCGGCGGCATGGGTCTCTCGGCGTCCCTGGCGGCGCTGCGCCGGATCACCGGCGATCTCACGGCCGTGGTCACCGTCGCCGACGACGGCGGCTCCAGCGGCCGGCTGCGCGAGGAGCTGGGCGTGCTGCCCCCCGGCGACCTCCGCAAGGCGCTCGCCGCGCTGTGCGGCGACGACGACTGGGGCCGCACCTGGTCCCGGGTCATCCAGCACCGCTTCGAGTCCAAGGGCGACCTCCACGAGCACGCGGTCGGCAATCTGCTGATCGTGGCCCTCTGGGAGCAGCTCGGCGACCACGTACAGGCGCTCGACCTGGTCGGCAAGCTGCTCGGCGCGCACGGGCGGGTGCTGCCGATGTCGGCCGTCCCGCTGGAGCTCCAGGCGCTGGTCAAGGGCCACGACCCCGACCTGCCCGACGCGATCGTCACCGTGCGCGGCCAGGCCACGGTGGCGCTCACCCCCGGCGAGGTGCAGTCCGTGCACGTGGTGCCGCCCGACCCGCCGGCCGTCCCGGAAGCCGTGGAGGCGGTCCTGGACGCCGACTGGGTGGTGCTCGGTCCCGGCTCCTGGTTCTCCTCGGTGATCCCGCACCTGCTCGTGCCGGAACTGCTCGACGCGCTGGTCACCACGAAGGCCCGCAAGGTCCTCTCGCTGAACCTCGCACCCCAGCCCGGTGAAACAGAAGGCTTCTCACCGCAGCGTCATTTGGAGGTTTTGGGGCGACACGCCCCTAAACTCGCCTTGGACGTGGTGCTGGCCGATGAGGCCGCCGTGCCCGACCGTGAGTCACTCGCCGATGCCGCACTACGGCTCGGAGCCGCGGTCGAGCTGGCGCCGGTGGCATCGCCCGACGGCGTTCCGGTCCATGATCAGGAGCTGTTGGCCGCCGCGTACGACCGTATTTTTCGGATGCATGGAAGGATCGGCCCATGGCGATGACGCCAGCGGTGAAGAACGAAATCTCTCATCTTCCCGTCACCCGGACCTGCTGCAGGAAAGCAGAGGTCTCGGCGATTCTTCGGTTCGCGGGCGGCCTGCACCTGGTGAGCGGGCGGATTGTGATCGAGGCGGAGCTGGACACCGGCAACGCCGCCCGCCGCCTCAAGCGCGACATCCTGGAGATCTTCGGGCACAGCTCGGAGCTGATCGTGATGGCCCCCGGAGGACTGCGCCGCGGCTCGCGCTTCGTCGTACGGGTGGTGGCGGGCGGCGACCAGCTGGCCCGCCAGACCGGTCTGGTGGACGGCCGCGGCCGTCCGATCCGCGGGCTGCCCCCGCAGGTGGTCTCGGGGGCCACCTGCGACGCCGAGGCGGCCTGGCGCGGAGCGTTCCTCGCCCACGGCTCGCTCACCGAGCCCGGCCGTTCCTCCTCGCTGGAGGTCACCTGCCCGGGGCCGGAGGCGGCCCTCGCCCTGGTCGGGGCGGCGCGCCGGCTCTCCATCGCGGCCAAGGCCCGCGAGGTGCGCGGCGTGGACCGCGTGGTCGTCCGCGACGGCGACGCGATCGGCGCCCTGCTGACCCGGCTCGGCGCGCACGACGCGGTGCTCGCCTGGGAGGAGCGCCGGATGCGGCGCGAGGTCCGCGCCACGGCCAACCGGCTCGCCAACTTCGACGACGCGAACCTGCGCCGCTCGGCCCGCGCCGCGGTCGCCGCCGGGGCCCGGGTGGGGCGCGCGCTGGAGATCCTCGGCGAGGAGGTCCCCGAGCACCTGGCCGCCGCGGGACGGCTCCGCATGGAGCACAAGCAGGCCTCCCTGGAGGAGCTGGGCGCGCTCGCCGACCCGCCGCTGACCAAGGACGCGGTCGCCGGCCGGATCCGCCGGCTGCTGGCGATGGCCGACAAGCGGGCCCAGGATCTGGGCATCCCGGGGACCGAGTCGACCCTCAGCGAGGAGCTCGCCGACGGCCTGGTCGGCTGACTGGGCGACGGGCAGGGGACGTTGGCCCCGGCGGGCGAAACGGAGGTCCGTACTCCTACTGATGAGTACGGATCTCCGGTCGTATCCGGTGGCGTGCGGAGGCCCTCTCGATGTCACCCCCGGGCCCTGGGAGAGGTAGGGTCGGAAGCGGTCGGGGACATCCCTATACAACTCGCCGGCGTCGAAAACCGGCGTACCTAACGAGGAGATCGGTTCGTGACGATCCGCGTAGGCATCAACGGCTTCGGCCGCATCGGCCGCAACTACTTCCGCGCTCTGCTGGAGCAGGGTGCGGACATCGAGATCGTGGCTGTCAACGACCTGGGTGACACTGCGACCACGGCCCACCTGCTGAAGTACGACACCATTCTGGGTCGTCTCAAGGCAGAGGTCAGCCACACCGCCGACACCATCACCGTCGATGGTCACACCATCAAGGTGCTCTCCGAGCGCAACCCGGCCGACATCCCCTGGGGTGAGCTGGGTGTCGACATCGTCATCGAGTCGACCGGCATCTTCACCAAGAAGGCCGACGCCGAGAAGCACATCGCGGGCGGCGCCAAGAAGGTCCTCATCTCGGCTCCGGCCAAGGACGAGGACATCACCATCGTGATGGGCGTCAACCAGGACAAGTACGACGCGGCCAACCACCACGTCATCTCCAACGCCTCCTGCACCACCAACTGTGTGGCGCCGATGGCCAAGGTTCTCGACGAGAACTTCGGCATCGTCAAGGGTCTGATGACGACGGTCCACGCGTACACCAACGACCAGCGGATCCTGGACTTCCCGCACTCGGACCTGCGTCGCGCCCGCGCCGCCGCCGAGAACATCATCCCCACCACCACCGGCGCCGCCAAGGCGACCGCCCTGGTCCTCCCGCAGCTCAAGGGCAAGCTCGACGGCATCGCGATGCGCGTCCCGGTCCCGACCGGCTCCGCCACCGACCTGGTCGTCACCCTCCAGCGCGAGGTCACCAAGGACGAGGTCAACGCCGCGTTCAAGAAGGCCTCCGACGACGGCGCCCTCAAGGGCTTCCTGACGTACACCGAGGACCCGATCGTCTCCTCGGACATCGTCGGCGACCCGTCGTCCTGCACCTTCGACTCCTCCCTGACCATGGTCCAGGAGGGCAGCACGGTGAAGATCCTCGGCTGGTACGACAACGAGTGGGGTTACTCCAACCGCCTCGTCGACCTCACGGTCTTCGTCGGCGAGCAGCTCTGATCCTCGGGTCGGCAGGCACATCGATGTAAGCGAAGGGGCTCGACCCGCGCAAAGAAGCGCGGGTCGAGCCCCTAGGCCGTGTCGACAAACTTCCGCCTGCCGCGCCCGGCCTACGGCCGGACGACGGCAGTTTGTCGACACGGCCTAGCATGCTCATCGGTCCTTCCAAGGAGTAAACGGAACAGATGAAGACGATCGACGAACTTCTCGCCGAAGGGGTCGCGGGCAAGCGGGTATTCGTCCGTGCCGACCTCAACGTGCCGCTGGACGGCACCACGATCACCGACGACGGCCGTATCCGCGCCGTCGTCCCGACGATCGCCAAGCTCGCCGAGGCCGGCGCGCGCGTCGTCGTCGCCTCGCACCTCGGCCGCCCCAAGGGCGCCCCGGACCCGGCCTTCTCGCTGGCGCCCGCCGCCACCCGCCTGGGCGAACTCCTCGGAGCCGAGGTCGCCTTCGCCACCGACACGGTCGGCGAGTCAGCCCGCGCCGCGGTCGCCGGCCTCGCCGACGGCCAGGTCGCGGTCGTCGAGAACCTCCGCTTCAACGCCGGCGAGACGGCCAAGGACGACGCCGAGCGCGGCGCCTTCGCCGATCAGCTGGCCGAGCTCGCGGACATCTACGTGGGCGACGGCTTCGGCGCCGTGCACCGCAAGCACGCCTCGGTCTTCGACCTCCCGGCCCGGCTCCCGCACTACGCGGGCTACCTCATCGCCACTGAGGTCGGCGTCCTGAAGAAGCTCACCACCGACGTCAAGCGGCCGTACGCGGTCGTCCTCGGCGGCGCCAAGGTCTCCGACAAGCTCGGCGTGATCGACCACCTGCTGGAGCGGGCCGACCGCATCCTCATCGGCGGCGGCATGGCGTACACCTTCCTCAAGGCCCAGGGTCACGAGGTCGGCAGCTCGCTGCTCCAGGAGGACCAGATCCCGGCCGTCCAGGAGTACCTGCGACGGGCCGAGGAGAAGGGCGTGGAGTTCGTCCTCCCCGTCGACGTCGTGGTCGCCCCGTCCTTCCCGGACCTGAAGACCAAGGCCCCGGCCCACCCCACCACCGTCGCCGCCGACGCCATGCCGGTCGGCCAGATGGGGCTGGACAACGGACCGGAGACCAACAAGCTCTACGCATCGAAGCTCGCCGACGCGGCCACCGTCTTCTGGAACGGCCCGATGGGCGTCTTCGAACACCCCGACTTCGCCGACGGCACCCGTGCGGTCGCCCAGGCGCTCGTCGACTCGTCGGCCTTCAGCGTCGTCGGCGGTGGCGACTCCGCCGCGGCCGTTCGCATCCTGGGCTTCGACGAGAATGCTTTCGGACATATTTCGACCGGTGGCGGCGCGAGTCTCGAATACCTCGAGGGCAAGACGCTTCCCGGCCTCGCCGCACTGGAGGACTGACTTTTCATGACCACCCGCACCCCGCTGATGGCGGGCAACTGGAAGATGAACCTCAACCACCTCGAGGCCATCGCCCACGTCCAGAAGCTCTCCTTCGCCCTGGCCGACAAGGACTACGAGGCCGTCGAGGTCGCCGTCCTGCCGCCCTTCACCGACCTGCGCTCCGTGCAGACCCTGGTGGACGGCGACAAGCTGAAGATCAAGTACGGCGCCCAGGACATCTCGGCGCACGACTCCGGCGCGTACACCGGTGAGATCTCGGGCCCCATGCTCGCCAAGCTGCGCTGCACGTACGTGGCCGTCGGCCACAGCGAGCGCCGCCAGTACCACGGCGAGAGTGACGAGATCTGCAACGCCAAGGTGAAGGCCGCCTACAAGCACGGTCTGACCCCGATCCTCTGCGTCGGCGAGGGCCTGGACATCCGCAAGGCCGGTGACCAGGTCTCCTACACGCTCGCGCAGCTCGACGGCGCCCTTAAGGACATCCCGGCCGAGCAGGCCGAGACCATCGTGATCGCCTACGAGCCGGTCTGGGCCATCGGCACCGGCGAGGTCGCCACCCCCGAGGACGCCCAGGAGGTCTGCGGCGCGATCCGTGGCCGGCTGGCCGAGCTGTACTCCCAGGAGCTGGCCGACGCCGTCCGCATCCAGTACGGCGGCTCGGTGAAGTCCGGCAATGTCGCGGCCATCATGGCGCAGCCCGACGTGGACGGCGCTCTCATCGGCGGCGCCGCGCTGGACGCCGACGAGTTCGTCAAGATCGTCCGCTTCCGCGACCAGTGAGTATGCGGTAGCGCGGATCCGTCGTACCCTTGCGGGGGCCGGAGGGGCCAACACCCTTCGGCCCCCGGTGCACGTACACGCAGTAGTCAAGAATTCCGGAAAGTAGGGACCAGCCGTGGTTTTGGCGTTCCAGATCGCTCTGATCGTCTTCAGCCTGCTGCTGATGCTGCTGGTGCTCATGCACAAGGGCAAGGGCGGCGGCCTCTCCGACATGTTCGGTGGCGGAATGCAGTCCTCCGTCGGCGGCTCCTCGGTCGCCGAGCGCAACCTCGACCGGATCACCGTCGTGGTCGGTCTGGCCTGGTTCGCGTGCGTCGTGGTACTCGGTCTGCTCGTCAAGCTGGACAGCTGACCCGTCGTCCGCGCATACCGGTGACGGTGTGACTCCTTCCACTGGACGCGCGTTGGGCCTTACGTAGACTGGGGCATCGCTCGACTCACGCAGGGAGTTACGACCGTGGCAAGTGGCAACGCGATCCGGGGAAGCCGGGTCGGAGCGGGGCCGATGGGGGAGGCCGAGCGGGGCGAGTCCGCACCGCGCGCCCGCATCTCCTTCTGGTGCTCGAACGGGCACGAGACGCAGCCGAGCTTCGCCCATGACGCACAGGTGCCGGACATCTGGGACTGCCCGCGCTGCGGCTTCCCGGCCGGCCAGGACAAGGACAGCCCGCCCGCCCCGCCCCGCACCGAGCCGTACAAGACGCACCTGGCGTACGTACGCGAACGGCGGAGCGACGAGGACGGCGAGGCGATCCTCGCCGAGGCGCTGGCCAAGCTCCGAGGCGAGATCTGAGGCTCCCTCCGACGCGGCTGCACGGAACCCCAGCCGTTCACCGGCCGGACACCCCACGGGTGTCCGGCCGTAGCGCGTTCCCGCGCCACCGCCCTCCTCCACGCCGCGGCCCTCCTCGATCAATTAGGTTGGAGGGGCAGCGGGGATGCTGAGTGACGAGAAGAAGTGGGCTGATATCCGGGATGAACGCAGCAAGCCGAACCAAGCTCAACCAGACGCCCGAGTGGACGGCTCTCGCCAAGCACCGTGAGGAGCTCGCCGCACCCCAGCTGCGCGAGCTGTTCGCGCGGCAGCCGGACCGCGGCACCGCCTACACCCTCCGGGTCGGCGACCTCCACCTCGACTACTCCAAGCACCTGGTCACCGACGAGACGCTGCGCCTGCTGCGTGAACTCGCCGCCGCCACCGGGGTCGCGGAGCTGCGGGACGCGATGTTCCGCGGCGAGAAGATCAACACCACCGAGGACCGGGCGGTCCTGCACACCGCGCTCCGCGCCCCCCGCGACGCGGTGATCGAGGTCGACGGGGAGAATGTCGTACCCGCCGTGCACGCCGTCCTGGACAAGATGGCCGGCTTCGCCGAGAAGGTCCGGTCGGGGCAGTGGACCGGTCACACCGGCAAGCCCGTCAAGAACATCGTCAACATCGGGATCGGCGGCTCCGACCTCGGCCCCGCCATGGCGTACGAGGTGCTGCGCTCCTTCACGGACCGCGCGCTCACCCTCCGCTTCGTCTCCAACGTCGACGGCGCCGATCTGCACGAGGCCGTCCGCGACCTCGACCCGGCCGAGACGCTGTTCGTCATCGCCTCGAAGACGTTCACGACGATCGAGACCATCACCAACGCCACCTCCGCCCGGGACTGGCTGCTGACCGAGCTGAAGGCCGGTCAGGACGCCGTCGCCCAGCACTTCGTGGCCCTGTCGACCAATGCCGAGAAGGTCGAGGAGTTCGGCATCGACACGGCCAACATGTTCGAGTTCTGGGACTGGGTCGGCGGCCGCTACAGCTACGACTCGGCGATCGGCCTCTCGCTGATGGTCGCCATCGGACCGGACCGCTTCCGCGAGATGCTCGACGGCTTCCACCTCGTCGACGAGCACTTCCGCACCGCCCCCGCGGCGGAGAACGCCCCGCTCCTCCTCGGCCTCCTCGGCGTCTGGTACGGCAACTTCTTCGACGCCCAGGCGCACGCGGTGCTGCCGTACAGCCACTACCTGTCCAAGTTCACCGCGTACCTCCAGCAGCTCGACATGGAGTCCAACGGCAAGTCCGTCGACCGCGACGGCAACCCCGTGGAGTGGGAGACCGGACCGGTGGTCTGGGGCACGCCCGGCACCAACGGGCAGCACGCGTACTACCAGTTGATCCACCAGGGCACCAAGCTGATCCCGGCGGACTTCATCGGCTTCGCCGCCCCGGTCCACGACCTGCTGCCCGGACTGATCGCCCAGCACGATCTGCTGATGGCCAACTTCTTCGCCCAGACCCAGGCGCTCGCCTTCGGCAAGACACCCGAAGAGGTCCGGGCGGAAGGAGTGCCCGAGGAGCTGGTCCCGCACAAGACGTTCCGGGGCAACCACCCCACGACGACGATCCTCGCCGACAAGCTGACCCCCTCGGTCCTCGGCCAGCTCATCGCGCTGTACGAGCACAAGGTCTTCGTCCAGGGCGCCATCTGGAACATCGACTCCTTCGACCAGTGGGGCGTCGAGCTCGGCAAGGTCCTCGCCAAGAAGATCGAACCGCTGCTCACCGGTGACGGGGGAGCGGACGCCGGGGAGCTGGACAGCTCCACCGCCGCCCTGGTCGACGCCTACCGCACGCTGCGCGGGCGCTGAGCCGATGCCACCGGGGGAGGGGACGGCGGTAGTGCTGCGGCCGCCGCGCAACACGCTGGACGAGCGCGCCGTCGGCTGGTGGCGGGCCCAGTGGCTGCTGCTGACGGCGGTGCCCGTCGTGCCGCTCGCGGTCCTGGGCGCGCTGATCGAGCCGGCCCGCTTCTGGCTGCTGCTGCCCGCCGCGGTCCTGGCCGCGGCGGGCACGGCGGCCGCCGTCCTCTTCCCCCTGTGGTGGTTCCGTACGCACCGCTGGGAGATCACCGAGGACGCGGTGTACGTCCGCACCGGGTTCTTCTGGCAGGAGTGGCGGATCGCCCCGATGTCCCGCATCCAGACCGTCGACACCGTACGGGGCCCACTGGAGCAGCTCTTCCGGCTCGCCACCGTCACCGTCACCACCGCCTCCGCCAAGGGCGCGGTACGGATCGCGGGCCTGGACCACGAGGTCGCCGCCGACCTCGCCCAGCAGCTCACCCGCATCACCCGCGACACCCCCGGCGACGCCACATGAGCACCGCCGCCCCGCCCGCCGACTGGCGCCGCCTCGA
The DNA here is from genome assembly GCF_040638385.1 of Streptomyces sp. NPDC026589. Taxonomy (NCBI): domain Bacteria; kingdom Bacillati; phylum Actinomycetota; class Actinomycetes; order Kitasatosporales; family Streptomycetaceae; genus Streptomyces; species Streptomyces sp. NPDC026589. The sequence continues at coordinate 499,529 of NZ_JBEZYG010000002.1, forward strand.
CCCCCGTACGGTCCTGGTCACCGCCCTCGTCGTGGCGGGGGTCGTCGCGGGCGCCGCCATCCCCGTCACGCTCGGCCTCACCCGGTGGTTCAGCCTCCCGGCCGCCGTGCTCCAGGTGCTCGCCGGCGCGGTCCTGATCATCGGGGCCGCGGCGGGCGCCGACCGGGTCCGCTGGCACCGCACGCGCTACCGCATCGGTGAGGAGCGCGTCGATCTCCACACCGGCCTCCTGATCGTCAAGCGCCGCTCCCTGGCCCGCGGCCGCGTCCGCACGGTCGACCTCACCGCCAACCTGCTGCTCCGCCTCCTCGGCCTGGTCACCGTCAGGATCGGCACCGGCGAACAGGGCTCGGAATCCACCCTCGAACTGGACCCGGTCACCCGCGCCGAGGGCGAACGGCTGCGCCGCCTCCTCCTGGAGCGCGCCGCCACCGCACCGTCCGGCGGCGTCCACCGCGAAGGGGAACTGGCCGTCCTGGACCCCCGCTGGATCCGCTACGCACCGGTCTCCTTCGTCGCCCCCATGCTCGGCGGGGCGGCCGCCGGGGCCGTCATGCAGGTCAGCGACTGGGTCGGAGCCCAGGGCGACGTCATCGAGTGGATCGGGGGCCTCTTCCGCGACACCCCGCTGCTCTGGATGATCGTCCTCCTGGTCCTCGCCGCCCTGGTCGCCGGCGTCGTCGGGGCGCTCGGCCTCTGGATCGAGATGTGGTGGAACTACCGCCTGGAGCGCGAGCCGGGCGGCACGCTGCGGGTGAGGCGCGGGCTGTTCACCTCCCGGTCCATCTCCGTCGAGGAGGCCCGGCTGCGCGGCGTCGACCTGGTCGAGCCGCTGGGCGTACGACTGCTCGGCGCGGCCCGGCTGGACGCCATCACCACCGGCCTGGCCAAGGACAACGAGGCCAAGAACGCCGACCACAACACCCTGCTCCCGACCGTGCCACGGACCCGGGCCGACGCCGTCGCCGCCGACGTGCTGCGCGAGGCGGTCACCCCGACCGGCGCGGCGCTCACCCCGCACCCGCGCGCCGCCCGGGGCCGCCGACTGCGCTGGTCGCTCGCCGCGGTCCTCGGCCCCGTCCTGATCCTGACCGTCCTCGGGGCGCTGCTCACGCCCGTGCTGCTGTGGATCGCGCTCGGCTGCACGGTGGTTCTCGCACCCGTGGCGGTGGCGCTCGCCCTGGACGCCTACCGGGGCCTCGGGCACGGGCTCTCCGGGCGCTACCTGGTCACCCGCTCCGGCACGGTCCGCCGCTCCACCGCCGCCCTGGAGCGAGCCGGGGTGATCGGCTGGACGGTCAAGCAGTCGGTCTTCCAGCGGCGGGCCGGGCTGGTGACCATCACGGCCACCACCGCCGCCGGCGGGGGCGCCTACACGGTGTACGACGCCGACGCGGCGGAGGGACTGGGCTTCGCCGCCGAGGCGGTCCCGGGGCTGCTGGAGCCGTTCCTGGAGCGCGCCGGGAGCGGCGCACCGTGACGGACGGCACAGGAGTCCCCCTGTCCGGCCGGGTCCGCGTCGGCGACGATATCGATCATGACTTCCACCAGCCGTCGCACGGTCCTCACCGCCCTCGCCACCGCGGCCGTCAGCGGTCCGCTGCTGGGCTCGCTCACCGCGACCGACGCCCACGCAACCGGTGACCTGGACATCTACACCTCCAACACCGACCTCTACAAGAAGCTCGCCGGCCAGGAGGGCGTCGAGTTCGCCCGCCGCTACCGCAGACACGCGTACGTCGACCACTCGGGCCCGCAGAGATTCCCGTACAACCGGACCACGGTCATGGCTCTGCACGGTGGCGGCATCGAGATGGGCACCTCCGAACTCTGTCTCGCCATAGCCGGCTACCACCCGGCCACGCTCGCCCCGCTGACGGACGGCCATGGGGTGTTCGACTACTGGATGTTCGAAGGGCTGCGCACCTCCGGCAACAGGGACCTGCACGTCACCGCCAAGAACTGCGACGACCACGTCGCCCTCTCCATGGCGGCGAGCAGCCTCAACGTCCTGAGCCTGCACGGCTGTACGGCGGCGCAGGCGGGCACCGCCCCGCAGGCCGTGGTCGTCGGAGGGCTGAACACCCGCTTCAAGACGCTGCTCAAGGCCGAGTTCGACGCGATCGGCCTCGCCTGGCGCGACGGCGACGAGCTGCCCGACCTGGGCGGGGTCAATCCCGCCAACCCGGTCAACCGCACCATGCTCGCCAAGGGCGGTCAGCTGGAGCTCACGACGGAGCTGCGCGCCGCCATGTTCACCGTCAACACCCGCGCGGGCCGGGCCGGCAGCACGACCCCGGTCTTCGACCGCTTCGTCGGCACCTGCCGTGCCGCGATCACCGAGCTGGAGCAGGGCACGGACCAGGTCGTCCTCTGACCCCCCAGGGACCCCGGGCCGTGCGCGGGCGTCGCGCGGCTTCGGCTTTTCCCGTCGAACGGAATGGTTACGCATGAATCCCGAACGTGAAGGCATCGACGATGCGCAGGGCGTTCTGTACCGACTTGTCGATAAAGAGTCCGGGAAGGTTCTGATCGCTGCCGAAGATCTTCTGAACTACTTCATGGAGGAGGACCGGGAGCCGCCGGAGACCGTCACCTTCGTTCGGGCACACCATGTCGGCCGCGCTCGGCGGAAGACCGAGGAAGCCGAGCTACAGGTCGTCGACCGGCAGGGGAGAACGATCGGGGCGTACTACCTCGGGAGGGTGTGCGCCGAGTTCCGGCACGAGCTCGTGCCCTCCGTCGAGGACCGCCCCGACCTCGACTACTCCTTCCTCGGATACATCTGTGAGTACCCCTGGGCCGGGGAGATCTGGCGGAGGTGGGCCGAGAGCCGCCCCGTCGAGCACGGAGAATGGGCCCGCCACCCGTCCGACCGGCACGAGAGCTGGCTGCACGTCGTGCAGACCGCCTGGTTCGATTCCGGACGGAACGCGACGCGTTACGAGACCGACGGGACGGCGGTAGTCGACAGCACCGGGATCACCACGAGGGCAGGCTTCTACTGCGCCTTGGGAGAGGCCGTCAACGGACCCGGCGGCTACTTCGGCTCGAACCGCGACGCGATCATCGACTGTCTCCGGACCATGCGGCGCGATGGAGCGGCTCCGTTCCGCCTGGTGTGGCAGAACATCGCGGCCTCTCGCGAGGCGCTGGGCAGCGATTTCACCGAGAGTGTTCTCGCTCTGTTCGAGAGGGCCGGTGTGAAGACCGAGCTGTCTCCGGGGTGATGTTCCCCGCCGCTTCTTGAGAGGCGAACTTTCACGCCGAAGACCCGGCCCGCTCAGGAAGAGAGGGCCGGGCCTTTGTGGCGTACAACGCTCAGGCGGAGGCCTGCGGATACAGCGCGCGCGGCAGCCGCGAGGCCGCCGCGGCGTCCAGCAGCCACAGCGTGCGACCGCGCCCGTACGCCCCGGCCGCCGGGGCCTGGATCTCCCCGGCCCCGGACAGCGCGATGGCCGCCGCCTCGGCCTTGTCCTCGCCCGCCGCCAGCAGCCACACCTCGCGCGCCGCGCGGATCGCCGGCAGCGTGAGCGAGACGCGGACCGGAGGCGGCTTGGGAGCCCCGCGCACACCGACGACGGTGCGCTCGGTCTCCCGTACCGCGGGCAGCTCCGGGAAGAGCGAGGCCACATGCGTGTCCGGGCCGACGCCCAGCATCAGCACGTCGAACGTGGGCACCGCCCCATGGTCCTCGGGACCCGCGGCGGCGGCCAGTTCGGCGGCGTAACCGGCTGCCGCAGCGTCCGCGTCGTCGCCGTACGGGCCGTCGGACGCGGGCATCGCGTGCACCCGGGCCGGGTCCAGTGGCACCGAGTCGAGCAGCGCCTCGTGGGCCTGGGTGACATTGCGCTCCGGGTCGCCCTCGGGCAGGAACCGCTCGTCGCCCCACCACAGGTCCAGGCGTGCCCAGTCGATCGCGTCCCGGGCGGGCGCGGCGGCGAGCGCGGCCAGCAGGCCGTTGCCGTTGCGCCCGCCGGTCAGCACCACCGAGGCGTGGCCCCGGGAGGCCTGGGCGTCCACGATCCTCGTGATCAGCCGGGCCGCCGCGGCCTGCGCCATCAGCTCCTTGTCGCGGTGGACGACCAGTTGGGGAGGTGTCACTTCGACGCCGCCTTCTTGGCCGGGGCCTTCTTCGCGGCGGGAGCCTTGGCCTCGGTGGCCTTGTCCGCCTTCTCCTCGGCGTTCTCGGCCGGCGCGGCCGTGACCTCGCCGCCGGCGTGCAGCCGGTCGACGCCGAACTTCACCGCGGAGGCGTAGGTGTTGTCCGGGTCGAGCCGGCGCAGCTCCTCGGCCAGCAGCTCGGCGGTGTCGCGCCGCTTGAGCGCCACCCCGCGGTCCGGCTGGTTGTGCATGGAGAGCGTGGCCAGCGTGCCGTCGGCGCGGTCGAGGACGATGACGCCGGTCTTCGTCTCCATCCGGACCGCCGTGAGGCCGGGGCCCTCGGAGACCGTGCGCTCCACCGGGACGCCGAGCCGGTCCGCGAGCCACATGGCGAGCAGCTCGCAGCTCGGGTTGTCGCTCTCGCCCTCGACGGTCGCGCCGATCACCTCGGCGGGCTGCTGGTCCAGCGACGCGGCCAGCATGGAGCGCCAGGGAGTGATCCGCGTCCACGCCAGGTCGGTGTCGCCCGGGCTGTACGTCGCCGCCCGTACCGCCAGTGCCTCGATCGGGCGCTCGGCCGAGTAGGTATCGGTGATCCGGCGCTGCGCGAGAGCCCCGAGCGGGTCCTTCGCCGGGTCGGAGGGCGCGCCCTCGGGCCACCACACCACGACCGGGGCGTCCGGCAGCAGCAGCGGAAGGACCACCGACTGGGCGTGGTTGGCCAGTTCGCCGTGCAGGCGCAGGACGACGGTCTCGCCGGTGCCCGCGTCGGAACCGACCCGGACCTCGGCGTCGAGCCGGGCGTCCCGGCGGGCCCGCGGTGAGCGGCTGACCCGCTTGATCACCGCGATGATCCGCGAGGGGTGCTCGCGGGAGGCGTCGCCGGCCGACTTGAGCGCGTCGTACGCGTTCTCCTCGTCGGTGACGATGACCAGCGTGAGCACCATGCCGATGGCGGGGGTGCCGATGGCCCGGCGGGCCGCCACCAGCGCCTGGTTGATCTTGCTGGACGTGGTTTCCGTGAGATCGATCTTCATGGCCGCCTCCAGCTCCGTCCGTCGCGTGCGAGCATCTCGTCGGCCTCGGCCGGGCCCCAGGTGCCGGCCGCGTACTTCGCGGGCTTGCCGTGCTTGTCCCAGTACTCCTCGATCGGGTCGAGGATGTTCCAGGACAGTTCGACCTCCTGGTGGCGCGGGAAGAGGTTGGCGTCGCCGAGCAGGACGTCCAGGAGGAGCCGCTCGTACGCCTCCGGGCTGGACTCCGTGAACGACTCGCCGTACGCGAAGTCCATCGTGACGTCCCGGACCTCCATCGAGGTGCCGGGCACCTTGGAGCCGAAGCGCACGGTGACACCCTCGTCCGGCTGGACCCGGATGACCAGGGCGTTGCCGCCCAGCTCCTCCGTGGCGCCGGACTCGAAGGGCAGGTAGGGCGCGCGCTTGAAGACGACCGCGATCTCCGTGACCCGGCGGCCGAGCCGCTTTCCGGTGCGGAGGTAGAACGGCACGCCCGCCCAGCGGCGGTTGTTGATCGTCAGCTTGATCGCCGCGTAGGTGTCGGTCGTCGACTTGGGGTCGATGCCCTCCTCCTCGCAGTAGCCGAGGACCTCCTGGCCGCCCTGCCACGCGTGCTCGTACTGGGCGCGCACGGTGTGCTTGCCGAGGTCATCGGGCAGCTCGACGGCGGTGAGGACCTTGAGCTTCTCGGCGACCAGGGCCTTCGGGTGGAAGGAGCCGGGCTCCTCCATCGCGGTCAGCGCCAGCAGCTGGAGCAGGTGGTTCTGGATGACGTCACGGGCGGCGCCGATGCCGTCGTAGTAGCCGGCCCGGCCGCCGATGCCGATGTCCTCGGCCATCGTGATCTGTACGTGGTCGACGTAGGACCGGTTCCAGATCGGCTCCCACATCGTGTTGGCGAACCGCAGCGCCAGGATGTTCTGGACCGTCTCCTTGCCCAGATAGTGGTCGATCCGGAAGACCTCGTTGGGCGGGAAGACGTCGTGCACGAGCTGGTTGAGCTCCTGCGCGCTGGCCAGGTCGTGGCCGAACGGCTTCTCGATGACGGCGCGCCGCCAGGAGCCCTCGCTCTGGTCGGCCAGGCCGTGCTTCTTCAGCTGCTGGACGACCTTGGGGAAGAACTTCGGCGGCACGGAGAGGTAGAAGGCGAAGTTGCCGCCCGTCCCCTGCGCCTTGTCGAGCTCCTGAATGGTCGACTTCAGCGTCTCGAACGCCTCGTCGTCGTCGAAGTTGCCCTGGACGAAGCGCATCCCCTGGATGAGCTGCTGCCAGACCTCCTCGCGGAACGGCGTACGGGCGTGCTCCTTGACGGCGTCGTGGACGACCTGGGCGAAGTCCTCGTCCTCCCAGTCGCGGCGCGCGAAGCCGATGAGCGAGAAGCCCGGTGGCAGCAGGCCGCGATTGGCCAGGTCGTAGACGGCGGGCATCAGCTTTTTACGGGACAAATCGCCCGTGACGCCAAAGATGACCAGGCCCGACGGCCCCGCGATACGCGGGAGCCGTCGGTCCTGTGCGTCACGGAGCGGGTTGGCTCCGGGAACAGCAGACAAAGTGGTCAGCCCTCCGAGGGGGCGAGGCGCGAAAGCTCCGCCTCGGTCGACTTGAGCAGGTCGTTCCAGGACGCCTCGAACTTCTCGACGCCCTCGTCCTCCAGCACCTGTACGACCTCGTCGTACGAGACGCCGAGCTTCTTGATCGCGTCGAGGTCGGCGCGCGCCCGGTCGTAGCCGCCGGCGACGGTGTTGCCGGTGATCTCGCCGTGGTCGGCCACCGCCTCCAGCGTCGCCTCCGGCATGGTGTTCACCGTGTTCGGCGCCACCAGGTCGTCGACGTACAGCGTGTCCTTCAGCGACGGGTCCTTGACGCCGGTCGAGGCCCACAGCGGACGCTGCTTGTTGGCCTGCGCCTTGTCCAGGGGGGCCCAGCGGTCGGAGGAGAAGACCTCCTCGTACGCCTCGTAGGCCAGACGGGCGTTGGCCAGGGCGGACTTGCCCTTGGCCGCCTTCGCCTCGTCCGAGCCGATGGCGTCCAGCCGCTTGTCGATCTCGGTGTCCACCCGGGACACGAAGAACGAGGCCACCGAGTGGATCTTGGAGAGGTCCAGGCCCGCGGCCTTCGCCTTCTCCAGGCCCGCCAGGTAGGCGTCCATGACCGCGCGGTAGCGCTCCAGCGAGAAGATCAGCGTCACGTTGACGCTGATGCCCCGGCCGATCGTCTCGGTGATGGCCGGCAGGCCCGCCTTGGTCGCCGGGATCTTGATGAGCGTGTTCGGCCGGTCGACCAGCCACGCCAGCTGCTTGGCCTCGGCGACGGTGGCCGTGGTGTTGTGCGCCAGGCGCGGGTCGACCTCGATGGAGACCCGGCCGTCCTGGCCGCCGGTGGCGTCGAAGACCGGGCGCAGGATGTCGGCGGCGTCGCGGACGTCCGCCGTCGTGATCATGCGGAGGGCTTCCTCGACGGTGACCTTGCGGGCGGCGAGGTCGGTGAGCTGCTGCTCGTAACCGTCGCCCGAGGAGATCGCCTTCTGGAAGATCGACGGGTTGGTGGTGACGCCGACGACATGGCTCTGGTCGATCAGCTCGGCCAGGTTGCCGGACGTGATCCGCTTGCGCGACAGGTCGTCGAGCCAGATCGCCACGCCCTCGTCGGAGAGGCGCTTGAGTGCGTCTGTCATGAGTTGCATCTCCTACTAGTCGTATCTACCGGCGTCAGCGCGTGGCGGCGGCGAGAGATTCCCGCGCGGCGGAAGCCACGTTCTCGGCGGTGAAGCCGAACTCCTGGAACAGCACCTTCGCGTCGGCCGAGGCCCCGAAGTGCTCCAGCGAGATGATCCGGCCCGCGTCGCCCACGTACCGGTGCCAGGTCAGGCCGATGCCCGCCTCGACGGCGACCCGCGCCTTCACCGACGGCGGCAGCACGCTGTCCTTGTACGCCTGGTCCTGCTCCTCGAACCACTCGACCGACGGCATCGAGACGACCCGGGTCGGCACACCGGCCGCCTGGAGCTGCTCGCGCGCCTCGACGGCGACGTGGACCTCGGAACCGGTCGCGATGAGCAGCACCTGCGGCTCGCCGCCTTCCGCCTCGAAGAGGACGTAGCCGCCCTTGGCGGCGTTCTCGTTCGCCTCGTACGTCGGCACGCCCTGCCGGGTCAGCGCCAGACCGTGCGGGGCGCCCTCGCCGAACACCTTGGTGTAGCGGCGCAGGATCTCGCGCCAGGCGATGGCGGTCTCGTTGGCGTCCGCCGGGCGCACGATGTTCAGGCCCGGGATGGCGCGCAGCGCGGCCAGGTGCTCGACCGGCTGGTGGGTGGGGCCGTCCTCGCCGAGGCCGATCGAGTCGTGCGTCCACACGTACGTCACCGGCAGGTGCATCAGCGCGGACAGCCGCACCGCGTTGCGCATGTAGTCGGAGAACACCAGGAAGGTGCCGCCGTAGACGCGGGTGTTGCCGTGCAGCGCGATGCCGTTCATGGCGGCGGCCATGGCGTGCTCGCGGATGCCGAAGTGGATCGTGCGGCCGTACGGGTCGGCCTCCGGCAGCGGGTTGCCCGCCGGGAGGAACGACGACGTCTTGTCGATCGTGGTGTTGTTCGAGCCCGCGAGGTCGGCGGAGCCGCCCCACAGCTCGGGCACGATCTCGCCGAGCGCCTGGAGCACCTTGCCGGAGGCGGCACGGGTGGCCAGGCCCTTGCCGGGTTCGAAGACGGGGAGCTTCTCCTCCCAGCCCTCGGGCAGCTCGCCCGCGGCGATCCGGTCGAAGGAGGCGGCGCGCTCCGGGTTGGCCGTGCGCCACGCGGCGAACGCCTTGTCCCACTCCGCGCGGGCCTCGCGGCCGCGGTCCAGGGCCTCGCGGGTGTGGCCGATGACCGCCTCGGAGACCTCGAAGGTCTGCTCCGGGTCGAAGCCGAGGACCCGCTTGGTCGCCGCGATCTCGTCGTCGCCGAGCGCCGAGCCGTGCGCGGCCTCGGTGTTCTGGGCGTTCGGGGCGGGCCAGGCGATGATCGAGCGGGCCGCGATGAACGAGGGGCGCTCGGTCTCGGCCTTGGCCGCCTGCAGCGCCGCGTACAGACCCGCCGGGTCCAGGTCGCCGCTGGGGAGCTGGTCGACACGCTGGACGTGCCAGCCGTACGCCTCGTACCGCTTGATGGTGTCCTCGGAGACCGCGGTCTCCGTGTCGCCCTCGATGGAGATGTGGTTGTCGTCCCAGAGCAGGACCAGGTTGCCCAGCTTCTGGTGCCCGGCCAGCGAGGACGCCTCGGCCGAGATGCCCTCCTGGAGGCAGCCGTCACCCGCGACGACCCACACCATGTGGTCGAACGGGGAGGTGCCGGGGGCCGTCTCGGGGTCGAAGAGGCCGCGCTCGTAGCGGGCGGCCATCGCCATGCCCACCGCGTTGGCGACGCCCTGGCCCAGCGGCCCGGTCGTCGTCTCGACACCGGTGGTGTGGCCGTACTCCGGGTGGCCCGGGGTCTTGGAGCCCCAGGTGCGGAAGGCCTTGAGGTCGTCCAGCTCCAGGCCGTACCCGGCCAGGTAGAGCTGGATGTAGAGCGTCAGGCTGGAGTGGCCGGCGGAGAGGACGAACCGGTCGCGGCCGGTCCACTCGGCGTCCGCGGGGTCGTGCCGCATCACCTTCTGGAAGAGGGTGTACGCGGCGGGAGCCAGGCTCATCGCCGTGCCCGGGTGGCCGTTTCCGACTTTCTGTACGGCGTCCGCGGCGAGAACGCGGGCGGTGTCCACGGCCCGCTGGTCCAAATCGGTCCACTGAAGGTCTGTGGTGGTCGGCTTGATGCTCACCCTGAGTCAGGGCTCCTCTCCACTGTCGTAGCCGGTGACTTGTTACCGCACCGGGCGCTGTCGAGCCTACCCCCGTTGACACGCACACTTTCCGGGCACTTTCCAGGGTGTGGGAGGCCCGTGGAGTTCGCCTCCCGGCGGAATGCGCATACCGGTGAACAGTCACCCCCAACACGACCCCACCCCCGCGAAGGGCGGCGTATCCGCAACGTCTAGAGTGAACGGGTTCGCGCAAGTCTTCACCGGGCCTCTCCGCCCGGAGCTTGCTGGGATTTCTCTGTCAGGGGTGTGCGTGACGGCCGTCGAGTCCCGACCCGCAGGGGTCGCCTTGACTCCCAGCCCGGGGGGCCATCGCCCGTTCGGGGCCCGCGTCAAGGCTTTCGTGGCTCTTACCAAGCCACGGATCATCGAGCTGTTGCTCATCACCACCGTTCCGGTGATGTTCCTCGCTGCCCAGGGTGTACCCGACCTGTGGCTCGTTCTCACTACCACCATCGGGGGATATCTCTCCGCCGGTGGCGCCAACGCGCTGAACATGTACATCGACCGGGACATCGACGCGCTGATGGACCGTACGTCCCAGCGCCCGCTGGTCACCGGCATGGTCAGCCCCCGCGAATGCCTCGCCTTCGGCATCGCCCTCGCGGTGGTCTCCACGCTCTGGTTCGGTCTGCTCGTCAACTGGCTCTCGGCCGCTCTCGCGCTCGGCGCGCTGCTCTTCTACGTCGTCGTCTACACGATGCTGCTGAAGCGCCGCACCTCCCAGAACATCGTCTGGGGCGGCATCGCGGGCTGCATGCCGGTCCTCATCGGCTGGTCGGCCGTGACGAACGAGCTCTCCTGGGCCGCCGTCATCCTCTTCGCCGTCATCTTCTTCTGGACGCCGCCGCACTACTGGCCGCTCTCGATGAAGGTCAAGGACGACTACGCCCGGGTCGGCGTCCCGATGCTTCCGGTCGTCGCCTCCAACCGGGTGGTCGCCAGGCAGATCGTCCTCTACAGCTGGGTGATGGTCGCGGTCTCGCTGCTGCTCACCCCGCTCGGCTACACCGGCTGGTTCTACACCGCGGTGGCGCTGCTGTCCGGCGGCGCCTGGCTCTGGGAGGCCCACGGCCTGCAGAACCGGGCCAAGTCCGGGGTGACCGGGGCCAAGCTCAAGGAGATGCGGCTGTTCCACTGGTCGATCACCTACGTCTCCCTCCTCTTCCTCGCGGTCGCGGTGGATCCCTTCCTCCGCTGAGGCACCCTCCTTCCGGGTACGGGCGGGTCGCGTGGCACAAGCCACGTGACCCGCCCGTCGCCAGTTCATCTACCCGTCGGTAGCATCCTGTTCATGGCAGAGACGGCAGCAGACGCAGCGGACACCGGACAGACCTCACGCACGGACGCCAGGAAGGCGGCGCGCGCCGAGCGCAGGGCGGCGAAGCTCGCCCGGGAGATCGGCTCCTTCGCCAAGGAGCACGGCGGCGCCGAGGGGCAGGTCGCCTACCTCGGCCAGGCGGGCGCCCGCATCGTCCTGGTCGGCGAGGACGGCGCCTGGGGCGACCTCGTGGCCCCGACCTACGCCGTGGCCGAGAACGCGGCGCGGAAGTCCGGCATCACGATGCACGAGGAGTTCGACGGCGAGTTCGCGCTCAAGGTCCGCACCGGCCCGTACGAGTGGTCCCGGATGGCCGGCATCCAGGTCGGCGGGCCCTCCAACGACCGCTGAGGCGAGGCCGTCCGCTGACGCGACGGCGCCGCCGACGCCCGCCCCTGCTCGGGCTCGAAGCGCACTGTGTACGGCCGGAGTGAGGAGCCACGGCATACGTGAGGGCGGCGGGCCACCGGCCCGCCGCCCTCACGTATGTCTGTCGGTCAGACCGCCGCCGGTGTCGACTCGGGCTGTTCGGTCGACGGGCCGGGCAGCGGGGCCGGTGCGTCGTCGCCGCGCTCGCGCATGCTCAGCACGAGCCGGATCACGGCGATCCACAGGATGGCCGAGCCGAACATGTGGACGCCGACCAGGATCTCGGGGACGTCGCTGAAGTACTGGACGTACCCGATCGCGCCCTGGGCGAGCAGCACGACCAGCAGGTCGCGGGCGCGGGCCCGGGTGTCGGCGGGCGCGTCGACCGCCCGCAGGGCCAGCCACATCGCGATGGCCAGGGCGCAGACGACCCAGGCGGAGATGGCGTGCACATGGGCGGCGGCCGACCAGTCCCACGGCATGCGCGGTACGTCGCTGCTGTCGCCGGCGTGCTTGCCGGAGCCGGTCACCGAGGTGCCCAGCACGATGAGGATCACCGTGGTCGCCACGATCGCCCAGGCCAGACGCCGTACCGGCAGCGGAGCCCGGGGGCGCGGCGGTCCTTCGCCCTCGCCGACCCGCACCCAGGTGATCACGGTGACCGCGAGAAGCGCGTTGGCCAGCAGGAAGTGCCCGGCCACCGTCCAGGGGTTGAGGCCCGCCCAGACCGTGATCCCACCGAGGACGGCGTTGCCCAGCACGATCCAGAACTGCAGCCAGGCCAGCCGGGCGAGCTTGCGGCGGCGCGGCTTGACCGAACTGATGGCGATGATCGCCCAGCCGACCGCGGCCGACAGGACGTAGGTCAGCATCCGGTTGCCGAACTCGATCGCGCCGTGCAGTCCCTGTTCGGGCGTCGCGAACAGACTGTCGTCGGTGCACTTGGGCCAGGTGTCACAGCCGAGGCCCGAACCGGTGAGCCGGACGGCCCCGCCGGTGACGATGATGAAGACGCTCATCATGACGGCGGAGAGCGCGGCGCGCTTCACCACCCTGGTGGACGGCGTCCAGCGCTTGGCGATGAGGGAGATGGGGGTTTCCACGCGGACCATCGTAGGACGGGGCTTGTGCATGATTTCACGAGGGGGTGGGTTCGTACCCGGTTGCCCGCACACGTCCAGGGAACCTGCCCCGGTCGGGCTACTCCCAGCGGAAGAACTTCGCCGCCGCGCCGAGCCCCAGCACCGCCCACACCGCCAGGATCCCGGCCTGGGCCCACGGCATCGACGCACCGTGCTGGAGGACGTCCCGCAGGCCCTCGGAGAGTGCCGATACGGGCAGCAGCCCCAGCACCGACCGCACGGCATCCGGGAACTTCTCCAGCGGCACGATGACCCCGCCGCCGACCAGCAGCAGCAGGAAGACCAGGTTGGCGGCGGCGAGCGTCGCCTCCGCCTTGAGCGTCCCCGCCATCAGCAGCCCGAGCCCGGAGAACGCGGCCGTTCCCAGCACCAGGAGCAGCAGTACCGAGAGCGGGTTTCCCTGCGGAGACCACCCCAGGGCGAAGGCGATGGCCGTCAGCAGCACGATCTGGAGCACCTCGGTGACCAGCACCGACAGCGTCTTCGCGGTCATCAGCGCCCAGCGGGGCAGCGGGGAGGCCCCCAGCCGCTTGAGGACCCCGTAACGGCGTTCGAAGCCGGTGGCGATGGCCTGGCCGGTGAAGGCGGTGGACATCACGGCGAGCGCCAGGATGCCCGGGGCCAGGAAGTCGACCGACGCGCCCGAGCCGGTGTCCACGATGTCGACCGCGCTGAACAGCACCAGCAGCAGCGCCGGGATGATCACCGTCAGCAGCAGCTGCTCGCCGTTGCGCAGCAGCATCCGGGTCTCCAGCGCGGTCTGCGCGGCGATCATCCGGGGGAGCGGGGCCGCGCCGGGGCGCGGGGTGTACGTACCGGCGCTCATGCGCGCAGCTCCTTGCCGGTCAGCTTCTTGCCGGTCAGTTCGAGGAAGACGTCCTCCAGGGTGTGCCGCTCCACGGAGATGCCCTCGGGCATCACGCCGTGCTGGGCGCACCAGGAGGTCACCGTGGCCAGCAGCTGCGGGTCGATGGACCCGGTGATCCGGTACGTCCCCGGCAGCGGCTCGGCGGCCCCGGAGCCGTCGGGCAGCGCCTTGACGAGCGAGCCGAGGTCGAGGCCCGGGCGTCCGGTGAAGCGCAGGGTGTTCTCCGCGCCGCCCCGGCAGAGCGCGTCCGGGCTGCCCTGGGCGATGACCCGGCCCGCGTCGATGATCGCGACGTCGTCGGCGAGCGCCTCGGCCTCGTCCATGAAGTGGGTTGTGAGTACCACGGACACCCCGTCTGCGCGCAGCTCGCGCACCAGGTCCCAGGTGGAGCGGCGGGCCCCCGGGTCGAGCCCGGCGGTCGGCTCGTCCAGGAACAGCAGCTCGGGCCGGCCGACCACCGCCATGGCCAGCGAGAGGCGCTGCTGCTGGCCGCCGGAGAGCCGTCGGTAGGTGGTGCGGCCGCAGTCGCCGAGGCCGAGGCGCTCGATCAGGGCGTCCACGTCGAGGGGGTGGGCGTGCAGCTTGGCCATGTGGCGGAGCATCTCGTCCGCGCGCGCACCGGAGTAGACGCCGCCGGACTGGAGCATCACCCCGATCCGCGGGCGCAGCCGCTCCGCGTCGGCGACCGGATCGAGGCCGAGGACCCGTACGGTGCCGGCGTCGGGGCGTCGGTAGCCCTCGCAGGTCTCGACGGTGGTGGTCTTCCCGGCGCCGTTCGGGCCGAGGACGGCGGTCACCGCGCCGGTGGCGACCACCAGATCGAGGCCGTTCACCGCGGTCTTCGTGCCGTACCGCTTCACCAGGCCCTTGACCTGTACGACGGGCTCGTTCTCCATGGCGCACCAGTCTAGGCAGCCCTTGGGGGAGGACGGTTGCCGGGGCCAGATTAGGTGACCCTAAGTGACGAACCACACCGTTGATCGTTCCGGACCGTGGTTGTCAGAGTCGAAGGAATTACGCAACAATGGTGTTGTGAAATACGACGGACGGGCTCCACAGGAGGAACTCGCGACCGGTGAGCGCTCGACGCGCAACCGGGTCGCGCGCTCCATCCTGGACCACGGCCCCTCCACCGCCGCGGATCTCGCCAAGCGCGTCGGCCTCACCCAGGCCGCCGTCCGCCGCCACCTGGACGCCCTCGTCTCCGACGATGTCGTCGAAGCCCGCGAACAGCGGGTCTACGGGGCGCGGAGCCGCGGCAGGCCCGCCAAGGTGTTCGCCCTGACGGACTGCGGGAGGGACGCCTTCGACCAGTCCTACGACAAGCTGGCCGCCGACGCCCTGCGCTTCATCGCCGAGTCCGGGGGGGACGAGGCGGTCCTCGCCTTCGCCCGCGCCCGGATGGCCGCGGTGGGCGAGGCGTACCGCGCCGTGGTCGAGGCCGCGGCGCCCGAAGGGCGCACCGAGGCCCTGGCCAAGGCCCTGTCGGCCGACGGGTACGCTGCTATGGCGCGAAGCGCGCCGGGCCCGCAGCAGGGCGAGCAGCTGTGCCAGCACCACTGCCCGGTGGCGCATGTCGCCGAGCAGTTCCCACAGCTGTGCGAGGCGGAGACGGAATTCTTCTCCAGCCTCCTCGGGACCCATGTGCAGCGTCTGGCCACCCTCGCCCACGGCGATGGCGTGTGCACGACCTACGTGCCGCGCAGTGGCCACGCCCCACCCCCACAGACCACCCATTCAGCATCTGCAAGCACGGCCGGGAGGAACCCCGCATGACGCTCCCCACGGAGACTGCCCACCCTGAGCTCGAGGGTCTGGGTACGTACGAATTCGGCTGGGCCGACTCCGACGCGGCAGGCGCGGCGGCGAAGCGCGGCCTCTCCGAGGCTGTCGTCCGCGACATCTCGGAGAAGAAGAACGAGCCCGAGTGGATGCTGAAGCTGCGGCTCAAGGGCCTCAAGCTCTTCGGCAAGAAGCCCATGCCGAACTGGGGCTCCGACCTGTCGGGCATCGACTTCGACAACATCAAGTACTTCGTGCGCTCGACGGAGAAGCAGGCTGCTTCCTGGGAGGAGCTGCCCGAGGAGATCAAGAACACGTACGACCGGCTCGGCATCCCCGAGGCGGAGAAGCAGCGCCTCGTCGCCGGCGTCGCCGCGCAGTACGAGTCCGAGGTCGTCTACCACCAGATCAACGAGGAGCTGGAGGCGCAGGGTGTCATCTTCATGGACACCGACACCGCGCTGAAGGAGCACCCGGAGCTCTTCAAGGAGTACTTCGGCACCGTCATCCCCGTCGGTGACAACAAGTTCGCCTCGCTGAACTCCGCGGTGTGGTCCGGTGGCTCGTTCATCTACGTGCCCAAGGGCGTCCACGTGGAGATCCCGCTCCAGGCCTACTTCCGTATCAACACGGAGAACATGGGCCAGTTCGAGCGGACGCTGATCATCGTCGACGAGGACGCCTACGTCCACTACGTCGAGGGCTGCACCGCCCCGATCTACTCCTCGGACTCGCTGCACAGCGCCGTGGTCGAGATCATCGTGAAGAAGGGCGGCCGCTGCCGCTACACGACCATCCAGAACTGGTCGAACAACGTCTACAACCTGGTCACCAAGCGGGCCGTGGCCTACGAGGGCGCGACCATGGAGTGGGTCGACGGCAACATCGGCTCCAAGGTGACCATGAAGTACCCGGCCATCTACCTGATGGGCGAGCACGCCAAGGGCGAGACCCTGTCCATCGCCTTCGCGGGCGAGGGCCAGCACCAGGACGCCGGCGCCAAGATGGTCCACATGGCACCGAACACCTCCTCCAACATCGTCTCCAAGTCGGTGGCGCGAGGCGGCGGCCGTACGTCCTACCGCGGTCTGATCGAGATCGGCGAGGGCGCGCCGGGCGCGAAGTCCAACGTGCTCTGCGACGCTCTGCTCGTCGACACGATCTCCCGCTCGGACACCTACCCCTACGTCGACGTCCGCGAGGACGACGTGTCGATGGGCCACGAGGCGACCGTCTCCAAGGTCTCCGAGGACCAGCTCTTCTACCTCATGAGCCGCGGACTCACCGAGTTCGAGGCCATGGCGATGATCGTGCGCGGCTTCGTCGAGCCGATCGCGAAGGAGCTGCCCATGGAGTACGCCCTGGAGCTCAACCGGCTGATCGAGCTGCAGATGGAGGGTTCGGTCGGCTAGGTCCTCGTCCGAGGGCCACCGGGACGGCCGTTCGCGGCCGTCCCCGCACTCCCACCGAACCACCCCCCTTCTTGACTGAGAAAGCGAGCACTACGACAGCCATGGCTGAGGCTCAGAACACTCCGGTGGGCTCCACCACCGCCGGCTCCATCGCGGTGGCCGCCGAGTCGACCGTCGCCACCCGCATGAGCGCCCCCCCGTCCTTCGACGTCGCGGACTTCCCCGTCCCGCACGGCCGCGAGGAGGAGTGGCGCTTCACGCCGCTGGAGCGGCTGCGCGGTCTGCACGACGGCACCGCGGTCGCGAGCGGCGGCGGCGTGAAGGTCGCGATCGAGGCCCCCGAGGGCGTCACGGTCGAGACCGTCGGCCGCGACGACTCCCGGCTCGGCAAGGCCGGCACCCCGGTGGACCGGGTCGCCGCCCAGGCGTACAGCTCCTTCGAGCAGGCCTCGGTCGTCACGGTCGCCAAGGAAGCCGTGCTCACCGAGCCGGTCCGGATCACCGTGCACGGCGAGGGCGGCGTCGCCTACGGCCACCAGCTCATCCAGCTGGGCGCCTTCGCCGAGGCCGTCGTCGTCATCGACCACACCGGTGACGCGGTGCTCGCCGCCAACGTCGACTACGTGCTGGGCGACGGCGCGAAGCTCACCGTCGTCTCCGTCCAGGACTGGGACGACACGGCCGTCCACGTCGGCCAGCACAACGCGCTGATCGGCCGGGACGCCTCGTTCAAGTCGATCGTCGTCACCTTCGGCGGCGACGTCGTCCGCCTGCACCCCCGGGTGGCCTACGCGGCCCCCGGCGGCGAGGCGGAGCTCTTCGGCCTGTACTTCACCGACCAGGGCCAGCACCAGGAGCACCGCCTCCTGGTCGACCACAACACCCCGCACTGCAAGTCCAACGCGGTGTACAAGGGCGCTCTCCAGGGCGACGGCGCGCACGCCGTCTGGATCGGCGACGTCCTCATCCAGGCCGCTGCCGAGGGCACCGACACCTACGAGATGAACCGGAACCTCGTCCTCACCGACGGCGCCCGGGTCGACTCCGTGCCCAACCTGGAGATCGAGACCGGCGAGATCGTCGGCGCCGGCCACGCCTCGGCGACCGGCCGCTTCGACGACGAGCAGCTCTTCTACCTCCAGTCCCGCGGCATCCCGGCCGAGGAGGCCCGCCGTCTCGTCGTGCGCGGCTTCTTCGCCGAGCTGGTCCAGCAGATCGGTCTGCCGGACGTCGAAGCGCGTCTCCTCGAGAAGATCGAGACCGAGCTGAAGGCGTCCGTCTGATGTCCTTCGTCAAGGCCTGTGCGCTGAGTGAGCTGGAGGACGACACCCCCAAGCGGGTGGAGCTCGACGGCACACCCGTCTCCCTCGTCCGTACCGAGGGCGAGGTGTTCGCGATCAACGACATCTGCTCGCACGCGAACGTCTCCCTCTCGGAGGGCGAGGTGGAGGACTGCGCGATCGAGTGCTGGCTGCACGGATCGTCGTTCGACCTCCGCACCGGCAAGCCGTCCGGCCTTCCCGCGACGCGCCCCGTCCCCGTATACCCCGTAAAGATCGAAGGGGACGATGTGCTCGTCTCCGTCACCCAGGAGTCCTGAGTCACCCATGGCAACGCTTGAAATCCGCGACCTGCACGTCACCGTCGAGGCCGACAACGCCACGAAGGAGATCCTCAAGGGCGTCGACCTGACCGTGAAGCAGGGCGAGACCCACGCCATCATGGGCCCCAACGGGTCCGGCAAGTCCACCCTCGCGTACTCGCTCGCGGGTCACCCCAAGTACACGATCACCAGTGGCACGGTCACCCTGGACGGCGAGGACGTCCTGGAGATGTCCGTCGACGAGCGGGCCCGCGCCGGCCTGTTCCTCGCCATGCAGTACCCGGTCGAGATCCCCGGTGTCTCGGTCTCCAACTTCCTGCGCACCTCCGCCACCGCCATCCGCGGCGAGGCCCCCAAGCTGCGTACGTGGGTCAAGGAGGTCAAGGAGACGATGGCCGGGCTCCAGATGGACCCCGCCTTCGCCGAGCGCAACGTCAACGAGGGCTTCTCCGGCGGTGAGAAGAAGCGCCACGAGATCCTTCAGCTGGAGCTCCTCAAGCCGAAGATCGCCGTCCTGGACGAGACCGACTCCGGCCTGGACGTCGACGCGCTCAAGACCGTCTCCGAGGGTGTCAACCGGGTCCGCGAGACCGGCGAGGTCGGCACCCTGCTGATCACGCACTACACCCGCATCCTGAAGTACATCAAGCCCGACTTCGTGCACGTCTTCGCCAACGGCCGGATCGCGGCCTCCGGCGGCGCCGAGCTGGCCGACCAGCTGGAGAACGAGGGCTACGAGGCCTACACGAAGGGGGGCGCTTCCGCGTGACTGACGCCCGACAGGGGCTCACCGGCCTCCTCGACACCGAGGCGATCCGCAAGGACTTCCCGATCCTGGACCGCACGGTCCACGACGGCAAGAAGATCGTGTACCTGGACTCCGCGGCGACCTCGCAGAAGCCGCGCCAGGTCCTCGACGCGCTCAACACGTACTACGAGCGTCACAACGCGAACGTGCACCGCGGCGTCTACACGATCGCCGAGGAGGCCACCGCGCTGTACGAGGGCGCCCGTGACAAGGTCGCGGCCTTCATCAACGCACCCAGCCGCAACGAGGTGATCTTCACGAAGAACGCCTCGGAGTCGCTCAACCTCGTGGCGAACATGCTCGGCTGGGCGGACGAGCCCTATCGGGTGGACAGCGACACGGAGATCGTCACCACGGAGATGGAGCACCACTCCAACATCGTGCCGTGGCAGCTGCTCTCGCAGCGCACCGGCGCGAAGCTGAAGTGGTTCGGCATCACCGACGACGGCCGGCTCGACCTGTCGAACATCGACGAGATCATCACCGAGAAGACGAAGATCGTCTCCTTCACGCTGGTCTCGAACATCCTGGGCACCGTCAACCCGGTCGAGCAGATCATCCGCCGCGCCCAGCAGGTCGGCGCGCTGGTCTGCATCGACGCCTCGCAGGCGGCCCCGCACATGGTGCTGGACGTGCAGGCGCTCCAGGCCGACTTCGTGGCCTTCACGGGCCACAAGATGGTCGGCCCGACGGGCATCGGCGTGCTGTGGGGACGGCAGGAGCTCCTGGAGGACCTGCCGCCCTTCCTCGGCGGCGGCGAGATGATCGAGACCGTGTCGATGCACTCCTCGACGTACGCCCCGGCGCCGCACAAGTTCGAGGCCGGTACGCCCCCGATCGCCCAGGCCGTCGGCCTCGGCGCGGCCGTGGACTACCTCTCGGCGATCGGCATGGAGAAGATCCACAACCACGAGAAGGCGATCACCGAGTACGCGGTGAAGCGCCTTCTGGGCGTCCCGGACCTGCGGATCATCGGTCCGGCGACGGCCGAGGACCGCGGGGCCACGATCTCCTTCACGCTCGGCGACATCCACCCGCACGACGTGGGCCAGGTCCTCGACGAGCTGGGCATCGCCGTCCGGGTCGGCCACCACTGCGCCCGCCCGGTCTGCCTGCGGTACGGAATTCCCGCGACGACGCGAGCGTCGTTCTATCTGTACTCCACGCCCGCCGAGGTAGACGCCCTGGTGGACGGTCTGGAGCACGTCCGGAA
The DNA here is from genome assembly GCF_040638385.1 of Streptomyces sp. NPDC026589. NCBI lineage: Bacteria > Bacillati > Actinomycetota > Actinomycetes > Kitasatosporales > Streptomycetaceae > Streptomyces > Streptomyces sp. NPDC026589. The sequence continues at coordinate 520,002 of NZ_JBEZYG010000002.1, forward strand.
CTTCTTCGGCTGAGGGTTGACTGGTGAAGCTTGAATCCATGTACCAGGAAGTGATCCTGGACCACTACAAGCACCCCCACGGGCGCGGCCTGCGGGACGGCGACGCCGAGGTGCACCACACCAATCCGACGTGCGGCGACGAGATCACGCTCCGGGTGAAGTACGACGGCGAGACCATCGCCGACGTGAGCTACGACGGCCAGGGCTGCTCCATCAGCCAGGCCAGCGCCTCCGTGCTGAACGAACTGCTCGTCGGCAAGGAGCTGTCCCAGGCGCGGAAGATCCAGGAGACCTTCCTGGAGTTGATGCAGTCCAAGGGGCAGCTGGAGCCGGACGACGCGATGGAGGAGGTGCTGGAGGACGCCGTCGCGTTCGCCGGCGTCTCCAAGTACCCCGCCCGGGTCAAGTGCGCGCTGCTGAGCTGGATGGCGTGGAAGGACGCGACGGCCAAGGCGCTGTCCGAAGGGAAGACCGCATGAGCGACAACGAGACCGCGACCATGAAGCCGGCCTCCGAGGAGGAGGTCCGCGAGGCGCTGTACGACGTCGTCGACCCCGAGCTGGGCATCGACGTCGTCAACCTGGGCCTGATCTACGGCATCCACGTCGACGACGCCAACATCGCCACCCTCGACATGACGCTGACGTCCGCGGCCTGCCCGCTGACCGACGTCATCGAGGACCAGGCGAAGTCCGCCACGGACGGCATCGTCAACGAGCTCCGGATCAACTGGGTCTGGATGCCGCCGTGGGGCCCGGACAAGATCACCGACGACGGACGCGAGCAGCTCCGCGCGCTGGGGTTCAACGTCTGACACGCTCCGCGAGGAGCGATGAACGGCCATGCCCGCCAGGCAGACTGGTGGGCATGGCCGTTTCCCTGTACCACATCGCCGTCGACGCTCACGACCTGCCGCTCGTCGCCCGCTTCTGGAGCGCGGTGCTGGACTGGCAGCTGCTCTTCGAGCACGAGGAGGAGATCATCATCGGCGCGAACGAGACCGCGCTGCCGGGCATGTGCTTCCTCCCCGTGCCGGAGGGGAAAACGGTCAAGAACCGGCTGCACATCGATCTGACACCGGACGACCAGGACGCCGAGGTCGAGCGGATCCTCGCCCTCGGCGCCCGGCGGGTGGACGTCGGGCAGGGGCCGGACGCCACCTTCGTGGTGATGGCCGATCCGGAGGGCAACGAGTTCTGTGTGCTGCGCCCCAAGCGGACCCTGACCGACTGAGCCGGCCCGGCCCCCGCGTGCTCAGACGTGGGAGGGCGGCGGGGGGCCGTACTGCTCGGGCAGGGTCGTCGCCGCCGCCTCGGCCAGGACCGGGCCCAGGTTCTCCGTGCGCATCCGGAGGTCGACATACAGCAGGCCGACCACCAGCGGGGGGAAGATCGCCGTGAAGAGCTGGGCGATCATCTGGCTGATGAACGACAGCAGCATCACGCCGCCGAGCACCGCGAGGATCTGCCCGCCGCTCGGGTCCGCGTCCATGTCCGCCGGGTCGAACACGCCGGGGAGCAGGCCGACCATCTGGAACGGCATCTGGATCGTGTAGCCGATCACGGCCGCGAGTCCGACGGCGAGCAGCCAGACGCCGAAGACCCGCCACCAGTTGCCGCGCACCAGCTGGACCGAGCGGCGCAGGGCGGCGACCGGCCGCTGCTGCTCGAAGACCACGACCGTCGGGGCCAGGGAGAAGCGGACGTAGAGCCACATCGCCACCGGTGCGACGAGCAGGGCGCCGAGGAAGCCGACCACCATCAGCGGCACGACGCCGTCCTCGTCGCCCAGCGACACGGCGTAGATCATCAGCCCGGCGATGGCACCCATCATGAGCGCCATCGGGACGAGCATGATCAGCCCGGTCAGGAACACCGTGCCGAGGATCGACCAGACCCGCGACCACGCCCGCCTCCAGACCTCCCCGAAGCCGATCGGGCGGCCCAGGACGGCTTCCTGGAGGACCACCGGGACCGCCGCCTGCACCACGGCGGACGCCAGCAGGTAGACGATCATGCCGATGACCATCAGCACGCCGAACGCGACGCCCAGCGGGACCAGTTGCGCCGCGTCCGGAGATCCCGGGGAGCCGGCAGTCAGTTCGTCCCACTGGCTCGCGACGGCGGCGCCGGCGGCCACCAGCGCGGCGATCATCACGAGCGTCGCCGCGCCGAAAAGCGTCAGGGCGATCCCGATCAGCGGTTTCCAGTACCGCCCGAGCGTCGAGAAGGCGCCGCTGAGCATGTCCGAGACCCTCAGCGGCGCCAGGGGTATGACCCCCGGCTTCGGCGGTGCGGCCCACCCGCTGTTCCATCCCCCGCCCGGTCCCTGCGCGCCCCCGTGGAAGGGCCCCCCACCGTGAGGTGCGCCCCCGTACGGGCCGCCGCCCCACCCTGCGTCCTGCGCCACTGCGTCTCCGTCGTGTCGTCGGCCCGAGTCACGGGCCGTTTGGTCGGTCGGCACACCGTAGCGCCCCCGACGTGGGCCGATGATATGTACGGTCGTACGCAACGTTGGGTACAGTCGTACCCATGGGATACGCATACGGACTTCTGGCCGCCGCCATCGCGGCGGAGGTGGCCGGGACGACGGCCATGAAGTACAGCGAGGGCTTCACCCGGCTCTGGCCCTCGATCGGCACCGTGGTGGGCTACCTCATCGCCTTCACCCTGCTCGCCCAGACCCTCAAGACGCTCTCCGTGGGCTCCGCCTACGCCATCTGGGCCGGCGTCGGCACCGCGGCCGTCGCCCTCATCGGGATCCTGTTCCTGGGGGAGTCCAGCGGCCTGGCCAAGATCATCGGCATCGCCCTGATCGTGGCCGGGGTCGTCGTCCTCAACCTGGGCGGGGCGCACTGATGGCCCGGCGGTACGACCCCGGGCGGCGGACGAAGATCATCGACGCCGCGCTGCGGGTGATCGCGGCCGACGGCATGGCCGGCCTCAGCCACCGCACCGTGGCCGCCGAGGCCGATGTGCCGCTCGGCTCGACCACGTACCACTTCGGCTCCCTCGACGAACTCCTGGTCGCCGCCCTGCGCCGGTGCAACGAGAACTTCGTGCAGGAACTGCGCGGCAGCGAGGCCCTGGCGGGACCCGTCGGCTCCGCCGGTCTCGCGGAGGAGCTGACGCGGTTGCTGGGCCGGTGGTTCGCGGGCGAACGCGGGGCGATCGAGCTGGAGTACGAGCTGTACCTCGCGGCCCTGCGCCGCCCCGTGCTGCGCCCCGTCGCCGCCGAATGGACCGAGGAGGCCGTCGAGCTGCTGTCCCGGCACACCGACCCGGAGACCGCGCGGGCGCTCGTCGCACTGATGGACGGCGTCTGTCTCCAGGTGCTCCTCACCGGCGGCACGTTCGACGCGCCCTGCACCCGCGAGATGCTGGCCCGGATCGTGGACGGCGGCAGCAGTCGCTGATGCTCACCGCGAGCCCGCCCCGCGCCGTCTCCCTCACCGGCGTGTTCGGGTAGCGCGGTCGCCGCTCTGCCGGGACGTGATCCCTCACGCCAGGCACGGCAACGTCGGCGCGGCCCCCGCCGGTACCCGGCCCCCACCACCCTCGCCGTCCGCACCGCCTCCCCGCGCCCCGGTCTCCACCACGGCGTACCCCGCGCGACGGCTGTGTACCGCCCGGCGGCGCGCCCCGCCGGACAGCTCGCCCCTGCCCGCTCCCGCGGCCCTGCCCCCTGCCCCGTACGCCCGGCCCTGCCGCGGCACCAGGCCGTCCAGTACCAGGGCCAGCTCCCACGCCACCGAGTCCCACTCCCGCCGCTCCGCCAGCCGTCGGGCGGCGGTGAGGCACGCCCATTCGGCGTGGAACCACGCCCCCGCCGCACGCCGGTCGGCGGGCCGTTCCGGGGCCACTCCCGGCAGCGGCGGCCCCAGCCACACCGGCCGACGCCCGTACGGGCCCAGCAGCCGACGGGCCGCCCACGCGGTGTGCGCGTAGTGGTCGAGCACCCGCCGCAGCGCCCGCTCGAACGGCCCCGCTTCCCGCAGTTCGGCCGAGAACACCCGTACCAGCCCGTGCATGCGGTACCGGCCGGGCCAGTGCTGCTCCAGCAGATGGACCGCCTCCAGCTCCCGCAGCAGCACCCGCGCCGACGCCGGGGAACAGCCCAGCAGACTCCCCGCGGCGCCCAGCCCGATGTCCGGCCCCGGCACCGCCGACAGTAACCGGAACGCCCCGGCCGCGGCACCGCTCAGCGCCCGGTACGACAGACGCAGCGCCGTCCGGACATCCGCCGACGGATCACCCGTGCCCAGAGCGGTCAGCCGGCCCGTCGCGTCCCGCAGCTCCTCGGCGAGGTCCGCCAGCGGAAAGCCCGGCCGGGCCGCCGCCCGCGCGGCGACCACGCCGAGCGCCAGCGGCAGACCCGAGCACCGCTCCAGGACGGCCGCCGTCGACTCCGGCTCGGCCGCCAGCCGCGCCTCGCCCAACCGGTGCCCGAGGAGTTCCCGGGAGTCCGCCCGGGACAGGGTGGACAGCGACACCGCGTGTGCCCCCTGGGTGACGGCGAGCCCCGTCAGTCGACGGCGGCTGGTGACCAGTACGGCGGCTCCCGCGCTCCCCGGCAGCAGCGCCGCGACCTGTTCGGCGTCGGCCGCGTCGTCCAGCATGATCAGCACCCGGCGGTCCGCGACCAGGCTCCGGTACAGCCCGGCGAGCGCCTGCCGGCCCGCCGGCGCCGCCGCCGGGTCCACGCCGAGACCGCACAGCAGCAGTCGGAGCGCCGCGGCGGGCGTCAGCGGACCGCCCGAGCGGGCGAACCCGCGCAGATCCACGTACAACTGCCCGTCGGGGAATCGGCAGAGGTTGCGGTGCGCCCAGTGCAGCGCCACCGAGGTCTTCCCCACCCCCGCGCCGCCGCTGATGACACACACCGGCCCCGCGCCGGGGCCGCCGGGTCCCGCCATGCCCGCCGTCTCGTCCGCCGTCTCGTCCCCCGTCTCGTCCGGAGACCGGCCCAACGCCTCGTCCAGCAGGGCGAGCTCGGACGTACGCCCGGTGAAGTGCCGTGTCGCCGAGGGCAGCTCGCGCGGCACCGTGCCGACCCGCGCGCCACCGGGGAGCGGCCGGGAGTCCGCTCCCGTGGGCGCTCCGGACGTCGTGAAGGAGCCCAGCGCCGGCGGGCCCGGCCGCCCGGCCGGCCCGAGCGTCGCATCGCCTGCCAGCACCCGTTGATGCAGCCGCCGCAGCTCCGGCCCCGGATCGCTGCCCAACTCCTCCGCCAGCGCGCACCGCACCCGCTCGAAGCAGCGCAGCGCATCCGCCGTCCGTCCGCTGCGGCTCAGCGCGGTCATCAACTGGGCGGTCAGCCGCTCGTCCCAGGGGCGCTCGTCGTGGCAGGCGCCCAGTTCCGGCAAGAGCGCGCCGTGACACCCCAGCCGCAGTGCCACGTCGTTGCGGTCCAGGCGGCAGGCGTGCCGTTGCTCCGACAGCGAGACCCGTGCCGCGTTGAACCACGGGGTGTCCACCGCCGCGAACGGCTCGCCCCGCCACAGCGCGAGCGCCCGGTCGTACAGCTCCAGCGCACCGCCGTCGTCGGTGGAGCTGTACGACCGGGCGCGGGCGACCAGATCGCGGAAGAGATGCACATCCACCGTGCCCGGACCGGCCGGCACCGCGTACCCGCCGGGCCGCCGCACGATCGCGGGCCGCCCCGGATCAGCACCGTCCGGTACGACGCCGTCCGGCGCGGGGCGTTCCAGCGCCCGCCTCAGCCGTGACAGATAGGTGTGCACGGCCGCCGCGACCCGGCGCGGCGGCCGGTCGCCCCAGACCCGCTCCGCCAGGCCGTCCACCGGAACCACCCGGTCCACATCCATCAGCAGTGCCGCCAGGACGGTCCGCTGCCGGGCCGGGCCCAGATCCACCCGGCGCCCGTCCCGCCGGGCCTCGATCTCCCCGAGGACTCCGTACCAGATTGCCAACGCGCTCCGCCCGTCTGCCGAGTGCCGTCCCACCAGCCGCCGCCGATTTCAGATCCGATCAAGATTCCTGCAAGAGCGCCCACGGAGGCTGACGGGGTCGAAGGCGCTCCCACGCAACCGGCCGGGAGCACACCGCGGGTCTCTCACCAACCGAGAGGATTTCCCCGCACAAGAGGTTCCAGAACCCGCCCGGCGCTTCGGCCGACCGTCCGCATCCCGGGCGGCCGGCTCCACCGGGCGTCGGTAGCCGAAGGCTCGCCGACCGGGCGACCCGGCTCCGCTACGGGGCGGAACAGGCCCCTTGAACGACCGTGGTCCGCCACATCCGGGCGGACAGCGGTCGGCTTCCCCCGCGCCACCGCTGCGAGCGCCGCACCGGCCGGCCGGCCCGCCCCGGGCCGGCCGCTCACCCGCTGACCGAAGGATCTGCCATGCGTGCCTGGTTCGAGAACCTCTCCGATGCCCTGATCGACCGCCTGGTCCCGAAGACCGAGGCTGCCGCCGCCACCGAGTGCTGGACCGAGGAGGTCTGCCAGCAGGGGCCGCTCCAGCTTTGCGGCTCCACCGGCCGCTGGGGCTACTTCATCTACCAGGTGTGCGCCGACGGCACCCGCAGCTTCCGGGGCGTCCGCTGCGCCCGCTGCAACGGCTGACCTGCCCCCGGCACCCCCTCTCACCTACCGAAGACGAAAGGATCTCCATGCGCGACTGGATCCGGAACCTGTCCGATTCGCTGGTCGACCGTCTGGTTCCCCGGGCGGAGGCGGCTGCCGCCGTCGAGTGCTGGACCGAGGAAGTGTGCAATTCGACGATGGTACCGATGTGCCACCGCACCGGTTTCAAGGCGATCTTCACCAGTCAGGTCTGTTCCGACGGAACCCAGGTGTTCCTGGGGAAGCGCTGCGCCGTCTGCTGACGGCAGCCCCCGGAGAGGCGACCTGAAGGTGGCCTCTCCGGGACGTGCTCCGGATGCGTGCCGCTCCCGGGTCATCGACCCGGGAGCGGCACGCACCACGGCCCGTCGGCAGCGCGGCAGGAACCCCTACCGCCGCCGGGGCGCTCGCGGTCAACCGTCCCGTTCCCACGGCGCCCACGGCTGAACCGACCCGCATCGCACCGACCGTGCCGCTCTGTCGGTGCCCCTCGCGGCCGCCCTCCTCAGAAAGGACACCTCGTGGAACTCGTCGTCTGGGCTGTCCGTGGCTGTCTGCTGCTGGTGTTCACGCGCTCCGTCCTCGGCAAGGTCCAGAACCCGGCCGCCTTCGCGGAGTTCACCGGGACCGTGCGAGCCCTGCGGCTCCCCGGGCCGTTGCCCGCCAGCTCCCTCGCCGCGCTGGTGGTGACCGCTGAGGCCGTCCTCGTACCCGCCTTCGCCCTGCCCGGCCTCCTCGCTCCGCCGACCGTACTCGTCGCCGGGCTCGGCATCGCCGCCGTACTGCTCGCCGCTTTCACCGCGCTGGCCGTCGCCGCCGCCCGTAGCGGCCGTCGGACGCCCTGCCGCTGCTTCGGCCGTACGACGACTCCGCTCGGCGCGGTACACGCCGTACGCAACTCCATCCTGCTGGCCGTGGCGGTCACCGGCCTCGTAGCCGTGGCCGTCGGCGGCCCGGGTACGGGCGACCCGGTGGCGGTGCTGACCGCCTCCCTCGCGGGCGCGGTCCTCGGCCTGCTCGTCACGGCCCTCGACGACCTCGTCACGCTCTTCCGTCCCCTGCCCCGAAAGGAAACCACCCCGTGAGTCCGCTCGCCGCCGCCGTCCTCGCCGTCGGAGCCCTGGCCTTGGTCGACCTCGTACTCACCGTCGGAGTCGTCCGACGGCTGCGGGAACACTCCGACCTGCTGCGACAGGCGTCGGCACCGGCCGCCGCCATGCCCGGAGGCATGTCCGGGATCGCGAGCGTCGGCACCCCTGTGCCCTCCTTCACCGCCGGCCCGTCCGACAGCCCCGTCACCGACCGGGATCTCACCGACGGAACCCTCGTCGCGTTCTTCTCGCCCACCTGCGAGCCCTGTCGCGACAAACTGCCCGGCTTCGTCGCCCGGTACGCGGACCGGCCCGAGGAGGCCCGGCAGGTGCTCGCCGTCGTCGTCAACGACTCCTACAGCTCAGACGAAGCAGGGGACCCGTACAGCTCACACGAAGCGCCGGACCCGCACGGGCCGGGCATGTCGGACGAGGACGCCGGATCGATGGCCGCCGCCCTGGCCGCCGTGGTGCCGACCGTCCAGGAACCCTTTGGCGGCCCGGTCACCACGGCGTTGGCCGTCAAGGCGTTTCCCAGCTGTGTACGGGTGGGGCACAGCTCTGACGGCGGTCTCGTGGTGACGGAAGTCGGCCGGTGGCCCCAGACCCCCGTCGCCGCCCGATGACCAGGCCCGCCCCCGCCGCCCGGCCCGACGACGAACCCGGCCACTCCCCGCTCCGTACCGTCCTGGTCGCCGCGGTCCGCCTGGCCCGCCGGGCGGCGCCCGCCACCCTGACGGGCTGGCTGCTGCTCACGGTGGCCGCGTCCGCCGCCCCGGTCGCCGCCGCCTGGACCCTCAAGACCGTGATCGACCGCCTGGTCGCCGCCCCCTTCGCCGGCGGCTCCCTCACCGGCCCGGTTCTGCTGCTGGTCGGATGCGGTGTCGCCCTCGCCGTCGTCCCCCAGTTCCTCCAGTACCTGCGGGCCCAGCTCGGCCGGGCGGTCGGGTTGCGCGCTCAGATCGAACTCCACACCGCCGTCGACCGGTTCACGGGCATCGGCCCCTACGAGAACCCGCGCTTCCTGGACCGGCTGCGCATGGCCCGTCAGTACGGCGGCGCCGCGCCGGTCGACGCGGTCGGCAGCGTCATCGGCACCGTCGGCGCGGTGGTGACCCTCACCGGATTCCTCGGCGCGCTCACCTTGCTGGGCCCCTGGATGGCGGCGGCCGTCCTGACCTCCGGCGTCCTCGTCCTCGGCGCCGAGATCGCGCTCAGCCGCCGACGGGCCGCCCTCGTCTGGTCGGTGGGCCCGGTGGAGCGCAGGGAGCTGTTCTACAGCGCACTGCTGACCGACCTGCGGGCCGCGAAGGAGATCAGGCTCTTCGGCCTGGGGCGCTTCCTCGGCGACCGGATGGTCGCGGAGCGCCGCACCTCGGACGCGGCGAAACGGAGCATGGACCGTCAGGAACTGGCCGTCCAGGCGGGACTCGCCCTGCTCTCCGCCCTGGTCGCCGGGGCCGGACTGCTGTGGGCGGTCTCGGCCGCCCGCTCGGGACAGATCACCGTCGGCGGGGTGACCGTCCTGGTCACCGCCCTGCCCGCGGTCCAGGGGGCGCTGGCCGGACTCGCCGTCGAACTCGCCACGGGCCACCACGCCCTCCTGATGTTCCGCCACTTCCTCACCGTGACCGACGCTCGGCCCGACCTGCCCGTACCCGCCCGGCCACGTCCCGTACCGCCGCTGCGCCACTCGGTGGAGTTCCGCGATGTGTGGTTCCGCTACGGGGAGGACCAGCCTTGGGTGCTCCGGGGCGTCGACCTGGTCCTGCCCGCCGGACAGGCCGTGGGCCTCGTCGGTCTCAACGGCGCCGGGAAGTCCACACTGGTGAAGCTGGTGTGCCGGTTCTACGATCCCGTCCGGGGACAGATCCTCTGGGACGGCGTCGACCTGCGCGAACTGTGCCCGCGTGAGCTGCGCCGCCGGATGGGGGCCACCTTCCAGGACTTCATGGAGTACGACCTGACCGCCCGCGAGAACATCGCCCTCGGCGACCTCACCGCACTGCAGGACCGCGACCGGGTGGCGGAGGCCGCCCGCGTCGCGGGAATCCACGACCGGCTGACCGGCCTGCCCCACGGCTACGACACCCTGCTGAGCCGGATCTTCTTCAGCGAGCGGGACAAGGACGACGCCACGACCGGAGTCGTCCTCTCCGGCGGACAGTGGCAGCGGCTCGCCCTCGCCCGCTCCCTGATCCGGGACGACGCCGACCTCCTCGTCCTCGACGAGCCCGGCTCCGGTCTCGATCCCGAGGCGGAGTACGAGATCCACCGCCGGCTGCGACGCCACCGGGCGGGCCGGGCGGGGCTGCTCATCTCCCACCGCCTCAACACCCTGCGCGACGCGGACGTGATCGTGGTCCTGGAGGACGGCCGGATCGTCGAACGGGGGCCGCACGCCGACCTGATGCGCCGTTCCGGGGTGTACGCCCGGTTGTTCACCCTCCAGGCCAGCGGGTACGCGCCCGACGCCGGTGCGCACGGCGCGGGGGCCTCCGTACCCACCCCGCCGGCCCGTGCCGCCGACGCGGGGCCGCTGCCGCCCGCCGACGTGGTGGCCGGAACCTCCCGGAGCGGAGGCCCCGCGTGATCGTGCGCCTCGCCCGCCGTCTGCTGCGGACCCGCCTGCTGGCCGTCACCGTCACCGGCCCGAGCATGGAACCCGCCCTCCACGACGGGGACCGCGTCCTGGTCCGCCGCCGCGCGCGCCGGGTGGCCCGCGGAGATGTCGTCGTCCTCGAACCGCCCCCCGGCGCGCGTGATGAGGGGCTCACGCACGAGGGCCTGATCATCAAACGGATCGCCGCCGGACCCGGCGACCCGGTTCCCGCGCTCATGGCCGAGCGGCTGGACGTCCCCCCCGGCTCGATCGTGCCACCCGGCCACTACCTGGTCCTGGGCGACAATCAGCCCGTGAGCGTCGACTCCCGTCGCTTCGGTTATGTCTCCCGCACTCTGCTGACCGGCAGGGTGATACGCCCCCTGCGTCGACACACCCCTGCGGTCCCGGCGGATCCTCCCGTCCTGGAGGTGAAGCCGGTGATGGATGTGGGGCGACCGTGCGGGGAGCGGGAGCGGGAGCGGGTGGCGGGAAAGGGGCCCCACGCCGGGACCGGTTCGCCCGAGCGGGCCCCGGCCCGTTAGGTTGCGTTCATGACCGACACGACTTCCCAGGGTTCTGCCCGCACCACCGGCGCCGTCGCCGCCGGCCTCGCCACCGTCGCCGGTGACGGCACCGTCCTCGACACCTGGTTCCCCGCCCCCGAGCTGACCTCCGACCCCGGCCCCGCCGGTACGACGCGCCTCAGCCCGGACGAGGCCGTCAACCGGCTCGGCGAGGGCGCCGCCAAGGCACTCGGCGTGGACGCCCGGCGCGGCGTGGAGGTCGTCGCCGTGTCCACGGTCATCTCCTCGCTCGACGACAAGCCGCTCGACGCCCACGACGCCTATCTGCGTCTGCACCTGCTCTCGCACCGGCTGGTCCGGCCGCACGGCCAGAACCTCGACGGGCTGTTCGGGCTGCTCGCCAACGTCGCCTGGACCTCGCTCGGCCCGGTCGCCGTCGACGACCTGGAGCGCGTGCGGCTCAACGCCCGCGCCGAGGGCCTGCACCTCCAGGTCACCTCGGTCGACAAGTTCCCCCGGATGACGGACTACGTCGCCCCCAAGGGCGTACGCGTCGCCGACGCCGACCGCGTCCGGCTCGGCGCGCACCTCGCCACCGGGACCACCGTCATGCACGAGGGCTTCGTCAACTTCAACGCGGGCACGCTCGGCACCTCCATGGTCGAGGGCCGCATCTCCGCGGGCGTCGTCGTCGGCGACGGTTCGGACATCGGCGGCGGCGCGTCCACCATGGGCACCCTCTCCGGTGGCGGCACGGAGCGCATCGTCATCGGCGAGCGCTGCCTGGTCGGCGCGGAGGCGGGCGTCGGGATCGCGCTCGGCGACGAGTGCGTCGTCGAGGCCGGTCTGTACGTCACCGCCGGCACCCGGGTCACGCTGCCGGACGGCCAGGTCGTCAAGGCTCGCGAGCTGTCCGGCGCCTCCAACATCCTCTTCCGCCGCAACTCGGTCACCGGCACCGTCGAGGCCCGCCCGAACAACGCGGTGTGGGGCGGCCTCAACGAGGTCCTGCACGCCCACAACTGACCCGTTCAGCAGGGAGCGAGAAGCTCCTCGTACGCCGCCCGCAGCCCGTCGGCCGCCTCGCGCCCGGCGGGCTGCAGCGGTTCCCGGACCGGTCCCGCGTCCAGGAGCGCCTTCACGGTGACGGTTCCGGGGAGGCCGCTCGCCATCATCAGTTCGGTGAGGCGCACCGTGAGCCCGTTGAGCCGGGCCGCCTCGTCGGTGCGGCCCGCGTCGAACGCGTCCAGCGGCGCCCGTACCTGGCGCGGGGCCACGTTCGCGACGGTGCTGACGTAACCCGCGCCGCCCACCGCGTACAACGGCAGGTTCAGTTCCTCGCAGCCCGAGTAGTACGCCAGCGAGGTGCGGGCCAGCACCTTCGTCGAGCCGAGCAGGTCCATGGAGCAGTCCTTCACCGCCACCACGCGCGGGTGCTCCGCCAGCCGCAGCAGGGTCTCCGGCTCGATCCGGGTGCCGGTGCGGCCGGGGATGTCGTACAGCATCAGCGGTAGTCCGGTGGAGTCCGCGACCCGCAGGAAGTACGTCTCGACGGCGGCCTGCGGCGGGCGGCTGTAGTACGGGCTGACCACCAGCAGTCCGTCCGCGCCCGCCTCCTCGGCCTCCCGCGCCAGGCGCAGGGTGTGCGCGGTGTCCGGGCCCCCGACGCCGGTGAGCAGCGGCACCCCGTCGCCGACCTCCGCCCGGACGGCCCGCAGCAGGGCGGACTTCTCGGCGCCCGTCGTGGTGGGGGACTCGCCCGTGGTGCCGCTGAGGACGATCCCGTCGCAGCCTTCCGCCACCAGGCGTGCGGCGTACGCACGGGCGGCGTCGCGGTCCAGGGCCCCGGTGGTGGTGAAGGGCGTGATCATGGCGCAGAGCGTGCGGCCGAAGGGGCGCGGTGCGGTGGCGGTCATGCCCGAAGTGTCGGCTCCCGGAACCCTGTAGGTCCACTTAGATCTTCTTGGGGTGACCGGCAAGGGACGCTGAACAGTCCGTAGGGGGCGGCTGCTCCGACACCACTTCTGACATGATCGAACGCACGGACGACGGGCCGCGGCGGTGGTCGTGGCGACGGCCGCGGCGAGAGGTGGGGGCATCGGCATGGGTGTGTGCGTACGCGGGCGGGCGCGGGTGCGCGGACGGGTCTCCGCCGTGCTGTCGGCGGCGGCGCTGACCGCGCTGACCGGCTGCTCCGGATTTCTCGTCCCGGCCGGCGAGGGCGAAGAACCGGACCCCGCCCCGTCCGCCTCCGCGCCCCGCTCCGGCATCGTCCGCGCCGAGACGCTGCCCCCGACCCCCGCGCCGGCCTACGGGGAGACGGCGCGGAGCGGCCCGGCCTCCACCCCGCCCGGGACCCCGCCGGAGAAGTGCCCCGCCTCCGGCGCCGTGGTGACCATGGGGGAGGTGCTGACCGCGATGATGAGCCGTGCGGTCGCCCTGACCCTGACCAACTGCGGCTCGAAGCCCTACCGGGTCGACGGCTACCCCTCGGTCCAGGCGCTCGGCGAGGACGGCGAACGCCTCCCCGTGAAGGTCAACCCGGCCGGCTCGCAGTTCGGCCGCGACCGGGGCCCCGAGGCGCTCACCCTGAAGCCGGGCGGCACCGCACGGTCGATGCTCGCCTGGGTCTCCACCCAGGAGGGCGGCGAGCTCGTCATGGCCGACGCCCTGGAGCTGGCCGCCGCCCCCGACGCGGGGGCGCGGGTCTACCCGCTGGAGGGTCACGACATCCGGTACATGGACGAGCTGAACATCACGGCCTGGCGGGCCGAGCTGCCCGAGTGACCGGTCCCGGGGCGGGGCCCGACCGGTCCTTCAGCCGTCGCCCACCGGCACGGTGTGCGTGACCCAGCCCGCGCCGGGCGGCCCCGCCGGCAGGACGTGCAGCAGAAAGGCCGCCGGCTCGTCGGGATAGCCGGGCACACCCTCCCGCAGCGCCAGCCCGCTCTGCCGGTACGTACTCGGCGCGACCGCCACCGTGCTGCCCGCGAAGGGCGCCGTGACCTGGCGGTGCACATGGCCCGCCAGCACCCGCACGACCCGGGGGTGCGCGGCGACCACCTCCGCCAGCGCGGGGCCGTCCGCCAGGCGCATCGCGTCCAGGAACGGAATGCCGACCGGAACCGGCGGATGGTGCAGACAGACCAGGGCCGGTACGCCGGGGCGCCGGGAGAGGTCCCGGTCCAGCCGGGACAACTGCGCGGGACCCAGCCGACCGCCCGGCGCGCCGGCGACCCGCGAGTCCAGGACCACCACGGTGAACGCCGGGTGCTCCACCGCGTACGACGTCAGCGTCCCCCCGCCCAGGAAGCGCGTCCCGCCGAACGCGCCCACGAGGGCCTCCGGCACGTCGTGGTTGCCCGCCACCAGACGCAGCGGCAGCGGGAACGCGCCGACCTCCTCGCGCAGGGCCGCGTACTCGCCCGGCTCCCCGCGTTCGGTGAGATCACCGGTGATCACGACGCAGTCCGGGAGCGGGTCCAGGGCGAGCACCCGGCGCAGGGCGGCCCGCAGCCCGGCGGCGGGGGCCGCCGCTCCCGGACCGGTCGTGAGGTGCGGATCGCTCAGGTGCGCCACCGAGAGGGTCATGCCCCCACCCTTCCCCGGCCGGCTCCGGCCGCACCCGGCGCCGCTCACGCCCTGGGCGAACGGGGCGCGGGCGGTGCCAGGCGCAACAGCCTTGACCTCAACCGGACTTGAGGTGTCACCGTGGTGATCGCGACGCACCGACCGGCGCGCGTGACGAAGGGAACCCGCCATGACCACGCACCTCACCGACCGCCCCGACCCGGCCCGCACCGATGCCCGGATCGCCAAGGCCAGCACCTGGAACGTCGGTACACCGCAGCGGCAGCGGGAGGCCGTCGACGCCATCCGGAAGGCATGGGAGAGCCGGGAATGGCCGCACCCCGGGCTGCTCTCCTACAGCGTCTACGCGGGGGAGGACGGCGCGACCCTGCTGCACTACTCCCAGTGGACCGGCGAACAGGCCTACCAGGACTTCGTACGGGAGAGCCGTGACGCCCGCAACGCCGAGATCGACGCCGCCGTCCCCGGCGTCGAACGCCTCGGACTGCGCACCTACGAGCTGTACCGGTCCAGCCTCCGGGCCGAGGGCGACACCCGGGAGACCGGCTGCCTCGTCATCGTGGACGTCGAGTTCGACGGGCCCGACCCGGCCCGCCAACGTGCCTGGGTGAACACCGTGTTCGAGGCGCTCGGCGAAGAGGCCGGTCTGCCCGCCGGCGGCATCTCCGCGCACTTCCACGTCAGCACCGACGGCACCCGGGTCCTCAACTACGCCGAGTGGGAGAGCGCCGAACACCACATCGCCGCCCTCGCCGCACCCGGGGAGGGCGTCGGCTCCCCGTCCCCGCACTGGGAACGCGTCCAGAACTACCCGGGCATGACCGGCGGCGGCGGCGTGCACCGCCACACCCCCGTGCTCAGCTTGGAGCCGGGCGCGGGCGCATAGGGGTGCGGCGGGGCGGTATGTGGCGAAGCGGCGGGCGGTACGCGGCGCATTGCGTCTAGGCTTGGGCGGCTGAACCGCGTACGCACTCCGTATGCCCCGAGCACGCACCGAGGAGAACCCCCGATGTCCGCAGAGCGCCCCTCCCTGCCGCCGGTGCGGCTGAACACCGAGGCCGAACTGGCACGGGACGCGCTCGCCGCTCCGCTGTTCGTCCGCGCCGTGAAGCTCGCCCGCTGGGCGGGCCCGGACACCCGGGTCGGGGCCGGCGGCGAACTGGTCGAGGACCAGCTTCCCGCAGCCGCCGAGCACCTCGCCCTCCCGGCGGACGAGGACGGCGCCGCGTACGCCAGCGAGGCCTGGCGGCTCGCCGTGGACACCGGCCTCCTCGACGTCACCGACCCCGAGGAGAGCGAGGACGACGAGGGCGCGGACGGCGAGGGCGAGGGCACCGTCACCACCGGCGAGAACCTGGCCCTGCTCACCGGCGGCTCCCCGCAGGACGTCCTGTCCATCTGGCTCGACGGTCTCGACGCCGTGCACGCCGACGCCACCGCGCCCGTCCTGGACGACTTCGCGGACCTCGTCGGCGAGGACGGCTCGATCGACTTCGACGCCCTGGAGTGGGACCCGGAGGCCGAGGCGGAGTTCCTCGACGGCGTCCTCGGCAACCTCTACCTGCTCACCCTCGCGGACAACGGCGCGGGCGAGGGACCGGTCCCGCTGCCCGCACTCGCCGCGTCGATGATCGTCCCCGACGACATGGGCGAGCCCACCGACGACATCCTGGAGCAGGTGTCCGAGGCGATGATGCGCCTCGACGACCAGTTCCGGCTCCTCGAACCCATCGGGATCGTCGAATACCACCCGGTCGACGAGGCGTTGCTGGTCGAGGAGGGCGAAGCCGCGGACGACTCCGCCGGGGCCGACGACGAGGACGTCACCCGGTACGGCATGGTCAAGCTCACCCCCCTCGGCCTGTACGGCATCCGGGCCCGGATGCTGGAGGCCGGGGTGGACGCCCCCGCGGTCGGCGACCTCGCCGGCAAGGGCGCCGACGTCCTCCTCGACGGCATCGCCCACTACCCGGAGCCCGCTGCCCGCGCCGAGGTCAAGCTCTGGCTCGCGGGATACGACGCGGAGGGCGCGGTGGCCGCGGCGGCCGAGCTGCTGGCCGCCGCGCGCGGCACGGACGAGGGCGCGCCGCTGCGCCGCCTCCACTGCCAGCAGGCCCTCGCCCTGGCCGGCCCCGGGGCGGAGCCCGCCGTACGCGCGGTGCTCGGCGACCCGGAGCTGGGCGGCCTGGCCCGCGTCTGGCTCGCGGAGCGCGGCGCGGCCGACGTGCCCGCCCCGCCGGAGGACATGATCTTCTGGCTGGCCATCGACACGATCGCCGCCCAACTGGACGCGGACGGCGAGCTGGACGAGCTCCAGGGCCTGGTCGAGGGGCTCTCCGCGCAGCACAGCGGCTTCTTCGACGAGGTCTGGCGCGTCGACCACCCGGCCACCGCCGATGTGCTGGAGGCCATGGGCCGGCTGCACAGCGACAAGAAGGCGGCCAAGGACGCCCGCAAGGCGGCGTTCAAGGCCCGCTCGCGCGCGGGCGGTTGAGGGGCGGGAGCGCCGGGGCGGGGGCGTAGCCCAGGTCGAGAGCGCTGCTCTTACCAGGCAGATGTCGGCACCCAGCCGCATCACAGGCCCCGCACCGGCGCGGCCCTGTGGTGGTACGCCGTACCGCCTTCGTGCCGACGCGGGCGTGCCGGCCGGACGGGTCCGCGGCGAGGTCCCGGACGTCGGCGACCCCCCAACCGCGCCGCACCGCACCCCGGTTCACGTCTGCCACCGGTCGCCGCGGGCTCGCCCTCTCTCGGAGGGCGGGGCGAGGGCCGGGGCAGCGGCCGGGATCGGGGCCGGCGAAAATCCTTCGCGTGCGACCGGACCGTTCCCTAAGGTCATGGACATGCACCTCCCGGTGCGAAGGCGGCGGCTCCTTCCTTTCCCGAAATGTGCCGCAGCCACTGATGATCTCGGGAGGCGCGAGCGCCGGGGTGCCCGGTGCGCAGGCGACGGATACTTCTGGATCAGAGGGTCGCGGGTTCGAGTCCCGCCCGGCTCCGGCCGGTAGCTCAGTCGGTCAGAGCATCTGACTGTTCTCCGTCGCCGACTCCTGATCTCGGGCACCCCGTTCCGCCGCCGCGTCCTTCCCCAGGAATTCGGGGGAATTCTTCTCATGACCCGTTTCAACTTCCGTACCCACAGGTCCCGGCCCGCCGGTTCCGTGCCCACCTCACCCGTCGCGACGACCGGCGCGCTCGCGCCCAACCACCAGGGCGGCACCGGACACGCTCGCGACGCCCGATCCGAGCTCTTCCTGCTCGCCGTCGCCAACTTCGTGGCCCAGGACACCTACTACGAGGGCGGGGACCAGCGCGACGACAGGTTCGCCACGCTCGTGCGCCGCCTCGCCGTGGAGGACCCCACCTGGACCGCGGGGCTGCTCCACTGGCTGCGCCGCGACGGGCGGATGCGGACCGCCTCGCTGGTCGGCGGCGCGGAGTACGTGAAGGCGCGGCTGTCCGCAGGCTGCACCGGGGGACCCTCGAACCGCCAGGTCATCGACTCCGTACTGCTGCGGGCCGACGAGCCGGGCGAACTGCTCGGCTACTGGACGTCCCGCTACGGGCGAGCCCTGCCCCAGCCCGTGAAGCGGGGCATCGCCGACGCCGTGCGCCGCCTCTACACCGGACGGGCTCTGCTGAAGTACGACACCGCGTCCAAGGGCTACCGCTTCGGCGACGTACTCAATCTCGTGCACGCCGCGCCCGACCCCGCCAAGCCCTGGCAGGGCGAGCTGTTCCGGTACGCGCTGGACCGCCGGCACCGGCCGGAAACCGCCGTGCCGCCCGCAGCCGACCGCACTCTGAGCGCCCACCGGGAGCTGATGGAACTGCCGGTCGCCGAACGTCGCACCGTCGTCACCGGAGCCGGCGGCGCGGAGCGGCTGGCCGAGGCCGGCCTGACCTGGGAGGCGCTTGCGGGCTGGCTGCAGGGCCCGATGGACGCGGCGGCCTGGGAGGCGGTGATCCCGTCGATGGGCACCATGGCGCTCGTCCGGAACCTCCGCAACTTCGACGAGGCCGGTGTGCGGGACGAGGTCGCGGCGAGCGCCGCGGCCCGGATCAGCGACCCGGAAGCCGTCGCCGCGTCGGGTCAGTTCCCCTTCCGCTACCTCGCCGCGTACCGGCACGCGCCCTCGCTCCGCTGGGCCCACCCGCTGGAACGGGCCCTCGGACACTCGCTGGGCCAGGTACCCGCGCTGCCGGGCCGCACCCTGGTCCTGGTCGACCGGTCCGGGTCGATGGGCGCGCCGCTCTCCGAGCGCTCCCGGCTGAACCGGGCCGACGCCGCGGCCGTCTTCGGCGCGGCGCTGGCGTTGCGCTCCGCCGACGCTGACCTGGTGCAGTTCGGCACGGGCAGCGCGCCGGTGGCCTTCCGCAGGGGCGAGTCCGTGCTCCGGGTCCTGGACCGCTTCGGGAACCTGGGCGGCACGAACACGGAGGAGGCGGTGCGACGGCACTACCGGGACCACGACCGGGTACTCATCGTCACCGACGAGCAGGTCGCGTACACGCGCCGTGGCGACGCGACCCGCAGCGTTCCGGACACGGTGCCCGTCTACACCTGGAATCTGGCCGGATACCAGCTCGGCCACGCCCCGTCCGGCGAGGGAAACCGCCACACGTTCGGGGGTCTTTCCGACGCGGCGTTCGGCATGGTTCCGCTGCTGGAGGCGGGAGGAAGCGCTGACTGGCCGTGGTGAGCGCTGATTACGAATCCGGCACGTCTGGGGCCTTGGGCACCGACGGGCATGGCGTAGGGCCTTCGCAGGGCGCATACTCGACTTAATGAAACAGTCAGCCCGGCGTCACCTGCCTTCCAGTCCCTTCAACCGCCCGGCCCAGGAGGCCCCACCGGTCGAATGCTTCGATGTGGGCGACAGGGTGTCGCACGACCAGTTCGGGCTCGGCAGGATCCTTGCTGTCGAGGGCGACAACGATGCAGTCCTCATCGACTTCTCGGGGCGACAGGGAAGGATCCTGAGCCCGTACTCCAAATTGACCAAGCTCTGAGACGCGAGACGAGCACGAGCAGCGTCCGTCTTCTCCGGACCCGGGGCGCCTGAATCACTTCAGGCGCCCCGGACTCCGTTGCGCCCCTCCGGAGAGGGCCCACGGCGGCTACAGGGACTTGGCGGCGGGCTTCACCATGCCCCGCACGGTGCGCGACTTCACGAACTCGCCCATCCCCGTCATCTCCCACTCGCCGGTGAACTGCTTGATGAGCTTGGCCATCATCACGCCGGTCTGCGGCTCGGCGCCGGTGAGGTCGAAGCGGACCAGCTCCTCGCCGGACGCGTCGTCGATCAGCCGGCAGTAGGCCTTGGCCACCTCGTTGAACTTCTGGCCGGTGAACGAGTTCACCGTGAAGACCAGGCCGGTCGCCTCGGCGGGGATCCGGCCGAGGTCCACCATGATCACCTCGTCGTCGCCCGCGCCCTCACCGGTGAGGTTGTCGCCGGAGTGCTTGATCGCCCCGTTCAGGATGGTCAGCTTGCCGAAGTAGCAGCTGTCCAGGTGGTTGCGGTTGGGGCCGTAGGCGATCACCGACGCGTCCAGGTCGATGTCCTTGCCGCGGAACGCGGGCTCCCAGCCCAGGCCCATCCTGACCCGCGAGAGCAGCGGTGCGCCGCCCTTGACGAGGGACACGGTCTGGTTCTTCTGGAGGTTGACCCGGCCCTTGTCCAGGTTGATCTTCCCGGAGCCCGCGGGCGCGGCGGGGGCCGCCGGGGGAGCGGCCGGGGCGGCCGGGGCGATCCGCGGGTCGACGGGGGCGGCGACCGGAGCGACCGGGGCGGCGGCGACCGGAGCGGGGGCAGCCGGAGCCGGAGGGGCGACCGGGGCCGCGGGCTCCTCGACCGAGACGCCGAAGTCCGTGGCGATCCCGGCCAGCCCGTTCGCGTACCCCTGGCCGACCGCGCGGGCCTTCCAGGCCCCGTTGCGCAGGTAGATCTCGATGATCACGAGCGCCGTCTCGGCGCCCAGCTGCGGCGGGGTGAAGGTGGCGAGCGCGCTTCCGTCGTCCGCGTTGCGCACGGTGGCGGTGGGCTCGACGCCCTGGAAGGTCTGGCCCGCGGCGTCGGGGCTCGCGGTGACGACGATCTTCTCGATGCCCGGCGGGACGGCCGCGGTGTCCACCACGATCGCGTCGGGCGCGGAGCCCCCGCCGGAGCGGTAGGTCACGCCGGGGCCCGCGGGCTGGTTGTAGAAGATGAAGTCGTCGTCGGAGCGCACCTTGCCGTCGGCGGTGAGCAGCAGGCCCGAGACGTCGAGCCGCACCGGAGCGGCGACGTCCACCGCCACGCGGGCGGCGGAGAGAGGGATGTTCGAGCCGGGGGTCATTGCGGTCATGCACGGGGTAACGAACGACCCGGCTTTGCCGTTCCCTTACCTTCGGCCGTCCGGAGGACGGTCGTCGGAGGGCGCTCAGCGGCGGTTGCGCGGGTGGTCGCGGGCGGTGCGCTCGTTGCCGTGCCTGTACGCACCGGTCCAGCGCGCCATTACCAACTGGGCGTCGCCCGAGCCCACCTCGGCCAGGAACTTCTCCGCCCGGCCGCCGCGCAGGGTGCCCGCGGGGCGGCCGTGGTGGGTGATGGTGACGCTCTGGTCGCCGTGCTGTTCGTACTGGAATCCGGAAGGTCTCGGCACGGCCCGCATCCTGCCCGGCCCGCCGCGCCCGCGTCGCCCGGATTTCCGCCCCCCGGCCGGCTCAGTGCGGCCAGATCGGCGGGTCGGTCGCGAAGTGGCCGCCCACGCGGGCGTGCGCCGGGTTGTCCGGGTCCAGCTCTCCCTGCTCGGCGACGAGCTTCGCCGCGTACGGCTCCGAATCGTCCCTGGGCCGGTAGCCCAGCGCCCGCGCCGGTGCCAGGTCCCACCACAGGCGGGTGTTGGCGGAGGATCCGTAGACGACGGTGTGCCCCACGTCCTCGGCGGTGAGGGCCGCGTGGAACAGCCGTGCCCCGTCGCCGGGGCTCATCCAGACCGACAGCATCCGCACCGAGGTGGGCTCGGGGAAGCAGGACCCGATGCGCACCGAGACCGTCTCCAGCCCGTGCCGGTCCCAGTAGAGCTGGGCCAGGTCCTCGCCGAAGCACTTCGAGAGCCCGTAGAAGGTGTCGGGGCGGCGGGGGGCGTCCAGGGAGATCGGCGGATCGCCCGGAGCCGGACGCGGGGTGTGACCGATGACGTGGTTGGAGGAGGCGGACACGATACGCCGGACGCCCTCCTCGCGGGCGGCCTCGTAGAGGTGGTGCGTGCCCTGGATGTTGGCGCGGAGGATCTTTTCGAACGTGGACTCCAGCGAGATGCCCGCCAGGTGGATGACCGCGTCCACCCCGCGCACGGCCTGGCGCAGCGCCTCCCGGTCGTTCAGGTCGGCGGTGATCGCCTCGGGCGCGCCCTCCACCGGGACCAGGTCGAGCAGCCGCAGGTCGTATCCGTACGCGGGCAGCAGCCCCCGCATCAGGGTGCCGAGGCCGCCTGCGGCGCCGGTGAGCAGGACGGTACGGGGAGCGGTCATACGGGGGTCTCCTCGGGGCGTACACGGGGGTGCTGTGCGCAATCCTGGCTGACATTCACATGCGTGGACAAACTAAGGAAGGGAGACGAGGTGCGTCAAGAGCCCGCGTCCGCCTTGACCTGCCATCGGAGGCTGCCTTAGCGTTGCGATGTTCAGAAATATGGACACCGATCAGAATTGTGCACGCCTGCATCTGCTCAGGGAGCGCCCGTGACCTCAGCCCCCCTCGCCGCCCGGCTCAGCGAAGTCGCCGGGCCGCTCTTCTTCCCCGTGACCGCGTTCGGGCCGGACGGCGCCGTCGACCTCGCCGTCTTCCGCGCCCATGTGCGCGCGGGGATCGACGCCGGAGCCGCCGCGGTCTTCGCCTGCTGCGGTACGGGCGAGTTCCACGCGCTGACCCCCGAGGAGTTCCGCCTCGCCGTCGCCGCAGCCGTCGAGGAGACGGCCGGACAGGTCCCCGTCCTCGCGGGGGCCGGCTACGGCACGGCGCTCGCCGTCCAGTACGCGCGGGCCGCCGAGGAGGCCGGTGCGGACGGACTCCTCGCCATGCCGCCCTACCTCGTCGTCGCCGACCAGGAAGGGCTGCTGAACCACTACGCGGCGCTCGCCGCGGCCACCGGCCTGGAGACGATCGTCTACCAGCGCGACAACGCGATCTTCACCCCCGAGACGGTCGTCGCCCTGGCCCGCACCCCCGGCATCATCGGGCTCAAGGACGGCCACGGCGACCTCGACCTCATGCAGCGCATCGTCAGCGCGGTCCGCACCCACCGGCCCGACGGCGACTTCCTCTACTTCAACGGACTGCCCACCGCCGAACTCACCGGCCCCGCCTACCGGGGCATCGGCGTCACCCTCTACTCCTCCGCCGTCTTCGCCTTCGCCCCGGACATCGCCCTCGCCTTCTACCAGGCCCTGGACGCCGGCGACGACGCGCTGATCGACGGGCTGCTCGACCACTTCTACCGGCCGCTCGTCGAACTGCGCGCCAAGGGCCGCGGGTACGCCGTCTCCCTGGTCAAGGCCGGAGTCCGGCTCCAGGGCCTGGACGTCGGCGAGGTACGCACCCCGCTCACCGAACCGCCCGCCGCGCACGTCAAGGACCTCATCGAGATCATCGCGAGCGGCCGCGCCCTGCTGGAGGAACGCGCGTCCCAGGAACGCGCGTCCCAGGAACGCGCGTCCCAGGAATGCGCGTCGCAGGAGCAGGGCCCCCCGGCGGGCCGGGCGGGGGGCGGGGCGTGAAGGCGGGCGCGTTCCTCTACCCGTGGGACGTCGTCGGGGACCCGGACGCCGCCTCCCGGATCGCGGATCTCGGCGTCCGCCAGGTCACCCTGGCCTCGGCCTACCACTCCACCCGGGCCCTGACCCCCCGTCACCCCGCCCACCGGGTCGTCACCGCCGAGCACGCCGCCGTCCTCTATCCGCCGGACCCGGACCGCTGGGCGGGGCGGGCCCTCGCCCCGTACCGCCAGAGCTGGACGGCCGGCGACGATCCGTACGGGGAGGCCGCGGGCGCGCTGGCCGCCGCCGGTCTGGAGGTGCACAGCTGGGTGGTCCTCGCCCACAGCTCGCGGCTCGGCGCGGAGCACCCGGACACCTCGGTGGTCAACGTCTACGGGGACCGCTACCCCTGGGCCCCCTGCATCGCCCGCCCCGCGGTGCGCGCGTACCTCGTGGACCTGGCGGCCGAGGCCGCCGCCCGGCCCGGCACGCACGGGACCGAGCTGGAGTCCTGCGGCTGGTACGGCTTCGCCCATCTGCACGCCCACGACAAGGTCGCCGGCGTGGGCCTCGGCGAGGCGGCGCAGTACCTCTTGTCGCTGTGCTTCTGCCCGGTGTGCCGCGAGGGGTACGGGGAGGCGGGCGCCGACCCCGGCGACCTGTCCACAGCCGTCCGCCGCGCCCTGGAACCGGCCTGGTCCGGCGCAGGCTCCCCGGAGTCCGGCCGGGACGGCATCGGGAAGCTGCTCGGACCCGAGCTCGCGGACGCCACCCTGAGGTGGCGGGGCCGGGTCGCCCGCACGTTCCAGGAGGCGGCCGTCGCGGCGGTACGGGACGCGGCCCCGCCCGGCTTCCAGGTGCTGCTGCACGCCGACCCCGTCCCGTACCGCACCGGGGCCAACGTCGGCGTCGACGCGGACCACATCCTGGCCGTGGCCGACGGCGTGGTGCTGCCCTGCACCGGGCCCGACAGCGCCCGGGAAGCGGTCCTCGGCCCGTTCGCCGGCCGGGGCGGAGTACGCGCCGCCAACTTCGGGATCGTCACCGGGATGGGCGGCAGCCCACGCACCCTGGAGCGCGACGCGGCCCACGCCGCCTCGCTCGGCGCGGACCAACTCCGCCTGTACCACGCGGGACTCGCCTCGGGCCCGGACCTGGAGGCGGTCGCCGCCGCGCTCTCACGGCTGGGGTGAGGCGGGGCCGGGCTCGCCTGGGGGCTCCGACTCCCCTGCGGGGCGGGACGCCGGCGCAGGGGCGGACCCGGACGGCGACGCGGGGCCGGATGCCGGTGTGGAGGCGGACGGCGACTCGGGGGCGGATGTCGACGCGGAGGCAGCGCGGCGCCGCGTCACCCCCGCCGCCAGCAGGGCCGCGGCCAGCAGCCCCGCCGCCCCGGCGGCCGCCGTCAGCACCCGCACGTCCACCACCGCGACGAGCCCGGCCCCCACCGCCAGGGCGACCGCGTTGGGCGCCGTCATCAGCGAGCCCGCCGTCGCCGCCGTCCGCCCCAGCACCGCGTCCGGGGTTTCCCGCTGCACCGCGGTCATCGTCGCGATCAGCACGCACGGCAGGCCGAACCCGATCGCCGCGCTCGCCGCCAGGGCCACCCCGTCGTGCGGCAGCGTCCGCGCGCCCACCGCCAGCGCGAACAACGCCATCCCGGCCGCCGCGAACACCCGCTCCGGCAGCCGGCGCAGCAGCGGCCCCACCAGCAGCCCCACCGTCACGGAACCGGCGCCCTGCACCGCGTACAGGACCCCCGCGTACTCCGGCGTCCGGCCGAGCACGTCATCGACGTAACCGAACGTCACGGCCCCGTTGACCCCCGCCAGCAGCATCGTCGCCGCCCCCGCCGCCACCAGCGGGCGGAGCACGGCCGAGGCACGTATCCGCCGCAGCCCGGCGAGGAGCTCACCGCGCCACGCCCCCACCGGGGACCGCGGAGCCTCCCGTACCCGGAGCCGCGCGAAGATCAGGGCGGCCAGGGCGCACGTCGCCGCGTCCAGCAGCGCCACGGCCGGGCCGCCGAACCGCGCGTACAGCCCGGCGCCCGCCAGCGGGGCGACCAGCTTCATGCCCTCGTTGGCCGTCGTTCGCAGCCCGTTGAAGTCCGCCAGCAGCGAGGCGTGCACGGTCCCCGCGACGAGCGCCGACTCCGCCGCGTCGAGCAGGACGCCGCTCGCCCCGTAGAGGACCAGCACCACGAAGACCAGCCACACGGTACGGCCCGAGTCCACCAGCACCAGCGTGACCAGCAGAGCGGCCATCGCCAGGTTGACCCGGACCAGCAGCTTCTTCCGGTCCACCCGGTCCGCGAGCGCGCCGAGCGCGGGCCCGGCCAGCACCGGGGCCCACATCGCGCCCACCGTCAGGGCCGCCAGACTGTTCGACCCGGTCAGCGACTTGACCCAGATCCCCGCCGTGAGCCACATCGCGGACGTACCGAACCCGGAGACGACCACCCCCGCCAGATACCGCCCCGCCGTCGGGTCCCGCAGGACCCGCACCACCGCCGGACCGCCCATGCCGCCCCGCCCTCCGCCTCGTGCCCCGCGACCCGCCCGTGCGGGCCCTGCGGCTCATGCTGCGGAGTAAGGCGGCGCGGCGGCATCGGGCGGATGACCTAGGCGCATCGCCCCGGGAAGGGGACCAGGGCGGCGGCCGCCCCTCGCGTCATCGCTCCAGCGCCGCCCGCATCGTCTTCTGCGCGATCGGCGCGGCCAGCCCGTTGCCGCTGATCTCGGAGCGCGCAGCCCCCGAGTCCTCCACGATCACCGCGACGGCGACCTCCTTGCCGCTGTCACGGTCCTTCGCGTACGAGGTGAACCAGGCGTACGGGGTGCTGCTGTTGTCCACGCCGTGCTGCGCGGTGCCCGTCTTGCCGCCCACCTCGGCCCCGGGAATCCGGGCATTGGTGCCGGTGCCGTCCTCGACGACCGTCACCATCGCGCTCCGCAGCTGCTCGGCGGTCGACTCCTTCACCACCCGCTCGGTGTCGCCGTCGGCGGTCTCCTCCAGCACCGTGCCGTCCCCGTCGGTCACCCGGGAGACCATGTGCGGCGCGGCCAGCTCACCGCCGTTGGCGAGGGCCGAGGTGACCATCGCCATCTGGAGCGGGGTCGCGGTGACCTCGAACTGGCCGATCCCCGTCAGCGCCGTCTGGGCCTTGTCCATACCGGTCGGGTAGACGCTCTTCGCCGCCCGTACGGGGACGTCCAGCTTCTCGGTGTCGAACCCGAACGCGTCCGCCATCTCCTTGACCTCGTCCTGGCCGAGGTCGGCCGCGGCCTTCGCGAAGACGTTGTTGCAGGAGTACTGGAGCGCGGTGCGCAGGGTCGCGTTCTCGCAGGGGGCGGACGCGTTCTCGTTGGGGAGCACGGTGGTGGTGCCGGGCAGGGTGTACGGGTCGGGGCTCTGGGTGCGCTCGTCGACCGAGCCGTACAGCCCGTTCTCCAGCGCGGCCGCCGCGACCACCAGCTTGAACGTGGAGCCCGGCGGCAGCGGCTGCCGCATCGCACGGTTGACCAGCGGCTTGTCCGGGTCGTCCAGCAGGGCCTGCCAGGCGTCCTGGTCCGCCGTCCCGCTGATCGTCGAGGGATCGTAGGAGGGGGTGGAGACCATGCCGAGGATCCGGCCGGTCTTCGGGTCGATGGCCACCGCCGCGCCCTTGGTTTCGCCGAGTGCCTCGTAGGCCGCCTTCTGGACGTCGGGGTCGATCGTCGTCAGCACGTTGCCGGGGTCGGCCTGCCCGCCGGTGAGCAGGTCCTTCGGGTCCTTCAGCCGGTCGTCCGTGCCGTCCAGGACGTCGCTGTAGATGCCTTCGAGCTGGTTCGCCCCGTACGCCTGCGAGCTGTAGCCGGTAACGGGCGCGTACAGCTCGCCCTGGGGGTACGTGCGTTTGTACCGGAGGTCGCCGCCACTGGTCCCCTTCGATCCGGTGACCGGCGAACCGGCCACGATGATGTCCCCGAGCGGCTGCGCGTACTGCGCGATGGTGTTCCGCCGGTTGTGCTCGTGGTCTGCGAGCGCCTCGGCCTGGAAGCCCTGCACCCACGTCGCCCGCACCAGCAGGGCGAGCACCATGAGCAGACAGAAGACCGAAGCGCGCCTGATTGTCTTGTTCATCCCGCTGGAGGGACGAGCGGGCGCGTTCCGGCCGTTCCCGTCTCCGCCCCTTCTCACTGATTTCTCAGGCGGCCCGCCGTGCCCCGGAGCCCGGCCGGCGGCTCAGCCCGGGGTGATGAAACCGGACTCGTACGCCGCGATGACCGCCTGGGTACGGTCCCGGGCGCCGGTCTTCGCGAGGACCGCCGCCACATGCGTCTTCGCCGTCGCCGGGCCCACCGAGAGCCGCCCCGCGATCTCCGCGTTGGTCAGCCCCGCGGCCATCAGCCGCAGCACGTCCGCCTCCCGCCCGGTCAGCCTCGCCACCCACGCCGGGGCCCCGCCCGCCCGCCGTCCGGCGTGCTCGGTGGCCAGCGTGCGCACCGCCGCCGGATAGAGGAGCGAGTCGCTGTACGCCACCAGGCGCACCGCCTGCACCAGCTCCTCGGCGGCCGCCCGCTTCAGCAGGAACCCGGCCGCCCCCGCGCGCAGTGCCTCGTACACGTACGCGTCGTTCTCGAAGGTCGTCACGACGACGATCCTCGGCGGGTCCTCCATCGTGGCGAGGATCTGCTCCGTGGCCCGGATGCCGTCGATCTCCGGCATCCGCACGTCCATCAGCACCACGTCGGGCCCCAGCGCCCGCACCACGGAGACGGCCTCCGCACCGGTGGCGGCCTCCCCGACGACCTCGATGCCCTCCTCGGCGTCCAGGATCACGCGCAGCGCCGTACGCACCATGCGCTCGTCGTCCGCCAGCACCACCCGCACCGGAGCCCCGCTCATCGCCGTTCCCCCTTCCGCCCGGCCTTACCCGGCACCGTAAGCGGCAGCACGGCGGTCAGCCGCCAGACGCCGTCGTCCGCCCCCGCCCCGGTCCGGCCGCCCAGCAGGACGGCCCGCTCCGCGATGCCGCGCAGTCCGCGACCGCCCCCGGGGCGCAGCACGGCGGGCCGCTCGCCCAGTCGATTCTCCATCACGATCTCCAACTCCCTCTCCCGTACCGCGATCAGCAGCCGTACCGGGGACGCGCCCCCGCCGTGCCGCGACGCGTTGCTCAGCCCCTCCTGGACGATCCGGTACGCCTCCCGCGAGACCACCGGGTCCAGACGGTCCGGATCGCCCTGCCGCTCGTACGCCACCGGCACCCCGCAGTGCGCCAGCAGCCCGTCGAGCGCGTCGAGCCCCGGCCCGTACGCCCTGCCCTCGTCGTCCGGCTCCCCGTCCTGCCGCAGCAGCCCCAGCACCGAGTCCAGCTCCCCGACCGTCCGCCGCGTCGTCTCCTCGATGGCGGTCAGCGCCTCGCGGACGAACTCCGGATCGCGGTCCAGGACCCGGCGCGCCGCCCCCGCCTGAAGGGTCACCGCACTCAACGCGTGCCCCACCGAGTCGTGCAGCTCCCGGGCGAGCCGGTTGCGCACCGCCAGATCCGCCGCCCGGCGCTCGGCGGCGGCCAGCCGGTCCTCGGGCGTCGGCCCCAGCAGCACCGGGGCCCGCCGGGCCAGCAACTCCCCGGCCGCGGCCGCGACCAGCGCCAGCGCCACCAGCATCGCGAGCCCGGCGAACGGGGCGAGAGCCAGGGCCCACGGCTCCCGGAACACCCGGGGGCCGTCCAGCAGCCAGGTGGAGCGCAGCCCGGCGGAGAACGGCAGCGCGGCCACCGCCACCGCGAACGGCGGCAGTGCCAGGGTGCTGCCGCTGACGATCCCGCCGAGCGCCAGATGCAGGGTGTACCAGCCGGCGGTACGCACTTGGGCCTGCCGGGTCCGCGCGGGACCGTCGGCCAGCAGGGCGGGCGGCACCCCGCACAGGGCGCGGACGGCGGCCACGGACAGCGGCCGGACGAGCGGGAAGAAGCCGGTGGCCGCCGCGATCGGCAGGGCGATGGCGAACGCGGCGAACTGGGCGGGCAGGGAGGCGAACAGCGCTGCCCCGCCACCCGTCATGCCGACCAGGACCGTGCCGACCAGGAAGTACGGCATCAGCAGCGCGCCACCGATGATCAGATGCAGCCAGCGCAGCCGCGTCTGTCGTCCGAACACCACGGCGAGGGGCTTCATGACACCCGGTCGGCGCCGGCCGGGTCGGCGACGCCGACGTCGTCGGGCAGCGCCGAAGCCGCCGCGCGCTCCGCGAAGAAGTAGGCGCCCAGCGTCACGACGAGCGCCCCTGCCAGCATCTGGACAGCGTAGGTCAACACCGTCGCCGTCGTCGGCCGGTCCGCCGCTCCGCCCGCGCCGATCAGCCCCGCGAGACTCAGCCAGCCGCCCCAGCAGGCCATCTCCGCGGAACCGGCCCAGGCCAGGACGAGCGGCAGACGCAGGGAGAGACGGCCGGTGCGGCGGAAGGCGAGCAGGAGCACCCCGACGGCGGTGACCACCACGAAGAGCAGGTTGACGGCTTCCAGGACGTAGAAGTCGCTGGTGCGGTCCGCAGCCCGGCCGGCGTGGAGCCCGGCGGTGTAACCGCTGACCCACAACAGGTGCGTGACGCCGGGGAGGAGAGCCGTCGAAGCGGCGGCGACGGCGGTCGCGCGCAGGGCGGGCGTGGTCGGACTCGCCGGCAGATCCCGCAGCCGTCCCTGCCACAGCCTGCCCCAGCGCCTACTGGCGTACAGCGCGAAGAGGGCGCCGAGGGCGAGGCCCTGGACGATGAAACCGCCGTAGACGACGCCGAAGACCCAGGGGTCGAGGAACGGTCCGGAGGTGCCCTCGCCGACCGGCCGGCCGCCGCCACCGCCGAGGAACCCGACGGCCAGCTGGACCGGGAAGGCCGTCATGATCGGCAGCAGCAGGCCGCTCGCGACCCACATCGGCAGCACCAGCAGCCAGGCGGGCACCCGCAGGCCCCAGGGCCGGGTCAGCAGCAGGGCGAGGACGATGACGGCGCAGTCCATCAGCACCGTGGCCCCGTTGGCGACGCGCAGCAGGGCGCCCCCGTCCAGCAGCGCGCTGCCCTCCGGGATGCCGAGCCGACTGCCCGCCATCCAGGCCACCTTGAGCCCGATGTAGGGCAGACAGGCCACCATGGCGACCACCCGGAGCACGTACCGCGCCCGGCCGACGCGGTACGAGGGCGGTGCGGCGCGGTACGGGGCCGCCTCGGCGCGGTGCGGTGGCGTCCCAGGGCGCCCGGGCGTCCCGGAACGGTGCGGCGGGGCGGGCGAGGGCGCTTCGGGGGGCCGGTTCACTGTCATGGCGTCCAGGCTTCCGCGCCGGCCGGCCCCGCACGTCCTGCCCGGCGACGATCCGCCTCCGCCACGCGGGGGAGGAGGCCGCCCACGCCCCGGCCGCACCCTGCCTCAGCCGTGCGGCGTGCCCAGGGCCTCGTCAGCCGTGCGGCGTGCCCAGGGCCTCGTCAGCCGTGCGGCGTGACCAGGACCTCGTCAGCCGTGCAGCGTGACCAGGACCTCGTCGATCTCCTCGCCCCGGGCGCGGGCGAATCCGCGATCCTTGCCGGTGACCACGAAGCCGCACTTCTCCAGCACCCGGCGCGAACCGAGGTTGTCGGCCGCCGCCCGCGCGTGCAGTGGGCGGGTGGGCGTCTCGTCGAGGTACGCCCGCAGGGCGGCCGTCGCCAGCCCCCGCCCCCAGTGCTCGCGGCCGATCCAGTAGGTGACCTGGCGGTTCCCGGGGGCCCCGTACTCCCCGACATGGCCCACCACCGCACCGTCGGCCACCACCGTGCGCATCACCACGCGGGACCCTGCCCGGATCCGTGCCCAGTGGGCGTCGAACGCGGCCCGGTCGGTGGGGTCCTCGGCCGTGAACTCGGCGACGCGGGTCGCCCCGGGGTCGCTCATCCAGGCGAAGAACAGCGGCAGGTCCCCGTCCTCGACCGGGCGCAGCGCGATCCCGGCCATCAGAGTCTCCGGGTCGCGAGGGAGAGCCGGTCCCGGGCATCGAACAGGGCGTCCTTCACCAGCTGTTCGTGACCGGGGGTGAGCCGGGCGACCGGCACCGAGCAGCTGATCGCGTCGCGCGCGGGCGTCCGGTAGGGGATCGCCACGCCGAAGCAGCGCAGACCGACGGTGTTCTCCTCGCGGTCCACCGCGTAGCCCTGCTCACGGACCAGCCGCAGCTCCTCGATGAGCTTCTCGCGGTCCGTGATGGTGTGCTCGGTCAGCGCGGGCAGCGACTCGGGCAGCATCTTGCGGACCTGCTCGTCGCTGTGGGTCGCCAGCAGCGCCTTGCCGAGCGAGGTGGAGTGCGCGGGCAGCCGGCGGCCGACCCGGGTGAAGGGGCGCAGATAGTGCTGGGACTGCCGGGTGGCGAGGTAGACCACGTTCGTCCCGTCGAGGCGGGCCAGGTGGATGGTCTCCGTGGTGTCGTCGGACAGCCTGTCCAGGGTGGGCCTGGCGGCGGCCACGACCTCGTCGCCGTCGATGTACGACGTGCCGACCAGCAGGGCGCGGACGCCGATCCCGTACCGGGTGCCCGTCGCGTCCGTCTCCACCCAGCCCAGCTCCACCAGGGTGCGCAGCAGCATGTAGAGGCTCGACTTGGGATAGCCGACGGCCTCCTGGACGGCGGCCAGCGAGTGCATGCCGGGCCGCCCCGCGAAGTATTCGAGGAGCTCCACGGTCCGTACCGCGGACTTGACCTGTGCTCCACCGGACTCGGCGACCGACATCGCCCACGCCCCCTTCTCCAGCTCATCGACTTCTCGTCCGCGTCCGCGTCCGAAAAGCCGCCACACGATTGCCAACACGGAACGCCCCGAAATAGAGTCCGAGGACATTCACGTTCAGGAACTCCGTTCAGAATACCGAACACTTGCCGATGTGCGGCCGAAGCGGGCCGGAAGTCGGCCGGAGGACGGTCGCACCACGGGAGGTAATCACGGTGAGCGCAGCACCAGTCTGGAGTGTCGACCCCCGAACCGGGAACCCGCGCGAGCAGGTCGCGGTGGAGGCCACGGCCGGGGAGGTCGACCGGGCGGTCCGGGCGGCCCACGCCGTCCGCGACGCCCTCGCCGACCGCGCGGCGCGCGCCGCGTTCCTGCGGGCGGCGGCGGAACTGCTGGAGGAGACCGGCGAGCACATCGTCGAGGCGGCCGACGCGGAGACCGCCCTCGGCCCGGCCCGACTCTTCGGTGAACTGGCCCGTACCGCAGCCCAGTTGAGGGCGTTCGCGGAGGTCGTGGACGAAGGCGCCTACCTCGACGTCCACATCGACCACCAGGACGGCTCCCGGACCCCGCCCTGGCCCGACCTGCGCCGCTACAAGATCCCGCTCGGGGTCGTCGCCGTCTACGCGGCCAGCAACTTCCCGCTCGCCTTCTCCGTCCCGGGCGGCGACACGGCCAGCGCGCTCGCCGCCGGCTGCCCGGTCGTGGTCAAGGCGCACCCCGACCACCCGGCCACCTCCGAACTCTGTGCCTCGGTCCTCCGCCGCGCCGCCGCCCGCACCGGACTGCCCGAGGACGTCGTGACCCTGGTGCACGGCTTCGACGCGGGCGTCGAGCTGGTCCGGCACCCGCTGGTGAGCGCGGCCGGCTTCACCGGCTCGGTACGCGGCGGACGCGCCCTGTTCGACGCGGCAGCGGCCCGCCCCGCCCCCATCCCCTTCCACGGCGAACTCGGCTCCCTCAACCCGGTCGTCGTCACCCCGGCGGCCGCCGCCGAGCGCGCCGGGGAGATCGGCGCCGGGCTCGGCGGCTCGATGACCCTGGGCGCGGGCCAGTTCTGCACCAAGCCCGGCTTCGTCCTGGTCCCCGAGGGCGCGACGGGCGACCAGCTCCTCAAGACGCTCACCGAGACGGTCAGCTCCACCGGATCCGGCGTCCTGCTGGACCACCGTATGCGGGACGCCTTCGTCGCCGGCGTACGGGAGCGGGCCGCGCTGCCGGACGTCGGATCCCCCGTCACCCCCGGCGCCGCCGGCGAGCACACCGTCTCCGCCGGATTCCTCACCGTCCCGGCCGCCCGGCTGACCGCCGAGGGCCCGCACGACGCGCTGCTGGAGGAGTGCTTCGGGCCGGTCACCGTGATCGCCCGGTACGCGTCCACCGACGAGATCGCCGCCGTCCTCGCCCGGCTGCCCGGGAACCTCACCGCCACCCTCCAGACCGCCACCGAGGACGACGACCCCGACGCGGCGCGCCTGCTGGCCGCGCTCACCCCGCTCGCCGGGCGCGTCCTCGTCAACGGCTGGCCGACCGGCGTCGCCGTCGCCCCCGCCCAGCACCACGGCGGCCCCTACCCGGCCTCCACCTCCATCTCCACCTCCGTCGGCGCGACGGCGATCGAACGCTGGCTGCGCCCCGTCACGTTCCAGTCCACCCCCGAGACGCTCCTCCCCCCGGAGCTGCGCGAGGACAACCCGCTGGGCCTGCCCCGCCGGGTGGACGGACGCCGCGCATGAGCCTGAACCTGGACGCCTTTCCCTTCGCCCTGGACGCGGAGGGCCCCGACGGAGGCTGGACCCACGCCGACGGCGTGCTGAGCGGCCGGGCCGGACCCGGCCAGGACCTGTTCGTCTCCCCGTCCGGCGAGTCCCTGGACCTGGGCTCCGACGCCCCGCGCCTGCTCGGACCGGTGGGGGAGGGCGACTTCCGGCTGGTGGCCCGGGTGCGCCCGGGGCTGCTGTCGTTCGGTGACGCGGGCGCGCTGTACCTCCACGTCGGGGACCGCAAGTGGGCCAAGGTCTGCCTGGAGCACTCCGCGGGCCTCCCGACCGTCTGCACCGTCGTCACCCGGGGCCACTCCGACGACGCCAACGCCTTCGTCGTGGACGAGGGCGTCTGCTGGCTCCGTCTCAGCCGCACCGGCGACGCCTACGCCTTCCACGCCTCCACCGACGGCGAGAGGTGGACCTTCGTCCGCTTCTTCACCCTGGGTACGGAGAAGGAGCGGGCGGCCGCCCGCGCCGGCTTCCTGGTGCAGTCGCCCACCGGTGAGGGCTGCGGCGCGGTCTTCGACCGGATCGCGTTCCTGGCCGGGGGAGTGGAGGACCTGCGCGACGGGCGGTGACGCGACACGGCAGTGACGGGGCGACACGGCGGGGACGGGGGCGGGGACGGGGGCGACACGGCGGTCGGGGGAGGAGGGACGGGCGGGAAGATCCGGGAATCACCCGGTACGGATTCGCGTTCGACCCACTGACCCCGTGCGGAGGCCCCTCCGCGCCCGCCGCGACCCCTGGAGAGTAGAAGAGTCATGCGCGTCGAGATCTGGAGCGACATCGCTTGTCCGTGGTGCTACATCGGCAAGGCCCGCTTCGAGAAGGGCCTCGCGGAGTTCGCCCACCGGGACGAGGTCGAGGTGGTGCACCGCTCCTTCGAGCTCGACCCCTCGCGGGCCAAGGGCGACACCGCGCTCGTGATCGACATGCTGGCCGAGAAGTACGGCCGCAGCCGCGAGGAAGCGGCCTCTATGGAGGCCAACGTCGCGGCCAACGCGCAGGCGGAGGGGCTCGGCTACCGCACCGAGGGCCGTGACCACGGCTCCACCTTCGACCTCCACCGGGTGCTGCACCTGGCCAAGGCCCGCGGCCGTCAGGACGAGCTGCTGACCCTCGCCTACCGGGCGAACTTCGCCGAGGAGCGGTCCGTCTTCGACGACGAGGTGCTGCTGGCTCTCGCCGTGGAGGCCGGACTCGACGCCGACGAGGCCCGTGCGGTGCTCGCCGACCCGGAGGCGTACGCGGACGACGTCCGCACCGACGAGCGCGAGGCGGCCGAACTGGGCGCCAACGCCGTGCCGTTCTTCGTCCTCGACCGTCGGTACGGGATCTCCGGCGGCCAGCCGTCGGAGGTCTTCGTCCAGGCGCTGGAGCAGGCTTGGAAGGACCGCCCCGTCACCGCTCTCACCGCCGTCGGCGGGGAGGCGGAGGCCTGTGACACGGACGGGGCCTGCGCGGTTCCGCGCGGCTGAGCGATCCGGAAGCCGCCCATAAGTATTCCTTTGAAGCCCCCTTGAATCTGCGTGATTGACTTTGGTTCAAGGGGGCTTCAGGGTGGACGCATGACGATCCTCGCGCCCATCCAAGCGGCAGCCGTCGAATTCGCCCCCGAAGTCACCTACCTCAACACCTCCAGCTGGGGCCTGCTGCCCCGCCGGACGATCGCCGCCGTCAAGGCGCTGGCCGACGAGAACGCCGCGGGCCGCCGGGTGGGGGTGGGCAGCTTCGACGCGGTGGAGGCCGCCCGGGCCGGCTTCGCCCGGCTCGCCGGGGTCCATCCGGACCGGGTCGCCACCGGGAGTTCCGTCACCGTCCACGTCGGTCTCGTCGCCGCTTCGCTGCCGCCGGGCGCCGAAGTCCTCTGCCCCGAGGGCGAGTTCTCCTCCGTGGTCAGCCCGTTCGCGCTCCGTGGCGATCTGCGCGTGCGGTACGCGCCGCTCGACGGGCTCGCCGGGGCCGTGCGCCCCTCGACCGCCCTCGTCGCCTTCTCCGCCGTGCAGTCGGCCGACGGCCGGGTGGCCGATCTCGCCGCCGTCCGCGCGGCCGCCGCGGCGCACGGCGCCCGGACCCTGCTGGACGGAACCCAGGCGGCGGGCTGGTTCCCGCTGGAGGCGGGGGCGTACGACTACACCGTGACCGGCGGCTTCAAGTTCCTGCTCTGTCCGCGCGGTACGTCGTTCCTGACGGTCACCGAGGAGGCGCAGGACACCCTGCCGCCCCTCTTCGCCGGCTGGGTCTCCGCCGGCGCTCCCTGGACGAGCAACTACGGCCCGCTGGAGCGCCTCGCCCCCACCGCCCGCGGCTTCGACGAGCCGCCCGCCTTCCTCTCGTACCACGGGGCCGAGCGCTCCCTGGAGCTGCTCGGCGAAGTGGGGGCCGACGCCCTGTACGCGCACGCCACCGGGCTCGCGGCCCGGCTGCGGGCGGGTCTTGCGGGGCTCGGGCACGAGACCGTTCCCGGGGAGTCGGCGATCGTCTCCGTGCCGGGCCTCGAGAGCCGTCAGTCCGAGCTGGTGGAGGCGGGCGTCGCCGTCTCCGCCCCGGCCGGGAATCTGCGGATCTCCTGCCACCTCTACAACACCGAGGCCGACGTGGACCGGGTGCTGGAGGTCCTGGCCTGATCCGCAGGGGTGCGGCTCGGCAGGCTCAGCACCGGTCCGGGCAGTCCGCGGTCTCCCGGCAGAGGTTCTCCTCGACCTTCGCCAGCAGCCGGATCAGCTCCGTGCGCTCCGCCGGGCCGAGGCCCACGAGTGTGTGCTCCTCCAGGCTGCCCCAGGCGTCCCGGACCGCGGTGTGCAGCGCGCAGCTCTCGTCCGTCGCCTCGACCAGCACGGCCCGCCGGTCGGCCGGGTCGGGGCGGCGGCGCACGTGCCCGGTCTGCTCCAGCCG
This sequence comes from Streptomyces sp. NPDC026589, assembly GCF_040638385.1. Taxonomy (NCBI): domain Bacteria; kingdom Bacillati; phylum Actinomycetota; class Actinomycetes; order Kitasatosporales; family Streptomycetaceae; genus Streptomyces; species Streptomyces sp. NPDC026589. Next base: position 556,538 of record NZ_JBEZYG010000002.1, read on the forward strand.
CTGGAGCATCTTCGTCACCGTGGACGGGTCCAGGTCCAGGGCCCTGATCAGCTCCGTCTGACGGACCGCGCCCCGGTCCCACAGGTGCATCATCAGCAACTCCTGCCCCGGGTAGAGGTCCACCCCCTTCAGCGCCTTGCCCGCTGCTGTCCGGTGGAGCCGGGCCACCCGGGACACGGCGTGGCTGACGGGCCCGCTGAGCGCTGCCATGGGCAGCGCGTTCGTACAGGCGTCTTCCGCGGGGGTGGCGCGGCCGGTGGTCATGGCGGGCTCCTGTGGGGTCCTCGGGTTTGCAGGCGGCGGCTCTCGATGATGCCCGACGGTTCCCCGCCACTTTACCTTGGTCGACCAATCAATGGGTTATCGTTGCCGCTGTCGCCGATGCTTGGCCGACCACATACTTTCTTGGGAGCCCTCATGACCACCGCTTTCGACCCGATCGACCTGTCCGGCACCCAGCTGGCCAACCGCATCGCGCTGGCCCCGATGACCCGCAGCCGGGCCGGTGAGGGCGGCACCGCCACCGAGCTCACCGCCACGTACTACGCCCAGCGGGCCTCGGCCGGCCTCGTGATCACCGAGGGCATCCAGCCGTCCGTCGTGGGCCAGGGCTACCCCACCACGCCCGGTCTGCACAGCGCCGAACAGGTCGCCTCCTGGCGCAAGGTCACCGACGCCGTGCACGCCGAGGGCGGCCGGATCTTCGCCCAGATCATGCACGCGGGCCGCATCGGCCACCCGGTGCTGCTGCCGGACGGCCTCGTGCCCGTCAGCGCCTCCGCGGTCAGGGCCGAGGGCCAGGTCTACACCCACGTCGGCCCGAAGGACTTCGTCGAGCCGCACGAGCTGACGGACGCCGAGATCCACGCGACCGTCGCCGACTTCGTCACCGCCTCCCGCAACGCCGTGGACGCCGGCTTCGACGGGGTCGAGCTGCACGGCGCCAACGGCTATCTCATCCACCAGTTCCTGGCCCCGAACACCAACCGGCGCACCGACGCGTGGGGCGGCTCCGACGAGGCCCGCATCCGCTTCGCCGCCGAGGTCGTCAAGGCCGTCGCCGCCGAGATCGGCCCGGAGCGCACCGCCCTGCGCATCTCGCCCGGCAACCCGTACAACGACATCGACGAGCCCGCCCCGGAAGCCGTCTACACCGCGCTGGTCCAGGAGATCGAGCCGCTCGGCATCGCCTACCTGCACATCCTGGAGGCCGCCCCGATCCGGGAGCTGACCCTCACCCTGCGCAAGGCCTTCTCCGGGACCGTCGTCATCAACGTGCACTCCGAGGGCGCCACCGGACCCGACGACCACACGGTGATCGACGACGGCATCGCCGACCTGATCTCCTACGGGTCGCTGTTCCTCGCCAACCCGGACCTGCCCACCCGGCTCAGGGCGGGCGGCCCGTTCAACACCCCCGACCCGTCGACCTTCTTCGGCGGCGACGCCAAGGGCTACACGGACTACCCGGCGCTCGACGCCGTCTGACCGTCCTCGCGCGACCTCCCGTCCCACCGCCACGAGGTGCGGCGCGGGTGGTCCGGCAGTTCGGCGCGACCGGTGGCCCACAGCAGTACGGCCCACCGGTCGCCGCCCGCCGGCGCGTCCGGGAAGAGCCGGGCCAGCACCCGGTCGCAGAGCGCCGGGGACGGCGACCAGTCCAGCCCCAGGCCCTCGGCGAGATCATGCGTGTGCACCAGGGTCTCCACCACGCCCATCGCGGCGAAGCCCTCCGGGTCCGAGATCCCGTACCCGTGGTACGAGCGCACCTCGGGCGGCGTCGTCCGCGTCATCGAGGCCAGCAGCGCCCCGCTCGCCTCCAGCGTGGCCAGCAGCCCGGCGGGGCCGGCGGCACGGTCGGCGAAGACCGCGTTGTGGGGCCCGCCCTGCCGTTCGGGCGCCCACCGGTAGGGCACGTCGCGGTCCAGCGGAGGCGTACGGGGGCCCAACTGCACGGCGTACGCGAACAGATCGTCGCTCAGGTGCTCCACCGTCTCCCAGCAGGTCCAGTCAAGGCTTCCCGCAGGCGCGTCCCAGCGGTCCGCCGGGGCCTCGGCCAGCAGGTCCACCGCGAGCCGCACCGCCGAGGTCACATCGTCGGCGGTCACCGGCAGCCGGGTCCCGGACAGGGCCGCACGCTCGGCGGCGGAGCACTCCACGCAGAACTCGTTGCCCTCGGGATCGGCGAGCGTCGCCCAGCCGCGCCCGTTCGGTTTGCGGTGGTCGCCGACCAGGGTCGCGCCGAGCGCGAGCAGCCGCTCCACCTCCTCGTCCCGGGAGCGGTCCTGCGGCTGGATGTCCAGGTGGACGCGGTTCTTGGTCCGTTTCCTCTCGTCCACCTGAACGAAGAGGATCGCCGCGCCGGGGGCCTCGACCAGCGCCTCCGGGTCGCCGGGGGCGTCCTCGTCGGAGAGCGGCGCGCCGAGCACCTGGGCCCAGAAACCGCCGAGCGCGTAGGCGTCGGCGCAGTCGATCGTGATGTGGCGTACATGGGAAGTCATGGCGGACACCCTCTCCGCTGACCCGGCCCCGGTCCAGCGAGTTACGCGGAGAGGGCCGGGACGGGTACCCGTCCCGGCCCTGGCTCGCCCGTGCGGACCGCTACTTCACCGGGGTGAAGTCCCGTGCCCCGATGAACTCGGGGCGGCGGATCGGAGCCGCGAAGGGCTCCTGCGCCGTGTTCTCCACGCTGTTGAAGACGATGAAGACGTTGCTGCGCGCGTACGGGGTGATGTTGTCGCCCGAGCCGTGCATGGCGTTGCAGTCGAACCAGGTCGCCGAACCGGCCGCGCCCGTGAAGAGCCTGATTCCGTGGCGGTCGGCCATCTTCGTCAGCGCCTCGTCGGACGGGGTGCCCGCGTCCTGCATCTGGAGCGACCTCTTGTAATTGTCCTTCGGCGTCTCGCCCGCACAGCCGAGGAACGTCTTGTGCGAACCGGGCATGATCATCAGCCCGCCGTTGGTGTCGAAGTTCTCGGTCAGCGCGATCGACACGGACACCGTCCGCATGTTCGGCAGACCGTCCTCCGCGTGCCAGGTCTCGAAGTCCGAGTGCCAGTAGAAGCCCGTGGCCCCGAAGCCCGGCTTCACGTTGATCCGGGACTGGTGGACGTACACGTCCGAGCCGAGGATCTGGCGGGCCCGGCCCACCACCCGCTCGTCCCGTACCAGACCGGCGAAGACCTCGCTGATCCGGTGGACCTCGAAGACGGACCGTACGTTCTGCGACTGCTTCTCGACGATCGAGCGCTCGTCGGCGCGGACCGCCGGATCGGAGATCAGCCGGTTCAGCTCCGTCCGGTAGACGGCGACCTCGTCCGGGGCGATGAGCTGGTCGACGGTGAGGAAGCCGTCGTGCTCGTATCCCTGGAGGTCCTTGGCGGCGATCGGGCCCGGGGCGCCCGGCGCGGACCAGATGACCGGGTCCTGGCGGGGAGTGGTCATCTCGGCGGCGCCGCGCGAGGGGTACAGATCGGCGCGTACTTCGGTGGTCATGGTGGTTCAGGCCTCCTCGGTCAGCAGTGGGTAGACACCGTTCTCGTCATGGTCCTCCCGTCCGGTGACGGGGGGGTTGAAGACACACACGCAGCGGAAGTCCGTCTTGGGCCGCAGGGTGTGCCGCTCGTGGCCGTCCAGCAGATACATGGTGCCGGGCGTGATCCAGTGCGTCTCGCCGGTCTCGTCGTTGGTGAGCTCGGCCTCGCCCTCGGTGCACAGCACCGCCTCGATGTGGTTCGCGTACCACATGGAGGTCTCCGTGCCCGCGTACAGCACGGTCTCGTGGAGCGAGAAGCCCACCTTCTCCTTGGCGAGCACGATGCGCTTGCTCTCCCAGGTGCCGGACGTGGACTTCACATGCCGGTCGGTGTTCTCGATGTCACTGAACGATCGGACGATCACGGTGAACGGTTGCCTTTCTCTTCTCTCCACAGTGTCCCGGGCCTCGCGGCCCGGGACTTCTTCTTCTCCACCTGCCCCGAACGGTGCCGGGTCAGGCTGTTTCGCGGACGCAGCGGGCCAGCGTGCGCAGGCCCTCGTCCAGTTCCTCGGGGGTGATGGTCAGCGGCGGCAGCAGCTTGACGACCTCGCTCTGCGGGCCCGAGGTCTCCAGCAGGAGCCCCAGCTGGAAGGCGCGGGCGCAGACCGCGGAGGCGCGCGCCGGGTCCTCGAACTCCATGCCCCACACCAGGCCCCGGCCGCGGAACCGCGCGGTCGGCTCCTCGGCGCAGATGGCCAGCAGCGTCTGCTCGACCTGCTCGCCGCGGGCCAGGGTCTGCTTCTCCATCTGGCCGTCCGCCCAGTAGGCGTCCAGCGCGGCGGCGGCCGTGACGAAGGCCGGGTTGTTGCCGCGGAAGGTGCCGTTGTGCTCGCCCGGCTCCCAGATGTCCAGCTCGGGCTTGAACAGGCACAGCGACATCGGCATGCCGTAGCCGCTGATGGACTTCGACAGCGTGACGATGTCCGGGACGATGCCGGCCTCCTCGAAGGAGAAGAAGCCGCCGGTACGGCCGCAGCCCATCTGGATGTCGTCGACGATCAGCAGCATGTCCTGGCGGTGGCACAGCTCCTGCAGCGCACGCAGCCATTCGGCGCGGGCGACGTTGATGCCGCCCTCGCCCTGGACCGTCTCCACGATCACGGCGGCGGGCTTGTTGAGCCCGGAGCCCTGGTCCTCCAGCAGTCGCTCGAACCAGAGGAAGTCGGGGACCGTGCCGTCGAAGTAGTTGTCGAACGGCATCGGGGTGCCGTGCACCAGCGGGATGCCGGCCCCGGCCCGCTTGAAGGCGTTGCCGGTCACGGCGAGCGAACCCAGCGACATCCCGTGGAAGGCGTTGGTGAACGAGACGACGGACTCGCGGCCCTTGACCTTACGGGCCAGCTTCAGCGCCGACTCGACGGCGTTGGTGCCGGTCGGGCCGGGGAACATCACCTTGTACGGCAGGTCGCGCGGGCGCAGGATCACGTTCTGGAACGTCTCCAGGAACGCCCGCTTGGCGGTGGTCGCCATGTCCAGGCCGTGGGTGATGCCGTCGCGCTCGATGTAGTCGATCAGCGCTCGTTTCAGCACCGGGTTGTTGTGGCCGTAGTTGAGCGAGCCGGCCCCGGCGAAGAAGTCCAGGTAGGAGTGGCCGTCCTCGTCGGTCAGCCGGGCGCCCTGCGAGCGGTCGAACACGGCGGGCCAGCCGCGGCAGTAGCTCCGTACCTCGGACTCCAGGGTCTCGAAGACGCTCAGGGCGGGCGGGGTGATGGTCACAGCTGATCTCCTGCGTGAGGGGGGTGTGACGGGCAGTGGTCGAGTGCTCCCCGCCGCGCGGATGCGGCCGGGACCGCGCCGAGTGGTCGGACGGCGCGAAAAGTCGGTGGGTCCGGGCGTACGGGTCGGGTACGCCGGAGTGCGGGGGCCGGGGCGGCTCAGGTGGCGAACGGGCCTATCCGGTAGAGCACCTCGGGCAGGTGCGTCTCTTCGGGGAACAGCGCGCCGTCGAAGAGCACCTCCTTCTCCACCGCGACGTCGTGGCGCTGGGCGTAGGAGGTGAACAGCCGGTCGGAGGCGGTGTTGTCCGGCGTGATCGTCGTCTCCACGGACGACAGGCCCTGGTCGGCGGCGACCCGGGCGGTCAGCGAGTCCAGCAGCTTGGCGGCCAGTCCCTTGCCGCGGTGGGCCTGGTCGACGGCCACCTGCCAGACGACGAGGGTCTGGGGCCGGTCGGGCCTGATGTAGCCCGTCACGAAGGCGATGGGCTCGCCGTTCTCGCCACGGGCGACGGCGGAGGTCGCGGCGAAGTCACGGCACCACAGCAGGTAGCTGTACGAGGAGTTCAGGTCCAGGACCTTGGAGTCGCGGGCTATGCGCCAGATCGCGGCTCCGTCCTCCACTCGTGGCACATCGATACTGAGGAATTCGCTTCGGGCACGGGCAAAATCTGCTGGTGCGGCGGTCATGCGAATTGAATTTACCCAGCAAATTTCGAAATTGCATCGACGTAGAGGGTTGGGTGGCGGGCCCTCATGTGCTATCAGGCGTGCGCGAGGTTTCCCCCGATCCGGGGGCAACTTCCTGCATTTTGTCCGGAATTAATCGGGCGTAACGCCGCCCTTGTGGAGTCGGTCACAGGGTTGTAACTCTCGCGAGATGTGTCCGAATTATGAAGTTCGAGGCCGGAAAAAACTGGCCCGTTTAGGTGACGGAAAAGCGGGCAGAAGAATGTGGGAAGCTGCTTTTAATAAAGCAGCTTCCCACACTATGAATATCAGAGGCTCGGCCAGGTTTCCGAAACGGCCCGCCGGGCAGCCTCGATATCGACCGGCAGGCCCGCGTCGGCCAGCACCGCCCCCAGGGCCGCGAGCGAGGACAGCACCACGCCCCGCGTCGCATCCGCCCCGTAATGGTTGACCCGGATCATCTCCTTGGACAGCGCCCCGCCGCCCGCGACGAGCGGCAGCGCGGGGTCCGCCGCCAGCGCCCCCGCGACCAGCACGGCCGCGTCCGTCCCCGCCGGGGCGCGCAGCGTCGTCGCCACCGGGGCCGCGTCCCGCGCCGCGTGGACGTACGGTTCCAGCCCTCCGCCCAGGGCCACCGCCCCGGCCCGGGTCGCCGCGGCGGCCGACGCGTGGCGGGCCATCAGTGTGTCCAGGCCCTCGTCCTCGATCCGCGCCACGCAGGCCTCCAGGCCCAGCATCTCCAGCTGCGCCGGGGCGTGCGGCAGCGCCCTGCGGCCGGCGTCGATCCAGCGCTCCTTCCAGTCCAGGAGGGAGAGGTAGGAGCGGCGCGGGGCGGCCGGGTTGGCGGCGATCCGCTCCCAGGCCCGCTCACTCACCGACACCGCCGACACCCCGGCGGGCCCGCCCATGGCCTTCTGCGCGCCGATCACGCACAGGTCGACGCCCCAGACGTCCGGCAGCAGCGGCTCGGCGCCCACCGAGGCGACCGCGTCCAGCATGAACAGCGCGCCGTGTGCCCGGACCACCTCGCCGATCTCCGCGACCGGGTTGGTGTTGCCGGTCGCCGCCTCCGCGTGCACCAGCGAGACGAAGTCGATCCCCGGGTGCTCGGCGAGCGCCTCGGCGACCTGGCCGGCGGTGACCGCGGCGTGGAAGGGCACCGTGAGGTCGACGACCTCCGCACCGCAGTCCCGCAGCCAGTTGCCGAAGGTCTGCCCGTAGGGTCCGGTGACCACGTTCAGCGCGGTCGAGCCGGGCCGCGCGCCGCCGCGGATGCAGCCCTCCAGCGGCAGCAGCGCCTCGCCCTGGGTGATGACGACGTCCTGCTCCGTGGCGAGGAGCCGGGCCACGCGCCGCTCGATCGCCGCGAAGCGGTCGGCGGTGAGCGGGGGAAGGTCGAGCAAGGGGTGCGTCACGGTGGGGCTCTCTTCGGGATCGTTCGACGGTCGGAATCGCACGGGCAGCCTACCGACGGCCTCGTACAGTGCCGCGTATGAGTGATCAGGAGGAGCAGCGGGTGCTGCGCGTGAAGGGCCGGGTGCTCGTCGGCCCGGACGAGGTGCGGGACGAACTGTGGGCCGTGGACGGGCGGATCACCTACGAGCGGCCGTCCGGCGCCGACGGCGCGGTGACGGTCAGGGGCTGGGCGCTGCCAGGGCTGGTCGACGCGCACTGCCATGTGGGCCTCGACCGGCACGGCCCGGTCGACGCGGCGACCGCCGAGAAGCAGGCGCTCACCGACCGGGAGGCCGGAACGCTGCTGATCCGGGACGCGGGATCGCCCTCCGACACCCGGTGGATCGACGACCGCGAGGACCTGCCGAAGATCATCAGGGCCGGCCGTCACATCGCCAGGACCCGCCGCTACATCCGCGATTACGCCCATGAGATCGAGCCCGGCGACCTCGTCGCGTACGTGGCCCGGGAGGCCCGGCGCGGGGACGGCTGGGTCAAGCTGGTGGGGGACTGGATCGACCGCGACGCCGGCGATCTGACCGCGTGCTGGCCGCGCGGGGAGGTCGAGGCGGCCATCGCCGAGGCGCACCGGCTGGGTGCCCGGGTCACCGCGCACTGCTTCGCCGAGGAGTCGCTCACCGATCTGGTGGAGGCGGGCATCGACTGCGTCGAGCACGCCACCGGCCTCACCGAGGACACCATCCCGCTCTTCGCCGAACGGGGGGTCGCGATCGTCCCGACGCTGGTCAACATCGCCACCTTCCCCGACCTCGCGGCCGGCGGCGAGGCCAGGTTCCCCCGCTGGTCGGCCCATATGCGGCAGCTGTACGACCGCCGCTACGACACCGTGCGCGCCGCGTACGACGCCGGGATCCCCGTCTACGTCGGCACCGACGCGGGCGGCTCCCTGGCACACGGACTGGTCGCGGGCGAGGTCGCCGAGCTGGTCAAGGCGGGCATCCCGGCCCTGGAGGCCCTCTCCGCGACCACGTGGGGGGCCAGGCGCTGGCTGGGACGCCCCGTGCTGGAGGAGGGCGCTCCGGCGGATCTGGTCGTGTACGACGAGGACCCGCGCGCCGACGTCCGGGTGCTGGCGGCCCCCCGGCACATCGTGCTGAACGGGCGGGTGATCGGATGAGAGCGGCGCGGTGCTGCGTTGACGAGCAGTGACGGACGCGGTCCCGGACTCGTTGAGGCACCTCTGCGCACGCTCCGGCGCGAGCGCACTCCGTACGACTCGCGCCGGGTGAAGCGGGTGCAACGGGTGACACCGGCGAACGCGCGTGCCGAAAGATTCGAATATGCGCGCGGAAACCCCCCTTTGGGGTGAACTCACGCCAGGTGTCCGTCAGTTCACCCTCAGTGCGTAAAGATTCACGGAGTCGAGGCCACCGGCGCAGGCGATGTCCCCCATTGGACTGTGCCGGTGGCTCCATGTCTCTTGTGGGGGTTCCACCATCTTGAACAGCAACACCTTCCGTCTCGCCGCCCTGGCGGTCGCCGCCGGCCCCGTCGCCCTGCTTGCCGCCGTCCCCGCGCACGCAGCCCCGGCGACGCCCACCACCGGCGGCGAAGGCAGGGCGAGCGCGGTCGTGCTCCGTACCGGGCTCGACGTCTCGCTCCTCAACAAGTCCGTCCAGGTGCCCCTCAAGGTCACGCTCAACGAGGTGACGGCCCCGGCCAGCGCCGAGAGGACCGCGCTCAGCGTGAACGTGGACGGAGTGGCGGGCGGAGCCCCGGTCAGCGTCCTGCGCGCCGACGTGGCCACCGCGAACGCCACCGTCGACGAGCACAGGGCCGAGGGCTACACCAACCTGGCGAAGGCCAAAATCCATGTGCCCGGACTGCCGGTGCTCTCGCTCATCGAGGTCGAGAAGGTCACCTCCAAGGCGGTCTGCGAGACCGGCAGGAAGCCCGTCGCCGAGTCGAACGTGCTCGGCCATGTCGCGGTGCTCGGCAAGAAGGTGACGCTCAGCGCGGGCGGGCCGACCCGGGTGGCGGTGCCGGGCGTCGGCGAGGTCTCGCTCGACCTCTCCAAGACGGTCACCACCGAGCGCACGGCGGCCGCGACGGCGCTCCAGCTCAAGGTGTCGGTCAACCCGCTGAATCTCAACGTCGCCGAGGTCGAGGGCGAGGTCACCCTCGCCGAGGCGACCTGCGAAACCCCGAAGGCGCCCAAGACCCCCGAGGAGCCCAAGACCCCTGAGGAGCCGAAGACCCCTGAGGAGCCGAAGACCCCGGAGGAGCCGGGCGGCACCACGGACGGCGGCTCCACGGGCGGCGACGTGAAGACGCAGACCGGCTCCGACACCGGCACCGCCCCCACCGAGGCCAACCTCGCCGAGACCGGCGGCAGCTCCACCACCCCGTACATCGCGGGCGGAGCGGCCCTGCTGCTGGCCGCCGGCGCGGGCGCGACGGTGCTGGCCCGCAGGCGTGGCAGCAGCCAGAACTGATACGGGTGAGGGGGCGGCGTTCGCACGACGGACGCCGCCCCCGCCCCGCCGGGCGCCTCAGCGCCCCTCAGCGCCCCGATCTGGCCGGCAGCGCCTGCACGGCCTGGTCCAGGGCCTGGAGGAAACGATTGGTCGTGGCCCGGTCGCGGACCGCGAGCCGCAGCCACTGCGGCCCCAACCCCGGGAACGTGTCCCCGCGCCGCGCCGCGAAGCCCAGCAGCCGCAACCGCTCCCGGACCTCCGCCGCCCGCTCCAGACGCACCAGGACGAACGGCCCCCGGGCCGCGTCCACCACCTCCACCTCACTGAACTCGGCCAGCCCGGCGAGCAGATGGGACCGGTCCACCGTGATCCGGTCCGCCGCCTCGGCCGCCTCCACCAGCGCCCTCGGCTCCATGCAGGCCTCCGCCGCCGCCAGCGCCGGGGACGACACCGGCCACAGCGGCTGCGCCTCGGAGAGCAGCGCCACGGTCTCCGGAGCGGCCAGGACATAACCGATCCGCAGCCCGGCCAGCCCCCACGTCTTGGTGAGGCTGCGCAGCACCACGAGCCCCGGGACGTCCGCCCGGTCGCACAGCGCCTCGCGCTCGCCCGGCACGACGTCCATGAACGCCTCGTCGACCACCAACGTCCGCCCCGGCCGCGCCAACCGCTCCAGCAGCGCCGCCGGGTGCAGCACGGACGTCGGATTCGTCGGGTTGCCGATCACCACGAGGTCCGCCTCCTCGGGCACCGCCTCCGGATCGAGCCGGAAGCCGTCCTCGGCGCTCAGCAGCACCCGGCCCACCGCGTGCCCGGCCGCCCGCAGGGCCGCTTCCGGCTCCGTGAACTGAGGATGCACCACGACCGGACAACGGGCCGGCAGGGCCCGGGCGATCAGGACGAACGCCTCGGCCGCGCCCGCCGTCAGCAACACCCGTTCCACCGGCAGCCCGTGCCGGCCGGCGACCGCGGCACGGGCCAAGGACCCGTCCGGGTAAGCGGCCAGCGAGGTGAGCGACGCGGCTATCCGCTCGCGCAGCCACTCCGGGGGAGTGTGGGTACGGACGTTCACGGCGAGATCGGTCAGATTCTCGCCGCGCACCTCCGCGTCGCCGTGGTGGCGCAGGTCGGGCCCTGCGCTCTCGATGTTCCGCGTGGGGGGCGTGGGGGGATTCATGGCAGCCATGGTGAACGGGTGGGAGCCCGACGTCACCGGTGAGGTGGAAGTTTTCCTCCCGGAAACCTCGAAAGTCCCGGCGACCGCCGGAAACCGGCGGGCCACCGCACAGGTCGCCATCCCCCTGCCGGCGGCCTTCCCGCCCGGGGCGCGGGTCTTCGGCACCACCAGTTCGTCCGCCTCGATCAGTGCCGCCGCCTCCGCGACCGACGGAGTCCCCACCGCGGCGTCCACCGCGCCCGAGGGGTGCGGCACGCGGACCGCGGCCAGCGCCCCGGCCGGATGGGTCCGCAGCGGCACCCCGAGCCGGGCCGCCGCCCCCACGATCCCCGGCTCGTCCGCCCTGGCGTCGACCGTCGCCACCTCCAGCACGTCCGCCGCGTCCAGTCCCGCCCCGCTGAGCACCGCCTCGATCAGGGCGAACACCACATCGCCGGGGGCGCCCCGGCGTGCGCCGACCCCCACCACCAGACTGCGGGCCCCGGACTCCGGTCCGGTGCCGACGGATGCTCCGGTCATCGGCGGAGTCCTGCCTTTCAGGTCATACGTCCCGGTGGTGCGGGAGACGAGGCGACGGGGTCGTCCCGTATACGGAAACGGGCGCTGGGAGGGGTACGGCGGACGCCGCGGGTAAGGACACCCTGAGATGCGGAGAGAGGCCCCGATCGGCTAGCAAGGCCCCATGGCGGTGTTCGTCGCGCTCGGCGCGTTCCTGATGACTCTGGCCGGCGGCTGGGTCGCACAACGCGTCACCGACCGCCGTCACCTGGTGCTCGGCCTCGCGGGCGGTCTGATGCTCGGCGTGGTCGGACTCGACCTCCTGCCGGAGGCGATCGAGGCGGCGGGCACGCCGGTGTTCGGGGTTCCCGCCGCCCTGCTGCTGTTCGTCGGCGGCTTCCTGGCGGCCCATCTGGTGGAGCGGCTGCTCGCCGGACGCCAGGTGGCACACGGGGCGAGCGGCCACCACGGCGACCGCGTGCCGCAGGTGGGGCTGACGGCGGCCGCCGCGATGGTCGTCCACAGCCTGATGGACGGCATCGCGCTGGGCGCCGCCTTCCAGGTCAGCGGCTCCATGGGCGTGGCCGTCGCGCTGGCGGTGATCAGTCATGACTTCGCCGACGGATTCAACACGTACACCCTCACCAGTCTTTACGGGAACGCCCGTCGCAAGGCGCTCCTGATGCTGTTCGCGGCTGCCGCGGCACCGGTCGTGGGAGCCGCGACGACGCTGCTGTTCACCCTTCCGGAGGAACTGCTCGGCGGCTATCTCGGCTTCTTCGGCGGAGCGCTGCTCTACCTGGCCGCCGCGGAGATCCTTCCCGAGGCGCACCACACCCATCCCGCCCGCTCCACCCTTCTCTGCACCATCGGGGGCGTGGGCTTCATCTGGCTGGTCGTCGGCATCGCGGAGTGAGCCACGCGTACGCCCGAGCGCGCCTTCACGACGGGTGCGCCCCCCGGACGGTGGGTTCACCGCGCCCGGCAGTGCTCGACGAACCGCCGGGCCACCCCGGGCGACGCGGCCCAGTGGGTGTGCAGATAGCTCGCGTGAACGCCCCGCTGGACGTACCCCTCGACCCGCCGCTCCGGCTGGTGCATGCCCCAGGCGGGCGTGGTCCCCGCCCCCGGCTCCAGCACCGTGCGGTGGAACTCGTGACCGCGCATCCGGGTCCCCGCCACCGCCAGCGCACTGTCCGACACGGCCACCGCCTGGCGGTACCCGAGCGTCAGCCGCTCGGACATCCGGGCCTCGGCGTCCAGCACCCCGCACATGGGCTTCCCGTCCAGCTCCCGCGCCAGATACAGCAGCCCCGCGCACTCGGCCGCCACCGGGGCGCCGCTCAGTGCCAGTTCCGTGACCGCCCGCCGCAACGGCTCGTTGGCCGACAGCTCGGGGGCGTACATCTCCGGGAACCCGCCGCCGATGACGAGCCCCGCCGTGCCCCCCGGCAGCTTCTCGTCCCGCAGCGGGTCGAAGACCACGACCTCCGCACCGGCCGCCGCCAGCAGCTCGGCGTGCTCCGCGTACGCGAAGGTGAACGCCGCCCCGCCGGCCACGGCCACGACGGGCTTCACCGCGAGGGCACCGGGCTCCACAGCGGTGGCACCGGGCTCCTGGGCGTACTCCGGCTCCCACGTCTCGTCCGGCAGCGCCGGCGCCGTCCGGGCCAGCGCCATCAGCGCGTCCAGGTCGCACCCGGCGCGCACCCGCTCGCCCATCGCCGCCACGGCGTCCACCGCTTCGGAGCCCCGCTCGGCCACCGGGACCAGCCCCAGGTGGCGCGAGGGCGTCGCCACCTGCGGGGCCCGCCGCAGCACGCCCAGGACCGGCAGCCCCGACTCGTCCAACGCGTCCCGCAGCAGCGCCTCGTGCCGGTCGGAGGCCACCTTGTTCAGGATCACCCCGCCGATCCTGACCTCGGGGTCCCAGGAGGCGAACCCGTGCACCAGGGCCGCCACCGAACGGGACTGCGAGGAGGCGTCCACCACCAGCACCACGGGGGCGCGCAGCAGCTTCGCCACCTGCGCGGTGGACGCCAGCTCCCCCTGCCCCGAGGCGCCGTCGTACAGCCCCATCACCCCCTCGACCACGGCGAGGTCGCACCCCGCCGACCCGTGCGCGAAGAGCGGGGCGATCAGATCCGTCCCGCACATGTACGCGTCGAGATTGCGGCCGGGGCGTCCCGTCGCCAGCGAGTGGTAGCCCGGATCGATGTAGTCCGGCCCCACCTTGTGCGGGGAGACGGCGAGCCCGCGCGCGGCGAAGGCGGCCATCAACCCGGTGGCGACGGTGGTCTTGCCGCTGCCGGAGGCCGGAGCGGCGATGACCAGACGGGGCACCCTCACCACTCGATGCCCCTCTGCCCCTTCTGCCCCGCGTCCATCGGGTGCTTGACCTTCGACATGTCGGTCACCAGGTCGGCGGCCTCGATCAGCGCGTCCGGCGCGTTGCGGCCGGTGATCACCACATGCTGGGTGCCCGGCCGGTTACGCATCACCTCGACGACCTCGTCCGTGTCGATCCAGCCCCAGTGCAGCGGGTAGGCGAACTCGTCGAGCACGTACAGCTTGTACGTCTCGGCCGCCAGGTCGCGCTTGACCTGCTCCCAGCCCTCGCGGGCCTTCTCCTCGTTGTCCAGCTGCCCGTCGCGCTGGACCCAGGACCAGCCCTCGCCCATCTTGTGCCAGTCGACGGTGCCGCCCTCGCCGCTCGCTCCCAGTACCTTCAGCGCGTTCTCCTCGCCGACCTTCCACTTCGCGGACTTCACGAACTGGAACACCCCGATCGGCCAGCCCTGGTTCCAGGCCCGCAACGCCAGCCCGAAGGCGGCCGTCGACTTGCCCTTGCCGATACCCGTGTGGACGAACAGGAGCGGACGGTTACGCCGCTGACGGGTGGTGAGCCCGTCGTCCGGCACCGATGTCGGCTGTCCCTGCGGCATTAAGCGGCCCTCCCGGCTGCGGTGACGTCCTTGACGAGCCCGGCGATCGAGTCGGCCCGCAGTTCGTCGAGCGTGACGGCGGTGCCTCCCAGTTCCCGGGCCAACTCCCCGGCGAGACCGAGGCGTACGTACCCCGACTCGCAGTCCACGACGACGGATGCCGTTCCCTCCGAGCGGTGCAGCCGTCCGGCCCGCCCCGCGAGCGCCACCGGCTCCGGCCCGCCGGTCGCGCGGCCGTCCGTCACCACGACGAGCAGGGGCCGCCGCGACGGATCGCGCAGCCGCTCCACCCGCAGCACGTCATGAGCCTTGAGCAGTCCCGAGGCCAGCGGTGTACGGCCCCCGGTCGGGAGCGACTCCAGACGGGAGGCGGCCGCGTCCACGGACGAGGTCGGCGGCAGCACCACCTCCGCCTCCTTGCCCCGGAAGGTGACCAGACCGACCTTGTCCCGCCGCTGGTAGGCGTCCAGCAGCAGCGACAGCACGGCCCCCTTGACCGCGCTCATCCGCTGCCGCGCCGCCATCGAGCCCGACGCGTCCACGACGAACAGCACGAGGTTGCCCTCACGCCCCTCCCGGGTCGCCTGCCGCAGATCGTCCCGGCGCACCACGAGCCCCCGCCCCGAGCGCCCGCGCGCCCGCTGGTGCGGGGCGGCGGCCTGCACGGTCGCGGCCAGGTGCAGCTTGGTCAGCGACCCCTGCGGGCGGCGGGCGCCGGTCGTACGCCCGTGCTCGGTACGGGCCCGGGAGCGCCGCCCCGCAGCGCCCGCGCCGAGCCCCGGTACGCTGAGCATCTTCGTCCGGAACGGCTCGGCGGACGCCACCGGCTGCTGCTCGGCCCCGGTGGACCGGCCGGGCGTGTCGGGAGTGCCCTCGGGAGGCCCGGACGGCGTGTCGTCGTCTTCCGAAGTCCCTGGCGGGGTGCGGTCGCCATCGGCCTGCGGCGGTACGCCGCCGCCACCGCCCCCGCCGCCACCGTCATCGGGGCCGGGGCCGGGATCGTCGTCGTTGCCCTGTCCCTCATCCCCTGCCGCCTCGTCCAGGGTCTGGTCGAGCTTGTCCTCGTCCAGGCCGGGCGCGTCGAACGGGTTGCGGCGACGCCGGTGGGGGAGCGCGAGGAGAGCGGCCTGCCGCACATCGTCGGCGGTGACCTCCTCGCGGCCCGCCCAGGCGGCCAGCGCGGTCGCGGTACGGGCCATCACGATGTCGGCCCGCATCCCGTCGACCTCGAACGCGGCGCAGGTCGCGGCGATCTGCCGCAACACGCCGTCACCGAGCACGACGCGGGGCAGCAGGGCGCGCGCGGCGGCGATGCGCTCCCGCAGGGCGCTCTCCTCCCCGGCCCAGCGCGCGGCGAACCCCTCGGGGTCGTCGTCGTACGCGAGCCTGCGCCGCACCACCTCGACCCGCTCGTCGGTGTCCCGGGAGGCGGCCACCTCGACGGTCAGCCCGAACCGGTCCAGCAACTGCGGCCGCAGCTCGCCCTCTTCCGGGTTCATCGTCCCGACGAGCAGGAACCGTGCCGCGTGCCGTACGGAGACGCCCTCGCGCTCGACGTACGAGGCGCCCATGGCCGCCGCGTCCAGCAGCAGATCCACCAGGTGGTCGTGGAGCAGGTTGACCTCGTCGACGTACAGGATCCCGCGGTGCGCGTCGGCCAGCAGCCCCGGCTCGAACGCCTTCACGCCCTCCGACAGCGCCCGCTCGATGTCCAGCGCCCCCACGAGCCGGTCCTCGGACGCGCCGACGGGCAGCTCCACGGTCCGCGCGGCCCGCGACACACCGACGGCCTCCGCGTGCGGCGCGTCGGGACACGCCGGATCGGGGGAGACGGGGTCGCAGGAGAACCGGCACCCCGGCACGACGGAGACCTCCGGCATGAGGGCGGCGAGCGCGCGCACGGCGGTGGACTTGGCGGTCCCCTTCTCGCCCCGTACGAGCACTCCGCCGACAGCCGGACTGACCGCGTTCAGCAACAGCCCGAGCCGCAGGTCGTCCTGCCCGACGATCGCGGTGAAGGGATACGGCGTACTCACTTGGCCTCCTGGTCGACATGAACAACAGCTGCTTCCCCGAGCCCCTGGGGCGTTGGCCCGGCACAATCAAGCCCCTCCGGCGATTGAGGAGCGGGGTCCGGGGCAGCGCCCCGGCTCGCCGGACCACCCGCACCCGTACCCGCGCCGGCCCCCGGCGAGGCGGGCGCCCCCGGCGGCACGAACGGCAACCCCGCAGGCGCACCCTCCTCGATCAACCGCCACAACGCGTCCGTGTCCGCGTGCTCCTCCACCAGATCCCCGAGCCGATCCAGCTGCTCCTCCCGCAACACCCCGAAACTCGTGTCCGGCGCCGGCACGAACCGCCGCCCGGCGGCCCGGGCCACCTCCACCAGGAACCGCCGCCGGAACGCGTCGCTCTCCAGAGACCCGTGCCAGTGCGTCCCCCACACCGCCCCCACCCGGCACCCGTCGAGGAACGGCTCCCCGCCCCGGACATCGGCCACCCCGTGGTGGATCTCGTACCCCTCCACCGGCTCGCCGAGCGCCGAACCGACCGGCCGCGCCAGCGTCTTGTCCCGGTCGAAGCGGATGCGCACCGGCAGCAGCCCGAGCCCGTCCACGACGCCGGCCCGCGACTCCACCTCGTCCTCGATCCGCTCGCCGAGCACCTGGAACCCGCCGCAGATCCCCAGCACCGGCCGGCCCTCCGCAGCCCTCCGCACCAGCGCGTCCGCGAGGCCCCGCTCGCGCAGCCAGGCCAGCGCCTTCACCGTGCCGCGCGTCCCGGGCACGATGACCAGGTCCGCGTCGGCCAGCTCCTCCGCCCGGTCCACGAACCGCACGACGACGCCCGGTTCGGCGGCCAGCGCGTCCACATCCGTGAAGTTCGACATCAGCGGTACGGCGCAGACCGCCACCCGCAGCACGTCCTCGCCGCGCGGGGGAGCCACGACCGACTCCCGCACCGCACCCCGCAGGGACACCCGCAGACCGTCCTCCTCGTCGATGCCGAGCCCGTGGGCGTACGGCAGCACCCCGTACGTCCGCCGCCCGGTCAGCCCGTACAGCATGTCCAGGCCCGGCTCCAGCAGCGAGACGTCGCCCCGGAACTTGTTCACCAGATAGCCCGCGACGAGCGCCTGGTCCTCCGCGCTCAACAACGCCGTCGTACCGAAGAAGGAAGCGAAGACCCCGCCCCGGTCGATGTCCCCGACCACCAGGACCGGGAACCTCGCGGCCCGCGCGATCCCCATGTTCACGATGTCCGTGCGCCGCAGATTGATCTCGGCCGGGGACCCGGCTCCTTCGCAGATGACCGCGTCGTACGTGGCCCTCAGCTCCTCCAGACAGTCCGTCACCGTCCCGAGCAACGCTTCCTGCCGCCCCCCGTGGTACCCCCGGGCGCTCATCTCTCCCACCGGCCTGCCCATCAGCACGACCTGGCTGGACCGGTCGCTGCCGGGTTTCAGCAGCACCGGGTTCATCAGCGCCGTCGGCTCCACCCGGGCGGCCTGCGCCTGCATCGCCTGGGCCCGGCCGATCTCCGCGCCCTGCCGGGTCACGAAGGAGTTCAGGGACATGTTCTGGGCCTTGAAGGGCGCGACCTTCACGCCCCGGCGCACCAGCCACCGGCAGATGCCCGCCGTGACCACGCTCTTGCCCGCGTCCGATGTGGTCCCCGCGACCAGCAGCCCGCCGCTCATACCCGCTCCCGTTCCCGTACCGCGTTCCGTGCCGGACCGTTCATGACCGCCCCCGACCCCGCTGCCGCCCTGCCGACGACCGTCCCGCGACCACGCGGCCCGCGACCATCCGCCCCGCCACGCACACGCCGAGGGCCAGCGCGCTCACCCGGCGCGACAGCCGTACCGCGCGTTCGATGTCCGCGCCCCGCACGTCCCGCCCGGACTCTCCGTTCAGTACCGGCCGGTGCTCGACGCGCCCCGCGTACGCCAGGGTCCCGCCCAGCCGCACACCGAGCGCCCCCGCGAACGCGGCCTCCACCGGCCCCGCGTTCGGGCTCGGGTGACGCCCCGCGTCCGCCCTCCAGGCGTGTACGGCCTCCCGGGGCCGCCCGCCGCCCGCTACGGCCAGCGCGGCCGTCAGCCGGGCGCCGGGCCACCCCGCGAGGTCGTCCAGACGGGCCGAGGCCCAGCCGTAACGGCGGTAGCGGGGTGACTTGTGGCCGACCATCGCGTCGAGCGTGTTCACCGCCCGGAAGCCGACGAGCCCCGGCACCCCGCCGATCGCCCCCCACACCAGCGCGCCGACGACGGCGTCCGAGGTGTTCTCGGCGACCGACTCGACGACCGCGCGGGCGATGCCCGGACCGTCCAGGGAGTGCGGATCGCGCCCGCACAGACGCGGCAGGCGCTCCCGCGCCACCTCCAGGTCCCCCGCGGCCAGGGCGCCGCCGATGGCGCGGGCCTCCCGCCCCAGTGACGTCCCCCCGACGACGGACCAGGCGGTGGCGGCGGTCAGCGCGACGGCGAGCGCGGGGCGTCCCCGGACGGCGCGCGCGGTCAGCGCTGCGGCCCCCACGGCGCCTCCGGCGCAGACGAGGGTGTGCAGCGCGCCCCGGCCCCGGCCGTCACGCCACAGCAGGGACTCCACCCGCGCGGCGGCGCGGCCGAATCCGGCGACGGGGTGGCCCCGGCGGGGGTCGCCGAGCAGGGCGTCGGCGATCAGCCCGGCCGTGGCGCCGTACGCGAAAACGCGGTCGGCACGCATGGCTCAGCCGGTCGCGGGGAGAGGTGCTCCGGCGCGATGGGCTGTCGTGGGAGGCACAGGAAGCGGCGCACGGCGGCCGGGCATGGCGTATGTCCTCACTCAGGGTCCGCGCCCTGGTTCGACGTGACCGGCGACGAGAGTCTCCTGGCTTCCGGATCCGCGGTTCCCCCGGCCTTCCAGCCCGCGCGAGCGGGCCGTGACGTTCCGTGTGGGGGAGCGCTCCCCGGTGACAGTGGCGGGACCGCGCCGGATTCGCACCGGCTTCCTCTGCTGTCGCCGTAAATGGCTCCGGCAGTCCACCACGCCCCGCGAACAACCGTCAACTCGCTGTTGACCTGCGAGGCTCCATTGTGCGCAGACACACATCGGGCCGGACACACGAGAGTGTGTCCGGCCCGAAGGGGTGCGGGGTGCGGGGTCAGGCGACGATCAGGTAGATCCCGTACGTGACCGCCGCCACGCACGCCGCGAAGCAGGCGTACGCGCCGGTGCGCGCCAGCGCGACCGATCCTCCGGAGGCGCTGCCTCCGGCCGTGGCGGACTGCTTGGAGAGGGCGACGATGCCCAGAGTGAAGAGGCCGACCAGCGCGACGGTGACCACGAGGCTGACACCGAAGACGGAGGCGAGAGCTGCCCAGTCGATTTTCATGCGGATCTGTCCTTACACCTTGGCCGGCGGCCGGGCCGGGTCGTCGGGCGCCGAGGCCGGGAGGGTGGTTGCGAGGTCGGCGGCCGGGCCGCCGACGGGCGGCGGCTGGACCGCCGCCATGGCGGTGGTGACGATGCCCTGGGGCTCGCCCTCCCCGTCCGTGTCGTTGACGTTGGTGTGGTCGACCGGCTGGCGGCGCGAGGCCAGCCAGATGGCGAACGAACCGCCCACCAGGATGACCGCCGTGACGGCGATGCCCCAGGGGCCCTGCTTGGTCAGGAACTCGGCGCCCGCACCGATCAGACCGGCCGCCGGGAGCGTCAGCCCCCAGGCGACGAACATCCGGGTGGCGGTGGACCAGCGGACCACGCCCCCCTTGCGGCCGAGGCCCGCGCCCATGACGGCACCGGAGCAGGACTGGGTGGTGGAGAGCGAGAAACCGAGGTGCGAGGAGGCCAGGATGACCGTCGCCGCGCTGGTCTGGGCGGCGAAGCCCTGCGGCGGCTGGAGGTCGGTCAGTCCCTTGCCCATCGTGCGGATGATGCGCCAGCCGCCGAGGTAGGTGCCGAGCGCGATGGCCACACCGGCGGAGACGATGACCCACATGGGCGGGTTGGAGCCGGGGGCGAGGACGCCGCCGGTGACCAGGGCCAGCGTGATGATGCCCATCGTCTTCTGGGCGTCGTTGGTGCCGTGGGCGAGCGAGACGAGACCGGCGGAGGCGATCTGTCCGGCCCGGTAGCCCTTGGCCGTCGACTTCAGCTGTCCCTCGTCGGTGACGTTCCGGTTGATCCGGTACGTCAGCCGCGTGGCGAGCATCGCGGCGAGGCCGGCGACCAGCGGGGCCGCGATCGCCGGGAGCAGCACCTTGGTGACGACGGTGCCGCCGTTGATCGAGGACCAGCCGGCCGACATGACGGCGGCGCCGATCAGTCCGCCGAACAGGGCGTGGGAGGAGCTGGAGGGCAGGCCGACCAGCCAGGTCAGGAGATTCCACAGGATGGCGCCGACGAGCGCCGCGAAGATGACCTCGGTTCTGATGCCGTCCTCGTTGACGATCCCGCCGGAGATCGTCTTGGCGACCTCCACCGACAGGAACGCGCCGATCAGGTTGAGAACGGCGGACATCGCCACCGCTGTCTTGGGCTTCAGAGCGCCGGTCGAGATGGTCGTAGCCATCGCGTTGGCGGTGTCGTGGAAACCGTTCGTGAAATCGAACACGAGAGCTGTCACGACCACAATCGCAAGCAGCAGCGTGATGTGTTCCATTTACCCAGGCAATCGTTCGACGTCAGTGGCACATGGACCGTAGGCAACCTGGATGAACGGAAGATGAACTGGGCAGGGCGCTGCGGTGACTCCAAACGGAGTGGGTTCCCTCCGCTTGTGTCCGGGAGGGGCCGCATGGTGCCTGTGGGGCGGGGCGTGGGCTGCTCTTTGCCACTGGATGGCGAACATTTTGAACGGCTGTTCGGCACCCGGAAGAGACCTCCGTCACCTCTCATGTGACGTTCCGGTTGCGCCTCTTGACCCCTACGCTCGCCCCATGAGCGAGCAGCACTCGGAATCCGTCGGGCGGACCTGGCTGGACGTCGTCGCGACCGCCCGCCGCAGCGCGGCGGACGGCCTGGTCGTCGGCACCTCGGGCAACGTGTCGGCCCGCGTCGGCGACCTGGTCCTGGTCACGCCCAGCGGGGTGCCCTACGACCGGCTCGGACCCCACGACGCGGTCGGCGTGGATCTGGAAGGCCGACAGGTCCTCGGCGACCTCGGTCCGACCAGCGAACTCCCCCTCCACCTGGCCGTCTACCGCTCCACCGACGCTGCCGCCGTGGTGCACACCCACGCCGTGCACGCCACCGCCGTCTCCACCCTCGTCACCGAGGTGCCGCTCGTCCACTACGCCGCCGCCATCCTCGGCGGCCCCGTCCGCACCGTCGCCTACGCCCGCTACGGCACCCCGGAACTGGCCGAGGCCATGCTCGGGGCCCTGGAGGGCCGCACCGGCTGTCTGCTGGCCAACCACGGCACCGTCACCTACGGCGACACGCTCGACCAGGCCTACGAGCGCACCGCCCAACTGGAGTGGCTCTGCCGCCTCTGGCTCACCGCGAGCTCCCTACCCGGCCGCACCCCGTCCCTGCTCGACGCGGCCCAGCTGGACGAGGTGACGGAAGCCCTCAAGGGATACGGCCAGCCCGGCTGACCCCCGCCTGCCCCGAGCACCCGCGTGAACCACCGGGGCCCGGGCCACGGCACGGGACCGGACCCGGCCCGCGTCCGACCCGGACGGCCCCGCCCACTGGCAGCCCGCCTCCCGCCCCACGACACTGAAGCGGTGCGCCCGGTAACCGCGACGGCAACGGCCGTCACCACGATCCTCGGCGTCGGTGCGACAGCGGTCGCGGCCGGCCGGTACGCCAGCGACGTCGCCCTCAAAGCGACGCCCGGACGTCCCCTCCCCGCCGACCGCAGACTCACCGTGCACGCCACGGCGGCCGGACAGGTCACCCTGACCCGGTCCTTCTCGGCGCTCAGGCCCGGCACCTACGGCCTGTCCGGACCCGGCGTCCACGCGGTCGTCGGGCCCGTCGTCGAAGGGGCCTCCCAGGCCGCCGACACCGTCGTCCGCAGGCTGGAGAGCGTCGGCCGGGGGCTCCTCGAACCGGGCGCGAAAGTGCGGCTCACCCCCGCGCTGTACGACGGCGACCCGAGCGCCGACCTCGGCCTGGACCACCAGGAGGTCGCGATCCCCGGCGAGCTGGGCGCCCTGCCCGCCTGGTACGTCCCCGGCGCCCGCGACACCTGGGTCATCACCGTGCACGGCCTCGGCACCACCCGGGCCCACCCCATGAACCTGATGGGGTTTCTCCACGAACAGAGCTTCCCCGTGCTCGACCTCGCCCACCGGGGCGACCCCGGAGCCCCCCGCCCCGCGGACGGCCTCGGTCACTTCGGCGCCTCCGAGTGGCGCGACCTCGACGCCGCCCTCCGCTGGGCCCTGCGCCACGGGGCCCGCAACGTGATCGTCCACGGCTGGTCCACCGGCGCCACCATGGCCCTGTACGCCGCGGTCGAGTCCCCGCTCCGCGACCGGATCAGCGGCCTCGTCCTCGACTCCCCGGTGCTGGACTGGCAGGTCACCCTGCGCGCCCTGGCCGCGGCCCGCGGGGTCCCGGCCGTCCTTCTGCCGCTCGCCGTCCGCGCCGCCCAGGGCAGGACCGGGATGAACGCCGCCCCGCTGCTGGAGACCTCGGCGCCCGCCTCCCTGCGCACCCCGACCCTGATCCTGCACGGCCCGGACGACACCATCGCCCCCTGGGCCGCCTCCCGCGAGCTCGCCGCCCGACGCCCGGACGTGGTCAGTCTCCACGCCGTACCGCAGGCTCCGCATGCGTCGATGTGGAACGCCGGCCCGGCCCGCTACGAGGAGACCCTGCGACGCTTCCTCACACCCCTGATGTGAGCCGATGGGGTGAACTCTCCCGCTTGCCGCCGCACCGGGGGAACCTTTCCCGTACCGGCGAAACGCCTTCCGTTTGGGCTTTCGGGCCGTCAGGGGCAAGACTGCTCCCGTGACGTCCCGTACTCCGCGCGACTCCAGGCTGCGACTTGTCCGCCCGCGACCCCTCGCCACCGCCCGCAAGGCCGTGACGACCCGGCGTACCAGGCCGGCTCCCCGGCCCCCCGAGGGCACCCCGCCCCGTACGGAACTGGCGCGCCAGGCCAGGACGGTGCTCGCCGACGCCGTACGCATCGCCCACTGGGCGGCGGGCACGCCGGGGCCGGGCACCGCCGCTCCGCTCGCGGCCCACGCCCTCGAACGGGCGGCCACCGCTCTGGAACTCTCCCCGGCGCAGGTCCGCGCCGGCTGGGACCGGGCCCGGCTGGCCGGACTGATCGAGCTGCACGGCGACACCGCCCGCCCCGGCTGGCGGCTGCGCGCCTGGGACCGGGACGACTCCGCCGTGCTGCGCGGCTGGGTGGCGCTCTTCGACGCCTGGTCGCTCGTCCACGCCGCACCCGCGGACATCGAGGCGGGGGCGGTCGCCGAAGCCGTCGAGGCCGTGCCCCAGGTGCTCTCCCTCCTCCAGCTCTCCGCGGGGCCCGTCACCGTCCCCGCCCTGCTGGACCTCCTCGGCCAGCGCGTCGCCGAACTCCAGGAGGAGCGCTGCGAAGTGCCCCTGGGACCCGGCAGAACCGCGCCCGCCGCCCCGGTGGAGACCCCCGCCCGGGCAGCGACGGCCGAGAACGGCGCCGGACCCGCCCGGAGCGCCGACCTCAACGCCCTGCTGCTCGACTGGGCCCTGGAGGGCCTCGCCGCCGTCGGGGCGCTGACGCTCGGCAAAGGGCAGGCCACCCTCACCCCGCTCGGCAACTGGGCGGTCTGGGTCAAGCTGGAACAGATCTGCGTCGCCGCCCAGAGCCCGGCCGGAAACATCGAGCAGTCCGCCGCCGACATGCTCCTCGGCTGCGCCCGGCTCACCCCCGGCCCGGCCCGCGCCGAATACCGCGCCTGGCTCGCCGCCCGCACCGTCGGCAGCGCCGTCGCCGAACTGCTGGCCGTCGCCCGGGGCGAGGACGCGCTGCTGCGCGGACTGGCCTTCGAGGCGCTGAGGGTCGTCGGCGCCCCCGCCGAACCCGAGGTCCGGGCCTCGCTCGCCGAACCCTCGCTGCGGCCCTACGCGCTGCTCTGGCTCGCCGAGTACGAGGGCAACGACCCGGACGACGCCCCGGACGTCCTCAGCCGCGAGGAGGCCACCTGGCTCTGGGTCGACACCGCGGCGGCCGTCGCCGATCACGGCGAGACCGCGCTGCTGGTGCGCCACCTCGACTCCGCGGTCCAGGGCACCGTACCGGCCCTGCTCGACGAGGTCAGGGCCGTCGGCCATCCGCGCACCGTCCAGGTCCTGGTCGCCCTGGCCGCGGCCCACCCGGACCCGGCCCTGGCCAAGGCGGTCCGCCGGGCCGCCTTCCAGGTGCACACCGGAGGAGCCTGACCCGGGCCCCGGGTGGCCCCGGGGCCCGCACGAAACCCGACCGCGGCCGCGCCGGGGAGCCGCCCGGCCCGCTCAGCCGGACCCCGGGGCGTACGTCCCGAAGCTCCACACGTTGCCCTCGGCGTCCCGCGCCATGTAGTCCCGGGAGCCGTAGTCCTGGTCGGTCGGCTCCATGAGGATCTCCACGCCGAACTCCTTGGCGCGGGCACAGTGCTCGTCCACCTCGTCCACCACCACGTACACCCCCGCCGGGCCCGCGCCCGTCATCGCCCGCGCGAACAGTCCCTCGCGCCCCTTGGAGCCGAGCATCACCCTGCCGTTGCCGCAGGACAGCTCGGCATGCAGCACACTGCCGTTCTCCCCTTCGTAGACCGCCTCCTCGGTGAAGCCGAGGCCCTGCGTCAGCGTCCTGATCGCCGCCTTCGCGTCGTCGTACAGGATCGTCGGGTAGATCGTGGGAACGCCGCTCGCCCCGCCTGTCATCGCACTCACCTCTCCCGGTGTCGCGTCTGCCGTCCGGACCCTATGGATGTGATCTGCGTCTCAGTCTGCCACCGGGTACTGACAATGCCCTCCGGGATCCGGTCCTCGCCGACCACCGCCGCGTCCAGGCGGGTGCCGCCCCGAGCCGGATGTCGAACGGTTCGTCCCGACGAGCGCGCGGAAAAGAAGTTGCGCACCGCCAGTAGAATGGGCCGTATGGCTTTCCTCCTTGTGCATTAGCGGCGTCGAGAGACCTCCGCCCTCGTCCCTCCGCCGTCCAAACTGCCCTGGAGTTTTTCCGTGATCACCGCTTCCGGCATCGAGCTGCGCGCCGGCGCCCGCATCCTCATCGAGTCCGCCTCCTTCCGTATCGCCAAGGGCGACCGCATCGGCCTCGTCGGCCGCAACGGAGCGGGCAAGACCACCCTCACCAAGTGCCTCGCGGGCGAGGGCACCCCCGCCGGGGGCACCATCACCAGGTCCGGTGAGGTGGGCTACCTCCCGCAGGACCCGCGCACCGGCGACCTCGACATCCTCGCCCGCGACCGCATCCTCTCGGCCCGCGGCCTCGACACGATCCTGCGCAAGATGCGCGAGAACGAGGACCGGATGGCGAACGGGCAGGGCGCCACCCGCGAGAAGGCCATGAAGAAGTACGAGCGCCTGGAGACGGAGTTCCTCACCAAGGGCGGGTACGCCGCCGAGGCCGAGGCCGCCACCATCGCCGCCGCGCTCAGCCTGCCCGACCGGGTCCTCGGCCAGCCCCTGCACACGCTCTCCGGTGGTCAGCGCCGCCGCGTCGAGCTGGCCCGGATCCTCTTCTCGGACGCCGACACCCTGCTCCTGGACGAACCGACCAACCACCTCGACGCCGACTCCATCGTCTGGCTGCGCGACTACCTCAAGTCCTACCGCGGCGGCTTCATCGTGATCTCCCACGACGTCGACCTGGTCGAGACGGTCGTCAACAAGGTGTTCTACCTCGACGCCAACCGCTCCCAGATCGACGTCTACAACATGGGCTGGAAGCTCTACCAGCAGCAGCGCGAGGCCGACGAGAAGCGCCGCAAGCGCGAGCGCCAGAACGCCGAGAAGAAGGCCGCGACCCTCAACGCGCAGGCCGACAAGATGCGCGCCAAGGCCACCAAGACGGTCGCCGCCCAGAACATGGCCAAGCGCGCCGACCGGCTGCTCTCCGGTCTGGAGGCCGTCCGGGTCTCCGACAAGGTCGCCAAGCTGCGCTTCCCCGAGCCCTCGCCCTGCGGCAAGACCCCGCTGATGGCGGAGGGCCTCTCCAAGTCGTACGGCTCGCTGGAGATCTTCACCGACGTCGACCTCGCCATCGACAAGGGTTCCCGCGTCGTCATCCTCGGCCTCAACGGCGCCGGCAAGACCACGCTGCTCCGCCTGCTCGGCGGCGCCGAGAAGCCCGACACCGGCGAGATCATCGAGGGGCACGGGCTCAAGCTCGGGTACTACGCCCAGGAGCACGAGACCCTCGACCCGGAGCGCACGGTCCTGGAGAACATGCGCTCCGCCGCCCCCGACCTCGACCTCGTGGCAGTCCGCAAGACGCTCGGCTCCTTCCTCTTCTCCGGCGACGACGTCGACAAGCCCGCGGGCGTGCTCTCCGGCGGCGAGAAGACCCGCCTCGCCCTCGCGACCCTGGTCGTCTCCTCCGCCAACGTGCTCCTGCTCGACGAGCCGACGAACAACCTCGACCCCGCCAGCCGCGAGGAGATCCTCGGCGCGCTGCGCACCTACAAGGGTGCGGTCGTCCTCGTCACCCACGACGAGGGTGCCGTCGAGGCGCTCCAGCCGGAGCGGATCATCCTGCTCCCGGACGGTGTCGAGGACCTGTGGGGAGCGGATTACCGCGACCTCGTCGCCCTCGCCTGATCCATCGGGGATAGATCATTCGGCCTACGCGTGATCCATCATCTGCGTGAGGACGTCTCGTACTCCGGTGGTGCGCCCGGCGCTCACCCGTCATGCGCCCCCTTTCCGGCCGCACTTCCCCGTACGGCTCTGACCTGGCTGTTCTCCTGCCGGTCCGGGCCGTGCACCCTCGCGCGCCATGGGGAATCGAGGATTCCGCTCTCCCCGGCGCACCTCGCGTCGGGGAAACCGCTCGCACCGACCTTGCCGAATGGGTGGCCAGGAAGCGCGGGAGGGGTGATCATGAGAGTCCAGAGCGCACTTCCCATGAGGAGGCACGGGTGGCCGAGACTCTGAAGAAGGGCAGCCGGGTAACCGGCGCCGCGCGTGACAAGCTCGCGGCAGACCTGAAGAAGAAGTACGACTCCGGTGCGAGCATCCGGGCGCTGGCCGAGGAAACCGGCCGCTCCTACGGGTTCGTCCACCGGATGCTCAGTGAATCCGGAGTGACGCTGCGAGGACGCGGCGGCGCGACACGGGGCAAGAAGGCCGCTTCGGCCTGAGGCCTCTGCGTTTTCGGTGTCTTCGGCGTCATTCGACGTCATTCGGGCCCAACGGAATTCGGGGTGACCACCCGGCCGACCGCAAGGTCGTCCGGGTGGTTACTGTTCAGTCACTTCATACCGAGTGCTGACTGCACCCCACCCGGAGGCGCCCCATGACCTCGCTCGACACTGTGCTCGACAAGGACGGCGTACGGCTCACCGTCGACGATGCCGTCGCCACGGTGACGCTCACCAACCCGGCCAAGCGCAACGCTCAGTCTCCCGCTCTGTGGCGGGCGTTGACCGAGGCCGGAAGGGCGCTGCCGGGCACGGTCCGGGTCGTGGTGCTCCGCGGCGAGGGCATGTCCTTCTCCGCGGGCCTCGACCGGCAGGCCTTCACTCCCGAGGGCTTCGACGGCGAGCCGTCGTTCCTCGACATGGCGCGCGGCCCGGAGGCCGAGCTCGACGCGATCATCGCCGAGTACCAGGAGGCGTTCACCTGGTGGCGCCGCAACGACCTGGTGTCGATCGCGGCGGTCCAGGGCCACGCCATCGGCGCCGGCTTCCAGCTCGCCCTCGCCTGCGATCTGCGGATCGTCGCCGAGGACGTGCGGTTCGCCATGCGCGAGACCAGCCTCGGCCTCGTTCCCGACCTCACGGGCACCCATCCCCTGGTGCACCTCGTGGGGTATGCCCGCGCGCTCGAAATCTGCGCCACCGGCCGCTTCGTGCACGCCGAGGAGGCCGAGCGCACCGGCCTCGCCAACCTCGTGGTCCCCGCCGACCAGCTCGACGCGGCGGTGCGCGACCTGGCCGCGGCCCTGGTCGCGGCACCCCGCGACGCCGTCGTCGAGACCAAGGCCCTCCTCGTAGGCGCGCTCTCGCGCGACTACGAGGAGCAGCGCGTCGCCGAGCGGGCCGCCCAGGGCCGCCGGCTCCGCGACCTGGCGGGCATCACCGACTGACCACCTCCGTGACCAGCACCGACACCGGCAGCCGCTCCGCCGCGGCCGCCGCCACCGCCGTGCGCACGGACCGGGCGACATCCAGCGCCCGGTGGTCCCCGGCCGTCGCCACCTCGACCCGCACATGGTCGCGAGAGGTGTGCACCGGGTCGCCCAGGACCCGGGTCAGCGAGACGACCCCCGGCACCCCGGCGGCAGCCGCCGCCACCGGCCCCTCCGGCTTCACGCCCGGGGCCGGCGGCGCTGTCTCCGCGGCCGTCACCTGATCGGTCGCACCGTCCTCCAGCAATGCCGTGACCGTCAGGTCCACCTCGGCGATCTCCAGACCCAGCCGGGCGGCGGCGGCCGTGAGCAGCGCCGCGCGCAGGGCCGCGGCGGTGTCGGGCAGCGGCCGGTCCGGGGTGGTCGAGAACTCCGCCTCGATCCGCAGCGGTACCGACGGCAGCGCGTTCGGCGGAGCCGGGGGCGGCGCCGCGTCCGCCGGGCCCCGCGACGTGTCGCGGCCGCCTCCGGCCACAGCCGCCTCCACCGCCGCCTCCGTCGGGCCGATCCGCAGCTTCCCCAGCACCGTCCCGGGGCGGGCCGTCGCCCCGCGCAGCACCGCGGCGGCAGCCGTCTCGGCGATCCACGCACCGTCCGCCGGGCCGCCCAGCGGCAGCAGTCTGCCCAGGCCCAGCCGTTGCCGTACCGCGGCGGTCCATCCGTCGTCCCTCTGCGGGTCCCGCGCTGTTGTCATCGCCCCAGCCTGCCGCATCCACGGCGCGGGATGCGGAAAGCGCACTTAACGTGGGCAAGGAAGTCCAACCCTGTCCCGAAGGGAAGATCGGCGATGACTGAGAGCTCCCAGCGCAACAACCCCGACAGCGGCCCGGGCGGCAAGAACCTCGGCAAGCGCGGCGGCGGTGACCCCGGTACCCGGGGCCGCACCACCATCGCCGACGGCGTCGTCGAGAAGATCGCCGGAATGGCGGCACGCGACGTGGCCGGTGTCCACGCGATGGGCAGCGGCCTGTCGAGGACGTTCGGCGCCGTCCGTGACCGGGTTCCCGGCGGCGGCAAGTCCGTCACCCGCGGTGTGAAGGCGGAGGTCGGCGAGTCCCAGGCGGCCCTCGACCTGGAGATCGTCGTCGAGTACGGCGTGTCCATCTCCGACGTGGCCCGCGACGTGCGTGAGAACGTCGTCGCCGCCGTGGAGCGCATGACCGGACTCGAAGTCGTCGAGGTCAACATCGCGGTCAGCGACGTCAAGCTGCCCGACGAGGAGGACGACGAGGACGAGTCCGAACAGCGGGTCCAGTAGCCCTTCCGTACCTCCGTCGCATGCCAGTTGAGGAGAAAACACGATGAGCATGGCTGTCGCCGGTCTGTTGGCCGGCATGGCGCTCGGGTTCGCCGGTTACTTCGGCGGGTTCGGAGCCTTCGTACTGGTGGCCGCGCTGGGTGCGGTCGGCTTCATCGCCGGCCGCTTCCTGGACGGCGACCTGGAGCCCGGCGACTTCTTCCGGAGTCGCGAGCGCGGCGACCGGCGACGGTGACGGCGGTGACCGGCCGGGTCGCCGCCGGGATACGGGGCGAGACCCGGATCGCCGACCGCGTCGTCGCCAAGATCGCCGCCCAGGCGGCGAAGGAGGCGATCGACGAACCGCCCGCGGACGGGGCGTCACCGCGTGCCACGGTCACCGTGCACCGCGACGCCGCCCGGGTCCGCGTCAGCCTGGAGCTCGGCTATCCCAGCGACATCGGCCGCCAGTGCGGAGCCGTACGCCGCCGGGTCGCCCAGCGGGTCAAGGCACTGGCAGGCATGGAGGTGCCCGAGGTGGCCGTGCAGGTCGAACGGCTGCACCCCGCCGGAGCGAGCGCCGCCGCACAGGGGAGGATCCGATGACCGAACCCCGTGAACCGACCGGCTCCACCCGGCGGATGCCCACCGTCGGACAGGACGACGCCGACGCGCGCACGCCTGCCCCGGACACGACAGCCGACGCCCGCGAACCGGTCCCCACTCTGGGACAGGGCGACAGCGCCGCCGGCCGCTTCTGGTCCGCCCGCCGCGTCCCGGCCGCCCTGCTCGCCCTCGTACTCCTGGGCGGGGCCGGGCTGCTGCTCTACGACATCGCCGCCGTACGGGCCGACCAGCCGGCCATGCGGTGGCGTCGCTCCCTCGCCGACGGACTGGCCGAACAGCGGCTGGACGACGTCGCGGTGCTCATCGGAGCCGGGGTGGCGGCGTTGATCGGACTCTGGCTGATCCTGCTCGCCCTCACCCCCGGACTGCGCGACCTGCTGCCGATGCGTCGCGACCGCGCGGACGTCCGGGCCGGACTCGACCGCACCGCCGCGGCACTGGTCCTGCGGGACCGGTCCGTGGAGGTGTCCGGTGTGCAGTCCGTGCGGGTCAGGATGGGACGGCGGAAGGCGAAGGTGCGCGCGCTCTCCCACTTCCGGGACCTCGACGACGTGCGGACCGATCTGGACGCCGTGCTGGAGAGGACCGTCCGGGAACTGGGCCTGGCGCGTCCGCCGGCCCTCTCCGTCCAGGTGCACCGACCTGCGAAGAAGGGATGAGCCGCATGCGCTCCACCGTCAACCGGGTCCTGCTGGCCCTGGCCGGGCTGGTGCTGGTCGTCGTCGCAGGAGCGGTGCTCGCCGCCGGCCTCGGCGCCTCCGTGCCGTCCTGGTGGCCCTGGGACGGCAAGACCGACGTGCTGCTGAGCGCGGCCGACCGGCAGCGCTGGCGCGACGACGGCTGGTGGTGGCCGACGGTGATCGCCGTCCTCGCCGTCCTCGTGGTCCTCGCTCTGTGGTGGTTCCTCGCCCAGCTCCGCCGCGGCCGGCTCGCCGACGTCCTGGTGGACAGCGGCGACGGCGAAGGGGCGCAGCTGCGGGGCCGCGCCCTGGAGGGCGTCCTCGCCGGGGAGGCGGAAGCACTGGACGGAGTGGCCCGCGCCCAGGCGATGCTGACCGGCCGCCGCACCGCGCCCCGGGCCCGGGTCCGCCTGCTGATGGAACCGCACGCCGCGCCCCTGGGGACGTTGAACGCGGTCGCCGACGGGGCGCTGGCGCACGCACGCGACTCGGCCGGTCTGGACGAACTCCCCGCGGAGGTACGCCTCAGGGCCGTCAAGCACCGCGCGGAGCGGGTGTCCTGACGGCCCTTACGGCGCCTGGGGAGCGGTGGGACGGGTCAGAAGCCGTGCCGTGCCCCGCCGTCGACCGGGACCATGATTCCCGTCAGGTACGAGGCGGCGGGGGAGAGCAGGAAGGCCGCGGTCCTCCCGAACTCCTCGGGCGTCCCGTAGCGCCGCAGCGGAATCCGCGCCTCGTTCGCGGTGCGGGCGGCCTCCGCGTCGCCGGACAGGGCGTCCAGTTCGCGGACCCGGTCGGTGTCGATCCGGGCCGGCAGCACGCCCACCACCCGGATGCCGCGCGGACCCAGCTCGTCGGCCAGCGACTTGGCGAAGCCGGCGAGACCGGGGCGCAGCCCGTTGGAGATGGTCAGCCCCGCGATGGGCTCATGGACCGATCCGGAGAGCACGAAGCCGATCACGCCGCCCTCGCCGAGCGCGGCCGCGGCCGTCCGGGCGAGACGTACCGCCCCCAGGAACACCGTCTCGAACGCCGTCTGCCACTGGTCGTCCGTGTTGTCCGCGAGGAAGCCGGGGGCGGGACCGCCGACGCTGACGAGGATGCCGTCGAGCCGTCCGAAGCGTTCCCGCGCCGTGTCCACCAGGCGCTGAGCGGCGCTCGGGTCGGCGTTGTCGGCGGCGAGCCCGACCGCGTCCGGGCCCAGCTCGGCGGCGGCCTCCGCGACGGACTTCTCGTCCCTTCCGGTGATGATCAGTTTCGCGCCGTCGGCGGCCAGGGAGCGGGCCGTGGCGTTGCCGAGGCCCCGGGTCGCTCCGGTGACGATGTAGACGCGGTCCTTCAGTCCAAGATCCATGGCCCTATCCTGCCGGGTCCTCCCCGGCCAGGTCGACAGCGGAGTTCACCAGACCGATATGGCTGAAGGCCTGCGGGAAGTTGCCCAGCTGCCGCCCCGCCGCCACGCCGTACTCCTCGGCGAGCAGGCCCACGTCGTTGCGCAGCTCCAGCAGATGCTCGAACAGCTCCCGCGCCTCGTCCGGCCTGCCGATCCGCTGCAACGCGTCCACCAGCCAGAACGAGCAGGCCAGGAACGCCCCCTCGTCGCCCGGCAGTCCGTCCACGGAGACGCCCTGGGTGCTGTAGCGACGGACCAGCCCGTCGCTGCCCAGCTCGGCGCGGACCGCGTCCACCGTGCCGGTCACCCGCGGGTCGTCCGGCGGCAGGAACCCGGTCCGCACGATGAGCAGCGTCGAGGCGTCCAGCTCCCGTGACCCGTAGGACTGGGTGAAGGTGTTCCGCTCGGGGTCGTACCCCTTCTCGCAGACCTCGGCGTGCACGGCGTCCCGCATCGCCCGCCAGCGGTCGGCGTCGCCGGGCAGTTCGGGATTCTCCTCCAGCGAGCGCACCGCCCGGTCGGCGGCGACCCAGGCCATCACCTTGGAGTGCACGAAGTGCCGCCGGGGGCCGCGGATCTCCCACAGACCCTCGTCCGGCTCGCGCCAGGTCGACTCCAGGAAGCCGAGCAGGCTGAGCTGGAGGTTCCAGGCGTGGGGCTTGTCGTCGAGACCGGCTACGCGGGCGAGCCGGAGCGCGTCGATGACCTCCCCGTACACATCGAGCTGACGCTGACGGACCGCCGCGTTGCCGATGCGTACGGGCCGGGAGTGCTCGTACCCGGCGAGCCAGGGCAGCTCCATCTCGGGAAGCCGCCGCTCGCCCGCCAGCCCGTACATGATCTGGAGGTCGGCCGGGTCCCCGGCGACGGCCCGCAGCAGCCAGTCCCGCCAGGCCTCCGCCTCCTCCAGATAGCCGGCCGAGACCAGCGCGCCGAGGGTCAGTGTGGCGTCCCGCAGCCAGCAGTAGCGGTAGTCCCAGTTCCGTACACCGCCGATCTCCTCCGGGAGGGAGGTGGTCGGGGCCGCCACGATGCCGCCCGTCGGGCCGTACGTCAGCGCCTTCAGGGTGATCAGGGAGCGCAGCACGGCATCGCGGTAGGGGCCCTCGTAGGTGCAGGCGTCGGTCCACTTCGCCCAGTCGTGGAGGGTGTGCTTCAGCGCCTTGCGCGGGTCGATCAGCTTCGGGCGCGGCGCGTGCGAGGGGTGCCAGGTCAGCACGAACGCCACGCTCTCGCCCTCGGCGACGGTGAACGAGGAGCAGGTGCTGAACTGCTGGCCCCATGTCTTGACCGGCGGTTCGCTGCGCAGCCATACGGAGTCGGGGCCTGCGACCGCCACCCGGTGGCCGTGCGAACGCCGCACCCAGGGCACCACCGAACCGAAGTCGAAGCGCAGCCGCAGTACCGAACTCATGTCGACGGTGCCGCTGACGCCCTCGACGATCCGCATCAGGTCCGGCGACCTGTCGCGCTGCGGCATGAAGTCGATGACCTTCACCGTGCCGGTCCGCGTCTCCCAGTACGTCTCCAGGACCAGGGAGTCACCCGCGTACCCGCGCCGGGTGCAGGTGTCCGAGGGGTTGGCCCCCTTGGGCGCGATGCGCCAGTGGCCGTTCTCCTCGGTGCCGAGCAGGGCGGCGAAGCAGGCGCCGGAGTCGAAGCGGGGCAGGCAGAGCCAGTCGACGGAACCGTTCCTGCCGACGAGCGCGGCGGTCTGGAGATCGCCGATCAGGGCGTAGTCCTCGATGCGTGGGGTCACGCCTGGCGTTTTCCCGAACCGGGCCCTTGTCAACCAGCCATCGGGCCCGAGGGTTCGCCGGAGGCCTCAGGCGCTCGCCGGTTCGGGCTGTCCGGGGGCGTCGGCCGTCGCGTTCCCGGCCGCGGCCTGCTCACGGTCGCGCTTCTCACGGCGTACGAGAATGATCCAGCCGACCGGGACGGCGGCGACGAACAGCCACCACTGGACGGCGTAGGCCATGTGCGGGCCGATCGAGCTGTCGTCGGGGGAGGCGATCTGCTCGGGCAGATCACCCGTCGGGCGGGGGGCGGTCTGCTCGATGTACCCGCCGAGGACCGTCCGGGACAGCAGCTGGGACTGCTGGTCGCTGTTGATCAGCATCACCTGCCGGTCCGGCAGCCCCGCCAGGTCCTTGATGCCGCTGCTGCCGGTCGTCTCGTCCGCCTTGAGGCGGCCGGCGACGGTCACTTCGCCCCGGGGCGCGGGCGGCACGTCGGGGAAGGCGGTCTGGTTGGGCGCGGCCGGGACCCAGCCGCGGTTGACCAGGACGGTGCCGCCGCCCTTGAGGTCCAGCGGTGTCAGGACGTGGACGCCGATGCGGTCGTCGTCCGAGGTCCGGCGGCGGACGACCACCTCGTGCTCGGTGTCGAACGTCCCCGTCGCGGTGACCGCCCGCCAGTAGTCCGAGCGCGGGACGGTGTGTCCGGGAGAGGTGAGCTCGGAGACCGGGACCGGCTCCGCGTCGAGGTTCCGCGAGATCAGCGCGTTCTGCTCGACCCGGTGTCCGTGCTTGTGGAACTGCCAGAAACCCAGCTCGATCATCGTCGGAATCAGCGCGAGGCCGAGCAGGGTGAGGATCACCCACTGCCGGGTCAACAGGAAGCGGTACACCCCATGACCGTACAACCGGGGTCATGGGGTGCGGCACTCAGGGGTGGAGCCGGAGCGATCCGGCGGCGGTCCGAGCCGTCACACTTTGTCCACGATGCCCGCCCTCCCTTCGGCGCGGGCGCAGTGGGCGCCGCAGTACCAGTGCCCGTCGACCTCGACGCCCTGCCCGATCACCTGGACCCGGCAGTGCTCGCAGATCGGCGCCATGCGGTGGATGGCGCAGGAGAAGCAGTCGAAGACGTGCACCGCGCCCTGCGCGTGCACCTCGAAGGACATGCCGTAGTCGTTTCCGCAAACCTCACAACGTGCCATGCGCCACAGGGTGGGACGCCCGACGGTCACGGGGCGAGCGGCTGCCGGGCGAGTCGTGGCCGGTTCACTCCGATGACGGTGCGGGGGCCTGGTGCGGCAAGGTCGCCCCCGGAGGCGGTCCGGCAGGGGCCACGTCGCGCAGCAGATGGGTGAAGGCGCTCTCCTCCAGGATCGGCGTCCCGAAGGTCTTCGCCTTCTGCGTCTTGGACGTGGCGGCGTCGGGGTCGTTGGTCACCAGCAGACTGGTCAGCCGCGACACACTGGTCGCCACGTGCAGGCCGGCCTCCACCGCCCGGTCCTCCAGCAGCTCCCGGTCGATCGAGGTGTCCCCGGAGAAGGCCACCCGCATCCCCTGCTGGAGCGGTTTCTCCTTCTCGTACCGCCCCGGATTGGGATACGGGCAGGCCGGCCGCTTGCGCGAGGGCCGCCAGCTGTTCTGCTGCCGGGAGGGCTGGTAGCCGACACGCGGGGTGACGGGGGAGTCGGACCACTCGGTCAGCGGCCGGCACTCCAGCAACGGCAGCCGCACCCCGCCCCGGGCCGCGGCGTGCAGGCTCGGCCGGAACGCCTCGGCCAGCACCCGGGCGTCGTCCAGGGCGTGGTGGGCCTGCTGCTGTACGACTCCGAAGTGCGCGGCGAGGGAGGCCAGCTTGTGGTTGGGCAGCGGCAGCCGCAACTCCTTGGCCAGCGCGATCGTGCACAGCCGGTGCTCGACCGGGGCGATCACCGACGCACGCGCGTACTCCCGGGCGATCATCGACCAGTCGAACGCCGCGTTGTGCGCGACGAGCACCCGGTCCTTGAGCCGCTCCGACAGCTCGGCGGCCACGTCGGGGAAGAGCGGCGCGCCTTCGAGCACATCGCTCGTCAGCCCGTGGATCCAGACGGGCCCGGGGTCCCGCTCCGGGTTGACCAGCGTGTACCAGTGGTCCTCGACATTGCCCAGGGCGTCCAGCCGGTAGACGGCGGCGGACACTATCCGGTCGTCGCGGGCGAGTCCGGTGGTCTCCACGTCGACGACCGCGTACCCCTGGGGGTAGGCGGTCGGCCATGGTGCGGCTGTCTGGCGGTCGTCGAGCATGGTCACAGAGAATACGGGCCATGACTGACAGTCCCCTATTCGGTCGGGCGGGGCGGGGGCGACGCACGGCAGGGAGCCGCGCAACTCGCCGGGCCCGCAGCGTCTCTGATTGGCAGAAAGTGCCAAAGACTGCTGACACCAGGTCTCGCATACTTGTGGGTAACAACGTCTAGCCCTCGCCGACCCGCGGCCCTACGGTGCTCGCATGGAGCCGAACCTGCCCGATGTCGTGCTGTGGTCAATACCGGCCTTCGTGCTGCTCACCGTGATCGAGATGGTCAGCTACCGCCTTCACCCGGACGAGAACGCCGCCGGGTACGCGACCAAGGACACCGCCACCAGCCTCACCATGGGCATCGGCAGCCTGGGCTTCGACCTGCTGTGGAAGATCCCCATCCTGGCGATCTACATGGGTGTCCACGAACTGACGCCGCTACGGGTGCCCGTGCTGTGGTGGACCGTCCCGCTGATGCTCCTCGCCCAGGACTTCTTCTACTACTGGTCCCACCGCGGCCACCACGTGATCCGGATCCTGTGGGCCTGCCATGTGGTCCACCACTCCAGCGAGAAGTTCAACCTCACCACCGCGCTGCGCCAGCCCTGGACCTCCGCGACGGTCTGGCCGTTCTATCTGCCGCTGATCGCCTGCGGGGTGCACCCGGCGGCGCTGGCGTTCTGCCAGTCGGCCAACCTCGTCTACCAGTTCTGGGTGCACACCGAGCGCGTCGGCAAGCTCCCGCGCCCCTTCGAGTACGTCCTCAACACGCCCTCCCACCACCGCGTCCACCACGCCTCCCAAGGCGGCTACCTGGACCGCAACTACGGCGGGATCCTGATCGTCTGGGACCGGATGTTCGGATCCTTCGCGGCCGAGACCGAGCGGCCCGTCTACGGGCTCACCAAGAACATCTCCACCCACAACCCGCTGCGCGTCGCGACCCATGAGTACGCCGCCATCGCCCGGGACGTCCGGGCCGCCGACTCTTGGAGAGAGCGGGCGGGGCGGGTCTTCCGCGGGCCGGGCTGGCAGCCGGCGACGAAGGCGGGGGCCGTGGCCGGGCCCGGAGAGACGGTGCCCGTGTCCCTGGAGGCCTCCGCCCCGGAACGCGCCCTGTGAGCGCCACCGACTCCCGCCCCGCGCACACCAGCGGAGCCGAGCGCTTCGCCCGCCCCGTGCTCCTCGCCTTCCTCCTCGCCGCCGCCGTCGACCTGGCCGGGCTGATCGCCGGTGCCGAGACCGTCCACCTGGTCGCCAAGCCGCTGCTGATGCCGCTGCTCGCCGGGTACGCGGCGCTCCGCGGCGGACCCCGGCCACTCGTCGCGGCCCTGCTGTTCGGGTGGGGCGGCGACGTCTTCCTGCTCGCCGACGACGACCTGGCCTTCCTCCTCGGCATGGGCTCCTTCGCGGTCGGCCATGTCTGCTACCTGACGCTGTTCGGCCGCGGCCGGGCCCGTGCGCCGCTGGCCACAGGAGCCGGATACGCCCTCGCCCTGGTCGTCTTCCTCGTGCTGATCTGGCCGGACCTCCCGGCAGACCTGCGTATCCCGCTGACCGGCTACAGCCTGCTGATCACGGCCGTGGCCTGGCGGGCCGGCGTGCTCGGCCGGTACGCGGCGGCCGGCGGGGCGCTCTTCCTGATCTCCGACGCCCTCATCGCCACCGGCATCGCGGAATGGCCGCAGGCGCCCGCCCCCGACTTCTGGGTCATGCTCACCTACATCGCCGCCCAGGCCCTGCTGACCCTCGGGGTGCTCACGGTTCCCCCGGCCGGGGAAACCGGGCGAACCGGGGCGTACCGTGAACGGGATACCAGCAACTGAGACCGGCAAGGACCCCGAACGTATGCGCGCCACCGTCATCCACGCCCCCCACGACATCCGGGTCGAGGAGGTGCCGGACCCGGGGATCCAGCACCCCACCGACGTGGTGCTCAGGGTCCTGCGGTCCTGCATCTGCGGCAGCGACCTGTGGGCCTACCGGGGCGAGTCGGCCCGGCGGCCCGGTCAGCGCACCGGCCATGAGTTCCTCGGCGTCGTCGAGGAGGCGGGGTCCGGCGTCAACGGGTTCGCCGTGGGCGATCTGGCCGTCGCCCCGTTCGTCTGGTCCGACGGCACCTGCGCCTACTGTGCCGAGGGCCTCACCACCTCCTGCCCCGAGGGCGGCTTCTGGGGCTCGGTCGGCCCGGACGGCGCGCAGTCGGACGGCGGCCAGGGCGAGGCCGTCCGCGTCCCCCACGCCGACGGCACCCTGGTCAAGCTCCCGGCCGCCGCCGCCTCCGACGACCGCCTGCTCTCCGCCCTGCTGGCGCTCTCCGACGTCCTGGGCACCGGCCACCACGCCGCCGTCGGCGCGGGCGTCGGGCCCGGCAGCACCGTCGCGGTCGTCGGTGACGGCGCGGTCGGCCTGTGCGGCGTGCTCGCCGCCAAGCGGCTCGGCGCGGAGCGCGTCATCGCGCTCGGCCGCCACACCGCGCGCACCGACATCGCCCGCCGCTTCGGCGCGACCGACGTGGTCGCCGAGCGCGGCGAGGCCGCCCTCGCCGCCGTCCGCGAACTGACCCGGGGCGAGGGCGCGCACAGCGTCATCGAGGCCGTCGGCACCGAGCAGTCGATGCGCACCGCCCTCGGCATCGTCCGCGACGGCGGCTCCATCGGCTACGTGGGCGTTCCGCACGGCAGCGCCGCCGGCGTGGACCTCGGCGCGATGTTCGGCCGGAACATCGCCCTGCGCGGCGGCGTCGCCCCCGTACGCCGGTACATACCGGAGCTGCTCCCCGACGTGCTGGACGGCACGATCGACCCGTCGCCCGTCTTCGACCGGTCCATCGGCCTGGACGAAGTGCCGCTCGGCTACAAGGAGATGGACGAGCGGACCGCGCTGAAGGTGCTCATCACGCCGTAGGGCCCGACACGGGGCGAGGGCCCGGGGAGAACGTCCTCCCCGGGCCCTCGCTCCTTGCTCGGTCAGGTGCCTACCAGCGCACCGCGTCCAGCGCGTCGACCACTCCGGCCCCGTAGAAGCCGTTGTAGTTCTTGCCGCCCTCGCAGACCGCGTCGATGACACCGTCACCGTTGATGTCGTACGGCTCACCGCACGCCTTCGCGTCCGCCTGGAGCGTCAGCAGCGCCTTCACCGCGGCCGGCGAGGCGTAGGGGTGCTGGGACTTGATCAGCGCCACGACACCCGCGACGTGCGGGGAGGCCATCGACGTACCGGCCTTGTAGCCGAACTTGCCGCCCGGCAGCGTCGACAGGATCAGCCCGTTGACGGCCGGCGCCTCGGGGGTCTGGTAGATCGTCGAGTCACCGCCCGGAGCGGCCACGTCGATGATGCCCTTGCCGTAGTTCGAGTACGAGGACTTCAGACCCTTCGCACCCGTCGCGGAGACCGTCACGACACCCGGCAGCATGGTCGGGATGTCCGGGCACGCGCTCGGGTCGATCGTCCGCGTCACCGTCTCGGTGTCGTTCGGGCTGGTCTTGTCCTCGATCGCGTCGAGCGCCAGGTCGTGGCGCGAGTTCCCCGCCGCCGCGACATTGACCGTGCCCTTGCGCTCCGCGTACTTCACGGCGCGGGTGAGGGCGTCGACCAGGGCGCCCTGGTCCGGGTCGTTCTTGCAGTTGAACAGCCACGGGTCGGTGTAGTAGCTGTTGTTGGTCACCTCGACACCGTGCTCGGCGGCCCAGAGGAACCCGCAGACGACGGCCTCGGTGTAGAAGAACCCGTCCGGGTTCGACACCTTGATGCCCGACACCTTCACGCCCGGGGCGACGCCGGTGACCCCGGCGCCGTTCTTCGCCGCGGCGATGGTGCCGGCCACATGCGTGCCGTGGTCACTCTCGCCCGCCGCCGGACGCCAGGAGCCGGCGGTGGTGTCCGGAGCGCCCGACACGCAGTTGGCCGAGGCGCGGCTGTCGAAGTTCGGGGCGAGGTCCGGGTGGGTGTCGTCGACGCCCGTGTCGATGACGGCGACCGTCACACGCTTCGAGCCCAGCGACTTCTCGTGCGCCTTGTCCGCCTTGATCGCGGGCAGCGACCACTGGAGGGGCTCCAGCGGGTCCTCGCCGGCCTTGGCGTCCGCGGCGGCGGCCGCCGCCTGCTCGGCGGTGAGCGGCTGCGCTATCGCGCCGACGTCCTTGGTGGCCTGCGGCACGATCGGGTTCGTGCGGGTGGCGCCCGCCGACTCCACGCCGCGTACCCGGCGAATCGTTTCGCCGAAGGCGGGGTTCTGCGAGTGGACGACGATGACGCCGATCTGCTCATAGGCGATGACGACGGTGCCGCCGGCCTTGGCGATCGCCTTCTTGACGTTCTTGACGGTGCCGTGCCCGCCCCGGGTGTTGACCACGTAGGACAGCTTCGGTCCGTCGGTCCGCACACTCGCGGCGGCCCGCTCCCCGGTGGGCGCCGCCGTGGCCGTCGCCGTCGGCAGGAAGCCGAGCGAGGCGGTCAGCGCGAGGCCGACGGGCACCGCGAGTGCGCGGGTCCGTCTCGATGCCAGATGAGCCATGGGGTCTCCACATCATCCGTGCCGAACGACCGGACACCTGGCGTGTTCGGTCGCGTACATGACGAGTGAAGCTATCGCTGATCATCCCGATGCATCAACGCTTACGGGCAAGTGAGTTCGAAGAGTGACCTGTGCGGCTGAATGCGAACGGGTGACGTCCGGGCAACCGGGCGCACCGCGGCACCTCCGGGAAGGCGAAAGACGCGGTGAACCGCTTCGTCGCGCCCTCCGTGCCGTTGTCCAGGAGGCACATCACCGTCCCGTCGGTAACGAGGCTTCCCTTGACACCCACCGTCCCCCAGATCACCGCACCCGCGTCGCGAGGAGATTCCGTGGCTACCGATGCACCGCCGCCCGAGGGCGGTTCGCCCACCGGCCCCGCCCAGCCCACCACCGAGGCGTTCGTCACGATGCAGGCGAGCCCGGACTTCGCCGACCTGCGCCGCTCCCACCGCTCCTTCGCCTTCCCCCTGACCATCGCCTTCGTGACCTGGTACCTGCTCTACGTCCTGCTCTGCAACTACGCGGGCGGATTCATGGCCACCGAGGTCGTCGGCAACATCAACATGGCGCTCGTCCTCGGCCTCGCCCAGTTCGCCACCACCTTCCTCATCGCCTGGCTCTACTCGCGGCACGCCGCCACCCAGCTCGACCCCAAGGCCGACGCGATCAAGTCCCGTATGGAGGCCGACCTGTGAGCGCCGCCCACGCCCTGTACCCCACCGTCCAGCTCGCCGCCACCGAGGGAGCGAGCGAGCACCGGCCGCTGATCATCACGCTGTTCGCCGCCTTCGTCGTGGCGACCCTCTTCATCACCGTGTGGGCCGGCCGCCAGACCAAGAGCGCCTCCGACTTCTACGCGGGCGGCCGGCAGTTCACCGGATTCCAGAACGGACTCGCGGTCTCCGGCGACTACATGTCCGCCGCGTCCTTCCTCGGCATCGCCGGAGCCATCGCCCTCTTCGGGTACGACGGCTTCCTGTACTCCATCGGCTTCCTCGTCGCCTGGCTCGTCGCCCTGCTCCTGGTCGCCGAACCGCTGCGCAACTCCGGCCGCTACACCATGGGCGACGTCCTCGCCTACCGGATGCGCCAGCGCCCCGTCCGTACTGCCGCCGGCACATCCACGATCGTCGTCTCGATCTTCTACCTGCTGGCGCAGATGGCCGGCGCGGGCGTCCTCGTCTCGCTGCTGCTCGGCATCACCAGCGACGCCGGGAAGATCCTCATCGTCGCCCTGGTCGGCGTGCTCATGATCCTCTACGTCACCATCGGCGGAATGAAGGGCACCACCTGGGTGCAGATGGTCAAGGCCGTCCTGCTCATCGCGGGCACCCTGCTCATCACCTTCCTGATCCTGCTGAAGTTCAACTTCAACATCTCCGACCTGCTTGGCACCGCCGCCAGCAACAGCGGCAAGGGCGCGGCCTTCCTGGAGCCCGGTCTGAAGTACGGCGTCGACAACATCTCGAAGCTGGACTTCATCTCACTCGGCATCGCCCTGGTCCTCGGCACCGCGGGGCTGCCGCACATCCTGATCCGCTTCTACACCGTGCCCACCGCCAAGGCCGCCCGTAAGTCCGTGAACTGGGCGATCGGCATCATCGGCGCCTTCTACCTGATGACGATCGTGCTCGGCTTCGGCGCGGCGGCGATCCTCAAGCCGGACGACATCATCGCCTCCAACAAGGCGGGCAACACCGCGGCGCCCCTCGCCGCACTGGAGATCGGCGGCGGCTCCGGATCCACCGGCGGCGCCATCCTCCTCGCGGTGATCTCCGCCGTCGCCTTCGCCACGATCCTCGCCGTCGTCGCCGGACTCACCCTCGCCTCCTCCTCGTCCTTCGCGCACGACATCTACGCCAACGTCATCCGCAGGGGGAAGGCCACCGAGAAGGAAGAGGTCCGCGCCGCGCGCTGGGCCACCGTCGCGATCGGCATCGTCTCCATCGGCCTCGGCGCACTCGCCCGCGACCTGAACGTCGCCGGGCTCGTCGCCCTGGCCTTCGCGGTCGCCGCCTCCGCCAACCTGCCCACGATCCTCTACAGCCTCTTCTGGAAGCGCTTCACCACACAGGGGGCTCTCTGGTCCATCTACGGAGGCCTCGCCTCCTCCGTCCTGCTGGTGCTGTTCTCGCCGGTCGTCTCCTCCAAACCGAGCTCGATGTTCCCGAGCGTCGACTTCGCCTGGTTCCCGCTGGAGAACCCCGGCCTGATCTCGATCCCGCTCGGCTTCCTGCTCGGCTGGGTCGGCTCGCTGCTCTCCAAGGAGAAGCCCGACACGGACAAGTACGCCGAACTGGAGGTCAAGTCCCTCACCGGCATCGGAGCCCACTGAGCCCACCGCGAGGACCCTCCCTCGGCCCATCGCCGACGGGCCCTCCGGCTCATCGCCACCACCCGCGGCCGGGCCGCGTCGTAGAGTCCTACGACGCGGCCCGGCCGCACCTCGTGGCAAACGAGCCACCCCGATGTCACACGTCTCACGTAGGCTCGGAAGGACAAGAGGCCACCAGAGCGACCGCACCACCGCGGACACCCCGGGGGAGGGACCCACTGTGCTCATCGACACCTACGACCGGGTCGCCACCGACCTGCGCGTGTCACTCACCGACAAGTGCAACCTGCGCTGCACCTACTGCATGCCCGAAGAGGGCCTTCAGTGGCTCGGCAAGAGCGAGCTGCTCTCCGACGACGAGATCGTGCGCCTGATCCGTATCGCCGTCACCTCGCTCGGCATCACCGAGGTCCGCTTCACCGGCGGCGAGCCCCTGCTCCGTCCCGGCCTCGTCTCCATCGTCGAGCAGTGCGCCGCGCTCACCCCGCGCCCCCGCATGTCGCTCACGACCAACGGCATCGGACTCAAGCGGACCGCCACCGCCCTCAAGGCCGCGGGGCTCGACCGGGTCAACGTCTCGCTGGACACCCTGCGCCCCGACGTCTTCAAGACCCTCACCCGCCGCGACCGCCACAGGGACGTGCTGGACGGCCTGGCGGCCGCCCGCGAGGCCGGGCTCACCCCGGTGAAGGTCAACTCCGTCCTGATGCCGGGGCTCAACGACGACGAGGCCCCCGAGCTGCTCGCCTGGGCCGTCGCCCACGATTACGAGCTCCGCTTCATCGAGCAGATGCCGCTCGACGCCCAGCACGGCTGGAAGCGCGACGGCATGATCACCGCCGGGGACATCCTCGCCTCGCTGCGCACCCGCTTCACCCTCACCGCGGAGGGCGACGCGTCCCGCGGCTCCGCCCCCGCCGAGCGCTGGACCGTCGACGGCGGGCCGCACCGCGTCGGCGTGATCGCCTCCGTCACCCGCCCGTTCTGCCGCGCCTGCGACCGCACCCGGCTCACCGCCGACGGCCAGGTCCGCACCTGCCTTTTCGCCCGTGAGGAGACGGACCTGCGCGGGGCACTGCGCGGGGACGCGCCGGACGAGGAGATCGCCCAGCTCTGGAAGACGGCCATGTGGGGCAAGAAGGCGGGTTCCGGACTGGACGACCCGTCCTTCCTGCAGCCCGACCGCCCGATGTCGGCGATCGGCGGCTGAGGCCGAGGCGCCCGAGCCCCGGGGGACCGAGGATCAGGGCCTCGGCCCCGAGGGACCGAAGGGCCAAGGATCAGGAGTTCGGAGGGGCGTTGAAGGCCCTCCGAGGATCCACGGGATCAGGCCTCGGTCTCCTTCCCGTCCCCGGCTGCCCAGTCCTTCAGCGCCACGACGTCCTTGAGGAAACCCCGCACACC
This sequence comes from Streptomyces sp. NPDC026589, assembly GCF_040638385.1. Lineage (NCBI taxonomy): Bacteria > Bacillati > Actinomycetota > Actinomycetes > Kitasatosporales > Streptomycetaceae > Streptomyces > Streptomyces sp. NPDC026589. The sequence continues at coordinate 601,495 of NZ_JBEZYG010000002.1, forward strand.
GAGGAACGAGGACAGGTGCTCCCGGTGCTCGTCGCAGGCCAGCCAGGTCTTGCGCCGCTCGGGCGTGTGCAGTTTGGGGTTGTTCCAGGCGAGCACCCACACGGCGGCGGCCCGGCAGCCCTTGGCGGAACAGAGCGGGGCACCGGCGGGACTCTCGGCGGACGTCTCGGGAAAAATCACGTGGCCCAGCCTAAGTCAGGAGCTTCCCGAGCCAAGTCAGGTGCCCCACGAGCTATCTGACGCATCCCCGGCCGGAGAAAGGGCGACGCCGAGCAGCCACGGGGGGAGCTGCCCGGCGTCGGTCCGTCGCTCCGACGGGGGATGCGGAGCGCTTTCGAAGTATGTCACGGGGACCAGGGTGCGGTGCACCGGAACGTCATGATTGATCTGAGCTTTTCTTGAGCTTCGCGGGGCGCCCTGGTCAGGTGCGCTCGTGCGGCGGCCGGACCCCGCCGGACGCCCCCTCGGGGTCCCCGGACTCGGCCTGGCCCGGCATCGGAGCGGCCTCCACCGCCGGCCGCAGCGGCATCTGCACGAACGTCGTCGGCAGTGAAGTCACGTTCTCCCGGCCCGCGTTGGCGATGACCACCGCAACGTACGGCAGCAGCACCCCCAGAACGAGCGCCACGATCGCCACATGCCGCTCCACGTTCCACAGCACCGCGGCCAGTACCACCGACACCGTGCGCACCGACATCGAGATCACATAGCGCCGCTGTCGGGCGCGGACGTCGTCCGTCAGCCCCTGACGGGCGCCCGTGATCCGGATGACCTCCGTACCCGCGCTCTTCCGCAGCATGCTCCACCACCAGATCTCGTCGCCGGACGCTCCCGGACCGGGCCGCCTCCACGGTACGCCCGGCACCGGCCGGGCAGGAGACCGGGGCACGCCGTACGAGGAGGGCCCGGGCGGTTCGCGGTGGACGGCCGGGTCACCCGGACGGCCCAACCGGGCATGCGCCGCCCGGACGGCGGGTCGACTCTGGACAGACGCGCACTCCGCGCCGCACGAGGAGGCGAAATGAGCTGGTTGTGGGCAATCATCGTGGGACTGGTGCTGGGTGTCCTCGCCAGAGCGATCCTGCCGGGCAAACAGGACATCCCGCTCTGGCTGACGGCCGTGTTCGGTATCCTCGGCAGCATCCTCGGCAACGCCGTGGCCGGCTGGATCGGTGTGGAGGACACCAAGGGCATCGACTGGATCCGTCACCTGCTGCAACTGGCGGGCGCCGTGGCGGTCGTCGCCCTCGGCGACATGGCCTGGCAGTCCTTCCGCGGCAGCCGTAAACAGCGAACCTGACCCGGCGGGGCCACACAACGACGCGGCCGGGCACGCTTTCCTCGCGTGTCCGGCCGCGGCGCTGTGACGCGGGGGAGGGATCAGCCGACCGGGCCGACCTCCACGGCTGCCAGGTTCTTCTTGCCCCGGCGCAGCACCAGCCAGCGCCCGTGCAGGAGCTCCCCGGCGTCCGGCGCGACTTCGCCGTCGACGACCTTCACGTTGTTCACGTACGCGCCGCCCTCCTTGACCGTGCGGCGCGCACCCGACTTGCTGGGTGCCAGACCGACCTCCACCAGCAGGTCCACCAGCGGCCCCAGCTCGGTGACGGTGGCGCCCGGCACCTCGGACAGGGCCGCGCTCAGCGTCGCCTCGTCCAGCTCGGCCAGGTCACCCTGCCCGAACAGCGCCTTCGACGCCGCGATGACCGCGGCGCACTGCGCACCGCCGTGCACCAGCGTGGTCAGCTCCTCGGCCAGCGCGCGCTGCGCCGAGCGGGCCTGCGGCCGCTCCTCGGTCAGCTTCTCCAGCTCCTCCAGCTCCTCACGGCTCTTGAAGCTGAGGATGCGCAGGTAGCGCGAGACGTCCCGGTCGTCCACGTTCAGCCAGAACTGGTAGAACGCATACGGCGTCGTCATCTCCGGATCGAGCCAGACGGCGCCGCTCTCGGACTTGCCGAACTTCGTCCCGTCCGCCTTCGTCATCAGCGGCGTCGCCAGCGCGTGCACGGTGGCGCCCGGCTCCAGCCGGTGGATCAGGTCGATGCCCGCGGTGAGGTTGCCCCACTGGTCGCTGCCGCCCTGCTGAAGGGTGCAGCCGTGCCGGCGGTACAGCTCCAGGAAGTCCATGCCCTGGAGCAGCTGGTAGCTGAACTCCGTGTAGCTGATGCCCTCCTGCGACTCCAGTCGCCGGGCGACCGAGTCCTTGGTGAGCATCTTGTTGACCCGGAAGTGCTTGCCGATGTCCCGCAGGAACTCGATCGCGGACATGCCCGCTGTCCAGTCCAGGTTGTTGACCATCGTCGCCGCGTTCTCGCCCTCGAAGGACAGGAACGGCTCGATCTGCGAGCGCAGCCGGGCCACCCAGGCGGCGATCGTCTCCGGGTCGTTCAGCGTGCGCTCGGCAGTGGGCCGCGGGTCACCGATCTGGCCCGTCGCGCCCCCCACCAGGGCGAGCGGCCTCAGCCCGGCCTGCTGGAGCCGACGCATGGTGAGCACCTGCACCAGGTGCCCCACATGCAGGCTGGCCGCGGTCGGGTCGAAACCGCAATAGAAGGTGACGGGACCGTCCGCGAGAGCCTTGCGCAGTGCGTCCTCGTCAGTGGACTGGGCGAACAGCCCGCGCCACTTCAGCTCGTCGACGATGTCCGTCACGGTTCCTGTGCTCCTTATGTCTGGTAGAGATCTGGGTGTCAGTCTAGGTCCTGTCGTCGATCTCCCGTCGTCGCCCGGAGGGCGGCCCTGCGGGGTCAGGTGCGTGCTCCCGGCGTGCCGGGCTCACGTCCTCGTACTGGACGTACTCGGGCGGGTGCCCGGTGCGGCGAGAGTGCGTGCATGGCGCCGTGGGGCAGACGGGAGTCCGACGACAGGGCCTAGGCGGGTCACACCCCCGGGCTGACCGAGCTCATGTTGAAGTCCGGGATGCGCAGTGCGGGCATCGCGGCCCGGGTGAACCAGTCGCCCCACTCGCGCGGCAGCGTCTTCTCCGTACGCCCCGCCTCCGAGGCCCGCGACAGCAGGTCCACCGGCGACTCGTTGAAGCGGAAGTTGTTCACCCCGCCGACCACCTCGCCGTCCTCGACCAGATAGACGCCGTCCCGGGTCAGCCCCGTCAGCAGCAGCGTCGCCGGATCCACCTCGCGGATGTACCAGAGGCAGGTCAGCAGCAGCGCCCGCCCGGACGTCGCGGCGACCATCTCCTCCAGCGACCGCTCGCCGCCGCCCTCCAGCAGCAGGTTGTCGATGGCCGGGGCGACCGGCAGCCCGGTCAGGCCCGCCGTGTGCCGGGTCGTCGTCAGCCGCTCCAGCCTCCCCTCCCTGACCCAGTCCGTCGGGGCCAGCGGCAGTCCGTTGTCGAAGACGGAACCGCTGTCGCCGGAGGAGTGGGCGATCACGAACGGCGCCGACTCCAGCCCCGGCGCGTGCGGGTCGCTGCGCAGGGTGAGCGGAAGCGGGGCGAGCGTCTCGCCCAGCCGCGTACCGCCGCCCGGCGTGGAGAACACCGTCCGGCCCTCCACAGCGTCCCGCGCGGTCGACGACCAGAGCTGGTAGATCAGCAGGTCCGCGACCGCGGCCGGCGGCAGCAGCGTCTCGTACCGGCCGGCGGGCAGCTCGACGCGCCGCTCCGCCCAGCGCAGCCGCTGCGCCAGCTCCGCGTCCATCGCCGCCGGGTCGACGTCCTTGAAGTCCCGGGTCGCCCGGCCCGCCCACGCGGAGCGCGTACGGTCCGGCGACTTCGCGTTCAGCTCCAGCGTCCCGTTCGGCTGGTCGTGGCGCAGTCGCAGCCCCGTCGACGTCCCCAGGTAGGTGGAGGTCAGCTCGTGGTTCGCGAAGCCGTACAGCTCGCGGCCCCCGGCCCGGGCGCGCGCGAAGGCGTCGCCGAGCGCCGGGGCGAAGTCGGCGAAGACCTCCGAGCCGGTCTCGGCGGGCGCGTTCGTGAAGTCGGGGGAGGAGGGCGCCCCGCTCACCAGCGGCTGTGCGTCCTCCGCCGGATCCGCGCCCCGTGCGGCGGCCTCGGCGGCCCGCACCAGCGGCTCCAGGTCGCCCCGGGTCACCGCGGACCGGGAGACGACGCCGGACGCCGTCCCCTTCGCCCCGTCCACGGTCGCGATGACGGTCAGGGTCCGTCCCCGGGTCACCCCGTTCGTGGTGAGCGCGTTGCCCGCCCAGCGCAGATTGGTGGAGGACTGCTCGTCGGCGATGACCACCAGGCCGTCCGTGGTGGACAGTTCCAGAGCCCGCTCGACGATCTCGTACGGCTTGCTGACGCGGCTCATCGTCCGGCCTCCTGCGTCGTATTGAGGATGTTGACGCCCCGGAAGAGGGCGGAGGGGCAGCCGTGCGAGACCGCCGCGACCTGGCCCGGCTGGGCCTTGCCGCAGTTGAACGCGCCGCCGAGGACGTACGTCTGGGGGCCGCCGACCTTCTCCATCGAGCCCCAGAAGTCCGTGGTCGTCGCCTGGTACGCCACGTCGCGCAGCTGCCCGGCCAGCTGCCCGTTCTCGATACGGAAGAACCGCTGCCCGGTGAACTGGAAGTTGTAGCGCTGCATGTCGATCGACCAGGACCGGTCGCCGACCACATAGATCCCGCGCTCCACCCCGCCGATCAGATCCTCCGTCGACAGCCCGCCCGGGTCCGGCTTCAGGGACACGTTCGCCATGCGCTGTACGGGGACGTGGCCCGGCGAGTCCGCGTACGCGCAGCCGTTGGAGCGGCCGAGGCCCGTCAGCTTCGCGGTGCGGCGGTCCAGCTGGTAGCCGACGAGCGTGCCGTCCTTCACCAGGTCCCACGACTGCGCCTCGACGCCCTCGTCGTCGTACCCGATCGTCGCGAGTCCGTGCTCGGCGGTGCGGTCACCGGTCACGTTCATCACGGCGGAGCCGTACGCCAGCTTGCCCAGCTGGTCGAAGGTGGCGAACGAGGTCCCGGCGTACGCCGCCTCGTACCCCAGCGCCCGGTCCAGCTCGGTGGCGTGGCCGATCGACTCGTGGATCGTCAGCCACAGGTTCGACGGATCGACCACCAGGTCGTACGTCCCCGCCTCGACGCTCGGCGCGCGCATCTTCTCCGCCAGCAGCCCGGGGATCCGCTCCAGCTCGTCCCTCCAGTCCCAGCCGGTCCCGGTCAGGTACTCCCAGCCCCGGCCCGCAGGCGGCGCGATGGTCCGCATCGAGTCGAACTCACCGCTCGTGCCGTCCACCGCGACGGCGGTGAACTGCGGGTGGATCCGCACCCGTTGCTGTGTGGTGACGGTGCCCGCCGTGTCCGCGTAGAACTTGTTCTCGTGCACGGCCATCAGGGACGCGTCCACATGCGCGACGCCCTCCGCGCCGAGCAGCCGCCCGCTCCACTCGGCGAGCAGCGCCGCCTTCTCCTCGTCCGGTACGGAGAAGGGGTCGACGTCGTACGCCGAGATCCAGGTCCGCTCGCCGTGCACCGGCTCGTCCGCCAGCTCGACCCTCTCGTCCGACCCGGCCGCCGCGATCACCTTCGCCGACAGCTTCGCCATCGCGACGGCCTGCGAGGCCACCTTCGCGGCGGCGTCCATCGTCAGGTCGACGCCCGAGGCGAACCCCCACGCACCGCCGTGCACCACCCGGACCGCGTACCCGAGGTCCGTGCTGTCCGACGCGCCGGCCGGCCGGGCGTCCCGCAGCCGCCAGGAGGCGCTGCGCACCCGCTCCAGCCGGAAGTCGGCGTGGGTCGCGCCCAGAGCCCGCGCTCTGGCGAGCGCCGCGTCGGCCAGCGCGCGCGACGGCAGGGCCAGGAATGACTGATCTACCTCGTGGGGCACAGGGAGTTCCCTTCTCGATACACCACGGCAGTGAACCATGCCGGAGGGTGACCGCACCGGGGGATATCGAGGACGCGTGGGCCGACCACCTACCCGCGCGGACTGTAGGAATCCAACAGCACCCCGGACAAGCCACTGTCAGGGCCCGATTCCTCGATCGGCGCACGGTACCGATAGGTTTTCGACGTACCAGACCGCCAAGGAAAGGGTGATCCGTTGAGCCGCTCGGTTCTCGTCACCGGAGGAAACCGGGGCATCGGCCTCGCCATCGCCCGCGCCTTCGCCGACAACGGCGACCAGGTCGCGATCACCTACCGTTCCGGAGAGCCGCCCCAGGCGCTCACCGACGCGGGTGTCCTCGCGGTCCGCTGCGACATCACCGACGCCGAGCAGGTGGAGCAGGCCTACAAGGAGATCGAGGAGAAGCACGGTCCCGTGGAGGTGCTGGTCGCCAACGCGGGCATCACCAAGGACCAGCTGCTGATGCGGATGTCGGAGGAGGACTTCACCTCCGTCGTCGACACCAACCTCACGGGGACCTTCCGGGTCGTCAAGCGCGCCAATCGCGGCATGCTGCGCGCCAAGAAGGGCCGTGTCGTCCTGATCTCCTCCGTCGTCGGCCTCCTCGGCTCGGCCGGCCAGGCCAACTACGCCGCCTCCAAGGCCGGGCTCGTCGGCTTCGCCCGGTCGCTGGCCCGTGAACTCGGATCGCGGAACATCACCTTCAACGTCGTCGCCCCCGGTTTTGTCGACACCGACATGACCCAGGCGCTCACCGAGGAGCAGCGCAAGGGCATCGTGTCCCAGGTGCCGCTCGGCCGCTACGCGCGGCCCGAGGAGATCGCCGCCGCGGTGCGCTTCCTCGCCTCCGACGACGCGTCGTACATCACTGGAGCCGTCATTCCCGTTGACGGCGGATTGGGCATGGGTCACTGATCACCATGAGCGGAATTCTCGACGGCAAGCGCATCCTGATCACCGGGGTGCTGATGGAGTCGTCCATCGCGTTCCACGCCGCGAAGGTGGCCCAGGAGCAGGGGGCCGAGGTCATCCTGACGGCCTTCCCCCGCCCCACCCTGACCGAGCGCATCGCCAGGAAGCTGCCGAAGCCGGCCAAGGTCATCGAGCTGGACGTGACCAACCAGGAGCACCTGGACCGGCTCGCCGGTCTGGTGCGCGAGGAGCTCGGCTCCCTGGACGGCGTCGTCCACTCCATCGGCTTCGCGCCGCAGGACGCGCTCGGCGGCAACTTCCTCAACACGCCGTTCGAGTCCGTCGCCACCGCGATGCACGTCTCGGCGTTCTCGCTGAAGTCGCTCGCCATGGCCTGCAAGCCGCTGATGAGCGAGGGCGGCTCGATCGTGGGCCTCACCTTCGACGCCCAGTACGCCTGGCCGCAGTACGACTGGATGGGCCCGGCCAAGGCCGCGCTGGAGGCCACCTCCCGCTACCTCGCCCGCGACCTGGGCAAGGACGGGCTGCGCTGCAACCTGGTCTCCGCCGGACCGCTCCGCTCCATGGCCGCCAAGTCCATCCCGGGCTTCGAGGAGCTGGCCGACGTCTGGAACAACCGCGCCCCGCTGGCCTGGGACATGAACGACCCGGAGCCGGCCGGCCGCGGCATCGTCGCCCTGCTCTCCGACTTCTTCCCGCGCACCACGGGCGAGATCATCCACGTCGACAGCGGCGTGCACATGATGGGCGCCTGACCGCGCACCACCCCGCCCGACGGCCCCCGGCCGCGTACCCCCTCCCGATTCTCCGGAGGCGGTGCGCGGCCGGGGGCCGTTCACGGTCCGTGGCCTCCTGGTGCCCCTCCGGTCGAAAAGTCGGCCGATCCACCGCAGAATGAGGAGGAACCGGACTTCTTGTCAGGCTGCGGGAGGGAGATCGTCGTGCGTCCCACGCGCCGCCGAACCCGTCTCCTCCTGGCCGCGCCGGTGGCCGTCGCCGCCCTCGCCGTACCCCTGGGGGTCCACGCCGCCAGGGGAGCCGACTCCGGTACGGAAGCGGAGCCCCCGAAGCCCGAACCGGCCGGCTCGGAGTGCCGTACGTCTGTCGAGGGCTCCCGGGTCGTCGCCTACTGCCACAACCCCTACCCCTCCACCGACCTGGTCCGGCTGCACGCCGAATGCGACCGCTGGTGGGACGTCGACGCGGACGGGGCGGCGGTCGCGGTGGAGCCGGGCCGGACCGTACGCCTGGAGGACCGCTGCTGGAAAGAGATCGCCACGGCGTGGGTCAGCCACCGTCCCGCCCCCGTCTGATCCGAGCGAGGGCTTCGCCGTACATGGCCCGGGGCGCCGCTACACCCGGTCCGGCAGGCAGGTCAGCGCGTGGCTCGCCGCCTCGGCCGCCGCCGTCTCCGCGTCCCCGGCCCGGATCGCCTCGACCAGCCGACCATGGTCCATATGGTTCTCCGGCCGCAGCTCGGGACCCACGTCGCCGCGCAGGTAGTCGCGCAGGAGATCCCCGAGGTCGGCGTAGAGCTCGGTCAGGACGTCGTTGTGCGAGGCCGCGACCACCGCCAGGTGCAGCGTCGCGTCCGCCGCCACGAACGCCTCCGCGTCCCCAGAGGCCCAGGCCTCCTCGCGGCGCGCCATCAGCGTGTCCAGCTGCCGCAGATCCCGCTCGGTGCGCCGGGCCGCCGCCAGCCGGGCCGCCGACGACTCCAGCGTCGAGCGAAGCTCCGCGATATGACGCGGATCGGCGGCCGCGAACCTGCGGTGCATCACCCCGGCCAGCTCACTCGTGGCGATCACATAGGTGCCCGAGCCCTGCCGGATGTCCAGCAGCCCGTTGTGCGCGAGGGCCCGCACGGCCTCGCGGACGGTGTTACGGGCCACGCCCAGCTGCTCGACCAGCTCGGGCTCGGTCGGAATCCGCGAACCGACCGGCCACTCGCCCGAGGTGATCTGATTCCTCAGCTGGGCGATCACCTGGTCGGCGAGTGCCGAACGCCGTGGAGACGTCAGCGCCATGATGCTCCTTGCTCGGGGCCCGGCCCGGAGGTGCCGGACCGAAGAGGGGGTCGGGGCCGGATTCTCCCAGGAAACCCGGGGGGGATCAGGGGAGGGGATCGATTGGACAATCAATCATCCCATGATTCTATGATGGCCTCATGCCGGACGACGAGACGCAGACCCCGACCCTGAACCGCGGCCCCGCCGCGCGCACCTCCCACGAGCTCCGCGCCCAGGGGCTCCCCGGTGCGGGCGAGGCCCCCGCACCCTGGCTGCTGCGCCTCATCGCCGTGGGACTCGTCCTGGCCGCCCTGAACCTCCGCCCCGCCATCACCAGCCTCGGCGCCCTCCTCGAAGAGGTCCGCGAGGGGCTGCACATGAGCGGGAGCGTGGCCGGCGTCCTCACCTCCGTACCGCCGCTCTGTTTCGCGGTCTTCGGAATCATGGCGCCGCGCCTGGCCCGCCGCTTCGGCGCGGGGGCCGTGGTCTGCGCGGGCATGGTCGCCATCGCGGCCGGCCTGCTGATCCGCCCGTACATCGGCTCCACCGCCGGGTTCCTGGCCGCCAGCGCGCTGGCCCTGATGGGCATCGCCGTCAGCAACATCCTGATGCCGGTGATCGTCAAGCGCTGGTTCCCCGACCGCGTCGGCACCATGACGGGCCTCTACTCCATGGCCCTGGCGCTCGGCACCGCCCTGGCGGCCGCCGTGACCGTCCCCGTCACCGGGGCGCTGGGCGGCGACTGGCAGACGGGACTCGTCGTCTGGGCCGTGCTCGCCGCCGTGGCGGTGCTGCCCTGGATCGTCCTAGTACGCGACCGGACCCCGGCCCCCGGACAGCCGGCCCCCGCTCCGGGGCCGGCCACCGCGCCCACCGAGGCGCCGGCCCTGCGGATCACCCGCAGCCGTACCGCGTGGGGCCTGGCCTGCTTCTTCGGGCTCCAGGCCACCGCCGCGTACATCACCATGGGCTGGATGCCGCAGATCTTCCGCGACGCCGGGGTCTCCGCCGGCACGGCCGGACTCCTGCTCGCGGTCACCATGGCCATGGGCGTCCCGCTCGCCTTCGTCATCCCCCGGGTCGCCTCCCGGCTCAAGCAGCAGGGCCCCATCGTCGTCGTCCTCGGCCTGTGCGGCCTGATCGGCTACGGCGGCCTCTATCTCGCCCCCGCCGCCGGCGCCTGGGCCTGGGCCCTGCTCCTCGGCGTGGCCAACTGTGCCTTCCCGCTCGCCCTCACCATGATCGGCATGCGGGCCCGGTCCGGCGCGGGCGTCGTCCGGCTCTCCGCCTTCGCCCAGTCCACCGGCTACCTGCTCTCGATCCCCGGTCCGCTGCTCGTCGGCGTGCTCTACCAGCACAGCGGCGGTTGGGGGCTGCCGATCGCGCTGATGGCGGGCCTCATGATTCCCCAGATGGCGGCCGGGATCCTCGCCGGCCGGGACCGGACGATCGAGGACGAATGCTGAGATGCGACACTGGCCTCATGCCAGTGCTCGATCCGAATCCCCAGAACGGCCAGAAGAAGCTTCTCCTCGTGTTCGGGGCGATGCTCCTCATCACCGTCGTCATCGGTGTGATCGCCACGATCGCCTCGCCCTGACGCCTGAGGGCCTGACGCCCGAAGGCTTGACACCCGAGGACCTGATGGCCGCGGACATGTCGCCCGAGGACCCTGAAACCCTGAGGGGTGGGGCTAGCACCACCTTCCCTTAGGGGGCCAGGGTCAGGGTGAAGTGGGTGGGTCACCGGATGGGGCCGACCGCCTCCGGTCCGTAGGTTCTTCGGTGACGACCCGATGACTTGACGGAGGCGGACATGCCGACACCGACGCACACCAGGTCCCACCGACCGGCCGCGGACGGTGTCGAGATCCGACTGCCCTGGTGGGCCGTCGCCCTGCCCGCCATCGCGTTCGCCGCTCTGCTGCTGATGATCCTCAGCCCCGGACAGGCCCAGGCCGCCACCACCGGCGATCCCGCGCTCGGACAGCTGATCGAGCGGACCCTCCAGCTGCTGTCCCGTTGATGCGAATCAGCCCCGGACCAGCACGCCAACTCCCCGGACGAGCACGTCAACACCCTGCGCCAGAGGCCGCGTTTCATGCGAAGCTGAGGTGTATGAGCGTCGAGACACCTCGCAGGATCGTCCTTCTCCGGCATGCCAAGGCGGAATGGTCACAGGCTTCCGATCATGAGCGTCCGCTGGCCGAGCGCGGCCGAAAGGACGCGCCCGTGGCCGGCCGCAGGCTCGCCGATTCCGGCATCGATTTCGATCTGGCCCTCTGCTCCAGTGCCGCCAGGACGCGGGAGACCTGGAAGCTGGCGGTCCATGAATTCTCCCAGCGCCCCCGGACCGTCTACGAGGAGAGGCTGTACGAGGCCTCCCTCGGTGAACTGATCGCCCTGTTCAACGAGACCCCGGACGAGGTGCGCAACCTCCTGGTCATCGGCCACAACCCCGGGATGCACGGGGCCGCCGACGCCCTCTCGGGATCGGCCGAGGGCGACACCCTGGCCCGGATGACCCGGGACGGCTTCCCCACCGCCGCCTATGCCGTGGTCGAGTTCCCCGGCTCCTGGAAGAGTGTGGAGCACGGGGCCGGCAAGCTCACCGAGTACTGGACGCCGAACGACTGAGCGCCGTACCGGACGCCGGACGCCCCGCCGCCCGGTACCGCTCGACCCAGGAATGCGCAGGGCCCCGGCGCCCAGAACCCAAGGTCCCCGAGTCGGGGCCCTGCCGCGTACGGCCGAGCTGACCGCGTACGGCCGAGCTGACCGCGTACGGCCGAGCTGACCGCGTACGACTCCGGAACCCGGCGGCCGGGGGCGGCGGCGGACCGGGGCCGTCAGTCGACGAGACCGTCCGCCGCCTCGACCTCTTCACGCGTGATGCCCAGCAGGTAGAGCACGGTGTCCAGGAACGGCACGTTCACCGCGGTGTGCGCCGCCTCGCGGACCATCGGCTTGGCGTTGAACGCGACGCCGAGCCCGGCGGTGTTCAGCATGTCGAGATCGTTCGCCCCGTCCCCGATCGCCACCGTCTGGGCCAGCGGCACCCCCGCCTGCTCGGCGAAACTCCGCAGTAGCCGGGCCTTGCCCGCCCGGTCCACCACCTCGCCGACGACCCGTCCGGTGAACTTGCCGTCCACCACCTCCAGGGTGTTGGCCGAGGCGAAGTCGAGGCCGAGCCGTTCCTTCAGGTCGTCCGTGACCTGGGTGAAGCCGCCGGAGACGACGCCGACCTGGTAGCCGAGCCGCTTCAGCGTACGGATCAGGGTGCGGGCGCCGGGGGTGAGCCGTACCTCGGAGCGGACCTTGTCCACCACCGACGTGTCCAGACCGGCCAGCAGCGCGACCCGGGCGTGCAGGGACTGCTCGAAGTCCAGCTCGCCGCGCATCGCCTGCTCGGTCACCCGGGCGACCTGCTCCTCGCAGCCCGCGTGCGCCGCGAAGAGCTCGATCACCTCGTCCTGGATCAGCGTGGAGTCGACGTCCATGACCACCAGCCGCTGAGCCCGGCGGCTCAGCCCGGCCGAGACCACCGCGACGTCCACGCCGATCTCCGCCGCCTCGGTCGCCAGCGCGGTCCGCAGCTTCGCGGTCCCGGTCCCCGAGACCGCGAACTCGACGGCGGTGACCGGGTACTTCGCCAGCCGGAAGATACGGTCGATGTTCCCGCCGGTCGAGGTGATGGTGGCCGCTATGGCGGCGGTCGACTCCGCGGTCAGGGGGTGTCCCAGCACCGTCACATGGGAACGGCCGTCACCGCGGGGGCGGTTGTCGCCGATACCGGAGATGATCTCGGCCTGCAGCGTCAGGGAGTCGGCCCAGCTGTGCACGGTCGCCCGCAGATCGCCCTCGGTGGTCCCGCCCGCGGTGGGCGAGGTGACCAGAGCGCACAGCACGATGCGGCCCCGGGTGACGACCTGCTCGATGTCCACGACGTCGACGGCGTACGCGGCGAGGGTGTCGAAGAGCCCGGCGGTGATGCCGGGACGGTCCTTGCCGAAGATCTTGACGAGAAGCGTGGGTGCGTCGCCGCCCGGAGGGATCCCGCCTCCGGGGCCGTCGACCCGGCGGGGCCCGGAGGGCTCGGAGGACGAGAGGGGCTGAGGTGGCTGAGATGCGCTCATGGTGCTCCCACCGTATCGGTCCCACCGGCTCCTCCGGCCGCCCGTCCCGAGTGCCGGACGGAATTCGCCCCGGCGCTGTCCGCCGCGCCGAGCGGCGGTCCCCGCGGCCTCGGCCCGGGGACGTGGGACGTTGCGGATCTGGCCGGTACGGGTCTTGCGCTCGGGCACACCAGCCGTCTTGTTTTCGCCGTTATACGGTCGATGAACCTTCTCTGGGAGGTAACCGGCCCTTCATCCGTACTTCATCCGTTCCGTGGCTGTTTCGCTCCCCGGTATCGGGGCGTTCGCGCAGGTCTCCGCGCGCTCTTCACCCGCCCGACTTTCGGATAGGGGACTGCTCCTGGAATAGTTCCCCACGATGTTCAGCATCCCTAGACTCCCTGCGATGGGGGTAACACGGGGGACAACTAGTGGGGCGCGGAGTGCCGGAACTCGTACTGGAATTGAATGGCAACACCTGGACGCTCGATCCGTCCAGGTCGTACACCCTGGGACGTGATCCTCAGGGTGACCTGACGATCGACGATGCCAGGGTGTCGTGGCGGCATGCCACGATCAGCTGGAGCGGCCGTAGTTGGTTCATCGAGGACCACGGCAGCACCAATGGCACCTACGTGCGGGGCCAGCGGATCCAGCAGGTGGAAATCGGCCCCGGCTCGGTGCTGCATCTGGGCAACGCCACCGACGGGCCCCGGGTGAGCCTCAGCTCCGCCGCGGGCGCCGGCGTCGCGGGCGGGCACGCGGCCGGTGCTCAGCAGGCACCCGTGCAGCAGCCCCACCACCAGCCCCAGGGGGGCGGCGTGGGCTGGCAAGGACAGCAGGCGCCCGCGCACCAGGCCCCTGCCCAGCACCAAGCCCCTGCCCAGCACCAGGCCCCTGCCCAGCACCAGGCCCCTGCCCCGCAGCAGGCCTGGCAGCAGCAGCCGCAGGCGCCGCAGCAGCAGCCTTCGCACCAGAAGGTGCCGCACCAGCAGAGCCCCGGGCACCCGGCCGGACCGGGACAGGGCGGCGCCGCGGGGGCGCCGCCGGTCTACGGCGACCGCAGCCCGACCACGTTCCACCAGCTGGCCCTCGGCCGGGTCATGCGCATCGGTCGTGCGCTGGAGAACGAGCTGGTCGTCTCCGACCTCCAGGTCTCCCGCAACCACGCCGAGTTCCACGCGACGCCCGACGGCCGCTTCGAGATCCGCGACCTCGGTTCGCACAACGGCACGTACGTCAACGGTCTGCCGCTCCACAAGTCCGGCTCCGCGCTCATCGGCGCGAACGACATCGTCGGCGTCGGCCACTCGACGTTCCGGCTGGTCGGGGACCGGCTGGAAGAGTTCGTCGACACCGGTGAGGTCTCCTTCTCCGCCCGCCACCTGACGGTGACGGTCGACGGCGGGAAGCAGATCCTCAAGGACGTCTCCTTCGGCGTCCCCGAGAAGTCGCTGATCGCGGTCATCGGCCCGTCCGGTTCCGGAAAGTCCACTCTGCTCAAGGCGCTCACCGGCTACCGGCCCGCCAACCAGGGTGACGTCCTCTACGACAACCGAAACCTGTACAAGCAGTTCGCCGAGCTGCGCCAGCGCATCGGTCTGGTCCCGCAGGACGACATCCTGCACAAGGAACTGACCGTCACCAAGGCCCTCAAGTACGCGGCCAAGCTCCGCTTCCCCGCGGACACCACCGAGGCCGAGCGCCAGTCCCGGATCACCGAGGTCCTCGCCGAGCTCAAGCTCGACATCCACAAGGACAAGAAGATCACGTCGCTCTCCGGCGGCCAGCGCAAGCGCGTCTCGGTCGCCCTGGAGCTGCTCACCAAGCCCTCGCTGATCTTCCTGGACGAGCCGACCTCCGGCCTCGACCCGGGCATGGACCGCGATGTCATGCAGCTGCTGCGCGGCCTCGCCGACGACGGCCGCACGGTACTCGTCGTCACGCACTCGGTCGCCGAGCTGGCGATCTGCGACAAGCTCCTCGTCATGGCCCCCGGCGGTTCCGTCGCCTACTTCGGTCCGCCGGAGGAAGCGCTGAACTTCTTCGGCTACACCAGCTGGGCCGACGTCTTCTCCGCCTTCGAGAACTACCGCGACTACGACTGGGCGGGCCGCTGGCGCGGTTCGCAGCACTACCAGATGTACGCCGCCGACATCGACGCGGTCGCGGCCCAGCCGGTCAACATGCCGCCCCCGCAGCAGATGCGCCCGCCGAAGCCGCAGACCTGGGGCACGCAGCTGTGGACCCTGGTGCGCAGGTACGTCTCCGTCATCGCCTCCGACAAGGCATTCCTCGGCCTGATGGTGGCGCTGCCCGCGGTGATCGGTGTGCTGAGCGCGGTCATTCCGGCGGAGTTCGGGCTGGCGGCGCCCACCCCGCCGACCCGGTTCAACGGGAAAGCCGGAATGATCCTGCTGATCCTCGCGGTCGGCATCTGTCTGGCCGCCTCGGCCAGCTCCGTACGAGAACTGATCAAGGAACGCGTCATCTACGAACGGGAACGGGCCACCGGCCTCTCCCGCTCGGCCTATCTGGCGTCCAAGGTGATCGTGCTCGGCGTGATCACCGCGCTGCAGAGCGTCATCCTCTGCGCCATCTGCTTCGCCGCCCGTGACCTCCCGGCCGAGGGCCTGTTCATGCCCCCGGCCGTCGAGATCTGCCTCTCCATCGTGGCGCTCGGGTTCACCTCGATGATGTTCGGCCTGATGATCTCCGCGCTGGTCAAGACCTCCGAGATGACCATGCCGCTGCTGGTGATGTTCGCGATCGTCCAGCTGGTGTTCACCGGAGTCCTCTTCCAGGTGTACGGGACGGCCGGCCTGGAGCAGCTCACCTGGCTGATGCCTTCCCGCTGGGGCGTGGCAGCGGCCGGTTCCACGCTGGACCTGGCCAACCTGATGCCGCCGTGGGACCCGAAGAACCCGTCCGACCTGGACCCGCTCTGGGAGGCGACGGCGACCCAGTGGGGGATCAACATCCTCGTGCTGCTGGTGATCGGCCTCATCTGCGCTGTCGCGGTCTCCCGGCTGCTGCGCCGCCACGAGCCCGAGGTCATGCGCAAGTAGGGCCCGTACGGAACGATGCCGGAGGCCGTCACCCCCTCGGGGGTGCCGGCCTCCGGCATGTGTACGGCTGCGCTCAGCTGTGTGGCCGGGCTCAGTACGCGCTGTCGACGTTGTCCATGGTGCCGTAACGGTCGGCCGCGTAGTTGCAGGCGGCGACGATGTTGGCGACCGGGTCGTACAGGTCCTTCTTGGTGCCCGCCACGTGGTAGCGGTCGAAGGTCGGCTGGATCACCTGGAGCAGGCCCTTGGAAGGGATGCCGTTCCGGGCGTTGATGTCCCAGTTGTTGATGGCCCAGCGGTTACCGCTGGACTCCCGGATGATGTTGCGGTGGATCCCCTCGTAGGAGCCGGGGATGCCTTCCTTCTTCATGATCGCCATGGCCTCGCGGATCCAGCCGTCCAGGTTGTTCGCGTAGACGGGCTTGCGCGGGGTGGAGCGGTTCGCGGCCTCGGTGCCGCGCTTCTTCGCGTCCGCCTTGGCCTTGGCGGCCTTGTCCTTCGCTTCGGCGGCGGCCTTCGCCTTCGCCTTGGCGTCCGCGGCGGCCTTGGCCTTCGCCTCGGACGCGGCCTTCGCCTTCGCGGCGGCGGCCTTGGTCTCGGCGGCGGCCTTCGCCTTGGCGGCGTCGGCGGCCTTCACCAGCTGCTCGGCGGTGGAGTGCTGCTCGAGCATGCTGTTCTGCACGGTCTTGGCCTGGGCGGAGCCCGCGGCGTTGGTGAAGGCCACGGGCGCGGCGGCAGCCGCTGCCTGCGGGGCGATCTCGGCCTCGGCGTTCGACGGGACGAGCGAGAAGGTCAGGGCGGCGACGCCAAGGGCCGACACACCGGCCACGGAGATCTTCTGGACCTTGTTCAGACGACGGACACGGCTGGGTATGCGAGTCGCAGACATGTAGGGCTACCTCTTCGAATGCTCAGGGTGTCCTCACGGAGGACGAGACCGGAGGTGGTGATGCGTACCTCCGTCGGGGACGAGAGCAATTCTTAGCGGCAGCAAAATCAGGTGGCAAAGGTGTGACGTACGAAGATGGGTAGTGGAAGAGGGTCCTGTTCGTCCGAATTGACCTCCATGTGCGCCTGTCTAAATCGCCCTTATGTGCCCACTAAGTACGTTCGTAAGTGACGTAGGCCCTATGCCTGGGCTCACATCGGCGACGTGACGGTCTCACCGTTCGTTGCTAGAGCAATTCATAGCGTCACGTTTCTCATCCGGCAGGATGAGGTGGACGTCCCCGAACTCGTGCCAGAGGTGGCGCTCCTGGAGCGCCGTGTCGTACCCGAGGCGCGGCGCCTCGCGCCCCGCCACCGCCTGCGGCGTCAGCAGGTGCGAGGCCTCCGGCTCGTCCAGCCCGGTCAGCACCCCGTCCACCACCCCGTCCACCACCCCACCCGCACGTCCCGCCGCGGCGTCACCCCCAGATCCGGCCGGCCCCCCGTCCCCAGCCGCTCGGAGCGCCAGCACGGCCGTCGCCCCGTAGCCGCCCCACGCCGGGTACGGCCACCCGTGATCGTCGCGACCGGCAGGGTGGGCGCTCCCTTCGTACCGTCGGCTTCCGCCGGGAGACCCCGAGAACCCACCGGAGGAAGCCCCGGTCGCACCGTGCCTCGCCCGGCGGCCCGGTACTTCGACGACAGGTCGTACAGGCCCGGGCAGTCCTACGACCTTCGGCGGAGGGGCCCCGCAGCCAGGACCTAGGCCACCCGCACCTCCACCACCGCCCCCGGCCCGATACGACCGTGCGGCCCTCGCCGGTACGGTGATCCCATGAGTCATCGCCCACCGTCCGGCCTGGCCGCGGTGAGTGCCGCGCTCCTCGCGATGAGTCGGCACCTCGAAGTGGGCGACGTCCTCAAGACGATCGTCGCCTCCGCCCGTGAACTGCTCGACGCCCAGTACGCGGCCCTCGGCGTCCCGGACGACCACGGCGGCTTCGCCCAGTTCGTGGTCGACGGCGTCAGCGACGAACAGTGGAAGGCCATCGGCCCGCTGCCCCGCCAGCACGGCATCCTCGCCGCGATGCTCCACCAGTCGAAGCCCGAGCGCCTCGCCGACGTCCGCAAGGACCCCCGCTTCGAGGGCTGGCCCGATGCCCACCCCGACATGTCCGACTTCCTCGGCCTGCCCATCACGGACGGCGACGAGATCATCGGAGCGCTGTTCCTCGCCAACAAGCTGTGCCCCAAGCCCGAGGGCGGCTGCGGCTTCACCGCCGAGGACGAGGAACTGCTCCAGATGTTCGCCCAGCACGCAGCCATCGCGCTCACCAACGCCCGCCTCTACGAGCGCAGCCGTGAACTGACCATCGCCGAGGAACGCTCCCGGCTGGCCCACGAACTGCACGACGCGGTCAGCCAGAAGCTGTTCTCGCTCCGCCTCACCGCCCAGGCCGCCACCGCCCTCGTCGACCGCGACCCGGTCCGCGCCAAGGGCGAGCTCCAGCAGGTCGCCGCCCTCGCCGCCGAGGCGGTCGACGAGCTGCGGGCCGCCGTCGTGGAACTGCGCCCCGCCGCCCTCGACGAGGACGGGCTCATCGCCACCCTCCGCACCCAGATCCAGGTCCTGGACCGGGCGCATGCCGCCGAGGTCGCCTTCGAGAGCCGCGGAGTGCGCGCGCTGCCCGCCGCCCAGGAGGAAGCACTGCTCCGGGTCGCGCAGGAGGCCCTCCACAACGCCCTGCGCCACTCCGGTGCGGAGCGCGTGCGCGTCTCCCTGGTCCGGCGCGGCGCCGGCACCGTCCTCCGTGTCACCGACGACGGGGCGGGTTTTGACCCCACTGCCGTGCGGCGGGCGGGCCGCCACCTCGGCCTCGTCTCCATGCGCCACCGGGCGAACAGCGTCGGCGGCCGACTCACCGTTGCCTCGGAGCCCGGCAAGGGCGCCACGATCGAGATGGAGGTCCCCGGTGGCTGACAAGATCATCAGGGTGCTGCTGGTCGACGACCATCAGGTGGTCCGCCGCGGACTGCGTACGTTCCTGGAGATCCAGGACGACATAGAGGTCGTCGGCGAGGCGTCCGACGGTGCGGAGGGCGTGGCCCGGACCGAGGAGCTGCACCCCGACATCGTGCTGATGGACATCAAGATGCCCGGCACCGACGGCATCGAGGCCCTGCGCCGCCTCCGGGAGCTCGACAACCCCGCAAAGGTGCTCATCGTCACCAGCTTCACCGAGCAGCGCACGGTGGTCCCCGCCCTGCGCGCCGGAGCCTCCGGTTACGTCTACAAGGACGTCGACCCGGACGCCCTGGCCGGGGCGATCCGATCGGTCCACGCCGGTCACGTCCTGCTCCAGCCGGAGGTCGCGGGAGCGCTGCTCGCCCAGGACGACGCGGGTCCCGGCACGGGCCGGGGGAGCACGCTCACGGAGCGGGAACGCGAAGTCCTCGGCCTCATCGCGGACGGACGTTCGAACCGCGAGATCGCCCGTGCGTTCGTCCTCTCGGAGAAGACGGTCAAGACGCATGTGTCGAACATCCTGATGAAGCTCGACGTAGCCGACCGAACCCAGGCGGCACTGTGGGCGGTACGCAACGGAGCGGCGGGCTGACGTCGGCGCCGCCCAGGTTCCCGTCCGGACTGAGGTTCATACTGTCGTGTGTATGTCACCCGTACGGCGCATCCTTCCGGGCCGTACGGCGTTCTCCAGGGCGTGCTGCGACGGCTTGTCGCAGCCTCTCTAGGAGGATCCTGAAGTGAAGAACCTGAAGAAGGCCGCCGCCATCACCATGATCGCGGGCGGGCTCGTCGCCGCCGGTGCCGGAGCCGCCTCCGCCACCGGTCACAGCGGCGCCGACGCCCATGGCGTGGCCACCCACTCCCCGGGCGTCGCCAGCGGCAACCTCGCGCAGGTTCCCGTCGCCGTCCCGGTGAACGTGGTCGGCAACACCGTCAACGTGGTGGGCCTGCTCAACCCGGCCTTCGGCAACTTCGGCCTCAACCACTGACCCACCCCCAAGCCCCTCCCGAAAGCCGGACGCCCCTCCTTTCCCCAAGGGCCCGTCCGGCTTTCGCCCCGCGGACTCCGCCCGGCCCTCTCCAGCCTGTCCGGCGTTTGAGGACGGACCCCTCGCCAAGGCGCCCGGAGCCCTACGACCCCGCAGGGCCGTGGGGCCCCCGCCGCCGCGGGGCCGCCCCACCCAGCTGACCCGGCGCACCCACCCAGCCCGTCCGGCGCTTGAGGACGGAACCCTCGCCAAGGGGGGCCGAGCTGTACGTCCCCCCAGGGCCGTGGGACCCCCGCCCCCGCCGGGCCGGCCGCACCCATACGCACCCAGCCCGTCCGGCGCTTGAGGACGGGCCCCCGAGCCGGAACCCCCGGGGCCGGGGCCCCCGAGCCGGGACCCCCGAGCCGGGACCCCCGCACCCCGGGGTCACCCCAGCCCGTCCGGCGCTTGAGGACAGAAGGCCGCAGGGCCTACCGCCGAACCTCCCCGCCCTCCACATACGCGTTGTACGCCGCCACCTGAGCCCGCCGAGCCACCCGCTCCACCGGCCGCAACGCCTCCCCCCGCGCCGCGATCTCCGACGCGCTCACCGCCCCGCCGTGCCCGTTCTCGTACGCCACCGAGACCAGCAGCCCCACCCGCTGCGCCATCTCCAGCACCCGCACCGCCCGCGGCGGATACCCGGGCGCCAGCACCTCGCGCCCCAGCTCCGCCCGCGCCCGGTACGCGTCCACCGCGGCCTCCGCCACCGGCCCGGAACCGGCCACGTCCAGCCGCGACAGCACCGCCGTCGCATCCCGCAACGCCTCCGCGAGCTCCCGCTCCGCCTCGCCCAGGGACGGCACGTCCGCGGGCGGCGCCTCCCGTACCGGCAGCACCCGCCACACCACCTCGACGTGCAGATCCCCGGCCGGCCCCGCCTCGGTGACCTCCGGCACCAGCCCGTACGCCACCCCGTACGCGACCACCGCCTCCTCCGCCTCCAGCGCCCGCGCGTTGAAATCGGGCGGACCGCTCAGCCCCAGCGGATGCCCCGGCACCGGCAGCGCCACCCGGAACCCGGTCGCCCCCAACCGCCTCAGCCGGCCGAGCGCCAGCGTGAGCCCGACCGGCCCCGCCTCACCCGGCAGTCCATCGACGCGGTGCACCGCGTCCTCCCCGACAATCGCGAGGGCCGCCTCGTCCGGCGAGACGAGTCCCGCCAGAAGCGCGTTTCCCCAAGCGGCCAACAACCCTGAACGTGGTTCGACAAGCATGCCGACAGCCTAGGCAACGCCTGGGAACGGCCCTCACGCCTGAAGCACTCGCGCGGTGGCGTAGGTTTTCCCTGGGAGCCGTGCCCACCGGCACGCGACGATCGACGAGACTGCATGGGGAGACAACGCGCCATGAGCGATGTACTGGAGCTGGTGGACGTATCCGTGGTCCGCGACGGACGCGCTCTGGTGGACGATGTCTCCTGGTCGGTCAAGGAGGGGGAGCGCTGGGTCATCCTGGGCCCCAACGGCGCCGGCAAGACGACCCTCCTCAACCTCGCCTCCAGCTACCTCTTCCCGAGCACGGGAACGGCCACCATCCTCGGCGAACAGCTCGGCGGCGTCGGCACCGACGTCTTCGAGCTCCGCCCCCGGATCGGCATGGCGGGCGTGGCGATGGCCGACAAGCTGCCCAAGCGCCAGACGGTGCTGCAGACGGTCCTCACCGCCGCGTACGGCATGACCGCCACCTGGCACGAGAACTACGAAGCCGTCGACGAGGAGCGCGCCCGCGCCTTCCTCGACCGCCTCGGCATGACCGCGTACCTGGACCGCAGGTTCGGCACGCTCTCCGAAGGAGAGCGCAAGCGCACCCTGATCGCCCGCGCCATGATGACCGACCCCGAACTGCTGCTCCTGGACGAGCCCGCCGCCGGGCTCGACCTCGGCGGGCGCGAGGACCTCGTACGCCGCCTCGGCCGCCTCGCCCGCGACCCGTTCGCCCCCTCCATGATCATGGTCACCCACCATGTCGAGGAGATCGCGCCCGGGTTCACCCACGTCCTGATGATCCGCCAGGGCAAGATCCTCGCGGCCGGCCCCATGGAGACGGAGCTCAGCTCCCGCAACCTCTCCCTCTGCTTCGGACTGCCGCTCATCGTCGAGCACACCGGCGACCGCTACACCGCCCACGGCCTCCCGCTCTCCTGACCCCGACTCCGCCGCGTACGGCCCTCCCGCCGGGTGGAAACAGGCCCTCGCGCCACGATCGGCAGGCCGTGCACCGCAGTTGGCCACCCGTGCGCCCTGTCGGTGACGCACCAACAGTCCTACGATGACCATGTGGACATCGACGCATGGGTGTGGTGGCTGATCGGCGCGGTGGGGCTGGGCATCCCCCTCGTCCTGACCGCGATGCCCGAATTCGGGATGTTCGCCGTCGGGGCGGTGGCCGCATCGGCCGTCGCCGCCCTCGGCGGCGGGATCGTCGCCCAGGTTCTGGTCTTCGTCCTGGTCTCGGTCGCGCTGATCGCCGTCGTGCGCCCGATCGCCGCCAGACACCGGGCCGGACAGGCAGGGCACGCCAGCGGCATCGACGCCCTGAAGGGACGTCAGGCGGTCGTGCTGGAACGGGTATCGGCTTCCGGAGGCCGCATCAAGCTCGCCGGTGAGGTCTGGTCGGCCCGCACGCTCGACGCCGACCAGGTCTTCGACCCCGGCAGCCAGGTCGATGTCGTGGACATCGACGGAGCGACGGCCGTCGTCATGTGACCGAAGCGTGCACGGGGCGGGCCCAGGTCTGCCAGACTCGAAGTCGATCATGTCGATCATCGTGAAAACCTGGACCGGCCCCCAACGCACGGACCACCGGCTCCATGTGAGAACCGACCCCGATCACCGCGATCCACCGGCCAACCGAAGGGCACGAGAGACACCATGAATTCGATCGTCATCGTTCTGATCATTCTGGTGGTGCTCGTCTTCATCGCCCTGATCAAGACGATTCAGGTCATCCCGCAGGCCAGCGCCGCCATCGTGGAGCGGTTCGGCCGCTACACCCGCACCCTGAACGCGGGCCTGAACATCGTCGTCCCGTTCATCGACTCGATCCGCAACCGGATCGACCTCCGTGAACAGGTGGTGCCCTTCCCGCCGCAACCGGTGATCACCCAGGACAACCTGGTAGTCAACATCGACACCGTCATCTACTACCAGGTCACCGACGCCCGCGCCGCGACCTACGAAGTCGCCAGCTACATCCAGGCGATCGAGCAGCTCACCGTCACCACCCTCCGTAACATCATCGGCGGCATGGACCTGGAGCGGACCCTCACCTCCCGTGAGGAGATCAACGCCGCCCTGCGCGGAGTCCTCGACGAAGCGACCGGCAAGTGGGGCATCCGCGTCAACCGCGTCGAGCTCAAGGCCATCGAGCCGCCGACCTCCATCCAGGACTCGATGGAGAAGCAGATGCGCGCCGACCGCGACAAGCGCGCCGCGATCCTCACCGCCGAGGGCATCAGGCAGTCCCAGATCCTCACCGCCGAGGGCGAGAAGCAGTCCGCGATCCTGCGGGCCGAAGGCGAGTCCAAGGCGGCGGCCCTGCGCGCCGAAGGCGAAGCCCAGGCCGTCCGCACGGTCTTCGAGGCCATCCACGCCGGAGACCCGGACCAGAAGCTCCTCTCGTACCAGTACCTCCAGATGCTCCCGAAGATCGCCGAGGGCGACGCCAACAAGCTCTGGATCGTGCCCAGCGAGATCGGCGACGCGCTCAAGGGCCTCAGCGGAGCCTTCGGGAACGTCGGTGGTGGCATGCCCGGCTTCAACACCGGCGGCAATGGCGGCAACGGCAACGGCGGCAACGGCAATGGCGGCAATGGCGGCAACGGCGGCGGAAACGGTCACGGCTCCATCCCCGCCCCGGCGGTGGAACGACGCGAGGAACCCCCGGTCTCCTGACCCGAAAGCCCTTTCGTGCATGATCAGTGAGGCCCCTCGACCTTCATGGCGGGGAGGCGTCACTGACCAACGAAGGAGATGGCCTTGTCCATCTGGGAAATACTCGCCGTCTTCGCGGCCGGCGTCGGAGCGGGCACGATCAACACGATCGTCGGCTCGGGCACGCTGATCACCTTCCCCGTCTTGCTCGCCACCGGCCTCCCGCCGGTCACCGCGACCGTGTCCAACGCGCTGGGTCTCATCCCCGGCTCCATCAGCGGGGCCATCGGCTACCGCAAGGAACTCGCCGGACAGCGCCGACGCATCCTCAAACTGAGTGTCGGCGCGGCGATCGGCGGCCTCTGCGGGGCCACCCTGCTCCTCGCCCTGCCCTCCACCGCCTTCGAGACGATCGTCCCGGTCCTGGTCGCCCTGGCCCTCGTCCTGGTGATCCTGCAACCACGCATCAGCAAAGCCGTCCAGCGGCGCCGCGAACGCACCGGTGCCACGCCCCGCACCGACGGCGGTCCACTCCTGTTCACCGGCCTGATGCTCGCCAGCGTCTACGGCGGCTACTTCACCGCCGCCCAGGGGATCATCTACCTGTCGTTGATGGGCATGCTGCTCGACGACACCATGCAGCGCCTCAACGCCGTCAAGAACGTCCTGGCGGCCGTGGTCAACACCATCGCCGCGCTGTTCTTCCTCTTCATGGCCCACTTCGACTGGACCGCCGTCGTCCTCATCGCGGTCGGCTCGGCCATCGGCGGCCAGATAGGCGCCAAGGTCGGCCGCCGGCTGAGCCCCACCGTCCTGCGCGCCCTCATCGTCGCCGTCGGCACGATGGCCATCATCCAACTGCTGCTCCGCTGACGTACGTGGGCCCGCCCACAGGGGCGGGCCCACGGATACACCACCCGACGTACGCCGACTACGTCACGGCTCCCAGCGGCCGCGTCGGACGATCACTCCGGCGCTCTACGCCGCCGCTGCCCGGTCCAGCCACTCCGGCAGCGCCGAGCGGTCGCCGGACCCCATCGCCAGCAGCATCGCCTCGGCGGGGGAGGGGACGAACGGCTGCCTCAGCAGCGGCATCCCCGCCTGGTCCGGCGTCCGGGCGGCCTTGCGGTGGTTGTCCTCGGCACAGGAGGCCACCGTGTTCAGCCAGGTGTCCTGCCCGCCCTGGGCGCGCGGCACCACATGGTCGACGGTGGACGCCCGCCGCCCGCAGTACGCGCACCGGTGCTGGTCCCGTATCAGCACACCCCTTCTGGACCACGGCGCCTGTCTTCGGAACGGCACCCGTACGTACCGGCAGAGCCGGATCACCCGGGGCACCGGAATGTCCACGGCGGCACCACGCATACGGAGCTCGGGATGCGACTGCTCGACGACGGCCTTGTCCGTCAGGATCAGGACCACCGCACGGTTCAGCGTCACTGTCGACAGCGGCTCGAAGCTCGCGTTGAGAACCAGCGTGTCACGCATCCTGCCCACCTCCCGTGTGCCGCCCGCCCCCTGGCAGGCCCGGATCAACTCTGGCTGGGCAGGCCGCGATGGACAACGCAATAAAAAATGCCCTGCTCTGATCTCTCCAAGACCAGAGCAGGGCAAACAGCAGACGAACTAATCGCCGGAAGGAGCCTCGTACTCACCGATCAGCTGAGCACGCCCCAGTGTGTGGAACCGGAGATTGAATCCGGCCACGGCGGGAGACGCGTCGCTGTCGATGCCGAGCTTCTCGGTGTCCACCGCGTACACGGTGAACACATAGCGGTGGTTCTCCCCGGGCGGCGGCGCGGCACCCCCGAAATCCTTGGAGCCGTAGTCGTTGCGGGCCTGGACGGCCCCTCCGGGCAGCCCCTCGAACCTTCCGCTGCCCGCACCGGCCGGAAGCTCCGTCACCGAGGCCGGGACGTCGAAGAGCACCCAGTGCCAGAACCCGCTGCCCGTCGGGGCATCCGGGTCGAAGCACGTCACGGCGAAGCTCCTGGTCCCTTCGGGGAAACCCT
This sequence comes from Streptomyces sp. NPDC026589, assembly GCF_040638385.1. Classification (NCBI taxonomy): domain Bacteria; kingdom Bacillati; phylum Actinomycetota; class Actinomycetes; order Kitasatosporales; family Streptomycetaceae; genus Streptomyces; species Streptomyces sp. NPDC026589. The sequence goes on from NZ_JBEZYG010000002.1 coordinate 627,302, forward strand.
CCCACCGCAGCTGCGGCGAAGTGTTCCCGCCCGCAAGCACCTGGGCATCGCCCAGCACAGCCCCCGGCGCCAGGTCGTCGCTCACCACGGTGAACGCCGGGACCTCCGGATGGAAGTCGTGCGGCAGCGGGGCCCTCTTCGGCTCGGTCACGTCTCGCACCTCTCCTGTATCGGTTCGTCTGCCTTCCCACCCGACTCTAGGGGGCGGTGCCCTCCTCCAGGCCCTAGCTCCAGTTGCGCTGTCCGCCGACCTGGGCGAGCCACTGGTTGAGGTAAGCGGCCCAGTCGGTCTGCTGGTAGTCCTGCAGCCCCACCTTGAACGCGCGGTAGGAGTCGCTGCCCTCGCTGAACAGCCCCGGCTTCTTGTCCATCTCCAGGACGACGTCCATCTCGCGGTCGTCGGCGATGAACGTCAGCTCCACCTGGTTCAGACCGCGGTACTGCGTCGGCGGCACGAACTCGATCTCCTGGTAGAACGGCAGCCGCTGACGCGTACCGCGGATGTGTCCGCGCTCCATGTCCGCGCTGCGGAAGCCGAAGCCCAGCTGCCGGAAGGCGTCCAGGATGGCCTCCTGCGCCGGCAGCGGGTGCACGTTGATCGGGTCCAGGTCACCGGAGTCCAGCGCGCGGGCGATCTCCAGCTCGGTGGTCACCCCGATGTTCATCCCCCGCAGCTGCTGGCCGCCGAACATGGTGATCGGCGTCTCCCACGGGATCTCCAGACCGAACGGCACCACGTGCACCGCGCCCGCCTGCACCTCGAAGGCGCCCCCGAGGCTCTGCTTGGTGAACTCGATGTCCTGCTTGGTCTCCTGGTCCCCGCCCTCGACCTCGACCCGCGCCTGGAGGCCGACGGAGAGCCCCTCGATCTGCTGGGCGACCGAACCGCCCTGGATCCGCACCTCGCCCTGGACGACCCCACCGGGGACGACGTTCACCTCGGTGAGCTCGGTCTCCACCGAGGCACCGCCGGCACCCATGCTCGCGAGCAGCCGCTTGAAGCCCATAGTCACTCCTTCTAGGTTCTGACCCCTACATACGCGCCACGACGGTAGCCGGTTCCCTTCCGCGCGATCCCAGTACCCTCGGTCGCCATGACCAAGACCCCGGACCGCGCCCCACTGACACGACAGTTCTTCGACCGCTCCGTACTGGAAGTGGCCCCCGACCTCCTGGGCCGCACGCTCGTCCGCCGCAGCGCGGCGGGCACGATCGAGCTGCGCCTGACCGAGGTGGAGGCGTACGCGGGCGAGGTCGACCCCGGATCGCACGCCTTCCGGGGCCGCACCGCGCGCAACAGCGTGATGTTCGGCCCGCCCGGTCACGCATACGTCTACTTCACGTACGGGATGTGGCACTGCCTCAACCTGGTCTGCGGCCCGGAAGGCCGTGCGAGCGGGGTTCTGCTCCGGGCGGGCGAGATCGACGTCGGCGCCGCGCTGGCCCGCGACCGACGTCTCTCGGCCCGTAATGACAAGGAACTGGCCAAAGGCCCGGCCCGGCTCGCCACCGCCCTTGATGTGGACCGTGCCCTGGACGGCAGCGATCTCTTCGGCGGCCCCGCTTCGGCCCTGTCCGTACTGCACGGCACCCCGCCGCCGCGCGCCCTCGTACGCAGCGGCCCCCGGACAGGGGTGGGCGGCGACGGCGCCCACCAGCCGTGGCGCTTCTGGATCGAGGGAGACCCCACGGTGAGCCCGTACCGCGCCCACGCACCGCGCCGTCGGCCGAGCACCAAGGCAACTTGACGCACTCTCGGCAGACGCCTAATGTAGTCCGAGCCGCTTGACACGGGTACAGATATCGGCACAGTCCATCGGACCGGGCCGAGCCACTCGAAGCGACCAAACCACTACCTACGACTCACCCTGGCGGGTGTGAATTCGGCATGCCGTATTCGCTCTATCGACTCGATTATGAGTTGCCAAGAGAATCGGCTAACGTAGTGAACACGCCGAAAGGCAAGGCCACTCCGCAGGCCATCAGAAATCAAATTCGGACCGGAAACGGAACGAAAAAGAGTCTGGTAAAGTCGGACTCGCCGGAAAGGGAGAACGCGAAAGCGGAGGACCTGGAAAGCGAGATGTGAGACCCGCTTCGACCGGGAATCGGACACGAAAGAGTCTGATAGAGTCGGAAACGCAAGACAGCAGGACAGCAAGACAAAGAAGTAAACGAAGGGAAGCGCCCGGAGGGCCCCGGTGAAACGGGACCGAAGGAAGCGTCCGTTCCTTGAGAACTCAACAGCGTGCCAAAAGTCAACGCCAGATATGTTGATACCCCGGCCTGCTTCGGCAGGTTGGTGGTTCCTTTGAAAGTCCTATGGGTTCACTTCGGTGACCGGTAGGCAATAACACAGCGAGGACGCTGAGAACAACGGGTCTTATTCCGACCGGTTGTTCCGCTCTCGTGATGTGTG